>CAZOHA010000032.1:24415-47237 GCA_964579515.1 uncultured Bacteroides sp. | reverse complement strand
ATAGGCTGCAGGTGTAAAGGCAGTAATGTCAAAGCCGAGCAGTACTAATTGCCCGTGAGCTTTTTTCGAAAGGTTGATTGAAGAGTTTTCTTCCAATATGTCTTATCGTATGATATCCGCCAAAGCATTGGCGAAAGCGGATAGTTCACCTTAGCCGGCATTGCAGGCTGAGGCGGACAAAGACTTTAGGTGACTATTGCAATGGGGATCCACCTCTTACCATTCCGAACAGAGAAGTTAAGCCCATTAGCGCCGATGGTACTGCATTTGTGGGAGAGTAGGTCGTTGCCAATCTTTTAATCAATCCCATCCGGCTATTCCGGATGGGATTTTTTTTTATATCATAACTTTCTTGTTTTGTTAATTTTTCGGGCATCTCCCGGAGAACCCATTCCATCCCTGCTTGTTAAATTAGTATTCTGTTCCGGAGATCTGGTGAGGAGATTTTTGTTCATAGGTCTGATGCTGGCATCTTGCACCCCATTACTTCAAGGACAGGTGATCGACACTTCCAAAAGAATCAACACGTGGAGATTGATGCACCAGTTTACGCGGTTCGAGGAGACTCCGCTCGATACCAACATGCACCAGCTTCACAGAGAGTATCAGCCCGCCTACAAGCAGGGATTCAGCTATGAATATCTGGGGATCCTGGGTCACGCCATGAATCATGTGGATTTTTCAAGAAGGCCTGAACCCGACCAGTTCCTGTTCGGGAGGGCATGGGACCCCTATCTGAAGAAACCCGAACGGACGGTATTTTTCAACACCAGGGTGCCTTTCACCTCGCTGGCCTATTCCACCATCCCCTTTGTCGACTGGCGCGAGGAGAATGTGGAAGTTCTGCACACACAGAATACCACACCCTTTACCAATTTTGGAATCGAATTCAATATCCTGGCAGGAAAGGAGCTTTACCGGAATGAGGAGACCAGGAGTAACAGGGTGGGGCTTTTCGGAAGCCATGCCAAAGAGCGGTACAGTATTTTCGGGACCTTTTACTACAACGATTTCAATGCGGACGAGAACGGGGGGCTTGCGGACCTGGAGAGTTTCAGGAACGGTGAACTTGAGCAGTACTTTGATTATGAAGTGAACCTGTCGGATGCCACTTCCCACTACCGGAACCTCTCTCTTTTTACCACCCAGAACTACCATCTTCTGGAACGCCAGGTCAACAGGGATACCCTGGGGAATGAGACAGTGACGGGGAAGACCCTTTCGGTTTCACATCAGCTTCATATCCAGCGGCATTTAAAGGATTACCGCGATGATGTGAATCCTGATGCAATTCCACCGGTCTACAGGAACTATTACTATTCGGTGAACAATCCGGTGGATTCAGCCTCGGAAGGCAGGATTACCAATGTTTTCCAGATGATTCTGGGAGATCCCGATTACGACCGGATCTCTGCCAGGGTTTATGCAGGGCATATTTACCGGAGATTCGGTTCACTTTCCCCGGTGTCGGTCTCTTACCTGGAGACCGATACACTCAGCGCCGATCCGCTGGATATCGATTCCATCTTCACCGATACCGTGGAAGCCAGGTTTGCTGCGGCATCCTTCAATGACATATATATCGGATTTCACCTGGCCGGTCCCACCACGGGAATCTGGGACTGGGTGGTGTCCGGGAGATACTATCTGGCCGGATATGACCAAAATAATTTTGAGGCCAATGCCACTTTCTCGAGAAGTTTGCGTGATAGGGCGGAACTTGGCCTGAGGGGTTCCCTCTCCCTGAAACGCCCCCACTACTTTACCAATCAATACAGCTCTTCATTCTTCCGCTGGGAGCACGATTACCCTTCCACTGTCGAGGGAGGCGGTGAAGCCTTCCTGAAGAGTCAGTCCACTGATATGGATCTGAGGGCAGGAGTGACTTATCTCAGCAATTATATATACTGGGATCAGGAGGCGCAACCTCGTCTTTACGACCGGGACCTGCTGGTGTTCTCCGGTTATTTCTCCAGGCACTTCAGGGCAGGCGGATTTCATTCCGAAAACCGGCTTCTCCTGCAATACACCACTGCGGGTGAGGTATTGAGGCTTCCGCTGGCGGCGGTCTACACCTCCAATTTCTGGATGCAGCCTTTTTTCAACGGGGCCCTGATCACCGATGTGGGGTTTGACCTCTACACCACTACCCGGTATCGTGCCAATACCTATATGCCGGCCACCTCTATTTTTCACCTTCAGGATGAAGAGGAGATAGGGGGATTCCCTTTCCTGGATGTTTTTCTGGCATTCAAGATCTCCCGGACCAGAATATTTCTCTCCTACAGTAACCTGTTGCATGGCATAGGATTTGTAGGGAACAATTTTTTCACGACCTACCGGTATCCGATGAAACCCAGGACATTCCGGTTTGGTCTGGTGTGGACTTTTTATGATTAAAATGGAGAAAGAACTTCACAGGAGGATGAGGAACATTCCCGGAGTCTGGATGGCGGCCCTGAGTCTCTTTCTGCTCACTCTGTTCACCGGATCCTGCAACAGGAGCGGCGAACCGAGGTTCAGAGATCTGGACAGCCTCCAGCCCGAAAGGGTGACTAACCTGGAACTGATCAGGAAGAAGGGAGTGTTGAGAGTAGTGACCGAATATAACTCCATCAGCTACTTTATCTACCGCGGACAGCCTATGGGATTCCAGTATGAGATGCTTCAGGCCCTTGCCAATCATATGGACCTGGAGCTGGAGGTACGGGTGAGCAATGATCTCGATCAGAACTTTGTCGATCTGGAGGAGGGAGCCATTGACCTGATCGCTATGAATCTCACGGTCACCTCCGACAGAAAGGAAAAGGTCGATTTTACCGTTCCTTTCCTTCAGACCAGACAGGTGCTGGTTCAGCGCAAACCGAAGTACTGGGAAGAGATGAATCAGGCGCAGCTGGAGACCATGATGATCAGGAACCAGCTGGATCTGAGCGGTAAAACTGTATATGTTCAGTCGGGATCGGTCTATGCCAACCGGTTGCGTTCCCTCTCCAATGAAATAGGAGGGGGGATCGAGATTGTGGAAGTCCAGATGGAATCGGAACAACTGGTCCAGCGGGTGGCACTCGGTGAGATCAATTATGCCATCTGCGATGAGAACGTGGGACTGGTCAACACGCTTTATTTCCCTCAGCTCGATGTGGGAACGGCTATCTCTTTTCCACAGAATGTGGCCTGGGCGGTCCACCGGCGATCCGACAGCCTCAAGGCCGAGATTGACACCTGGCTTACCGATTATCGCAACACAAGCCGGTATGCCATTCTTTATAATAAATATTTCAAGAACAGGCATACATACCGGAGTATACACAGTGAGCACTACACGCTCAGCAGCGGCCGGATCTCCCCGTATGATGAGATCATCAAGAAGGAGAGTGAACGGATCGGGTGGGACTGGAGGTTAATGGCTTCCATGATCTATCAGGAGTCGAGGTTCAATCCGCAGGCGGAATCGTGGGCCGGGGCCTACGGACTCATGCAGCTGATGCCAACCACTGCAGCCAATTACGGGGTCACGCGCGAATCTCCTCCGGCTGTGCATATTCGTGCGGGTGCCAGTTTTCTGAAATGGCTCGACGACCGTTTCATCGGTGAAATACCCGATGAGCAGGAGAGGATTAAATTTGTACTGGCCTCATATAATATTGGTTACGGTCATATTGAGGATGCCAGAAGGCTTGCCAGTCGATACGGGGAGGATCCCAATGTCTGGCACGACGGAGTGGAGCAGTGGCTTCTGAAGAAATCCGATCCGCAATATTATACCGACCAGGTGGTCAGATTCGGATATGCCAGGGGCATCGAGACCTACAATTTTGTCAGGGAGGTGATTGATCGTTACGAACACTACAAGAACATTGTGAACAGTGAAGTGATCACACAGTGGATGCCAGTTGCAGAACTTCACTCAGGATCATAGCGGTGGCCCCCCATATCTTATCCTTCCCTACCCGGTAGAAGGGTGCTTTGATCAGGATCTCATCGCGGTGAAGGGTTTCTCTTCCCCTGCAGGTGGGGTCGAGCAACATGGAGAGGGGAGCTTCGATGATATATTGCACCTCTGTGCCGTCGGGATCGAACCGGGGGGTATGATTGATCCAACCCAGGAAAGGAGAAACGATAAAATTACTCACCGGGATGTGCAGATCGGTAAGCCGTCCCAGCACCTCGATAGGGCTCTCCACTCCCAGCTCCTCCATGGTTTCCCTGAGGGCTGTTTCCTGCAGGGAACGGTCGGAGGGTTCCATCCTGCCACCCGGAAAGCTCACCTGCGCACTGTGGTGACCCGGATACTCATTCCTCCGGATAAACACCAGCGAAGTATCCTTCCCTGAAGGATAGAAAAGAACCATCACCGCCGCAGGCACCGGACGGGAACCGGTGATCAGCTGGCCGCGAACCGAAGGGGCCATGATCCGGTGGGCCTTTTCTCCCGGAAGTCCGGACTGAAGAAGTTCCAGCCAACGTTCCCGATTTATCCTCCTTGTCATTAGGTTTTGATCCGAAAAAGTGGGAATTTTATTCATCAAACATACACGATCCGAAATTGTTTTTTCCAAAAATCTGCCCGAAATCTGCCCTCTTCTTCCTGTTATGGATCATTCTTCTTTTTCCGGCAGCTTCTCCTCTGCCGGGACAGCGCAACGGAGATGGTACATCCATCAGCAACAGGGCCCCTCTGAGCAACAGTACCACCTTCAGTGAAACCGCCATTCTCAGTGAAACCGCTTCTCTCAGTGAAACCGCTTCTCTCAGTGACAGTTCCACCCTCAGTGACAGTGCGGCCAACCATGTGGACAGCCTGCAGAATGTGCGGATCGACGGACTCGAGCGCAGGTGGAGCCGCCGGGTGCAGCAGCTCGGTCAGGCTCACCGGGAGGCCGTCCGGAGGGTTGATTCGCTCACCACTCTGCTGAACGGATTACGGATTCGTTACCTGGAGCTCGAAGAGACGAGCCGTATTCAGACAGGGCGTATTGATGATCTGAATGCGGAGGCCAGGCAGCAGCAGGACAGAATTGAGGAATACCGCAGCAGACTCCATGCCTGGCTGTGGGCAGCCGGATCGATTCTGCTGGCCCTGCTCATCACTGCGTTTCTATTTCAGCTGCTGCGGTCGGAGAGGACCCGGCTGCTGCTGGCCAGGCTCAAAACCGAGTTCAAAAGCCACCGGAAGGAACAGCGCCGTGAACTGAACAGGCAACATGAGCAGCAGCTTCAGGAGATCAAAAAGGTGCGCAGGGAACAACGCCGCAGATACAGGCAACAATATAAAAAGCAGCGTAAAGAGCAACGGCGCGAGTTAATGGCCTTCCGGAAGAAGCAGCGCAGGGAACTCAAGGATATGGTGAAAAAAAAGTGAATCAATTGAACCGGATGCTCTTCTCGGGAGAGATCCTGGCAATGATCATGGAAGGAAACAAAAGAAACAGAAAGATAATCAACATGGTTCCAACGTTGATCAGCAGGAGGTGCAGCGGATTCAGGTTGATGGGTACCGTATCGAGGTAATAGGAGGTTGGATCCAGTGAAATCAGGTTCAGATGCTTCTGGGCCAGGCTCAGGGCCAGGCCGAACAGGTTCCCCCAAAGGAGGCCGATCAGAGTCAGATAGGAGGACTGCAGGATAAAGATCTTTCGGACGGTGGCGTCGGTGGTCCCCAGGGCCTTCAGGATCCCTATCATATTGGTCCGTTCGAGGATGAGGATCAGCAGCCCGGAAATCATATTGAACCCGGCCACCACCAGCATCAGAATGATTAAAACCATCACATTCATGTCCTGAAGATTGAGCCAGTCGAAGATCTGGGTATATTTCTCCTGGATGGTCTCCACTTTCAGGCGGCTTCCGTCCTCCAAAAAATCAAATGCCACTTCATCCATAACCGCCCTGGTGGCCGACGGCAGATCTTCCATCCGTTTCAGGAAGACCTCATAACCGCTCACCTCTCCCTGCCCCCAGTTATTTAACCGCTGTACCTGCTTGATATCTGCATAGATATAGAGGCGATCGAACTCCTCCAGGCTGGTGCTGTATATCCCTTCGATGGTAAAGGTGCGGGCTCTGGGAGGCTCCTGGATGAAGTACATGGTGAAACGGTCACCCACTCCCAGCCGCAGCAGATCGGCAGTGTTGCGGGATAACACCACCCCGTTGGACCTGACCGTATCCGAGACTCTGACCACCGAGCCTTCTGTCAGGTGCCTCTCAATAAAGCTCCAGTCGTATTGTTGATCCACCCCCTTGAGCACAGCACCGTGGATCTCTTCCCCGGTCTTGATGATCCCTGCCTTAATGGCAAACGGTTGCACCTGCCGGACCTCCTCCAGACGGGACACTCTCTCAATACTCTCCAGTCCGGCCGGAACCGGGTGTGTTTCATAGGAGAGGTTGGAATCGAGATTGAGGATCTGGATATGTGCTCCGAATCCGGTCACCTTGCCGGAGATCTCCTGCTTAAACCCGGTCACAATGGCCACGGCCAGGATCATCACCGCCAGCCCCAGAGCGATCCCGAAGATGGCAATGGAGGTGATAGAACGGGAGAAGCTCCGTCTTCCCCTCCTGCTTCCGATCATCCGGCGCACGATAAACAGTTCGGTATTCAAATTTTGGCAGGTGCTATTTTCAAGGCTGACAAATTAAGGAAATAAAACGTGAGATGCCTAAATTTGATGCATGCAACGAATGATCTCCCTCTTAAAAGCACTGCTTTTTTTCTGTTTCCCGGCATTTTCCGCCCCGTGTTGTTCCGGAACACTTCATGCGGAATCCTCAGGCTCCTCCGCTACCCCCGCGATAGCCGCCACCCCCGCGGTAGCCGTCACCCCCGCGGATCCCGGCACCTCTGTGGTTCCAGGGGCTGCGCGGCTCGAGCTTTATCTTCCGCTGCTGGAAGGAAAACGCATCGCCCTGGTGGCGAACCACACCTCCCTGGTGGCGAATCACACCTCCCTGCCAGAGGGCACCCGCCTGGTGAAGGGCACCCGCGTGGTAAAGGGCACCCACCTGGTGAAGGGCACCCGCGTGGTAAAGGGCACCCACCTGGTTGATACCCTTCTCTCCAGGGGTATCTCCCGGGAACAGATGATCAGGGTTTTTGCGCCGGAGCATGGATTCAGGGGTGACCAGGCTGACGGGCAGATGGTGAAGGACGGAGCGGACCCTGTCACCGGGATCACGGTTACCTCGCTTTACGGAGAGAATAAAAAGCCCTCCCCTGAATCGTTGTCGGGTGTGGAACTGGTCCTGTTCGACCTTCAGGATGTAGGTGTCCGTTTTTACACCTATATATCGACACTGCATTACGTGATGGAGTCGTGTGCAGAACAGGGGATCCCCCTGGTGGTTCTCGACCGGCCCAATCCGAATGGCGGATACGTGGACGGACCGCTCCTGGAACAGGAATTCACCTCATTTGTGGGGATGCACCCGGTTCCCGTGGTTTACGGACTGACCATCGGAGAGCTTGCGGGCATGATCAACGGGGAGGGGTGGCTCAAAGACGGGATTCAGTGTGAGCTCACAGTGATTCCCTGCAGTGACTATTTCCATGGGAAGACCTGCTCCATGCTGGTGGCACCTTCGCCCAATCTTCCCAACGGGCAGGCCATCAGGCTGTATCCCTCCACCTGTTTCTTCGAGGGTACGATGATCAGCGAAGGCAGGGGCACTCCCTGGCCTTTCCAGGTATACGGCCATCCCGACCTGGAAGGTGATTTTGTTTTCACACCCAGGCGCATCCCGGGTGTTTCCGAATATCCCAAACATGAGGGGATCGTCTGCCGCGGGAGGGACCTGCGTTCATTCAACCCGGCAGGGGGATGGGACCGGATCAGGCTGGAGTGGATCCTCGATGCATACCGGAAGTTTCCACGAAAGGAGGAGTTTTTCCGGGCCTATTTCGACAAACTTGCCGGAACTGCCTCACTTCGGCAGCAGATCAAGGCAGGATGGGATGAGAAGAAGATAAGGGCCAGCTGGGAAAAGGACCTGGAGCGCTTCCGGGCCATCAGGAAAAATTACCTGATCTACGACTGATCCGGAGCATTAGCGTCTTTTCCCGGGTCTCCCGCTTCTGGCTGATCCTTCGCTTTTGCCGGATCCTCCGCTTTTGCCGGATCTTCCCCCTCCGTAGGAGCTGCCGGCTGCGGCTTTTTGCCCGCCGCCGGGTTTCCTGCTCCTCCCTTTGTCTCTATTCCGGTCATGGCCGCCCCGGCCACGCCTTCTGGAGGGATCATACTCCGGTCCCTGTTCCATATGTTCGGGAAGGGGGGCTTTGGTCACCTCTTTCTCCAGGAGACGCTCGATCCGTGCAAATTTGTGCTGTTCCTCCGGGCTGATCAGGGTGATGGCGATACCGTCCGATTCAGCGCGGGCAGTACGTCCGATCCGGTGAATGTAATCCTCCCCTTCGTGGGGTACATCGTAGTTGACGATCAATTCGATGTTGTCGATATCGATCCCCCTGGATAGGAGGTCGGTGGCCACCAGCACATTCAATTTCCGGTTCCGGAACTGAAGCATGATCTCTTCCCGGGCTTTCTGGTCGAGATCGGAATGAATATCCTGGGCGTTCAGCCCCTCTCTTTTCAGTCGCCTCCCCAGCTCCTTGGCCGAGATCTTGGTGGAGCAGAATACGATAACACTTTTCAGATTGCGGTCTTTCAGCAGGTGAAGGGCCAGGGGGAGCTTCTGGTTCTGGTAGACCGAGTAGGCCACCTGGAGGACCTTCTCGGCCGGTTTGGAGACTGCGATGTTCACCTCCACCGGATCGTTCAGCACCTTCTTGGCCAGCTTGCGAATATCAGCGGGCATCGTGGCGGCAAACATCAGGTTCTGCCGCTGAGCAGGCAGGTACTGGATAATCTTCATGATGTCCTCGTGGAACCCCATGTCCAGCATGCGGTCCGCTTCATCCAGAACCAGGTATTTCAGTCCGTCGAAATTGACATACGTGTTGTTCAGATGAGCGATCATCCGTCCGGGTGTACAGATCACCATCTCGGTGCCTTCCACCAGGGCCTTTTTCTCCCTGGAGAAAAGGGCTCCGTCGCCGCCCCCGTAAACCGCAATGGAGCTGACCGGCGTAAAGTAGGAGAATCCCTCCATATGCTGGTCGATCTGCATGGCCAGTTCACGGGTCGGCACTATGACCAGGGCACGGGTTTTATTGGTCTCCCTGTTATTCATGATATGCTGAATCAGGGGCAGCAGAAATGCGGCCGTTTTACCCGTTCCGGTCTGCGCCGAACCGATTAGATCACGTCCCTCCAAAATAGCTGGAATTGCCTGTTGCTGAATGGGAGTGGGGGTTTTAAAACCCATAGCTTCGATACCCTCCGTCAGAGAGGGGTCGAAGCGGAAATCACTGAATTTCAAAATCTATTTTCCTTATTTTCGTCCACAAAGGTAATCATTTCCTGGTCCCGCTCACATAATAGTTCCAACCGCCCCCCAGACCTCCCAGACCGTTGATGGAAAAATCCAGGGAATCTCTGCTCCGGAAAGCCCCGGAGCAGCCGTAATGATATCCGCCCCTCGGTACCAGGGTGCCGTCCGCTTCCAGCAGGGTGGTGATGGCCGACTGCTCCAGGAACCTTATAAAGACCGTGCTGTCAGGATGAAGAGTATCAGAATCCGGGTACAGGTCGATGGCATCGTCACCGGGTTCGTATTTGCGGATGAATCCCAGGAATTCCGATGTATCGTATTCGACCACCTGGATCGATCCGGCAGAGTCTGTGTTGAGATGCCAGCTCATGATTACCGTGGTAAACACGAAATCCCCTGTGAATGCATCACGGTAGTCTGCGGATTCCTTTTCGCAACAGGCACAGACCAGGAGGGTCATTCCTGTAAAGAGAAAACGGATACCTTTCATACACTATAACGTCCGACCGGGATAGGCCTTTAATGCTTCTGACAGAGTCTCCATGGCCCTGGCCAGTTCCTCTCTTTTCAATACATAGGCAATTCTCACCTCCTGCTTTCCCAGGCCCGGAGTGGAGTAGAATCCCGAGGCAGGGGCCATCATCACGGTCTGGTTTCGGTATTCAAAGTCGCTCAGAATCCATTGGGCGAACCGGTCGGCATCATCCACCGGCAGGTGGACCACCGTGTAGAATGCACCCCGGGGTTTGGGGCAGATCACCCCCGGCATCCGGTTCAGCGCCTCCACCATGAAATCCCGTCTGGCTATATACTCCTCGTAGACCTCCCTGAAATAGGAGGGCGGGGTGTCCAGGGCCGCCTCTCCCGCCACCTGTCCATAGGCGGGGGGACTCAGCCTGGCCTGGGCAAATTTCAGGGCGGTGGCGATCACATCCCGGTTTTTCGAAACAAGGGCACCGATCCGAACTCCGCACATGCTGTAGCGTTTGGAGACCGAATCGAACATGACCACATGCTCATCCAGACCTTCCAGGCGCATGGCCGAAAAATGGGTGGCATCGTCGTAGCAGAATTCTCTGTAGACCTCATCGGAAAAAAGGTAGAGGTCGTGCTTTTTGACAAGTTCGCCCAGGGCCTCCAGCTCCTCTCTGGAATAGAGATAGCCGGTGGGATTATTGGGATTGCAAATAATGATGCTCCTGGTTTTGGGGGTGATCACCTTCTCAAATTCCGGAATGGGGGGCAACGCGAATCCGTTTTCTATGCCGGAGGTGATCGGCAACACGTTCACTCCTGCCGCTACCGAAAACCCATTATAATTGGCATAGAAAGGTTCCGGAACGATCACTTCATCGCCCGGGTCATGGGTCGACATCAGTGCAAACGAGATCGCTTCCGATCCGCCCGTGGTGACCAGAATCTCGGTTTGGTCCACCTCAATGCCGATGCCCTGGTAGTAGCCTGCCAGTTTTCGACGGTAGCTCTCATTTCCGGCCGAATGACTGTATTCGATTACCTGGTCGGAAAGCTTGCTGACAGCCTCCCTGGCAATTTCCGGGGTTTTAATGTCGGGCTGACCGATATTCAGGTGGTACACGATCCTTCCCTTTCTTTTTGCCTCTTCGGCAAAGGGGACCAGCCTGCGGATCGGCGAGGCCGGCATCAACTGTCCTTTTCTGGATATGGTTGGCATGGTAGCGGTGGGTTTTATCCGGCAGGGACTACCTTCCCCTTGATCTGCAATTTGACCGGGGAGTTGGCCGCAGTGGAATAGACAAAGACCGATTTCAGAAAGGTGCCGGTGGTGGCCGTATTGTACTTTACCGTAATCTTCCCCGACTCTCCCGGTTCAACCGGTTCTCCGGGCCAATCGGGTACGGTGCAGCCGCAGGTGCTGCGAACCCGGTTTATCACCACCGGGTCCTGTCCGATGTTTTTAAACACAAAAGCCCAGGTACCGTCGCTGTCCTCGGCGATCTGCCCGTAATCGTGGATATATTCCTCGAAATAGAGCTCAACCCCCTTCTCTTTCGCCTGCTCTTCAGTTTTATCAGCGCAGCCTGCACATGCGACGGCCAGAACCATCCACCCGGCCATGACTGCCAACCGCCTGGCAACTTTCATCCACCCGGTCATCACTGTCATCCATCCGCTTTTCATTGGTCGTCCCTTTTGGGGACCTAAATTTACTTCAATTTCCCGAAAACATCGACGAAGTGTTATAACAATTCCGGTCTTTAAAACGTATATATGATACAACCTGAACAGAACAACTGGCCCTGAATGAACCATGAACTCTCCGGCAAAGATTATTGCGATCCTTTTATCTGCAACTCTTGCAGCGTTCCATCTATCATGTGACAGGGATGATTCAGACGGTGAGGATCCTCTTGCCATAGAAAGTTTACAGGGCCATGTGCAGAAAGGTCCGTTCCTTAACGGGACAAGCATCATGATATCAGAGCTTTCCGGGGAGATGGTCCAGACCGGCAGGACCTTCACGACTCAAATCTCCGATAATCGGGGAAGTTTTGAACTGAATCAGCTGGAACTGAATTCCCCCTACGTTCAGATGGAGGCTGATGGCTATTATTACAATGAGGTTGCGGGTGTATCCTCTTCTTCGAGACTGATCCTTTATGCGTTGTCAAGTATAGAAGAAAAAACTACCCTCAATGTGAATGTACTGTCCCACCTGGAACGGGGCCGCGTATTGAAATTGATATCGGAGGGTATGGATTTTATCACAGCCAAGAAGCAAGCTCAGCAGGAGGTGCTCGGGATCTTTTCACTGACAAAGGCAGATATGATGGATTCTGAATTGCTGGATATATCGAGAGATGGAACCGATGATGCGATCCTGCTGGCGATTTCGCTGATCCTGCAGGGACAGCGCTCCGAAGGAGAATTATCGGAACTGCTGGCCAATATCTATTCCGACCTGGCCGAGGACGGAGAGCTGAACAGCGCTTCAACCGGATCGGCACTTGTCAACCATGCGCGATGGCTCAACCTTCAGAGCATCCGCGCCAATCTGGAAGCCCGGTACGAAGCCACGGGTCTGGCAGTGACACTGCCTGATTTCGAACCCTACGTCCGGCAATTCCTTTCGGAGACCCCCTTTGAAGCGACGGAAGACTTTGATTATCCCCAATTCACAGAATATGGTGAAAACATACTCTTTCCGGGCGTCACCGAAGTAACTCAGGAAAGGGAATACAGCATGGGTGCGAATCTTCCTGCCGGAGCGGGATTGAAGATCAGGTTATCGGGTGGACTCTGGGGTTACCAGACTCATCCTCATGGCCCTGTGAACTGGATTGTTTCCGACTACAACTGGGAGACGGAATCCCAGATATTCACTTCTGCTGAAGCCGGTCAGCCCTGTGACCTCAACATCGTCTTCTTTTATGAAGCTGACAGTACCCTCTATGCAGAAGGAATCTTAGTGGAGTACTTTGAAAACATGTCCGATACGGTCACCAGAACAAAGGTGATTCGCGTAAAAGAGTTTTAAAATGAGTAAATCATCCCAGGAAATAACCGATAAGAATACCGTGGAACAGATCCTTTCGGGAGGGAATATATGCAGGCTGGCCATGATCGACGGGGACAAACCTTACCTGCTTTCATTCAATTACGGGTACAGGAACGGGTGTATCTATATCCACTCCGCTCCGGAAGGAAAGAAGATCGACCTGATCCGGAAGAATAACCGGGTGGGATTCGAGATTGCCGAGGGAATCGAGGTCGTTCAGGCCGAGAAAACCTGCAACTGGTCGACCCGGTACCGCTCCGTTACCGGTGACGGTGAGGTGAAGATCATCACCGACCCTGAAATGAAAAAGGAGGGCCTGGAGATCATCATGGATCAGCACGGTGCGGTGGGACCCTTCCGCTTTCCCGAAGGTCAGCTCGAACGGATGGTGATCCTGAAGGTGGAGATCACCTCGCTTACCGGAAAAAAATCGAGCAACTGGGATCAATAACTGTCCACCACCTCCCAGACAAAGGCACGGATTCCCACTTCCTTGTTGTCTTCATCGAGGCGTCTGATACCCTCCAGCACCGGTTTCACCATCTGATCCTCCATCACTGCCAGCCTGGCCGTGTTCTGCTCCGGCCACGTATGGGTGTTCATATGGGGAGGGCCGGTCTCACTGCCCCTCCCCGTAATGTTGGTCCACCGGGTAAACCCCCGGATATTCAGTTTGTCGAACATATATTCGACCTTCTCGGTCTGTGCCTGGTTATAGACGATAAACACTGCTTTCATTTCATGCATGTTGGGGCTCGGGTACTTCCAACCCGTTGCCGTTCATAAAATCATATTCCACCGCTTTTCTGCGCTGTTCGCTTCTCCGCAGCATCATCATGTAGATGACCGGTATCAGGATCAGGGTCACCAGGGTGGAGAAGATCAGCCCCCCGATTACCGAGATCCCCATGGGACTCCAGATCTCGGCACCCGACCCGGTGCTCAGCGCCAGCGGAAGCATGGCCAGGATGGTGGTCAGGGAGGTCATCAGTACCGGCCTCAGCCTCGACCGGCCCGAGGCGATAATGGCCTCACGCAGGCCCAGCCCCCGCTCCCGCATCAGATTGATGTAATCCACCAGCACGATGGCATTTTTCACCACGATACCGATCAGCATTACCCCGCCCACCATGGAAATGGTGCTCATGGTAATGCCGGCCAGAAGATGGGCCAGGATCACCCCCGAAAAGGCGAAAGGAATGGAGAACATAATGATAAAGGGCATCTTCAGCGACTCAAACTGCGAAGCCATGACCAGGTAGGTAAGGATCAGGCTGAGCACCAGCAGCAGCGAAAGGTCCATCATCGATTCCTGCATGTCTTCCACCGCTCCGCCCATTTCGACCATCACCCCCGGGGGAATATCCATCTGGCTGATCTTGTGCTGAATATTTTCCCCCATGACATTCAGGGGAACCTTATAGGGAGTCACATTCACTGTGACGATCCGCTCACGCCGTTTGCGCTCGATGTTAGGCGGAGACCAATCCTCCTCGATGGAGGCCACCTCCTTCAGCCGGATCAGGTCATTATTCATGTTCACCAGGCCGAAATCCTCAATATCGGAGAGCTCGTCCCGCTGCTCCTCGGCATACCGGACCACGATCTCGTACTCTTCCCCCTCTTCCCTGTAACGGCTCAGGTAGGGCCCTTCCACCCGGTTGCGCACGGCGTTGGCCAGGGTATAGGTATTGAGTCCGTGCTGGGCCATCTTCTCCCTGTCGGGCACCACCTGCAGGAGTGGTTTGACAGGCTCCCGGCTCACATTGACGTTCGTAGCGCCCGGTATGGTCCGGATGCTGTCGGCCAGGGCACCGGCAATCATCGAGGTGGTTTCGAAATCGTAACCGTAGATCTCCACCGCTATGTTATTCTGGGTAGTACCCCCCATTCCCCCGTTGGGTACCACATCGGAGAAGACGATTTCCGGGATGGTCGACAGGTAATCCCTGATGGTATTGGCCACGTCCCACACGTTCCTGTCGCGCTCCTCCAGCGATTTCAACTGCATATCGTAATTGATCCGGTTGGATCCGGTCTCGATCCAGAGCGACATCATGCCCCCTTCATCGTCCGCACCCGAGGTGGTGTTGTAGTATCTCACTTCCGGAAGATTTTCCTCGATGAATGCATCGATCTTCCTGGCCACCTTGACGGTTTCATCTACACGGAGCCCGGTCTGCAACTCGATGGCTGCCGTGATGGTGCCCTGGTCTGCTTCCGGCATGAATTCGAAACCGACCCGCCCCACAAGAGCCACGGAGGCTACAAATACGGCAATGGCGACAATCAGGGTCGCGATCCTGAATTTCAGGGCAACCTTCAGTGATCTTGCGTAGAACTCATCGAGCCAGCTCAGGAACCGGCCGATAATGTTGTCGTAGCTGATGGTCCTGACCCGGGCAGGTTTCTTCCTCAGTTTCATCATCTTCGATGCGAGCATGGGGGTCAGTGTGATGGCGCTTACCGTCGAGGTGACCACGGTGATGGTCACGATGAAGCCCAGCGGCCGGAAAAGCTCCCCGGTCATGCCCCCGATCAGTGTCAGGGGAAGGAATACGGCCACGACGGTCAGGGTGGTCACGATCACTGCCAGCCATACCTCGTTGGTGGCGTAGATGGCTGCCTCCCTGGGCCTGCTTCCCCTTTCCACGTGTTTGGTGATATTCTCCAGCACCACGATGGCATCGTCCACCACCATCCCGATGGCAATGGAAAGAGAGGAAAGTGCGATAATGTTGATCGATCCTCCCGATATATACAGGTAAATAAAGGAGACGATCAGAGAGATGGGTATGGTGAGGATAACGATGAAAGTGGCCCTCCAGCGCCCCAGGAAGAAGAGCACCACCAGGATCACGGCAATGGCCGCATACATCAGTGTGCTGGTCAGATTGTCGATGGAGTCCACGATGAACTCGGAGGAGTCCCAGAAAGGAATGACCGAGATATCCTCCGGCAGGCTTTCGATCAATGCGGGCATCATTTTGTTCACATCCTGTGCCACCTGCACCGTGTTGGCCCCTGATTGCTTCTGGATGATAATGCTCAGACCCCGTTCGCCGTTCATCCGCTCGTCCAGCGACATGTCGCGAAGGGTATCCTTGATGTTCGCCACATCCCTGAGGTAAACGGTCTGCCCGTTGAAGCTGGCCAGGACGATATCCCGGAGTACATCACTTTCGGGGAACTCGCCCTCCACCCTCAGGGGGTAATCCATCATCCCCATTTCGATATTGCCGGCCGGAAGGTTGAGGTTCTCCGCATTGAGGACACCGGCGATCTGTTCCACTGTCAGATTGTAGGATTCCATCTTGCGGGGATCGATGTTGACCTGGATCTCCCTTCCGGGAGCACCCATCAGACCCACCGAACCGATCCCCTCGATCCGGTTCAGGGGATTAATCACCTTCTCGTCGAGGATCGTGGCAATGGCCGGATAGCTCTCCTCGGCTGTCACTGCAAAGAAGAGGATGGGCATGGCACTGGAGCTGAATTTGAACAGTGCGGGCTTGTCCACTTCCTCGGGGAGCATCTGTTCGGCAAAACTCAGTGCATCCCGCATTTCGTTCGAGGCTTCGTCCAGGTTAGTGCCCCACTCGAATTCACACACCACAATGGACATATTGTCGCGCGAGACCGAGGTGATCTCCTTCAGGCTGTTGACGGTATTGAGGTTATCCTCGATAACCCGGGTGACGTTGGTTTCAATATCGGCGGCGTTCGCCCCGGTATAGGTCGTCAGGACCGAGATGGCCGGAAAATCGATGTCGGGATAGAAATCGATGGGAAGCTTGTTGAGGGAATAGATCCCCATCACCATCAGTCCCACGAAGATCATGATCGTGGTGATCGGCCTCCTGACTGCATTTCCATAGATACTCATAACTCTAAATATTTGGCATACAACATGCTACTGAACTACTCTCACTTGATCCCCGTTTTCCAGGTTGTTCTGGCCCGCAAAGATCAGCTGTTCACCCTCCCGGAGTTCAGGAGCGGAGATCTCCAGCTGGTCATCATACCGGTCCACGATCTGCACCTTGACCCGATGTGCGGTGCCATCCCTGTGAATCATGACATACCGGTCATTGGTGCCTGAAACCTGGAGCACTGCAACGGACGGAACGATAAGGGCCTCCTTCTCACCCAGCTTTAAGTCCACCATGGCGTACATACCGGGCCTTAACTTCTGGTGGCTGTTGGGCACTCTTATTTCTACGGTGAAGGTCCGGGTGGCAGCATTGACGGTGGGATGGATCCGGAAAACGGTCCCCTGGAATTCTTCTCCGGGATATACCTCCGTGGATACCGTTGCCTGCATTCCTGTGCGCACACTGGGCAGATATTTTTCACTCAGGCTGACCATCACCTTCAGCGGATCGGTCTGGATCATCGAGACCAGTGCCGCTTTACCTGCCGGAGTGTTGGGGGTTGGGGAGAACAGCTCCCCGTCGTTGTAGTATTTTCCGCTGATGATCCCGCTATGGGGCGCTCTCAGCAGGGTATTCTCCTCCAGGTTCTTCAGAACCAGGCCGGTCGATTCCAGCTGCGATTTCATCTGGTCGTATGCCTGCTCGGTCACCGATCCATGTTTGATCAGGGTATCCATCCGGGCCAGATCGGTCTTCAGTTGCTGGTATTGAAGGCGTGTCTGGTCCAGCTGAGTGCGGTCCATTTCCACCAGCAGGTCTCCCTTTTTCACCCTGTCGTTCACATCTACGTGCACCGACCGGATCCTGCCCTGGAGGGCGGGTGACAGATAGGTTTCCTCGAATGCCTCGATGGTGGCGGTCAGACTTTGCCGGATGGCGGTTTCGCGGTATTCCAGGGCCATGACCCGTACCGGCTGGACTTTCACCGTCCCGGTTGCGGTTTCGGGGGCCCTGGCATTGGTTGGTTGCGTGTTGCAGGAGGTCGCCATTGTGCCCAGTGCGGCTGCAACAAACGCTGTATAGATGAGTCTCATGATCAGATTGGATTTCATTGTTGTAGGATTTACAGGATTGTAGGATTTACAGGTTGTTCATCAGTTTGTCGAGTTGAAGCTTGGCGTTCAGCACATCCATGATGGCCGACAGGTAATTGCTGACGGCATCCAGATAGTTGCTGTTGGCCTGGGTAAGATCCAGGCTGGTGGCCATTCCCTGTTCGAATTTTCTCCGGTAGCTTTCAAAGACATTTTCGGCTACCTCCACGTTTTCGAGCTGGGTATGATAGTTTTCCAGGGTGTTCTGCAGATTGAATTTGAATTGTTTCTCCTGCAACATTAACTGGTCCTCCATAATGTCACGGTTGATCTGAGCCATTTCGTAATCGATCTTTGCCTGATCGACTCTTGCTTTGCGCATCCCGCTGGAAAAGATCGGCACCGACAGAGTAAAGCCTGCCAGGTGGTTGGGATTCATATCGAATCCGGTAGTCAGGATCTTGGCGTTATAGTTGTAAAACCCTGCCAGGGTGGGAGCGAAGTTCCACTGTTCCAGGGACATCAGTTTCTTATTGATCTCTTCCTGAGTTTTAAGGATCTGGTAGGTTACATTGTTCTCGATGGTGAACGGCATAACCATGGCACTTTCCGGTTCCAGGCTCCGGAAGAGCATCTCCATATCATCGGTCAGAACCAGCTCCTGGCTGGTTTCCAAACCCAGCTGGAAACGAAGCATGTTATAGCTCATCTCCAGGTTTCTCTGAAGGGCTTTCAGGGAATTTTCCAGCTGGCTGACCGTGATCCGTATCTGGTCCACATCGGTCTGCTCGGCCATTCCCACCTCCAGCATGGTTCGGGTCTGATCTTCCGTCTCCCGGAGGTTTTCCAGGTTTTGTTCGAGGATGGAGAGCGACTCTTCGGATAACAGAACGAGATAGTATGCGTTGATCACCGACTCCTTGATCTCCAGCTCGCTCAGTTCCAGATTTTGCTCAGAAATCACTCTGGCCAGCCTGGCGGTCTGGATACCGACGATGTACTGTCCGCTGAAGATCAGTTGAGACAGTTGTAGCTTGGCGGTGGACTGATCGCTCATCAGGATGGTCGATGGGGGAAGCATCGACTGCAACACCCCGTCGTAGTAATTTCCTGCCTGGTGATGGTAGATGTCGGTGGGTGTCACTCCCGGGAAGGCCGCCTGGGTCTGGTTCATCGCGTCCATCAGCTGGTCCTGGGTGAATTCAGGGGTCTCGTCCATTCCGAAGGAGAACGCCAGCTCGTAATTGAAGTAGGTCATGTAGTCGACCGCCCCGTCGACCTGAGGCAATCCCTGGGAGATCGATTCCCAGATACTTCGCCGGGAACGCTCCACCTCCAGCCTTGCGTTCTTGAGCGACTTATTATAGGAGAGTGCATAATCGACGGCATCGGCCAGACTCAGCGACAGCTGCTCTGGCTGTTCCTGCTGCTCCGGCTGTTCCTGCCCGACGGCACCGAAGGAGGTTCCTGTTGCGAGGAATATGGCGATGAATAGTGTTTTCATTGGGTGAGTCATGTTGATCTGATTTTATGATAGTATATTTCTGTATTTTTCCAGCAGTTCCATTCCCTTTCCGGTGGAGATCCCGCGCAGGTAGGGAATGATGATATGATCGAAGAGCTCCCGGTGGTGATAGCCTTCACCGATCAGAGGGCTTTCGTGTCCGAACAGGTTGAACATCTGGTGCAGGGCCCTGTTCACGATGTCGATATGGATCCCTTCCCTGAACACCTTCTGCCGGACCCCGGTCTCCAGCATCTTCCTTGTCATGGTCATGTCGCGGATCTCACCCGGATCGGCCATCTGGCGGTACACCCGGGTATGGTACTTCTTGAAGTCATGAAAGAATACCGGGTTCATTCGTTCCAGCTGGCTGATGGTGAGCTTCATGATCCGGAACATAGCTTCGATCACGTCCGTTGAGGAATCAATGATCTGAAGCGCCTCTTTCATCCGCTCTTCCTTATAGAACCGTATCACTTCCGTCAAAAGAGTATCTTTGTCTTTGAACCGTTCATAAATAGTCCGTTTGGAGATACCCATCTCCTCGGCCAGTGTATCCATGGTCATACTGCGGATCCCGTATTTACCGAACAGTGCTCCCGACTCAATGATGATGCGTTCCCGGACTTCCATCCTCTGAAATTTTCGCCAATAATATGAAAACTTTTTTGGTTTTCCTGGTTTTCCGACATCTTTCAAGCAAATAATCGGCGAACGGACTTCCTGGACCGGTAAATCACATTTTTACTATTTTTGCTCGCATGACAATCCCTTCCAAATATGACCCGGCACTGGTGGAGGAAAAGTGGTATTCCTACTGGATGGAGCGCGGATTATTCCGCAGCCGGCCCGACCACCGTGATCCCTACTGCATCGTGATCCCTCCCCCCAATGTGACAGGCGTGCTCCACATGGGACACATGCTGAATAATACCCTGCAGGACGTTCTGATCCGGCGTGCCCGTATGAAAGGAAAGAACGCACTGTGGGTTCCGGGCACCGACCATGCCTCTATTGCCACTGAGGCGAGGGTGGTGAACAAGCTGGCAGAACAGGGGATCCGGAAGAGCGACCTGACCCGGGAACAGTTCATGGAACATGCCTGGGAGTGGAAGGAGAAGCATGGCGGGATCATCCTGGAACAGCTGAAGAAGCTGGGCGCTTCATGCGACTGGGAGCGGACCCGTTTCACGATGGATGAAGCTCTTTCGGAGAGTGTGATCAAGGTTTTCGTGGATCTTTTCAGGAAGGATTTAATATACAGGGGGGTCCGAATGGTCAACTGGGATCCGGGTGCGTTGACGGCGGTCTCGGATGAAGAGGTGAATTACAGGGAGGTGAACTCCAAACTCTATTATGTCAGGTATTTTCTGGAAGGCGAGGAGGGTCACCTGACCATCGCTACCACCCGGCCCGAGACCATCCTGGGCGATACGGCGGTCTGTGTCCATCCCGACGATGAGCGTTATACCCGTTTCCACGGAAAAAGAGTGATCGTTCCGCTGGTCAACCGGCCGGTACCTGTCATTGTGGATAACTATGTGGACCGCGAATTCGGTACCGGAGCCCTGAAGGTCACACCCGCCCATGATATCAACGATTATGAGTTGGGGATCCGTCACAACCTGGAAGCGATCGATATTTTCAACGACGACGGTTCGCTTAGTGAAGCGGCGAAGGTGCTGGTGGGGACCGACCGCTTCGAGGCCAGAGAGCTGATCATCCCCGAACTGGAAAAGGGAGGCCATCTGGAAAGGACCGAGGACTATATCAATAAGGTGGGATTCTCCGAGCGGACCGATGCGGTCATCGAACCAAAACTGAGCCTGCAGTGGTTTTTGAAAATGAAAGAGCTGGCTAAGCCGGCCCTGGAGGCGGTACGGAATGATGAGGTCAGGCTGCAGCCGCCGAAGTTCAAAAATACCTATCGCCACTGGATGGAGAATGTCAAAGATTGGTGCATTTCCAGGCAGCTATGGTGGGGCCACCGCATCCCAGCCTGGTTCTTCGGCGACGGACCGGCCGATTTCGTGGTGGCGGAGGGTCCGGATGAGGCGCTGGAGCTGGCCAGGGAAAAATCAGGTAACCCTGCACTGCGGGAGGAAGAGCTGAGGCAGGATGAGGATGTGCTCGACACCTGGTTCTCGTCCTGGCTCTGGCCCATTTCTGTTTTCGACGGGATCCGCTACCCCGACAATGAGGATATTCGCTACTACTATCCCACCAATGATCTGGTAACGGCCCCCGATATCCTATTCTTCTGGGTGGCCCGCATGATAATGGCAGGCTATCAGTACAGGAACGAACGCCCCTTCGATACAGTCTACCTGACCGGGATGGTAAGGGATAACCAGCGCCGGAAAATGTCCAAATCGCTCGGCAACTCACCCGATCCGCTGGAGCTGATACGAAGATACAGTGCCGACGGGGTCAGGGTGGGAATGCTCCTCTGTGCACCGGCCGGGAACGATCTGTTATTCGATGAAAGCCTCACCGAACAGGGAAGGAATTTCAGCAACAAGATCTGGAATGCTTTCCGCCTGATACAAGGATGGAAAGTGGATGACTCCCTGGAAACTCCGGTCCACGCTCAACTGGCGGGCGACTGGATCGAAAATCAGATCAACCGGTCCCTGGAAAACCTGGAGGATCAGTTCACCAAATACAGGATCTCCGATGCACTGATGATCATCTACCGGCTTTTCTGGGATGAGTTCAGCTCCTGGTACCTGGAGATCATCAAGCCGGATCCAGGTGACCCCATCGACAGGATGACCCATGACAGGACCCTCCGGTTCATAGAACGGCTGCTTCATATGCTTCACCCCTTTATGCCCTTTATCACCGAAGAGATCTGGCAACTTCTCGCTCCTGAGGACCGGCCGCGAAAAGAGGGAGAAAGTCTGATGGTCTCCCCGATGCCTGAGCCACAGGCCTATGATAAAGTCCTGCTGGATCAGTTCGAGGATTTGAAGGAGGTGGTGACTTCCATCCGCGCTATCCGTAAGGAGAAGAACCTGCCTCCGAAAGAGCCGTTGAAACTCTGGTTCCGGACCTCCAATGGTCAGGCCCGGCTACATCAGATGGAACCGGTCGTCGGCAAACTGGCGTGGGTCAGTGCCGTGGAGGAGATCTCCTCTGACCCCGAAAATGCCGTTTCTTTCATAGTGAAGAATGTGGAGTACTATGTTCCCCTGGGAGATAAGATCGATACGGAAGAGGAGATCGGACGGCTGGAGGCGGAACTGGAATATACCCGTGGCTTTTTGAGGAGCGTGGAAAAGAAACTCGGCAACGAACGGTTCGTTCAGAACGCACCCGGGGAGGTGGTTAGCAAAGAGCGCCAGAAGCTGGCCGATGCGAAGAACAAAATCAGCGTCCTGGAGGGACAGATTTCCCGTCTGAGATCCTGATC
>CAZOHA010000032.1:0-24315 GCA_964579515.1 uncultured Bacteroides sp. | reverse complement strand
CCTGGTTGAGATCCTGATCTCCCCGGACGTAAAAAGAGGCTGTTTCTGCAAATTGTCTCTTGGATTTTTTTTGCATTCACGTTTTTTGGTATTCCATTTTGGCATTTCACGAAGTAACATAAACGTGGATTCCTCAACATTTTTGTTACTTTTCGTCAAAACTCAACACTTTTGTTACTTTACGTAAAGTACTGATAAACAAAATTATATAGCCATATATTTTGTTGCAGTTCCTTACCCTAAAGCTTCCGGAAAACAAAACTCAACCAATTTGTTATTTGGTGAAATCCCAAAACGGGACCCCCATAAACCGGAAAAGCCGCCCCAGGCCAGAATAAAGGAATCCCCATAAACCGGAAAAGCCGCCCCAATCCAGAAAGCATATCGCGACAATTTTACTAAGGTCCGAAAGGGAGTCCACGGAACAATTCCTCCAACGAAATACGCGGATCTTCCGCAGAACGAAAGAAAGGGGGTTCAGGGTGCCAGCCGGACGTGGCTCCACCTGTTGTCCTTTTTTCGGTACTCGATGCGGTCGTGCAACCTGCGGGCACCTCCCTGCCAGAATTCTATCCGGAAGGGCTGGATGGAGTACCCCCCCCAGTGGGGCGGGCGGGGGATCTCCTCACTGTTTTCGAATCGTTCAGTCTGTTTCCGGTACTCCTCTTCCAGGAAGTTCCGGTCAGGGACCGGCTGACTCTGGGGCGAGGCCCATGCACTCAGCTGGCTCTCCCTTGGCCGGGACTGAAAATAGTGGTCCGATTCCGCTCCGTCTTCTTGTCTCGCCATTCCGGTGATTTTCACCTGTCTTTCCAGCTGTGGCCAGAAGAAAAGTGCGGCTACCAGCGGATTGGTTTCGATAGCCAATGCCTTCCTGCTATGGTAGTTCGAATAAAAACAGAGAAGTTTCTCATTCAGGTGTTTCAGCAGGACTACCCTTGAGGAGGGTTGCCCGGTCCGGTCGAGGGTGGAAAGAACCATGGCCGTATGGTCGGGTACGCCGGCCCTGTCGGCCTCATGCAGCCATTTTTCCAGCAACTGCATCGGATCGGCCGGCATGGTTTTGTCATCCAGATTACCGGAAAGGTATTCTCTACGCTCTTTCCCGAGTTGTTGTTTCTTTTCCATGCTCAGTTTCAGAAATCGGTTTTCAGTTTCAGAAATCGACCCCCGGTTTCAGAAATCGGCCTTCAGGCTCAGGTCGAGGCTGCGGATCTGATGGGTAAGTGCCCCGACCGATACATAGTCAACCCCGCAGAGGGCGTAATCCCTTATATTGTTCTGAGTGATGCCACCGGAAGACTCTGTCTCCATGCGCCTGTTGATCAATTCCACCGCCTGCCTGGTCTCCTCCACCGAAAAGTTATCCAGCAATATTCTTCGAACTCCCTCCTGTTCCAGGATGATCTTCACATCCTCCAGATTTCGGGCCTCCACGATGACATCCAGCCGGAGGCCGTTCCTTTTCATGTAATCCCGGTTTCTTCCAATGGCTTCTTCTATTCCTCCGGCAAAATCGATATGGTTATCCTTGATTAATATCATATCATACAATCCGAACCGGTGGTTGATTCCGCCGCCCAGCCTGACCGCTTCCTTTTCGAGGATACGGAATCCTGGGGTGGTTTTCCGCGTGTCGAGGATTTTTGCTCCGGTCCCCTCGATCAGCTGCACATAGGAACGGGTGGTGGTGGCGATCCCGCTCATGCGTTGCATTATGTTGAGCACCAGACGTTCACATTGCAGTATAGACCGGGCACTGCCCCATACGGTGAAGACCACCTGACCCGGGTCCATGGGCTGACCGTCTTCTTTGTCCTTTTTCAATTCCAGGGTGGGATCGAAGCGATTGAATATCCGCTCAGCTACTTTCATTCCGGCCAGGATTCCCTTCTCTTTCACAAGCAAGCGAGCCGAGCCTGAAACCTCTGCAGAGATGATTCCACGTGAAGTATGGTCGCCTTCCCCGATATCCTCCCTGAACCAGCGTGGGATTTCCCGGTCGATCTCCCTTATGAAATCGGGATTCAGATGGAGATCAGCTCCATCTCCGCTATTCGAGTTCATAGGATGATTCCTTCTCAATGCTCATGTAATAGATCAGACGGCTCCCGCCTTTCTGGAGGAAAAAGAGGTTGATCCTGAAGGATCCCTGCCGGGTTTTCAGGCTCCCGATGGCATACTTCGATTGCTCCTTGGTACCCTCGAAGGAGATGGAAAACTCCAGGGGCACGTTTTTCTCGAAGAAATTTTCCATTATTCTGGTCGCCTGGTTCTTACTTACCGTATAGTCCTCCCTTAAAATGGTCATTTCCAGGCTCTGATGGAAAAACTCCGACATCTTTTTAGCATCTCCTTCACCGATTGCCTTCACCAGCCCCGGCGGAACAGTCTGACTGCGGGCGGGTGCCAGCAGCATGAAGGCAAGTGAAAAAATAGTTATAAACCTCTGCATATCCTTACTGATCTGGTGTTGGCCACTGGTTTGGCAATAAATTTGCAGCCCTTATCCAAATATGATTTATGTTTGTAAACAACCACAATTTTTGGACCATTCCTGCAAAGTCACCAAGATACAAAAACCTGTGGATTAAGTTCTGATGCGGATCACACTGATGCAAACCGGTAAAACCAGAGACTCCTTTGTACGGGAGGGGGTGGAGCAATTCCGCAAAAGGGTTGAAAAATATGTGCCTTTTCAGATAGAAACCATTCCTGATCTGAAGAATACCAGGAACATGACCATGAAGGAGGTTCAGAAAAAGGAGGGCGAGCAACAGTTAAGGCGCCTGAAGCAGGGAAGTTTCCTGATGTTGCTGGATGAGCGGGGTGAAATCCATGATTCCATTGCATTTGCCAGGCAGCTTCAGTCACTGGAATCCCAAACTGTCCATCTGGTATTTCTTATCGGGGGGCCTTACGGATTTTCGGAGGAACTGTATAAACGAGCCCAGGCCAGACTATCTCTGTCCAGGCTCACATTTTCCCATCAGCTGGTCAGGGTGATTTTCATGGAACAACTCTACCGCGCCTTCACCATTTTAAGGGGAGAACCCTATCATCATGCCTGAAGATTATATGGAAAAACCAACCACATACCCATCCCGGAATAAGCTTCTCGAAGGCCCTTACCTGGTTTTCCTGTCCCTGTTCTTTCTCATCGCAGGAATCATTTTCGGCACCAGATACCAGACAGGGGGCGACCGGGGCAGGGAAGTGGACAGGTTCGAACAGACACTGCATGAGAAGGAACGGTTTCTCCAGAGGGAATTCGAAAGACTGGATGCTCAGTTCCGGGAGGAGAGCCCCACTGCAGTGCTGGACACAAAATCGGCGGGATACCAGGATCTGGCCATGGAGAACGGGATTTCCATTTTCTATTACAAGGAAGGAATGCTGACCTACTGGTCGGATCACAGCATTCCGGTTCCCGAGCGCTGGAGGACCAGGTATTCACGGCCCTACGTATCACTCAGAAATGCCGATTACGTATCAGTGGTCCGTCAGTTGGAGGAGGGCAGGTTGCTGGGACTGATCGAAATCAGGACCCACTACCCCATTCAAAACCAGTTCCTGGTCAGCGGATTCCATCCCGATTTCAGAATCAGGGAGGGCGTGGAAATCCGCACTCTGATGGGAACCGAAACCAGAGAAGTACAAAATGCGGCCGGGGAGTACCTTTTCTCACTGGATTTCAGTGGTGCCAGGCAGGCATCTTCCGTTCTGAAGGCGGGAGCGGTCTTCTCTCTTCTGCTTTTCGTGATCTTTGCCTTTGCCGGGTTCTGCCTGATCATCCGCAACAGCTCGGGAATGAGAAAATGGATCTGGATGGGTTGGGTGACCCTGCTGATAGCCGGGATTGCCATACTGGTGCTGAAGTTCAGGTTTCCGGCTGTTCTGACCAACTCCGACCTTTTCCAGCCCGAACTGTTTGCCAGCACTCTTTTTCCCTCCCTGGGCGATCTTCTCATCCTCACGCTCACAGTGCTTTCTGTAGTCGCACTCTATCACCTGTACGGAGGGGTGGAATCGATCCGTCACCGTTCCGTCCGTCTGGTTCTCGCCATTCTGTTTTTCTTCATTGCTGCAGGGGCTCTGTTACTTACCGAGTACCTGATCCGGGTCCTTGTGCTCGATTCCAGTATCTCTTTCGAGGCTTTCAGGGTCACCTCCTTCACAGGTTACACTGTGGTGGGTCTCCTTATTCTGATAGCGTGGTTCGTGGTAGTGGGGTTATTTCTCGAGAAGGCAATCGTTCTGATGTCGGCTTCCCTGTTGCGCACAGCCCTTACAGGCACCATCACCTCGGGCCTGGTCTGGATTCTGGCGTCGGTGTTCCAGACCGGCCTCGCCAGTACGATCGGCTGGTTGGCATTTCTGCTGATATTCGGGGGAGTTCTATACCTGAGGTTTCCTTCCTCGCAACGTATCTCCTTCTCCAGGTACATTTTCCTGCTGGTTTTCGTCTCCATATTCATGGTGATCCGGCTGCAGGAGTATAACCGGATCAGTGTGGAACAAAAAAAGGAGGTGGAACTGGTCAAACTCTCTTCGGAGCACGATCCCGTGGCTGAGATGCTTTTCAGCGAGCTTTCCATGGCCATCCGGAACGATACGGTTTTCGCCCATTTTATGAACCAGCCATTCGTAGATATCGAACAGGTGGTCAACAGGCTTCGTCGGAACTATTTCTCCGGATACTGGACCAAATACGATCTGCAGGTGGCCGTATGCCGCCCGGAGGACCGGATTTATGTTCAGCCACCTGACGATGAATGGCACCATTGTTATACCTTTTTCAGTGAGATGATCGAACGGGAGGGGATCGAGATTCCCGGGAGTGACTTTTACTTTCTTGATAATCTGAACGGAAGGATTTCCTACATGGCAGCGATTCCCTATTTCCAGGCCGACAGTGAACATAAGGTTTACATTGAACTGGACTCCAAGATCCTCTCCCGGGAGCTGGGCTATCCGGAGCTGCTGCTCGACGAGGAGTATTCCGCATTTACCAGTTCGGAGTTTTCCTATGCCAAATACAACCGGGGAGAATTGATCACCCACGACGGTGATTTTCCATACCGGCGGAGTGTAAGCAGCTATACCGGCGGGGAGGAGATGTTCGAACGAGTTTCGAGCGACGGATATCATCATGTGGTATTCAATGTGGATGACCAGAATACCATTATTGTTGGGAGCCCCGGCATAACCATGGTGGATAACCTGATCTCCTTTTCTTATATTTTCGCTGTAAACTTCCTGCTGATGGGACTCTTCTACCTGGGATCCCACCTGCGATCCATCAGGCCTGTCCTGAGCTGGAGTTTCAAGCACCGCATCCAGTACTCCATGATCGGTATCCTATTTCTCACCTTTGTGCTCATCTGTTCGGGAACCATTTATTTTATCATCGAGCAGTACCGTATGAAGAACAATGATAATCTGAGGAATATCATGCGATCGGTCAATATCGAGCTGATCCATAAGCTGGAGTTCGAAGAGAATCTGAGGAACTGGTCCTCGCCCGATTACTACAACCTGGACGAATTGCTCCGGAAATTCTCCAATGTCTTTTATACCGATATCAACCTCTATGATGAGGAGGGTGATTTACTGGCCACCTCCCGGCCGGAAATATTCGATCGTCAGCTGCTGAGCCGCAGGATGAACCGGATGGTTTATGAACAACTGGCCCTGGAGGATGCCTCCGAGATCATTCATAACGAGCACATCGGTGGAATGAAGTATATTTCCGCCTATACCCCGCTGCTCAACAGTGAGAACGAACTGCTCGCTTACCTGAACCTGCCCTATTTCACCCAGTCGGGGGCCCTGACCAGGGATGTCACTAACCTGGTGGTGGCGGTGATCAATATCTACCTGATACTGCTCCTGGTAATCTTGCTTCTGAGTGTGATACTTGCCGACCGGATCACCCAGCCGCTGAGAATGATCCAGAACAAGATCGCGCAGGTGAGCCTGAGTAAAAAGAATGAAATGATCCAGTATGAGCGGCGCGATGAAATCAGGGGACTGGTGGAAGAGTATAATTATATGGTGAAGGAACTGGAACGGAGCGCCGGTCTCCTGGCTCAGTCGGAACGGGAATCGGCATGGCGCGAGATGGCCAAACAGATCGCTCATGAGATCAAGAATCCGCTCACCCCTATGAAACTGAATGTTCAGCACCTCCAGAGAATGTACGAGGAGGGAAGGAGTGATAGAGATATGATCGACAGAATCTCGGCCACCCTGATCGAGCAGATCGATTCTCTTTCAGCCATTGCCAATGAATTCTCCGATTTCGCGAAAATGCCGAAGGCCAGGCATCAGCGGCTGAACCTGGTTACCAAACTGAGGAACCTTCTTCAGCTCTTCGGTAACAGTGAAAAGGCCAGGATCCATCTGGACCTGGATGACCACAAAATGGTGGTGGTTAAGGCAGATAAGGAGCAGCTGATGCGGGTGTTTATCAATCTGGTGAAGAACGGCATGCAGGCCATCCCGGAAGGTCGTGAAGGACATATCTGGATCAGGCTGGAAGTCAAGGAACCGGAGTCGGTCCTGGTCACCATCAGAGATAATGGGAAAGGGATCCCCGAGGAGATCAAGGACCGTCTTTTCCGGCCCAACTTCACCACCAAATCGGCCGGTATGGGGATGGGACTGGCCATCAGCTATAACGTGGTGCGGTCACTGGGAGGCCGGATCTGGTATGAGACAGAGATCGGTAAGGGAACCGTTTTTCATGTCGAGTTACCACTGGCCAATTGAAACCCACCGGGGAATCCTGCGTAATAATTTTTATTGTTATCTTAGATACCTTGAACCAACTAACCTGGCTTGCTTTCTAAGAGGTTTATAAAATTCAGTTTGCTTGTCTGGGGGGTGCTGGCCGTGCCTCTGAACGGACAGGTGTATAAGACGATTTCCTCCCCGGCCAATCTCTTTACAGCTATCGATTCCATCTACAGTTTCGACAGCAACAATGTGGACTCTCTGGTGGTGGACAATACCAGCGGATTCGGGGCAGGCGATACGGTGATGGTCTATTGCGTTCAGGGGGCCAAAATTGAAGAGGATGACCAGGAGGAAGCCGGCAGGGATGCCCGCCTGCCCCGCAATACCGGAAGGTATGCATTCGTGCTGGTCGACCGGGTGGAACCGGCGCGGGATCTTGTGATACTCAACACCACCCTTCAGCCCGACATCAAACCTCTGGGCGAAGGGGAGGTGGCACAGTTGATCCGCGTCCCTTCATACAGGCACGCCAGGATTCCTCCCTCGGGTATCTCCGCTCCGGACTGGGACGGATCTACAGGCGGTGTGGTGGCACTATTCGTTTCCAATGTGCTGAAGATGGAGGGGGCTATTGATGTTCGGGGTAAAGGATTCAGAGGCAGGCCCTATATGGCTGATATTCTCTTTGACCCGGCGGAGTGCTCCTCAGTTGATACGGCTTTATACGACAGTATGTTCTATCAGACCGCCAATGTGCGGGCAGGTCTTAAAGGGGAAGGCACTACCGATACCCGTTTCGGCCGGTTGAGGGGGAGGGCCAGCAATATCAACGGAGGGGGTGGAGGCAACGGGCTCTTATCGGGCGGAGGCGGAGGTTCCAATTACACCAGTGGTGGGAAAGGAGGTAATGAGGCCAGTTCGTGCGGACCCGGCGTGGATCTTCCCGGGGGGGATGGAGGGTTTGATCTGGGACGCCCCGGGGATGCTTATTATGACAATATTGATCCCGACCGGACCAATCGGATTTTTTTGGGAGGAGGGGGTGGATCCGGCACCTGGATTAACGGGCGCACAAGCACCAGGGGAGGTGATGGTGGCGGAATCGTGGTGATCGTGGCCGATACCATCGAGGGAAACGGGAACTGGATCTATGCCGATGGTGAAAATGTGGCAACAGTTGCAACAGGAGCTGCCGGAGGTGGTGGCGGAGGCGGAGCGATCCTTCTGGATGTGAGTGGATACAGGACCACTTTAAACCTGTCTGCGGTTGGAGGTGACGGCGGAGACACCAATCACCCGAGTGATACCACCGGTCCGGGAGGCGGAGGCGGGGGAGGGATATACTGGTTATCAGGTACCTTGCAACCCGGAGTGAATCCAGAAGTAATCGACCGGGGACAGAACGGGGAATACGTGATCGGAGCCGGAAACGCTTTTGGAGCCAATATTGGGGGAAGGCCCGGCAAATTGAATGGCCTGGAATCCAATATCATGGGATTCGTTTTCAACCCCGTGCCTGTGGAGTTCACCGTTTGCTCCGATCAGCTGCCTGAACCGATCCGGGCCTCTGAACCCAAAGGGGGAGCCGGCCCCGGCTCCTACAGCTACCTGTGGGTCGACAGCTCGGCGACTCAGAATGAGTGGCTGCCTGCTCCGGGGGTCAACAACCAGAAGGACTATACATTTCCGGCATCACTTGACGATACCACTTACTACAGGCGTGTGGTCACCTCCGGGCTGCTACCTCCTGACACCAGCTTCCGGATCGCCGTCTACGTTCACCCGGCCATTACCGGTAACACTGTGTCGGCTCCGGATACGGTCTGCCGGGGGAACCAGCCGGAGCTCTTTGTCAATGCCGGCACCATCGGCGGAGGTCCGACAGGAGGAACGTACGAATTCCGGTGGCATAAAGATGAAGGCAGCGGTTTTACGCCGGCCGACGGACCGGGGAACACTACCGGGCCGGATTATCAGGCACCTGGACTTGAGGCCACCACCGTTTTCGCCAGGGTCGCCTATTCGGGGGTGTGCGTCGATACTTCCAACCAGCTCAGGGTGCAGGTATGGGAACCGCTGACCAATAATACGATTTCTCCCAACGATACCATTTGTTTCAATACCGCCCCCGATCTCATCCAGGGCCCGGTGCCCGGCCAGGGAGATCCTTCCGACAAGCGCTATCAGTGGCAGAGTGCGCCGGCATCCGGCGGTACATGGACTCCCATCGGGAGTGAGACCTCCACCTCTTATCAGCCTCCGGCACTCACCGAGACGGTCTGGTACCGCCGGATCGCATTTTCCGGCAGCGACGATGCCTGTATCGATACCAGTCAGCCCGTCGAGATCCTGAACATCCCCCTGGTGACCGGCAACACGATCGGTACCACCCAGACTGTCTGTACCGGTGATCGTCCCGATCCACTCACCGGATCCGATCCGGGTGGTGGATACCAGAGTCAGTACGGGTATACCTGGCAGTCCCGCACTCTTTCCACCGGATGGAGTGAAGCCACAGGAGAAAATAGTGTGAAAACCGCATATGACCCGGGCATCATGCAAGGTGATACCACCTGGTACCGCAGGGTGGTCGGATCGGGAGGTGTGGCCCGCAATGTCTGCCTGAACTACAGTGATTCCATCGCCGTCAACGTGCTGCCGTCTATTACCGGCAATCTGATCACCACCTCCGACCTGGTTAAGTGCCAGGATGACCTGCTGGAGGATCTGGTGCAGGACCCCGCGGCCGGCCCGGAACCGGGAGGCGGTGCCACCCAGGGAGGAACCGATCCCACCCGGCTCTATCAGTGGCAGGTGGCCACCGGCACGGACACCCCCGGAACCTGGCAGTCTATTGCCGGTGGCGCGGGACTGGATTATACAGCCAGACCCCAGCTGACCGGAGAGCTCGACCGTTTCTACCGGAGGATCGTATTCAGCGGTCCCGGCCAGGCATGCAGGGATACCTCGCAAATCCTCCATGTGGTGGTCCATTCGGGCATCACCGGCAATACCATTCTTCCGTTTGACTCGGTCTGCTTTTCCGACGGCAGGGTTCTGGAAGGGGATACCCCCGCAGGTGAACCTGGATTTACCACCGTGTTCACCTGGCGAAATCTCCAGACCGGCCAGAATCTGCCCGGCTCCGACACCGAAGATTTTACTGCAGGGCCATTTAACCAGCTGGGCGATTATCCGTTCGAACGTGTGGCTGAGATTGGAGAATGCACCGATACCTCCAATATCATGCAGGTCACTGTGATGCAGCTCCCGGGCGGCAGGCTGACCGATCCGGCTTTCAGAGCGTGTGAGCAGGATACCGCGCTGGAAATCGACCTGAACCTGGAGGAGCTGACAGTCTACAGCACACCCTTTGAGGTGGTCCTGAGCAATGAGACGGAACCTGCCATCGGTCCCTTCTCCATTACGCAGGATGGGACGGTGCCTGTTACACTGGATATCGATTCGGACAGTATGCTTTTGAATTACCGGATCTCCTCCGTCACCTATCGGGCGATCGACAATAAGTATGAATGCAGTGCTCCTCAGGACAGCCTCAGCGGAACCGTGCCTGTATGGATATTCAGAAGGCCTTCACCAGAGATCCTGGTGGACGGAGAGGCCAGGGACAGTTTCAAAGTATGCAACACCACCATCGAGCTGACAGCCGATCCGGACAATGGCACGGCCATGTGGATCAGTGAGCCATCGGGCAACCTGTTCTTTTCACAGAGCGACGGTCCGGACGAATATCTGGCCTCTATCCCCAATAACAGAGAGGCATTTGGAGAATACAGAGCCACTTTTATCAGTGAGGCAGGCGACTGTGCGGGAGAGGACCATATCGACCTGCACTATTTCGAACAGCCCGACAATGCCTTTGCGGGGAACGATACCATGGTGTTCCTTCAGAGCACCCTTCAGCTCAAAGCTGAACCTGCCTCGGCCGGGACCGGGACCTGGGAGCTGATCCAGGGGAACGGCATCATTGCCGATCCGAACGATCCGAACAGCCTCGTCTATGAACTGGGAATGGACGAAGAGAATCAGTTCAGGTGGACCGTGACCAACGGAGAGGATGAGGGCACCTGCACTACCTCACAGGATGTGGTGATTGTGATCCGGACCGAGGTGAAGAGATACAGTGGTTTCTCGCCCGACGGGGATGAATTTAACCGGTATTTTATCATGCAGGGACTGAAGTATGCCGATGAGTTCACATTCACTGTGTTCAACTCCCTGGGAGTCGAGGTGTTCACTGCGAATCAGGACGACATCGACGAAAAGCTGGAAGTAGACCCTTCATTGATTTCCAACGGTCTGAAGGAGGATGAAATGGTAGTCTGGGACGGAATGGCAACCAATGGGAACCTGGTACCGTCCGGAACCTATTACTATGTGGTGAACTACATTCTGAAACAGAGGGACCCGCAGGGTAACGTAACCCGCGAGGATTCGTATGAACGAAAAGATTATGTGGTGGTCAAACACGATTAAGGCGTGAAGCGGATTTGGATCATATGGATATTGAGTCTGTCGGTGGTTACCTCTACTGCCCAGAACACCCTGATCCCCTCGGTGAGCAACTATCACCTTACATGGTCCACGCTTAATCCGGCCTTTTCGGGGTTCAGGGATGCCATCAGTGTCAGCTCTCTTTACCGGTCGGGACTTTACGGCGGGACGGGTCCCGTGGACATGCAGCTGAACATGCATACCCCTGTGGGGAATTCCAAGGTGGCACTGGGCGGGATTGTTGCCTACAGAAATACTCCACCGGACCAGGACCTCTATTCGGTGATGAGTACTTATGCCTACCGGCTCTATCTTGGAAGCGGACGGCTGTCGTTCGGTCTGTCTGCCGGAATGTATGGTATTCAGAGTGATATGACCGGCCTTTCGCTTCGCGACCCGGGAGACCCCTTCTTTACCTCGGATAGTTACCAGCGATGGTTCCCCAACTTCGGCACAGGGGTGCTTTATTATACCGATGACTATTTCGTGGGGGTATCTGTCCCTGAAATACTATCCGTTCCTTTGGAAGGACAGCCCATCGGAACGCTGAACTCAGAGGATGTCCGGGTGATTATTTCCGGGGCCTATCTGTTTGACATCAGTGAGTCCTTCCGGCTGAAACCATCGCTGCTGGTCGATTATAATAGGGCATCGCCTTCGTTCACAGCAAGCCTGAATGCCGGTCTGATGGACTCCCGTATTTTCGTTGGAGGGGCTTACAGCCAGCCTGATATTGTGATCGCATTGCTGAACTTCCAGATCAATCCCCAGTGGCTGATCGGGTATGCATATACATTCAACACCGGACCGGTCAGGACTGCCCTGGGAGGAAGCCATGAGGTAGTATTGCGCTGGGAGTTGAGACCGGTCATACGAACCATACCGGATGATCCGTTCTATTTTTAGGAATGAAAAGCTGGATAACGACCATATGGACCCTCCTGGTGCTGTTGCCCACTGCAGCCGGTCAGGACTATTACCGCTTCAGAAAACACACCCGGATTTCCACGGGCCTCCATGAAGCGGCAGCGGTTCCCTACGAGGACGGGGTGGTCTATATCACTGAATCGACCAGCGTGGGTGCCAGCAGTCCGGCTGATCCCGAAGGGCGCAGGCTTTTCACCATCTTTCAATATAAAGAGGGAGGAACCAAGAGGCCATTCGCCGATCAGCTGGTCTCCCAGAGGCACGAGGGCCCGGTTTCATTCACCGGAGATATGAAGACCATGGTGTTCTCCCAGCAGCGTCCCTCCGCGGCCAACAGGGACTACGATCCGCTGGGCCTCTATTTCGCCGATAAAGTGGACGATATGTGGACCAATATCCGGCCCTTTGAATTCAACGATCCCTACGCATGGCTCTTTTCCCCTGCATTATCTCAGGATGGGAAAACACTATTTTTTGCAGCCAACTATGGAGATGCCCTGGGCGGGTTCGATATATACCGTTCCACCCTGAAAGGGGGGGCCTGGACACAACCGGAGAATCTGGGGCCGGAAGTGAATTCGGAAGGTAATGAACTCTATCCTTTTATTCACTCATCGGGCAGGCTCTATTTCTCTTCCAACGGGCATGATGATGACAGAGGGGGGTACGATCTTTTCCAGACAGCCTTTATGAACGGAGAGTGGAATCCTGCCATGAAGCTTTCAGCTCCTTTCAATGGCCTTTCCAACGATTACCATGTCTACTTCAGTGACGATTTCAAAAGCGGGTTTGTGACCAGCGACCGGGGCAGCGGTTCCAAGGAGATCTTTACTTTCTCGACCGATATACCTGCTTTTGAATCGCCCGAACCCATCAAGAAAACCTATTATAAATATAAGATTTTCGACCGGAAGCTGGATACGGTGGATACCAATCTTTTCAGGTATTCCTGGGTGATCAACGATACCCTGGAGATTCCCGGGCACGAGATCATCTACCGTTTTCCCGGACCCGGCAGGTATGTATGTAAGCTGAATGTCTACGATATTGAACTCGATACACTGCTGGAGGGGCAGACGGTGAAGACACTCAATATTGAGCTCCAGGAGCAGGCAGTGATCATCGCCCCGGACACTGTCCGGGTAAACACCCTGGTTGAATTTGACGGCTCAGCAACCTACCTGCCCGGATTCAATATCGGCAGGTACCTCTGGGAGTTTGGTGACGGAACCTACGGGGAGGGGATCCAGGTCACACACCGTTATCTCTATCCCGGATCATACAGAGTGGTCCTTGGCGTGGAGGAACGGAAACAGAATCGCAGGCATGAACCCGAAATCCGCTCCAACTTTAAGGAGATCGTGGTCCTTCCCGATGAATGATCCGTGGTCTCCCTCGATGAGGGATCCGTGCATGGTCTTGTAAAACAGTTGGTTATATCGACATTTCATAACTCAGGTTTTATTTTGCACGGATTTTGTATATTTTTAGGCAGCGTTCAAAAAGAACTACTATGCACCGCCATATAATTCTATATATATTATTGATCATCAGCTATATGGGTTTTTCACAACCTGTTCCTAACGTGGATGAGAACATCCCTTTCCTGATGACCTTTGGTCCCGGGGCAGAGACCAGCTGGGGCGACGACGACTTTTCACAGGCTTTTTTCTTCCTGATTCCACAGGAATATACGCAACCCTTCTTTATCCGTGTGTTCGATCCCGATACCGGGGGGGAGATCGATGAGATCGCCGGACTGTGGGATACCCGGTGTACCTATGAAGTTTTCGGAGGTGAATCGGTCTGGTCCGAACCCGATGCCAGGGAGACATCCCCCCAGGGAAACTATAAGAGTGGCACCCTTTTGGCCTCCAGGGCATTTGCGGATAATCCCAGATACGACAACAGCTGGTATACCTTCGGGCCCTTCAATCCTGCACAGGGAGAGTATATAGAGATGTTCCAGGGGTATGTATTCAAGTTAATCTGCGAAGGAGTGGCAGGGGATGACGGCAACATGTACCGCTACTATCTCAGTACCGATGCCGATGACAACCGGCCCATTGAAGGGGCCAATGCCTTTGCTTACGAATATTCATTCCGGATGCATAACGACAATCAGGAGGTCTCCCACATATATCCTTATGTGGAGGAGGGGACCATCTCCGTACAGATCTCCAATTTTGACTGGGATTCAGATGGCAGCATCGTGGTGATCTCGGTGGCCAGGCAGGGAAGGGATGTCAATACTTCGGGAGAAGATAACTGGGCTCAGGATGAACTCAGGGTGCAGGATGAAGAGATCGGGACCTCCTTCGATTTCCGGTTTGTCAAAGCAGATCCCCTTGTGAAAAATAATAACGTGGTGGTCAATGTAAGGAACCAGAAAGGGGAGACCATGCCCTTCTACACGATTCCTATCGGGGGAGTGCCTCAATACAGGGGTGAGGTGGAGTTCATACCCATCGACTAACTCATAGCGCATGAAACGAATACCGGTCCTGTTTCTTATCCTGTTTTCATCTGTTGCCGGAACCGCTCAAACTTACCAGTTCTTTAATTACAGTGTGGCTGAAGGTCTCTGCCACCAGTTCGCCTATACACTGAATCAGGATACCGACGGCTTTTTATGGGTGGGTACCACCCAGGGGCTTTGCCGGTTCGACGGGAAAGCATTCGACCAGGATTTCAACGGTGATACCATCCCTTCCAGCATTGCTCATACCAGTCTGCTGGATTCACGGGGCCGGCTGTGGTTCGGTCATGAGAACGGGTTGATCTCAGTACTGGCAGGAGATGAGTTCAGACTGCTCTCGCCCAGTGATGATTTCAGAACCAGGATCACAGCCATGCGGGAGGACAGTGCGGGGAACGTTCTGGTGCTCTGTCAGCAGAGCGGAGTAATGATGGTCAGTCCCGAACTGGAGATTATCTTCGAGGGGGACCCGGCCAATCCCGACGATCCGTTTGCCGGAAAGTTCCTCTATACCTTTCAGATTACACCGGAGGGGCACCTTTTGATAGGGACCAGTGACGGTGTATCTGTTTACCGGTTCGACGAAAATCTGGAGACTTACATCGAGACGGGTCAGATCGAGGAATTGAGATATCTTCCGGTCCAGGAATTGGTTCCGGGACCTTTACCCAATCAGTACTGGGCAGGTACGGAAGATGAGGGGCTTTACCGGATCACGGGAGCCGGATTCGATCCGGCTGGCTACCGTGCCGAGAAGATCGGGGCGGAACTGGGGCTGGAATATGCCCGTATATCCTCCATTGTTTTCGATGGCGACCGGAGGGTATGGGTCAACGATTACGGGATGGGGATCCACCGGATCGAACTGGATGCCGCCGGGAATCCGGTCAGCTCATTTCTGTTCGATGCCGGATCGGGGATCCCCAACGTATATATAAACGAGGTATTTATCGATGAGGAGGGCAATCAGTGGTTCTCCTCTCAGGGGAACGGGATTGCCGTTCTTCGCGACCAGGCATTCACTTTTCTCCGGATATGGGAGGACCAGGACTCACCGGATGTGAGTGCAGTTTTGCTGGAAGAGGGAGAGCAATGGTATGGCGGGTATGGCCGGATCGCACATAAACAGGGCGACCAGGTCACCTATTTCGGCCGTGAACAGGGAGTGCCGGAGGATTGGATCAGTGCACTTTACATGGGGCCGGAAGGGAACTTGTATATCGGTACCGAACGGAACGGGCTCCATATCCTGCAAAAAGATGGACCCGCAGTCAGACCTCTGGTAGTTTCGAGAAACTCCCTCGAGAACATAGTGAATGCTCTTGACGGTAATAAGGATAGTATTTTCGTGGCCACTAACAACGGGGTCTACAGTTATCACTTCGCCACCGGAAGACGGGTCAGCAAAACCACCGCCAACGGTCTTCCCCACAATGCCATCAATGATGTGCTGGTGGACAGCCAGGGGGCGGTCTGGGTGGCTACCATGACCAGTGGAATATTTACCCTGAATTCCGATAAACAGTATTGGATCCAGGGTAAGCCCAAACTGGAATTTGTCGACCTGCTGGAAGTTGAAGAGGGTGAGATCTGGGCCGGCACTGACGGAAATGGTGTCTACAAATTTAATCTGAGCAGCGATACCGTGCAGCAGTTCACTTCGGATGACGGACTGATCAATGACTATACCTATGCTGTCGGATCTGATCCCAGAGGGCATATATGGGTAGGACACCGGGAGGGGCTCAGCCGGATCGATCCGCAGCGGCAGATTATCCGGATTTTCGGGAAGGAGTCGGGATTCACCTCCGATGTTCTGTACAGGGCGGTGGATCTGGATGAGCAGGGCAAGCTTTTTTTCGGATCCACCGGAGGGGCGATCCGCTACGATCCTTTCCAGGCCAGGGAAGATACCATACCCCCAAGGCTGAGCCTGAAGTCGGTGGTGATCAACGACACTCCTTACGATCCTGCGCAGGAGATCCGGCTGAAATTCGACAGGTACCGGATCCGGATCGATTTCGTGGGGATCAACCTGAGCAATCCCGAACAGGTGAGATATCAATTCAAACTGGATGGATACGAGGAGGAGTGGTCCGATATTTCGACGGTAGCCTATGCCTTTTATGGCAGGGTCGAGGATGGCGATTATACGTTTATGCTCAGGGCGTGCGACGGGAACGGGAACTGCTCGGAACAGCCGCTTACCCTGGGTATCACGGTGAAGATTCCCATTTGGAAAGCATGGTGGTTTATACTATCGGTGGTGATCGCCGTGCTGGCCACCATATTCATCATCTTCAAAATCAGGGAGCGGAATCAGAAAGCTATCCAGGATTACCTTCAGAGGCAACTGGATGAGCGTACCAGAGAGGTGATCCAGCAGAAGGAAGAGATCGAAATCAAGAACCGGGACATTACCGATTCGATCAACTATGCTCAGCGTATTCAGGCCAGCATCCTGCCACCCATACAGAAGCTTCACCAGGCTTTTACCGGGAGTTTTGTATTCTACCAGCCCAGGGATATCGTCAGCGGAGACTTCTACTGGTATGAAAAGATCGGACCGGACAGGTTCATGATCGTCTGCGCCGATTCCACCGGACACGGGGTCCCCGGTGCTTTTATGTCGATGATAGGTACTACCCTGATCAAGGATATCTGCCTCCGGTCAGGGGTCCGGAAACCCTCTCAGGTCCTGACCACCCTTGACAATGAGGTCCGTGAAGCTCTCAACCAGAACCAGGAAGCCAGCGGCTCCAACGACGGAATGGATATCATCGTGGCTGAGGTGGATATGAAATCCTACAAATTTACCGTCAGCTCTGCCATGCGACCCGTAATCATATACTCTGACGACGAGCAGATCTATGTGAAGGGAAGCAGGAGTTCAGTCGGGGGGCAGCTGGATGAAGACCGCGTGGAGAAGGAATTCATCGACCAGGAGTTCCAGCTGAAAAAGGGAGACATTATCTATATGTTCTCCGACGGTTATCCCGACCAGTTCGGCGGGCCACTGGGCCGGAAATTCAAGATGGTCAGGTTGAAGAACCTGCTGCGTGATATCCACGACAAGCCCATGGAGGAGCAGTACAACTACATCAAGAGCAATTTCTTCCTCTGGAAGGAAGACCTGGAGCAGGTCGATGACGTACTCTTCATGGGTATCAAACTTTAGACCGGGTATTGTCTTGTTGCTGAAATTCTCGTGTTGCTCGAATTGCAGGCAACTCCGCAAGCTGCTAGATCTCATCCAGATTGATGCCGCTTAGAACGATCACTTCGGTCGAATCGAGATTGCTTCGGTTGAAGTCGCGGTCCATGATGTAAAAGGTGTAGAAGATCGTATCATGAATGATTACCGGATAGGAGATTTCCAGGTCGAGTGTTCCGCTTAGCGGTTGCTTTTCCAGGTAGGGAATCCGGTATTTCAGCACACCGCCCTCATCTTCCGGTATTTTCACATATTCGAACCCCTGGAGGTCATATAGCTGGAGAAAGAAGTTATATTTCAACGTATCGGGTAGGTTCAGACCTGAGGTATCCGGCAGGGGCTGCAGCCCGAGATTTCCGTCACCGTCGGTGAAATCGAAGGTCAGCTGCCCCACCAGAGTCTTGTTATTCAGCTGATCGACCGTGATGAAAAGGCTGAAACCCTGATAGTCGATCACCGGCTCATCGGGGTATTCGGGCTGGATCCGTTCACAGGAGACCGTCATCAGGATGACCGATGTAACGAAGATGAAAATATTCCGGTGCATGGACGTGATATACTTCATATAGCGAGTTATCACCATTCAAATATCTTTACTAAATAACAAAAATCCTGCCCAACTGTTTTTTTTTCCTCATAAAGATTCGTATCGGTACGCCGGTGAAATCAAAATGCTTCCTGATCTGATTTTCCAGGTACCTTTTGTAGGGATCGCGCACGTATTGCGGAAGATTGCAGTAGAACGCAAAGGCAGGGGCGTGGGTGGGAAGCTGGGTCACATACTTGATGCGGATATGCTTCCCTTTCACTGCCGGGGGATGATGTTCTCCGACAGCCTTCAGCATGACCTCGTTCAGCGTGGATGTAGGGATCCGTTTCATCCGGTTTTCATAGACCTGAACGGCTGTGTCCAGGGCTTTATTGATCCGCTGTTTGGTCAGCGCAGATATAAATAACAGGGGGACATCCGTAAACGGCTCCAGGCGCTGGAGGATTTTCGCCTCATATTCCCGGGTGGTGGCCGATCCTTTCTCCACCAGGTCCCATTTATTGACCAGTACCACCACCCCCTTGCGATTCCTTTCAATCAGGTGGAAGATGTTTACATCCTGACCTTCAATGCCAATGGTAGCATCGATCATCAGAAGGCACACATCGGCATATTCGATAGCCCTGACAGAACGCATGACCGAGTAAAACTCCAGGTCTTCCTTCACCTTCGCCCGTTTACGGAGTCCGGCCGTATCCACCAGGATGAAGTCGTGGTTATATTTCCTGTAGCGGGCATGTATGGTATCCCGGGTGGTTCCGGAGAGGGGAGTAACGATATTCCGCTCCACACCGATCAGGGAATTGATCAGTGAGGATTTTCCCACATTGGGTCTGCCCACCACTGCCAGCCGGGGGACTTCATCATCGGGTTCGTCATCACTCTTCCCGGTGAACAGTGAGGTAAGGTGGTCCAGCAGATCACCGGTTCCGCTTCCGTTAATCGAGGAGATGGCATAGTAATCACCCAATCCCAGCCCATAGAATTCAGAGGCGTCGTATAACCTCTGATTATTGTCGACTTTGTTCACCACCGGAGTCACAGGCTTGCGGATCCTGCGGAGCATCTCCGCAATGGTCATATCCAGGTCGGTGATCCCGGAGGTGACATCCACCAGAAAGACCACCGCATCGGCTTCTTCAATGGCGAGATCGACCTGTTTGCGGATCTCCTCTTCAAAAATGTCATCCGAGTTGGTTACATACCCTCCGGTATCGATGATGCTGAACTCCTGCCCGTTCCAGTTCACCTTTCCATAATGCCTGTCGCGTGTCACTCCGCTCACCTCATCGACGATCGCCTGCCGGCTTTCGGTCATACGGTTAAAGAAGGTGGATTTTCCCACATTGGGCCTTCCGACGATGGCTACTATATTCCCCATTCCATGTTATCTTACCGGTAACCGAATTTTTTGATCTGGTATTCACTGTCTCTCCAGTCTTTCTTCACCTTTACCCGTAGCTCAAGGAACACTTTGGACTGAAAGAACCGCTCCATATCTTTTCGTGCTTCCGTTCCTACCCTTTTAAGGGCCTTTCCTTCCCGGCCTATGAGAATCCCCTTCTGGCTCTCCCGTTCCACGTAGATCAATGCACTGATCCTGATCAGTCCGGCGGTTTCCTTAAACGATTCGATCTCCACCTCCACGGCATAGGGGATCTCCTGTTTGTACCCCTGCAGGATTTTCTCCCGGATCATCTCTGCGGCAAAAAATCTCTCCGATTTATCGGTAAGGGCATCTTTGGGGTAGTAGGGAGGGGATTCGGGGAGATGATGAAGGATCCGCTGGAAAACGAATTCGACATTGAAATTTTCCAGAGCGCTGACAGGAATTTTTTCCGCATGGGGCAGAATGCCATCCCAGGTTTCCATTAGTGCCTTCACCTTTTCCTGATGGCTCAGGTCGATCTTATTGATAAGGAGAAGAAGAGGACGGTCCGTATCTGCGATGCGCCGTACAAAGGCATCCTCACTGTCGGGTTGTTCACCCGGCTCAGTCATGTAGATCAGGATGTCGGCATCTACCAGGGCCGAACGGGCGGCCTTGAGCATGGCCTCCTGCAGCTTATATGCCGGATGAAGGATACCCGGCGTATCGGAAAAAATGATCTGGTAATCGGGACCGTTCAGGATGCCGTGGATCCGGTGACGGGTGGTCTGTGCCTTGGAAGTGATAATGGAGAGCTTCTCACCCACCAGGGCATTCATCAGTGTCGATTTCCCCACGTTGGGTCTGCCGATTATATTCACAAAACCTGCCCTGTGTGCCATTTAATCGTAAGCATTGGTTCGGAGCATCCGTATCTCACTGTCGGTCAGGAATCTCCATTTGCCCCTCGGAAGATTCCTCTTGGTGAGGCCGGCGAAATAGACCCGGTCCAGTTTGATCACCCGATAGCCCAGGGACTCGAATATTCTCCGGACGATCCGGTTCCTTCCGGAGTGTATCTCCAGGCCCAGTTCCCGCTTGTTCTCATTGCTGGCGTAACTGACCGCATCGGGCTGAATGAATCCATCATCCAGATCTATCCCGGCCGCCAGTTTCTTCAAATCACCGGCGGAGAAGGCTTTATCGAGAAAGATATGGTAGATCTTTTTCTTGTTATAACTGGGATGGGTCAGCTTTTTGGCCATCTCCCCGTCGTTGGTGAACATCAGGATACCGGTGGTATTCCTGTCGAGCCGCCCTACCGGATAGATTCGCTCCGGGCAGGCATTTTTTACCAGCTGCATCACCGTCTTTCGCTCTTTGGGATCCTCGGTGGTGGTCACAAAATCTTTGGGTTTGTTAAGTACCAGATACACCTTCCGTTCGTTCCTGATCCGCTCACCGTTGTAACGTACATCGTCGGAAGGGGAGACTTTGCTACCCAGAGTGGTGACGGTCTTTCCGTTCACCGAAATCAGTCCTGCCGAGATCAGCTTATCCGCTTCCCTCCGTGAACAGATACCTGAAGCTGCAATGTACTTATTGAGGCGGATCTGCTCCTTTTTTGGTATATCCCGGTCTTTTTTAACCATCCCTGTAATATGATGTTTTTCTTAAGAGCTACAAAGATACAGCTTCTGGCCCAACTTCGTTGGAAGAATAGTTTTATCTTTAGTACCATTTTAGAAATCAGGCAATTCACCAAAAAATCGATTGAATAATGAGTTTAGTTATCTCCATTTCCGGAATACGGGGTACCATCGGAGGGGTTCCCGGTGAGGGGCTGACCCCGGTTGATACGGTCCAATTCGCCTCGGCTTATGCCGACTGGCTGATCACTGATTCAGGAAAACCACATCCTTCGGTGGTTCTGGGTCGTGATGCACGGATATCCGGACCCATGGTCGAACAGCTGGTCAGTGCCACCCTGATGGCCATGGGAGTTCACATACATCAGCTGGGACTTGCCACCACACCCACGGTGGAGATGGCGGTGACTGAATTGAAGGCCGATGGGGGGATCATCCTTACCGCCAGTCATAACCCTGCCCAGTGGAATGCCCTGAAGCTCCTGAATGGCCGTGGAGAATTCCTCTCTGCCATGGACGGTGCCTCGATCCTTGAGAAGGCCCGTGCGAATGAATATTCCTATGCCGATGTGAAAAATCTGGGTATGGTTAAACCTGTCACCGGAATGGATGTCAAACATATCGATCAGGTCGCAGGACTGGATCTGGTCGATAAAAAGTTAATCGGATCAAAAGGATTCCGCGTGGTGATCGATTGTGTCAATTCCGTCGGAGGTATCATATTGCCCGACCTGCTGAAAAAGCTGGGGGTGCAGGAGGTGGTTGAGCTTTACACTGAACCAGACGGAGAATTTCCGCACAATCCGGAACCGCTGCCGGAGCATCTGACCGATATCGCCGAAGCGGTAGTAAAGGAGAAGGCCGATGTGGGATTCGTGGTGGATCCGGATGTTGACCGGCTGGCCATTGTTTGTGAAGACGGTACGATGTTTGGTGAGGAGTATACACTGGTGGCCGTGGCCGATTACGTTCTGTCGAAAACCCCGGGTAATACTGCCTCGAATCTTTCTTCCACAAGGGCGCTGAGAGATGTCACCGAAGGATATGGTCATACCTATGTGCCCTCTGCCGTTGGTGAAGTGAATGTGGTGGAAGCCATGAAGAAACACAATTGTGTCATAGGTGGCGAAGGGAACGGGGGAGTCATTTATCCGGCGCTGCACTACGGAAGAGATGCACTTGCCGGCATTGCGCTCTTTTTGACACATCTGGCAGCAACCGGCCTTACGTGTAGTCAGTTGCGAAAAAAGTACCCTGACTATACCATTTCGAAAAATAAGGTGGAACTGCCCGGTGGAGCCGACGCCGATCAACTGCTGGATGCCTTCCGCAAGGAGTACAGCACATTTGAGGTCAACACGGTGGACGGGGTGAAGGTGGATATGCCCGAGGGCTGGATTCACCTGCGCAAATCGAACACCGAACCGATCATACGGCTTTATGCCGAGGCCCGTACCCCGGAGAAAGCAAGGGAGCTTGCCGGCCAGGCCAGAGATATTATTGAACAAATATTGAAATAACAGGAATACCGATGAAGAGAAGAACATTAATTGCCATCCTGATCCCGGTGGTGCTGATCGGAGCTCTGATACTCTATTCAGTGCTGTCCGGAAAGGAAAAAGCCATTGTGCTGGAAACAGTGGTGGAGCAGGGAGATTTTGAGATTGCCGTGATGGTTACCGGAGAGTTACAGGCCATCAGGGAGACTGAAATACAGGGACCCTCGCAGCTCCGAAGCAGAAACCTGAGACTGCGCGGGATTCAGATACAGGAACTGATCCCGGAGGGTACAGTGGTCGATTCGGGCGACTGGGTGGCCACACTGGACCGCTCCGAGGCGGACAATACCCTGAAGGATATCATGGACAACCTGGAGCAGCAGGAGTCGGAGTACATGCGCACCCGCCTGGATACCACCATGCAGCTCAGGGAGCTGAGGGATGAATTGATCAACCTGGAGTTTGCCATGGAAGAGGCGGAGATTGCACTGGAGCAGTCCAAGTTCGAACCCCCGGCCACGATCCGGCAGGCGGAGATTGACCTGGAGAAAGCTACCAGGGCTTATAAACAGGCTGAACAGAATTATTCATTGAGAGTGCGTCAGGCAAGAGCGGAGATGAGAGAAGCCGAGATCAACCTGGAAAGAGAGCGGCGCAGAAAAGAGGAGATGGAGGCCGTTCTGGATAAATTTGACATCATGGCCCCTGCATCGGGAATGGTGATTTATAAGCGTGACTGGGACGGGTCCAAGCGCACCGCAGGCACCGAGATCAATCCCTGGGACCTGGCCGTGGCCACTCTGCCCGATATGTCGACCATGATCTCACTGACCTACGTGAATGAGATCGACATCAGCAAGATCAGAACGGATCAGCCTGTAAGGATAGGGGTGGATGCCTTTCCCGAAAAGGAGTATACAGGCGAGGTGACTTCGGTGGCAAACATCGGACAGCAGCTTTCCAACACCGATGCGAAGGTATTTGAAGTAAAGATTGAGATCAACGAGAGCGACGATATTTTGCGACCCTCCATGACTACCAGCAATGAGATCATCACCCAGGTCCTGGACAGTGTTCTCTACATCCCGCTGGAATCCGCACAGGCCAATGACAGTGTCACTTTCGTATATACTATCGACCGGAAGAAACGGATCGTTCTTCTGGGGGAATCCAATGAGAATCATATCGTGGTGGAGAAAGGCCTTAATAAAGGAGACAGGCTCTATCTTTCCACTCCGGAAGATCCGGAGTCGTTTGAATATGCCGGACTGGCGCTGATCGAGGATATAAAAAAACGGAAGGAAGAAGAGCTGAAACAGCAGCAGGAACAACAGCAAAGGAACAGGAACCGGAGGCCCGGAGGAAGAGAAAA
>CAZOHA010000031.1:23584-48936 GCA_964579515.1 uncultured Bacteroides sp. | reverse complement strand
AATCCCGTCGAGTTGCCTGACAGGCAGGATCTTCGGTGAAGTGCCCGAAATGAAACAGGAGGACATCAGATGGATCTCCCCGAACCGGACAGAACGCTGGATCACCTCCACATTCAGTTCCGTACAGATCTGCAGCACATATTTCCGGGTGATTCCCGGTAGTACCTCCTCTTCCGGTGCGGTGACCACTCTGTTTTCACGGTCAATGAAAAAGATATTGGAGCGGCTCCCTTCCCGGATCTGATGGTGCCGGTCCAGCAGGACTGCCTCGTAAACCCCGTGATCACGGATGTACTGGCTGACCTCCATCCTGAACCGGTCATCCCACTTTTTGATCTCCGGCCGGGGGCGCTCATGGGAGTAGGTGACCAGCTGCACACCGCTTTTATATGAACAGGGGTCAGGATAGAAATAAGGTATGAAATAACAGAGTAGGTGTTGTTCCGTTCTCTGTTTTCTTTGAATGCAGATCCGGATATTGCCGGAGTGGAAACGGTTGGACCGGATCAGCAGGCTTAAATGACGCTTTATCTCCGGATGTCCCGGGTGGGAGAGCCCGCATTGGTCCAGTGTATTTTTCAGACGATCCAGGTGATCACTCAGGAACAACAACCTGCGGTCGATCATCCGCACAACTTCATAATAGATATCGGCCGACATGTCGGGCTCAAAGCCGGCCACATCAGCTACACAACCGTTGATGACCAGCTTCTCACCCAGTACTTTCGCCTTTGTCATTCCACCCTGATGGAGGTCGCCGGATTCATTCTGGAAGCTTTAACAGATTGCCAGCTTACGGTGATCACGGCGATGATTAGTGAACATAACAAAGATATGATAAAGGTCCAGAATGGAAAGTCGATCCGGAAGGTGAAATTCTGAAGCCAGTTTTTCATGACCAGATAGGCGAGGGGCCAGGCTATGATGTTGGCCAGGACCACCCACCTGGAGAACTGCTTCAGGAAGAGGCCCAGAATCTGATTCTGCGAGGCACCCATCACCCGGCGGATCCCGGTTTCCCTGGTACGCTTGATGGTCATGAATGCGGAAAGCCCGAGCAGTCCCAGTGCTGCGATAAAAATAATGAGTACAGTGAACGACAGCACCAGCAGGAAGATCACCCGCTCCTCATCGTACAGGTGATCCAGTTCATCGCTCAGATAGCTGTATTGTATGGGATATGCCGGATTGAATTCAGCACGTTTTTCCTCGATCCAGTTCAGCACATCCTGAAAGTCTCCTCCGATCACCTTTACAGAAAGGGTTCGCATGAACTGTGCATTGTCCCGGCAGGTGAGCAGCAGGGGCTCCACCGGATTATGAAGCGACCCGTAATGGAAATCCTCCACCACCCCGATGATTTCGCCCACAGGATTGTCGGCCCCCTCGATATTCACCCCCCGGATGAATTGTTTCCCAATGGCATTTTCCCCCCACTGCATTTCTCTCACGAGTGCTTCGTTCACCACATGGGCATTGTTCTGGTCCGATCCGTATTCTCTGTCATAGAACCGGCCCTGTTTCATGGTAAGGCCCATTACTTCCAGGTAATCGTAATCGACAATGAAGGAGTTGATCGCTTTTTCCTGCATCTCCCCGTTATTGTCTTCCAGTGTCATCACCTGTTTTCCGTAAAACCTGCCGGGGGCAGTGGTTGACAGCGAGGTGCCCCCCACTGAAGGATGGCGTTCGATCTCCTCTTTGAATGCATTTACATTACTGATAATGGCAGTGTCGTTGAGCGTCAGCATCACGATCTGATCTTTGTCAAATCCCAGATCCTTTTTCCGGATAAAATTCATCTGCAGTGCCACGATAATCGATCCGATGATCATCATGGAAGAGATCAGGAACTGTGCTGTTACCAGCCCTCTTCTGAGCACACCGCGATCCCGTTTGCTGGCCCCGTTCCCTTTCAATACCGAGACAGGATTAAAAGAAGCCAGGTAAGCGGAGGGGTAGACTCCCGACAGAAGGCCTGTGAGGAGAGAGATGCCGAGAATGAAACCGATGATGGAAGGTTCAAGCACCACCTGCCAGTCGAATGATTTGGAGGTGAACTGGTTGAACAGGGGTAGTGCCAGGATCGTTAAAAACGCCGAAATCAAACCCGCAAGGACGGCCATAAAGAGGGATTCGCCCAGGAACTGGGAGCGCAGGACTGGTCTGGTGGCGCCCCCGACTTTACGGATACCGATCTCCCTGGCCCTGTTAGCGGCCCGGGCGGTGGTCAGGTTGGTATAATTGATGCTGGCGATCAGGATCAGGAGTACAGCGATCACCCCCATGATATAGACATAATTCATGTTTCCCTTGGGAAGGTCCCATGTCAGTTCTTCCGGTTGAAAATGGACATCCGCCAGCGGGGTGATCCTCAGGTCGAATGATGCGTCGATCTGTTCTCCCAGAGAAGCCATGTACTTTTCGTAGAACTCGGGGAATTTGGCCAGCACCATATCGGGGGTGGTATTCTCGGCCATAAGAATATAGGTATAGGCATTAACGTTCCAGAAGGAGCCGGCACTCCGGTCATTGAAACGTTCGCTGCCGATCTGCTCCTCGATGGTGGCAGCCGACAGAAGCCCGTTGAACCGAAGGTGCACGTTTCCGGGCAGATCCCTGAAAACCCCCACGATGGTATAATTCGATCCGTCGAGCGCCTTCATACTCTCCCCGGTCACATCCCACGTACCGAAATATTTCCGAGCAAGGCTTTCACTGACGACCATGGTATAGGGTTCCGACAGGGCAGTTCCGGGATCCCCCGCGAGGAAGGGGATCGTAAATACCCTGAAGACGGTGGAATCGGCCCACATCACACTGTCCTCTTTGAATACATCTTCTCCTTTTTCAAAATAGAGATCCCTTTCCGGAAGGATCCGGGCCTGTTGCTCCACTTCCGGATACTCGTCCTTCAGGGTCGGACCGAGAGGGATCTGTGTTATGGCCGTCAGGTCGTGTTTTTCATTGATGTAAAAGTTACCTTCCAGCCTGTAGATCCGCTCATAATTGACGTTGTGTTTGTCGAAGGTCAGCTGGTCCCTGATATAGAGAAAGATCAGGATCGATGCGGTGATCCCCACCGCCAGGCCCAGCAGGTTCAGCACTGAAAAGAACTTATCGCGAATGGCGCTTCTGGTCAGCGAGAGGAAATAATTCTTCAGGAGAGACATGAGATCGGCAATTCTTGGTTATCCAATTGAAGCGTGAAACAATCTTGGTGCCAAAGAGATTAAGGATCAAGAAATCACACAATTGATATATAAGGCATAACCGAATTGTGTACGATACTGCCAGAGAAGTGTCCGATAACGGACGATACGGGCGATTTAACGTTCCGAATATTTTCTTACTTTTAACCCACCCTAAACGGCCATCTCATATTCATGAGTCGACTGATCTTCTTTATTGACGACGACAAAATGATACTTAACCTGCTGGAATACACCTTCCAAAGCCGGCAGGATTATCATGTGGTCTGTTACCAGACCGGGGAGGAATGCCTCGAACATCTGGACCAGAATCCCAGCCTGATCGTACTGGACCATGTTCTGGCTTCTGGAGCAGACAACAGAATGAGTGGCCTGGAAACTCTCCGCGAGATCAGGAAAGTGAATGAGGAAGTTCCGGTGGTCATTCTTACCGGACAGGGAGACGATGAACTTCTCTCCGAATTCATGGAGAGCGGGGCGAACAGGTATCTGACCAAGGATGATTTCTTCATCGACTCGCTGATCGAGACGATCCGGGAGGTCATTCACTGATCTTTGTTCACCCGCCGTTCTCTGCACCTTACTAATCCGCTAGGATTCATGAATTAATGCGGATGATATGTTTTATTATACGAGATAAATTTATACTTTTGCACACCCAAATTGAAGAATTGTGAGCAGAAGGGGATTGTATACGGTACGGTTGGCCGGTCTTGGGGATGGAGAGCACGATTTTTCGTTCGAATTGGATCATCGGTTCTTTGCATCTTTTGAAAAACCGGTAGTGGAGAGAGGATTGGTGTATGCCACAGTGACCCTGGAAAAGAAGCCGGGATTAATGGCACTGCATTTTTATCTGCATGGTGAGGTAGAGGTCATGTGCGACCGCTGCCTTTCACCGTTTATGGCAGCTGTGGAAGCGATCCAGGACATTTTTGTCAAGACTGGTGACATCAGCGGAGAATTGGAGGACAACGTCATCATGATCCATAAAGAAGATCATGAAATTGATGTCGCCCAGTATCTTTACGAGTATGTGGTCCTATCCCTGCCGATGCAGAAGATCCATCCGGTCCGCAAGGGCGGGGAATCCGGCTGTGATCCGCAGATGCTTAGAAAACTGAAGGAGTATACGGCAGAAAAACCGGAGAAAGAGAGGGAACCGGATCCCCGGTGGGATGCCCTTAAAGGAATATTAGAAAACAATAATTAAAGATGGCACATCCGAAAAGAAAGACTTCGAAGACCAGAAGGGACAAAAGAAGGACACACTATAAAGCCGAAACCCCGACGTTGTCCACCTGTTCCACCACCGGTACGGTCCATGAGCGTCACCGCGCTTATTATGTGGATGGGAACCTTTATTATAAGGGAAAACTGGTCATCGATTCCGAAGCAGAATAAGGCGAAAGACCGCCACCCGGCGGCAAAACGATATCCATGCGGCTCGGGATCGACATGATGGGGGGCGACCATGCACCCGGATCTTCCATACGCGGTGCATTGCTGGCCAGGGAGCAACTATCCGGTCGCGCGGAGGTGATCCTGGTCGGTGACAGAGAAATATTTCTTCAGTATTCCGAAGATAATCAATTGGATATCAGCACGCTGGAGATCATCCACACTCCGGATTCGGTAGGGATGGATGACCATCCCATCAGTGTATTCAGGGAGAAACCCGAAGCCAGCCTTTTCCTGGGTCAGAAGCTTTTGCGTGAAGGATCACTCGATGGCTTCTGCAGTGCGGGAAATACAGGTGCCATGATGGTCGGGGCCCTCCAGATCCTCCATTCGATACCCGGTATCATACGTCCCGCCATAGCTGCCCCCATACCTCAGGTGAACGGTGATCCGATGATCATGCTGGATGTCGGACTGAATCCGGATGCACGGCCGGATGTTTTATACCAGTATGGGTTCATTGGTACCATTTACTCCGGAATTATTCATGGTATCAAACAACCGGGGGTAGCTTTGCTGAATGTAGGAAGAGAAGAGAACAAAGGAAACATGATTACCCGCAGTGCCTACCAGCTGATGAAGGAAACCTCTTCTTATCATTTTATCGGGAATTTCGAAGCGAATGAGTTATTTGTTTCCGACAGGGCACACGTGCTGGTCACTGACGGTTTTGTAGGAAATATGTTATTGAAACAGGCGGAAGCGTTTTATAAGGTTACCAGAGCGTGCCGGCTGGACTACGATTATTTTGAAATGTTTAATTTTGAAAATTTTGGAGGAACACCGGTCCTTGGGGTCAATGCTCCCCTGCTGATCGGACATGGTGTCTCCAATGACAAGGCAATTAAGAACATGCTCCTTCATACTGCGGAGGTAGTGGGGGCAAACCTGGTCACCAGGTTAAAGGAGGAAATGAACCAATGAACAAGATTTCAGCCGGCATCACAGGCATTCACGGTTGGGTTCCGGAATACAGGCTTACCAATGAGGAGTTGAGTACCATGGTGGAAACCACCGATGAATGGATCATGCAGCGCATCGGCATCAAAGAGCGGAGGATCCTTAAGGAGGGAGCTACTTCCGACATGGCTGCCAGGGCCGTTAAAGGATTACTGGAGAAGACGGGTATTTCACCCGATGAGGTGGAGATGGTGATCTGTGCCACCATCACCGCTGATTATCATTTCCCCTCCACTGCAAACCTGATCAGCGACAAGGTTGGTATCAAAAAGGCCTGGAGTTTTGATATTTCAGCTGCCTGTTCAGGATTTCTTTATGCTCTTCAGGTGGGGGCCGGAATGGTACAATCGGGACAATACCGGAAAATTGTGGTGGTGGGTGCGGATATGATGTCGGCCATTACCGATTACACCGACCGCACTACCTGTCCACTTTTCGGGGATGCCGCAGCTGCAGTGATGCTGGAGCCGGTGGATGAGGGACTGGGAATCATCGATTCCATCCTTGAGTCGGACGGAAGCGGTGTCAGGCACCTGCATATGAAGGCCGGAGGATCGGCCCGGCCAGCATCGCATGAGACGGTGGATGCCAGGGAACATTTCGTATTCCAGGAGGGTCAGGCAGTGTTCAAGGTGGCTGTCTCGAAAATGGCCGATGTATCGGTGGAGATCATGAAGAAGAACGGGATGAAACCCGGGGACCTGCACTGGCTGGTGCCGCACCAGGCCAACATGCGGATCATTGAGGCGGTGGCACGCAGAATGGGGATCCCCAGGGAAAAGGTGATGATTAACATCGAGAGGTACGGGAATACCACGGCAGCAACTATTCCACTCTGCCTGTGGGAATGGGAATCCAGGCTGAATAAGGGGGACAATCTGATCCTGGCGGCCTTCGGGGGAGGATTCACCTGGGGTTCGATATATCTGAAGTGGGCATATGACAGGAAAGGAGAATAATGTTTAAGTTTGCATAAAATTGCAGATTATGGCGAAAACGGGTGATACCGAGAATAGCAACAAGATCAATATGATCGGGGTGGGCACCACCATTGAGGGAAACATTTCTTCCAGTGAAAATATCCGTTTCGACGGTACTCTGATCGGGAACCTCCATACCCGTGGAAAACTGTTTATCGGGCAATCGGGAAAGGTGACCGGGGAGATCCATTGCAAAAACTGTGAGGTGGAGGGTGTTATCAATGGCAAAGTTGTTGTCGAGGAATTGCTTTCCCTCCGGTCCATGTCGAAGCTTTTCGGGGAGATCAAAACCGGAAAACTGGCTATCGAGCCGGGTGCAACCTTCACCGGAAAATGTGACATGGGTGGAAAAAAAGAGAACAACACCGGACCAGCCCCAAAAACCAAGGAAGGGTGATCCCAACACATCTGGATTGAAATCCTTTGTCCGCTACTCCGGCATGGCTTTCCAGATGATCGCAACCATTCTTATCTTCTACTGGGCGGGAACCAAACTGGATGAACGTTCATCCGGAGAAAAGCCCGTTTACACCACCATCCTTACCGTAGTGGGGGTTCTGGCAGGTATTTACCTCGGACTGAAGGATTTTATTCATACCAGGGATGATTGATCAACTGCGCTTCCTCTGGCAACTGCTTGCCATCTCTTCCGTTTGCGTGATCACCGGAATCCTGGTATTGCCGGAACTCGGACAAGCCATTCCGTTGAATCATTATCTGATCACTCTCTTATTTGTAACGATCACCACTTTGGTGACATACCTGGTCATGTCCAAAGGGATCAGAAAAGATGAGAAAGAGGGGATGGTATACATGATCGGAGGAATAGGGCTTAAATTTCTACTCTATCTTTTCTATATCCTGGTATTCCGGCTGGTGACAAAAAATTTGGACAAACCCTTTATCCTTATATTTTTTACACTATATTTAATTTTTACTATTTTTCTGGCAGTTCGCCTGTTTAAACTGCTGAAAAACAAATAATTGCAACGATTGTGCGTGTGAGATTCGCTACCCTGAGCGTTCCGGTTCTGATAGGTATATTCCTGCTCCATTCACCTTCAACAGTCAGTGGACAGCAAGAACATCCGGTTCAAAACAGTCACCCGGAGGATCATGAAGGTGTTTATCCCTCCACGCACAACGAAGATCAACATGACCTGGGGTCCGTTGATCATGGAGGTGGTCATTCGGAAGGGGAATTCAATGCGGGCGAATTCATCATGGACCATATTGCCGATTCCCATGAATGGCACATTCTGACCACCCCGGACGGTCATCACGTGAGTATATATCTTCCCGTGATCCTCTACAGCAGGCACTCCGGATTGCATCTGTTCTCGTCAAAACAGATCTCCCACGACCATACCTACCGCGGATTCCGCATGGGTCACGGAACCCATGAAGGTAAGAGCCTGGAGGGGAAGATCGTGGAGGTGAATGAAGAGGGGGAACTGGTGGAGGACGGATTGCCACTCGATTTCTCGATCACCAAAAATGTATTCATGATGATGCTCTCGGTGATCATCCTGATGCTGGTTTTTCTTTCCCTGGCCCGTTCTTACAGACGATCAGGGATCACTGAGCCAAAAGGTCTGCAGGGCTTTCTGGAGCCTCTCATTATTTTTATTGAGGAGGATGTGGCCAGGCCCAATATCGGTGATGAGAAGTATCACCGGTATATGCCCTATCTTCTGACGGTATTCTTCTTCATTCTGCTGAATAACCTGATGGGGCTGATCCCCTTCTTTCCATTCGGTGCCAATGTGACAGGGAACATCGCAGTCACCATGGTGCTGGCGGTCTTCACTTTCCTGATTACTCAGTTCAGCGGAAACAGGGAGTACTGGCGCCATATTTTCAACACGCCCGGGGTGCCGGTCTGGCTCGCTTTTATCATGATCCCGGTGGAGGTGATCGGTATGTTTACCAAACCCTTCGCTCTGATGATCAGGCTTTTCGCCAATATCACCGCAGGGCACATTATCGTGCTGAGTCTGATTGCCATGATCTTTATCCTCAAATCGGTTTTTATTGCCGTGCCGTCCATGATCATGGTCGTTTTCATGGATATGATCGAATTACTGGTGGCCTTTTTACAGGCATACATATTTACTTTGCTATCGGCATTATTTATAGGATTGGCGGTGCCTGAGCATCACCATGATTAGTAGTTCACTAAATACTTTTAAGAGTTATGACAGGAACATTATCAGCAATCGGAGCAGCGTTAGCGGTGATCGGAGCCGGATGGGGAATCGGAAGGATCGGAAGTCATGCAATGGATGCCATTGCACGTCAGCCCGAAGCCGGAGGTAAGATCCAGAGTGCCATGATCATTTCAGCCGCTCTGATTGAAGGGGTGGCACTGTTTGCCGTCGTGGTCGCCATGATGGGGCAATAGCGGTGCACTGAAAACCGAAAAGACCTGTAACGGTTGGTTGCAGGTCTTTTTATCAACGAAACCAAAACAGTTTCCGGATATGAACTTGATAACACCCGATATAGGATTGGTTTTTTGGTCGACGCTTTTTTTCCTGGTCTTGCTTTTCGTTCTGGGAAAATTCGCATGGCCTGCCATACTGAATGCAGTCAGTGCCAGAAATGAGAGCATCCGCAAGGCGCTGGATGCAGCCGATAATGCCAAAAAGGAGATGGCCAAACTGCAGGCCGACAATGAAAGAATCCTGGCCGAAGCGAAAGCGGAACGGGACGAATTGCTAAGGGAGGCCAGGGAGATGAAAGAGCGGGTGATCGCTGAGGCAAGGGATAAGGCTGAAGAAGAGGCAAAGAAGCTGATTCAGAATGCCAGGGAGGCGATCCGCAGTGAAAAGGCCTCGGCCATCAATGAAATCAAAACACAGATGGCCGTATTATCTGTGGAGATTGCAGAGAAAATCCTCCGGGAGGAATTGAAATCGGACGATGCACAGAAAAAGCTGGTCGACAAACTGATCGACGAAGCCGACCTGAACTGATCACCTTATGAACGAAAGCCTGATCTCGGTAAGATACGCAAAAGCGTTGTTCCAGAGCGCATTGGAAAAGGATATGCTCGACAGGGTCTATCAGGATATGGACCTGCTTTCAGAGACTTGCAGGATGGATGAATTCCAGTTCATGCTGAATCTTCCGTTCATGCAGGCCGGGCGAAAGTTCAGGCTGGTAAATTCTCTGCTGGAGAAGCATCTCTCAGGGCTTTCTATCTCAATGATCCATCTGGCGATCAGGAACAAACGGGAAAACTACCTGGCAGGCATCGCCCGGCATTTCAGGGATTTTTACCGGGAAGAAAAAGGGATCCGGTCGGCCAGGCTGGTTACGGCCATGGCGGTGGATGAACGGACACTGGAGACTATCAGACAGATGATCGGAGAGGCTTTTGATTCGGATGTGGAACTGAGTACCACTATTGATGAGCGGGTGGTCGGAGGTTTCAAGATTACGGTGGGGGGCCTTCAATATGATGCCAGTGTGGCCACCAGTCTCCGGAAAATGAAATATCAATTACTTCAACAAAGATAAGAAACATTAATATGGCTCAAATTAAACCGTCCGAAGTATCGGAAATTCTCAAAAAACAGATAGAGGGCTTCAGAACTGAAGTGGAACTGGAGGAGGTGGGAACTGTTCTTCAGGTGGGGGATGGAATCGCACGTATTTACGGATTAAACAGGGTGAAGGCCAATGAGTTAATTGAGTTCGACAGCGGTGTCATGGGCATTGTATTAAACCTGGAAGAGGACAATGTGGGTGCCGTTTTGCTGGGTTCCTCTGAGCTGATCAAAGAGGGTGATTCGGTCAAACGGACCAAGCGGATTGCTTCGATTCGCGTGGGTGAACCATTGTTGGGCCGGGTTATCAATACACTGGGCCAGCCCATTGACGGAAAGGGACCCTTCTCCGGCGATTTGATTGAAATGCCCCTTGAAAGGAAGGCTCCCGGGGTGATCTACCGTCAGCCGGTGAATGAGCCATTGCAGACCGGGATTAAGCCCATCGATGCGATGATCCCCATCGGGCGCGGACAAAGAGAGTTGATCATCGGCGACCGTCAGACTGGAAAAACCGCCATTGCCATCGATACGATCATCAACCAGAAAGAGTTCTACGAAAAGGGCGAACCTGTCTTCTGTGTCTATGTGGCTATCGGGCAGAAGGGTTCCACGGTGGCGAACATTCAGAAAACCCTGGAGGCAGCAGGTGCCATGCCATACACGGTCATCGTTTCGGCTACAGCCTCCGATCCTGCTGCTTTGCAGTTTTACGCTCCGTTTGCAGGTTGTTCCATCGGAGAGTATTTCAGGGATACCGGCCGTCCCGCCCTGATCATCTACGATGACCTCTCCAAGCAGGCAGTCTCGTACCGGGAGGTCTCCCTGTTGCTGAGGCGCCCCCCCGGAAGGGAAGCTTACCCGGGGGATGTGTTTTACCTCCACTCCCGTCTTCTGGAACGGGCTGCCAAAATCATCCAGTCGGATGAGATTGCCCAGAAAATGAATGATCTTCCCGAGCAGCTCAAACCGCTGGTTAAGGGAGGAGGATCACTGACCGCTCTTCCCATTATTGAAACACAGGCAGGAGATGTCTCAGCTTATATCCCCACCAACGTTATTTCGATCACCGATGGACAGATATTCCTGGAATCGAACCTGTTCAATGCCGGTGTCCGTCCGGCCATCAATGTGGGTATCTCCGTTTCTAGGGTAGGGGGAAATGCCCAGATCAAGTCCATGAAAAAAATTGCCGGCACCCTCAAGCTGGACCAGGCGCAGTTCCGGGAGCTGGAGGCATTCTCCAAATTCGGCTCCGACCTGGATGCAGCTACCATGGCGGTGCTGGATAAGGGGCGGAAGAATGTGGAGATCCTGAAACAGGCTCAATATTCCCCCATGCCGGTGGAGAAGCAGATAGCGATCATCTATTGCGGAACCAGGGGTTTGCTGAGCGGCATTCCGGTGGAGAAGGTGAAAGAGTTCGAATCGGAATTCCTGGGACTGATGGAATTTAAGCACAAAAAGGTCCTGGGCGAACTGGCCAAAGGCCAATTGAACGACGAGATCACCTCCGCTCTGGAGGAAGCTGCCAGAGAGACGATTGAAAAAATCACTTAAGCCCCATGCCAAGTTTAAAGGAGATACGGGAACGAAAAGCGTCTGTGGCATCCACCATGCAGATCACCAGTGCCATGAAGATGGTCTCGGCTGCCAAGCTGAGAAGAGCTCAGGATGCCATCGTTCAGTTCAGGCCCTATGCGGAAAAATTCAAAGAAATTCTGGGCAGGGTGGTTGACAGCCTGAAGGATGAGGAAGATACCCCCTTTGCAGAAAAAAGGATGCAGGAGAATATTCTCCTGGTGCTGGTCACTTCCAACCGCGGGCTTTGCGGAGCGTTTAATTCGAATGTGATCAAAGCAGGAATTCACAGGGCACTCACCCGTTATTATCATCAGAGTATGGGGGGACAGGTCGATTTCATAGCCATCGGAAAGAAAGGGAATGATTTTTTGAAGAAGAAGGGTTACACCGTCATTTATGACGGCAGTGACCTGTTCCAGGAGCTGACCTTTGAGAATGTGGAGACCATGGCCAGCATGGTCATGAAGTTGTTCCTGGACAAAAAGTATGATCAGGTGGATCTTGTTTACAATCAATTTAAGAATGCAGCCACCCAGGTGCTTACCGAAGAACAATTTCTCCCCATCCAGATTGACCGGCTAAAGGAGGAGGGTCATGCAAACGCCAGCAATGTGGATTATATATTCGAGCCTTCCGAAGAGTATATAGTGAAGGAGCTGATCCCGCGCTCACTCAGACTGCAGTTTTTCAGGGTGATGCTTGATTCACACGCAGCGGAACACGGTGCAAGGATGACCGCCATGCACAAGGCCACCGACAATGCCACCGAACTGCTGAAGGAGTTGAGCCTGCAATTCAACAAGGCCCGCCAGGCAGCAATCACTACCGAGATCCTGGAAATCGTCAGCGGGGCTGAAGCCCTGAAAAAAGCATAGTAGTCTTAAAGTCTGTAAAGTCTGTAAAGTCTGTAATAGTCTTAAAGTCTGTAAAGTCTGTAAAGTCTGTAAAGTCTGTAATAGTCTTAAAGTCTTTAAAGTCTAAAGTCTTTAAAGGGGGGGTGGTCCTCGTGGTGGAGGGGGTGGCTGTTTTTTACTGGAGGGAGATCAGGAGGACTACAGTGCCTTCGCCCGAGGAAGAGGAACTGAGTGCCTTGCCGATGACCGCATTTCTGCGGCGCTCGTTCTCGGCCAGCATCTGTTTCAGTTCTTCGAAATCATCCGCCTCGTTCACATCCAGCAGGCTCCATTTCATGGCATGTCCCGGTGTGGAGGAGGTGGTCAGCAGATCGCCCGGTTCGATGGCACCGTTCTCCCCGGTCACCTTCACCGGAACCCTTCCTGTAAGCGCCAGGCGGGTGGCACTGACCCCGGGGATCGGTTCTCCTGTTGCCTCATCGACCACCAGTTCCATTCCCATCACCATATGCGGATCGGTGGAAACCACCCCCACCACGGAAGTCTGGTAAGGCTCCTGAGACTTCAGTACACTTTCATCGTTGCCGGGATCCGCCACCAGCACATCTCCCGGTCCGGTGTCTCCGTTGGTGTCGTAGATATACTCGGCAAGGTCAATGGCATCCCCGCTGCGATAATCCGCCCAGAGACCCCTGTATTCATCTTGGGTGGCAGGATTCAGGTTGCTGGAGAAATACCCGCTGTAAACATTGGAGATGTCCGGATCGAGGCTGTAGACCCTGGAATAGATTCCATAGGTGGACGAGGTGGTGTTATCAGATTCTATCCGGTTATAAAAGAAGCCGTTATAATAATTATTCAGTCCGTAGAGGTAAATGCCGTGATTCGACTTCTGCGATTTAAAATAAGCTGACCCGTTTTTATTGATCCGCAATGCGTCGTTGGTATCGTCGGGCGATGACCCGTTTCCGATCTGGAACAGAGGTTCCGTGGGAATCCAGTCATCCGCAGTTCCGACGGACTCATTGTACGTCCCGATCACAAAGGAGTTGAAGGAGGCAGCGCTGGTATATCTGCCCATGGCAGTGGCATAATGCCCTTCGGCCTGGTTGGCAAAGCCGCCGGTGAAACTGTAGGGGGCGATGGCCCTGTTGTGGAATCCCACGGCGGTGGAGTAGGTGTCCATGGCATCATTGAAGACACCAAGGGCGATACCACCGTTTTCGGCATGATTCCCGTTTCCGATGGCCATGGAGTACTCCCCGATCGCTTCATTATCCCTGTTGGCGTAGGAGACCAGGTCCACAAATCCTCCTTTGGTGGGGTCGGAATCTTTCGGAGCTTCCAGGCCAGGATCTCCTCCTTTGGGAAATATGGGAGGAGGAATGATGATAATGGGCAAAATGAAATCGAGGTATTTGGTGTACTGGGCTCCGATGGAGATGGCTTTCATACCGTGGGCCTGGCTCCTGTAACCGATCGAGGTGGCCAGTTTGCCGGATGCTTCGCTGCTGTTTCCAAGTGCTACGGAGGAGGCCCCGGTTGCCAGGGCTCCCGATCCGATGCTGATGCTGGTGTCCCCTTCGGCAGTGGCGAACAATCCGATGGCCACGGACCGCTCTCCAAGCGCAGATGCCTCTATACCAAAGGAGTGAGAGAAAAGACCCGTTGCCTCCGAACGGTAACCGATGGAGGTGGAATAATCGGCATTCGCGTCGCTGAAGGTTCCCAGTGCCACGGATGAAAAACCGGAAGCTGTCGATTGTACACCGATGGCAAATGATCTCTCTGCCGTTGCCCTCGATCCGGAGCCCAATGCATAGGAATTTTCCCCCCTTGCCACACTTCTTTTTCCAAAAGCCGTGGCATAATTGCCGAGGGAGTAACTCTGGTATCCGAAAGCCTGCGAATAATCGCCCATGGCCACTGACTTGTATCCCATCGCCATGGAATTCTGACCCACACTGTCGACGGAATTGATACTGATCCGGCCAGCCTGGAAGGCTTCTTTCAGCGGGTACCAGAGCATCTGGGATTTATCCTTCACCAGATCCACCGAGTTGCTGCCGGAGATGTAGCTGAAGATCTCATCGCCCGGGCCTTTGCCCACTCGATTGTACCCTCCCACAGCAAATCCTCCCTTCACACCCTTGCTGTCAGGGTCTGTATCGATATATACCCGGACGCTGTCTGCGGTGACCCTCATATACTCTTCAGTGACCCCCTTTCCGACCCGGTTGTAACCCCCCACGGCGAATCCTCCCTTCACTCCTTTGGCGGATTCCGGATCGGTGTATACCCACACCATATCTTCATAGACGGCGAAAACCGGTTGTCCGTCTTTCCGCTTCACTTCGAAGAGGGCTTCACCCGGGTCGGAATCCGAAGCCGGCTGCACTGTGAAATTGCCGGCTGCATTTTTAGCAGAGGTGGCGTAACTTGCCATCGGGACGGTCTGAATGGGCGATCCCCCCATATCGATGAATTCACCGTCCTGACGGACCGATACTCTCAGGAAACAGGGTGCGGACGACCAATCGATCTCACCGAACGATGCGGCCGTTCCTGCCTGGTTGACGGCCTCCGGACCACCCACAGTCAGTGTGAATAGCCCCAGATGATTGGTCTCCACCTGGTGTTCCTCTCCCCAGACCAGCTCCCCGTCCAGGCTTCCGGACCGGATGCCGATGCGGACGGTCAGGGGCTGATCCACGATGGGGCTTCCGGACAGGTTACGGGCCACTGCCTGATAAGTGAAACCCTCATTGGGTGGGTCCGGCTGAGCATGAAGAGCGGAAATGGATGACAGCATCAGGGCCAGCAAGGTGGTTAAAGCCGGGAATAACAGATCGGTTCGTTTCATAGGGTTCAGGGTTAGTAAATGAAAGACCCGAAGAGATCTCACCGATAAATATAAGAAAGAAATCAGTTCCCTGCCGGTTAATACTCGTCCCAGCTTTTAATGGCCACATCCTCCAGGCTGAGCCTGCAGAAAGAGTAGATAAAGGCCGAGGCCAGCCTGGCATTGGTGATCAGGGGAATATTATAATCCACTGCTGTTCTCCGGATGGTGTAGTCATTGGAAAGCTCGTGCGACGAGAGGTCCTTGGGAATATTGACCACCAGGTGGATCTTCTTGCTTCGGAGGTAGTCCATTACATTGGGCTTCTGGTCCTCATCGGGCCATGAGAGATCGATGGACTCGATCCCGTTCAGGTTGAGGAACTCATGAGTCCCGTGAGTTGCGAATAGCTGAAAGCCTTTTTCGATCAGCATTTTACATGAATTGATCATCTCCACTTTCGAGCGCATGCCTCCTGTGGAAAGCAGAATGTTCTTCTCCGGTATCCGGTATCCCACCGACAGCATGGACTTCAGGATGGCTTCATAATAGGTATCGCCAATGCATCCCACCTCCCCGGTAGAGGCCATATCCACTCCGAGGACCGGGTCGGCTTTAGTCAGCCTGGAGAAGGAAAACTGAGGTGCCTTGCAGCCGATATAATCCAGATCGAAAATCGATTTATGAGGCTTTTCGAGGGGAACCTTCAACATGATCTTGGTGGCCTGGTCGATCAGGTTGGATTTCAGCACCTTCGATACGAAGGGCATGCTTCTGGATGCCCGAAGGTTGCATTCGATCACCTTGATATCGTTATCCTTTGCAAGGAACTGGACATTGAACGGACCCGAAATTTCCAGCGCACCGGCCAGTTGCCTGGCGATTTTCTTGATCCTGCGGACGGTCTCGAAATAGATCTTCTGGGGTGGGAAGACCATGGTGGCATCTCCCGAATGCACCCCGGCAAATTCCACATGTTCGGAGATGGCATAAGAGAATAGTTCCCCGTCCCGGGCCACTGCATCGATCTCGATTTCCTTGGCCTGCTCAATGAATTCAGAAACGACCACCGGGTACTGTTTGGAGATCCTGGCCGCCAGGGTGAGGAATCCCTCCAGCTCTTCGCTGTTGGAGACCACATTCATGGCCGCTCCGGAGAGCACATAGGATGGGCGCACCAGTAACGGGTAACCCACCTCTTCCACAAAACTGAAAATCTCCTCCATGGAGCTCAGCTCTTTCCAGCGGGGCTGATCGATACCCAGTTGGTCCAGAAGCATGGAGAATTTATGGCGGTTCTCTGCATTGTCGATCGATTCGGGGGAGGTTCCCAGGATAGGCACCTGTTGCTTGTGAAGGCGCATAGCCAGGTTATTGGGGATCTGTCCCCCGGTGGAGACGATCAACCCCCTGGGGGATTCGAGCTCGTAAATATCCATGACCCTTTCGAAGGAGAGTTCATCAAAATAGAGCCGGTCGCACATGTCATAATCGGTGGAGACGGTCTCCGGATTGTAGTTGATCATGACGGAACGGTAGCCCTCTTCATTCACTGTCTTCAGGGCATTGACGCTGCACCAGTCGAACTCGACACTGGATCCGATGCGGTAGGCTCCCGACCCCAGGACGATTACCGATCGCTGATCATGGCTGAAAGAGATATCGTGTTCATCGCCACTGTATGTCAGATAGAGATAGTTGGTCTGTGCAGGGTATTCGGCAGCAAGGGTATCGATTTGCTTCACGCTGGGAAAGATTTCACGCTTTTTTCGGTGCTCCCTCACCTTCAGCATGTTTTTGGTTACATCTCCGTCCATGACCAGTCTTGCCACCTGAAAATCGCTGAATCCGGCCCGCTTGGCCTGAAGCAGCAGGTCGTCGTCCAATTTCTCCAGGGCGGGCACTTCCTCAAGCATATTCTTCAGTTCGAAGATTTTCTTCAGTTTCACCAGAAACCATTTATCGATCCTGGTAAGGTCGTGGATCCGGTCAATCGTATATCCTTCACTGAACGCCTTTTCAATGACCAGGATGCGGAGGTCGGTAGGTTCGGAGAGCTCCACATCGGTATCGTCTAATTCCAGGTCGTGATTCCCGACAAACCCGTGAAGTCCCTGCCCTACCATCCGGATGCCTTTCTGGATCGCTTCCTCGAAGGTGCGGCCGATGGCCATCACCTCTCCGACCGACTTCATGCTTGAGCCGATCTGTTTGGAGACTCCCTGGAACTTGTTCAGGTCCCAGCGGGGGATCTTGCAGACGATGTAGTCAAGGGCCGGCTCGAAGAAAGCCGAGGTGGTCCTGGTGATGGAGTTGCGAAGCTGGTGCAGTCCGAATCCCAATGCCAGTTTGGCAGCCACGAATGCCAGGGGATAGCCTGTGGCTTTGCTGGCGAGAGCGGAGGAACGGGACAGACGGGCGTTCACCTCGATCACCCGGTAGTCCTCCGAAAAGGGATCCAGCGCGTACTGAACATTGCACTCTCCCACAATGCCGATGTGCCGGATGATATCGATCGAGATTTTCCTCAGTTTATGGTACTCGCTGTTGGTCAGGGTCTGGGAAGGTGCCACCACAATGCTTTCACCGGTATGGATTCCGAGGGGATCGAAATTCTCCATATTGCAGACAGTGATGCAGTTATCGAAGCGGTCCCTGACCACCTCGTACTCCACCTCTTTCCAGCCCTTCAGCGACTCTTCCACCAGGATCTGAGGGGAGTAGGAGAAGGCTTTCTGCGCCAGTTTTTCCAGCTCATCAGGGTTATAGCAGAATCCGCTCCCCTGGCCGCCGAGCGTATAGGCAGCCCTTACAATGATGGGAAAACCAAGTTTTTCCGATGCCCTGTGGGCATCCTCCACCTTAGTGACCGCAATACTTTTCGGGGTCTTCACACCAATCTCCTTCAGTTTTCCTGCAAAGAGCTCCCGGTCCTCCGTGTCCATAATGGCCTGCACCGGCGTTCCGAGCACCTGGACCCCGTATTTTTCAAGCACACCTGAATTAAAAAGCTCCACACCGCAGTTCAGGGCGGTCTGGCCCCCGAACGACAGGAGAATTCCCTGAGGTTTTTCCCTGATGATTACCTTTTCCACAAAATATGGGGTGACCGGCAGATAGTAGATTTTATCGGCCACCTCTTCGGAGGTCTGGACCGTAGCGATATTGGGATTGATCAAAACAGACCCTACCCCCTCTTCGCGGAGAGCCTTCAGTGCCTGCGACCCGGAATAGTCAAATTCGCCCGCCTCCCCGATCTTCAGGGCTCCCGAACCAAGGATGATCACTTTTTGGATTTCTGCTAATTCTGGCATGCTGGAAAGTTTCAATTGGAGGCTAAAAATATATAAAAAAGTGAAGAGAAGGTTGCGGAATGAAAAATAATGCATAACATTGCAATTCGAATGCATAAATATACAGAGATGCGAAACAGGAATGAGAGGCTGATGGAGATCCGCAGACTGATCAGTGCCGGGACCATCTCCAGTCAGGATGAATTGATGAAGTTACTGGAAAAGAGGGGGTACGAGCTTACCCAGGCTACACTGTCCAGGGACCTGAAATACCTGAAGGTAGCTAAAATGCCCAGCGAGGAATCCGGGTACGTATACATACTTCCGGAAAAAGAACGGACGCCGGAGGATCTGGGATTGCAGGGTGCAGGCCTGAGCGGACTGGTATCCATGGATTTCGCCCAGGGGATGGCTATTATCAAAACCCTGCCGGGACACGCCAGCAGCATTGCCTATATCATTGATAATATGAATGCATATGAGATCGCCGGAACCATTGCCGGCGACGACACCATTCTGCTGATTCCGCGTGACGGGGTGACCAGGGCCGATCTGGTGCGGCTTTTGAAATTGCGAATCCCCCAGTTCTCCAGTCAGATCGTGAACTGACCGGACGCTGCAGAAACATTCAATCAGAATATCATTTTGACATAACTTTATGGAGAAGAACATACATATCACGATTGCATCGGAACAGCACCTCTCTTATGTGAGCGATATTGAGAAGGCCCTCCGGGACGCTTCGGAGAAGCAGGGGCTGGCCATCGCAGCCCGGAGCAGTCAATATCTGGAGGAAAAGATACGTGAAGGTAAATCGATCATAGCCTTCAGTGAGGAGGGAATCTGGGCTGGTTATTGTTATATCGAATCGTGGGGACACAGCAAGTTTGTTGCCAACAGCGGGCTGATTGTGGCAGAAATCTTCAGGGGGTGCGGACTGGCCAGCGAGATCAAAAAGAGGGCGATGCAGCTCTCTGCCAGGTTGTTCCCCGGCGCGAAACTTTTCGGATTGACCACCAGTCTGGCGGTGATGAAAATCAACAGCGACCTGGGTTACCGTCCGGTGACCTTTTCCAGGCTGACCGATGATGAGCAGTTCTGGAAAGGATGCGAAACCTGTCCTTACTACGATATCCTGGTGAGGACCAAGCGGAACGATTGCCTCTGCACGGCCATGATCCTGGATCCGCAGGAGATCAGGAAAGTGAACGGACATGCAAGCTCAGAGATGAAGGTGAAGATCACCCATATTTGATTTCCTGTCGATTTTTTACCATCCATCCCATGAAAAAAGAGAAGATTTTATTGGCCCTCAGCGGCGGACTCGACACGTCATTCTGTGCAGTATATCTCTCCAGGGAGCGTAATTACGAGGTTCATTCGGCCATTGTTAACACGGGAGGTTTTTCCACTGAGGAGCTTTCCGGGATCGGATCCCATGCTCTGAAACTGGGGGTGGTCGATCACCGGGTGCTCGATGTGACGGCCGATTACTATAACCGCTGCCTGCGTTATATGATTTTCGGGAATGTGCTCAGGAACCGCAGTTACCCGCTGTCGGTCAGCTCTGAGCGTACCTTCCAGGCCATTGCACTGGTGGAATATGCCCGGGCCCGGGGGTTTAAGTACCTTGCACACGGTTCCACGGCTGCCGGGAATGATCAGGTCCGTTTCGACCTGGTGTTTCAGGTCCTGGCACCCGAGATGGAGGTGGTCACACCGATCAGGGACCTGAAGATCTCCAGGGAGGATGAGATCCGGTACCTGAAGGAACATGGCATTGAAATGAACTGGGAACGTTTGGAATATTCCATCAACCAGGGGCTCTGGGGAACCAGTGTCGGAGGTAAAGAGACCCTGACCTCCGGTGAGGAGTTGCCCGAAGAAGCTTATCCGGTCGCCATGGACCGGTCGGGCACCGAACTGGTTACCCTCGGATTCGAGCAGGGGGAACCTGTATACTTGAATGGTCAGGGATTCGAACCCCTGGTGGTGATACGCGAACTGGAGGTGCTGGCCGCTCCCTGGGGATTGGGCAGGGATGTGCATGTGGGGGATACCATCATCGGGATCAAAGGAAGGGTAGGATTCCAGGCGGCGGCTGCCCGGATGATCATCGAAGCACACCTGGCACTGGAGAAACATGTTCTGACCCGCTGGCAGCTTCACTGGAAGGAGCAGATCGGGCAGTGGTACGGTATGTTCGTTCATGAGGCCCAGTACCTGGAGCCGGTCATGCGTGATCTGGAGAAATTCCTGGAATCGACTCAGCAGAATGTGACTGGAGAGGTGAGGTTGAGAATGCGTCCCTACACCTTTTCGGTGGCGGGTGTGGAGAGTCCGTTCGATCTGATGAGCGCCCAGTTTGCCAGCTACGGCGAGATGAACCGCTTATGGACCGCTGAAGAGGTCAACGGTTTTACCCGGATCCTGGGCAATCAGCAACGGATCTGGCATGAAATAAACAGAAAAGAGTAAGAGGTAAACCATAGCACATCTATTAGAATGGATAAAGTGGGTATCATAGGAGCAGGCAACATCGGATCGGCCATTGCCAATGGATTGTTGAAACTCGGCAGTGCGGATCCGTCCAGTCTTTATCTTTCCAGAAAACGACGCAATCTGCTGGAATCCCAGAAACTCTCGGGATTCACCATCGCCGATAACAAGACGCTTGCGAGGGAGTGCAGGGTGATCATCCTGGCGGTCCTTCCTGGGCAGGCGCGGGAAGTGGTCAGCGAAATCAGCGGGGAGCTAAAGGGAGGGGATAAGATCCTTGCCAGTGTGGTGGCAGCAGTGACCATCAGCGAATTGCATCAATGGTGCGGACCGGAAGTGAAGGTCGTGAGGATGATGCCGAATATCGCTTCTGAATATGGGGCCGGGATGACCTGTATTGCGGGCGAGGATGAAGATTCGGTGCTAACGATACGGGAACTGATGGCACCGCTGGGGGAAACCCTGGTCATGAAAGAGCACCTCATGCCTGCTGCCACTATCCTTGCCGCCTGTGGGATTGCCTTTTTCCTTCGATATATCAGGGCCGTATCCCAGGGAGGCATACAGATCGGATTTCATGCGGATGAGGCCGGGAAGATCGCCGCTCAGACCGCCAGGGGGGCAGCCGAGATTCTGCTTCAGACAGGGAACCATCCCGAAACGGAGATCGACAGGGTGACCACTCCTATGGGCTGCACCATAGCGGGGTTGAACGAAATGGAGCATTACGGTCTCAGTTCGGCCATGATCAGAGGAATTGTCAAGTCTTACTCGGGGATCAGTGACCTGAAATGACCGGCCCGGGCTCTCATATTGCACTTCTGAGAGATATGCTCTCGATTCCGGCCTTCAGCCGTGAGGAGGAGCAGCGATGTGATTTCCTTGAGCAGTACCTGCAGGGATCGGGATTTAACGTCAGGAGAAGGGGAAATAACCTGTTGGTAGGGGAGAGTCGGGAAAACGACCACCGCCCTGCTCTGCTGCTAAATTCTCATATGGACACAGTGGCTCCTTCGGGAAAATGGGACAGCGACCCACTGAAGCCGCAGGTGGAGCAGGACCGTATTGTGGGATTGGGAAGTAATGATGCCGGTGCTTCGGTAGTGACGCTGATCGGAGTCTACCGCGATCTGCATCGTGAACTGGAGGACAGAATGCAGTTATTGTTGCTGATAAGCGCCGAGGAAGAGGTATCGGGACAGGGGGGAATTTCATCGGTCCTGCCACATTTAGTGAACGTTGATGGAGCCATCGTGGGGGAACCTACCGGGATGCAGCCTGCCGTGGCAGAACGCGGATTGATGGTGCTGGACGGAACAGTGAAAGGGAGGCCGGGCCATGCTGCCCGCGGGGAAGGAGTGAATGCCATCTACAAAGCTATGGAAGATTTGGTTTCGATCCGGAATCTCCGTTTTCCTGAAGGTTCCGGCTGGCTTCCCCCGGCCAGCGCCCAGGTAACCATGATCTCGGCCGGGACTGTTCACAACGTGGTTCCGGGCCTTTGCGAATACGTGGTGGATGTAAGAAGTAACGACCGCTGCGGAAATGAAGAGATGCTGGAGATGATCCGGTCGGTCTGTCATGCTACACTCGAACCGCGTTCCATGCGTTTGAAATCCTCCTGCATCCCTGACGGACACTTTCTGATGGAAGCGATCCGCCGGTGCGGTCTGACACCATTCGGTTCTTCCACTCTTTCCGATATGGCGCTTCTGCCGTTCCCTGCCATTAAAATGGGGCCGGGAGATTCCTCCAGGTCCCACACCGCCGGGGAGTATATCCTGTTCGATGAACTGAAGCAGGGGATAGAAGGATATACAAGGTTTTTACGCAGTATGAAATTCAGCAACTCATGAAACTCTGGGACAAGAAATCCTCCACCGAAGAGAAGATCCTTGCTTTTACCACCGGGATGGATCCGGTTTATGACATGGACCTCTCTTCCTATGATGTGATCGGTTCCATGGCCCATGCCATCATGCTCGGAGAATCGGGCATGCTGACCAGGCAGGAGGCTTCCTCCCTGGTGGAGGAGCTTACAGGACTGCTTTCAATGGCGCAGGAAGGAAACCTGAAGCTCCGGGAAGGGGTGGAGGATATACATTCACAGGTTGAACTCATGCTTACACAGCAACTGGGGGATCTGGGCAAAAAGATCCATACGGGACGATCCAGGAACGACCAGGTGATGCTGGACATCAAGCTTTTTCTGAGGGATCAGATCCGGGATATTCTCCTACTGGCCGGGGAGCTGGGAGCCCAACTGCTGGAGAAAGCTAACCGGTACCGGGATGCCGCGATGCCGGGTTACACCCACATGCAGGTGGCCATGCCCTCCTCCTTTGCGCTCTGGTTCGGGGCTTTCGCCGAGGCCGTGGCCGATGATATGGAATACCTGAAAGGAATTTACCGGCTGGTCAATCAAAATCCCCTGGGATCGGCAGCCGGATTCGGTTCTTCCTTTCCAGTCGACAGACAACTGACCACCCGTCTGCTCGGATTCGAAGGGCTCCATATCAGCTCTGTCAATGCGCAGTTGAACAGGGGTAAGGCCGAATGGTACACGGCCACAGGTATAGCTGCCATTGCAGGCACCCTGTCAAAGCTGGCCATGGACATGGTGCTCTATATGGGTCAGAATTTCAGATTCCTGAAACTGCCCGATGAACTGACCACCGGGAGCTCCGTCATGCCCCATAAAAAGAATCCGGATGTGCTGGAGCTGATTCGTGCCAGGTGCAACCGGCTTACCGGATTGCCGGCCGAGATCACCGCGGTAACGGGGAATCTGACTTCAGGGTACCATCGCGATTTCCAGATTCTGAAGGAATCCATTCATCCTGCCCTGGAATCCATCCGGAGTTGCCTCGATATGATGAGTTACATAGTCAGGCGAGTGGAAGTGAACCCTTCCATCCTGGAGGAAGGGATCTATGAGTACATCTGGTCGGTGGAGGATGTGAACGAAAAGGTCAAATCGGGGGTGCCATTCCGGGATGCTTACCGTGAGATCGCTGATGAAATCGATAATGGGCGTTACAGGCGCGGCCGGGAGCACACTTATACCCACCTGGGGAGTATCGGTAATCCCGGCCTCAACGAAATCAGGGCGAAACTGGAACGGACATCCGATGGAATCCGTTTCGCCGATACCAGGGAGATCGCATCAGCATTAGGTAACTATTATAAAAAAAGCCATGACACATAGAAAACACCTCAAAGAGAAAAAGAAGATCGTATTCAAGGTGGGCTCCAGCCTTCTGGCCTATCCAAACGGGAAGATCCATCTCCAGCGAATGGAGAAACTGGTCCGGGTCCTGGCTCATCTGCATAACAGCGGCAAAGAGGTGATACTGGTCTCCTCCGGTGCGGTGGCAGTGGGTATGGGCATTATGGGACTGGAAAAGAGACCGGAAGAGCTGGTGATGAAACAGGCCCTCGCTGCCGTGGGACAGGCAGGATTGATCAGGCTCTACCAGAAGTTTTTCGATGAATACGGACAGAAAGTCGCACAGGTCCTGCTCACCCGCGACGGAACCGAGAACAGCCTCAGACGACGAAATGCAAGGAATACTCTGAATCAGTTGATCGCTCTGGATATTATCCCGGTGGTCAATGAGAACGATACGGTGAGCACAGAGGAGATCGAATTCGGTGATAACGATACACTTTCAGCCACTGTGGCGACGCTGATCCATGCCGATCTGTTGTTGATACTGACCGATACCGACGGGGTCTTCACCTCCGATCCCCACCTGAACCATTCGGCCAGAAAAGTCCATAAGGTTTTGAAAGGCAGTGACGAATTGAAAGAGGTGGAAGTGAACGGTTCTTCGCCGATGGGATCGGGAGGAATGGGCTCCAAGATCGCAGCCGCCGAACTCTGCCGGGAACATAATGTGGATGTGGTCATTTCCGACGGGACCGATCCCTCGACGATCCTGGATGTCCTGGACGGGAAGGATTTGGGAACATTTTTTGTCTCGGAGGCCACCAATCGGTTAACAAGCCCACAATAGTCCATAATAGTCGTAAAGTTTATAAAGTCTTAAAGTCCGTAATAGTCGTAAAGTTTATAAAGTCTTAAAGTCCGTAATAGTCGTAAAGTTTATA
>CAZOHA010000031.1:21629-23349 GCA_964579515.1 uncultured Bacteroides sp. | reverse complement strand
TTTATAAAGTCTTAAAGTCCATAATAGTCGTAAAGTTTATAAAGTCTTAAAGTCCATAATAGTCGTAAAGTTTATAAAGTCTTAAAGTCGTAAAGGGTAGTATATGAAGGAGTTGATTGAGATTGGGAAGAGGGCCAGGAGGGCATCGTCCGGGCTGGCCCATCTGAACAGTGATAAAAAAAATGAGATCCTGAGCCGGGTGGCCGGTCTGCTGGAGGAACGAATCCCCGGGATTCTGGAAGCCAACCTAAGGGACCTGGAGCAGGGACAGAAGTCGGGGCTGAAGGGGGCCATTGTGGACCGCCTCACCCTGTCGGATGAACGGATCAAAGGGATTGCTGCCGGACTTCGGGAGATCGTTCAGCTGGAAGATCCCATCGGTGAGATCGAAGAGATGAAAAAGCGGCCCAACGGTCTGCTGATCGGAAAAAAACGGGTACCGCTGGGAGTCGTGGGCGTGATCTATGAATCGAGGCCCAACGTGACAGCCGATGTGGCCGGTCTCTGCCTGAAAACCGGAAATGTTTGTATACTCCGTGGAGGGAAGGAGTCCTTCCGTTCCAACCAGGCCATTGTGGGGATCATCCGTGAGGCCATTGAATCGGCCGGCCATGATCCCCATATGGTGCAGCTGGTACAGGATACCAGCAGGGAAAGTGCGGTGGCGATGATGAAACTGAATGAGTATCTCGATATCCTGATTCCCAGGGGAGGGGCCGGATTGATTCAGACCGTTGTTCAGAACAGCACCGTTCCGGTGATAGAGACCGGCGTGGGTAACTGTCATGTGTATGTGGATGAGACGGCGGACCCGGAGATGGCCGTATCGATCGTCCATAACTCCAAGACTCACCGGCCGGGGGTCTGCAACGCTGCCGAAAGCCTGCTGGTGCACGAGAAGGTGGCAGATAGGGTTCTGCCTGAAATCGGCCGTTCACTGAAGGAAGCGGGAGTGGAGATCCGGGGAGATGAGATCACCTGCCGACTGATCCCGGATGCCATACCTGCCACGGAGGAGGATTGGGGCACAGAATACCTCGACCTGGTGATCAGTTCACGGGTGGTTGGTTCCGTGGAGGAGGCGGTCGGTCATATCAACCGCTACGGAAGCATGCATTCAGAGAGTATCGTGACCGGAAATTACAGCCATGCCCAGTATTTCCTTGAGCGGGTCGATGCGGCAGCCGTTTATGTGAATGCTTCCACCCGGTTCACTGACGGATTTGAATTCGGATATGGTGCCGAGATCGGGATCAGTACCCAGAAGCTGCATGCCCGCGGGCCCATGGGACTGAAGGAACTCACCACCAGTAAGTATGTGATCTACGGTTCCGGGCAAACCCGATAATAGTCCATAATAGTCCATAAAGTCCATAAAGTCCATAAAGTCTGTAAAGTGGCAGGATCACTTTCAAACTGGCTTTAAAGACTTTACAGACTTTCGACTTTCGACTCCTTTATAGACTTTACGACCTTACAGACTTTAAGGACTCCTTTATAGACTTTACGACCTTACAGACTTTAAAGACTCCTTTATAGACTTTATGACCTTACAGACTTTAAGGACTCCTCAGCGGGCTTTACGACTTTACAGACTTTCGACTTTCGACTCCTTTATAGACTTTACGACCTTACAGACTTTAAGGACTCCTCAGCGGGCTTTATGACCTTACAGACTTTAAGGACTCCTCAGCGGGCTTTATGACCTTACAGACTTTAA
>CAZOHA010000031.1:2418-21529 GCA_964579515.1 uncultured Bacteroides sp. | reverse complement strand
GACCTTACAGACTTTAAGGACTCCTCAGCGGGCTTTATGACCTTACAGACTTTAAGGACTCCTCAGCGGGCTTTACGACCTTACAGACTTTAAGGACTCCTCAATGTTTTTGATGAACAGATCGAACAGGTGTGCCGTATCGGTGGGACCGCCTGAGGCTTCCGGGTGGAACTGGGTGGAGAAAAACGGTTTGTTTTTATGCTTCATCCCCTCATTGGTATCGTCGTTCAGATTGATAAACAGGGGTTCCCACTCTCCGGGGAGCGTGTTGTTGTCGATGGCGAACCCGTGATTCTGAGAGGTGATATAGGCCTTGTCGGTGCCCACTTCCAGTACGGGCTGGTTATGGCTGCGGTGGCCGTATTTCAGTTTGTAGGAATCGGCGCCCGCGGCCAGCGCCATCAGCTGGTTGCCCAGGCAGATGCCGAAGATGGGCTTGTCGGAATTATAGGCTCTGGCCAGCTGTTCGATGGTGGCCGTGCACTGTTTGGGATCTCCCGGTCCGTTTGAGATGAACAGGCCGTCATACTCCTCCTTGCTTATATCGTGGTCCCAGGGAACTCTGATTACAGTGGTATCCCTCTGCAGCAGATAGCGGATAATGTTGTATTTCACTCCGCAATCGATCAGCAGGATCCGGTACTTCCCGGAACCATATATAGTCTTTTCGCTGACGCTGACACGGGAGACGAGGTTCTCCAGATTGGGATCGTAGGTGGAGGGTAACTGACCGTCAAGAACCACTTTCCCCAGCATGGATCCTTTTTCCCTCAGAATTTTGGTGATCATTCTCGTATCCACACCGAAAATCCCGGGGACCTGGTGTTGTTGTAACCAGTCGCCCAGGCTTCTCTCTGCATTCCAGTGGGAGTATTCGTCCGAATAATCGGAGATGACCAGCGCCGAGATGTGCAGCCGGTCCGATTCGAAAAACTTATAGAGATCGTTCTCGGAATCATCCCTCGGCACACCGTAGTTTCCCACAATGGGATATGTCAGCACAAGGATCTGTCCTTTATACGAGGGATCGGTAAGGCTTTCAGGATACCCGGTCATGGCCGTGTTGAAGACCACTTCACCGGCGATGCTGTTTTCGAATCCGAAAGATTTTCCCGTAAATGTCGATCCGTCTTCCAGGACCAGTTTGATGGGTTTGAAATCCATGTCTTTAAGAGGTTTCCTTCGATTGGGCCCGAAGTAGATTGTTGATGATGCTCTCGGCCTGTTCCGGGGTTATTCTTTTCGCTACGATCTCCTTATCTTCATCCAGCAGGAAGAGCTGGGGATAGCTCTGAAGATTGTATGCTTTCCGGAATTCATTGCTGTAAGGGCTCCAGCAATTGATCCAGTCGTAAAGATGATGCTCGTTCACGAAGTCGATCCACTTCTCCTTTCCTTCCACCGAATTGATCACATGGACACTTACCACCTCTAACCCTTTGTTTTTCAGGTTATTATATACTTCGTAAAGGGCGGGGGTGGATTTCTTGCAGTGGCCGCAATCGGCTTCCCAGAAATAGAGGATGGTAAAAGGGGTATTGATATCATGGAGCAGGAAATCCTGTCCGATATGGGGATCCCGCTTAATGGCGGTGTCCTGGTCGGCCATCTGAAAATGCTCGGACGGTATCCTGCGCATCATCAGGTTAGGCGCGGTCTGACCGATCAGGGTGGGTTTATTATTTTCCAGGTTTTCCTTCAGTTGGCTGATGAAATCCGGGTTGCTCCAGGTGGCATCGGGGATATAGTAGTGCTCCGCTATATGGAAATAGACCAGATCCATCCCCATGAATTTGCTTTCGGCGAAATGATTGAACAGTGTGATCAGCATGTACCGGTAGAGCTCCGGTTGTTCTTTTGAACCCTGGAGCAGGTAGTCGACGGCGACGATCAGAGAATCGGGGTGCTGAGGCACCGCTCTGGTCAGATAGTTTTTGATCTTGCCTTCATAGATCGGGGTGCGCAGCAACCGGATGTTGAAGGGATCGAAACGGTCGAAGTAGTGTTCTCGATAGTAAAAAAACCGGAGGGAATCATCATGCCGCCTGTCGCCGGTTAAGAGCTCTTCCGGGGGAAACGGTTCACGGGTGGCCCCGATGAACTCACTCACGAAAAGGTCGGAATGCTCCGATTCGATACGGTCCATATAGCCTTCCATCTGGCGGTTGATCTCCTCCTGGACCTCTCTGACCCTGATCGTATCGGCCCTGTTGCTGGCAGTTGCGAGCAATCCGTTATTTCTGTTCAGCTCCTCCCTTTTTTCCCGGAGGTAGTTTTTATATTCCTGAAAAATGGTATTGTTTTCCGAGCCCTGAAACTTCAACGAACGGTTCAAATCGGAAGTGTCGGCTTCAATGGCCAGTTCCTGGTCATCTCCCAGAAGAAAATCAAAATACAACCCGGGGGAATAGTAGATCAGGTAGAGCCCCCCGGTGTAAGGCTCTTCCCCCTGAAAGGTTCCCCGTCCCCTGCTGTCCAGTACCAAGGTATCCTTTGGAATCATCCGTGATGTGAAGTATTCTCCGAGAATAAGGGTATCGTTCGAGAGTCCTCTGACGGTCAGCTCGATCTTGTGTCCCTGGGCTTCGGCCCCCGGGACCCCGGTGAAAATCAAAAGAAAAACGGCGGTTGTGATGGTGACAAACTCCCTGCAAAATCTCATCCCGTGGATCATTTTAAAGCGCTCAAAGTTAATGATTCTATTTTAAAACATATTGTTCAATCGCTGTGCCATTCTTGGGCCTAAAATCATTAACTTGTCGTTTTCATACTACCTCATACAGTTATGTATACATTGTTGGAAGCCCAGAACCTGGTGGAGAAACATATTCAGACGATGTCCATTCCTGACACTCCTCCCGAACTGTATGAACCGGTTCAATATATCCTCTCCCTGGGGGGGAAGCGGATCCGTCCCGCTCTGGTGATCCTCTCCTGTGATCTGTTCTCCGGGGCTGTCGAGTCGGCACTTATCCCGGCGGTGGCCATCGAGGTCTTCCATAATTTTACTCTGCTGCACGATGATATCATGGACCGGTCGGAGCTGCGGAGGGGCAGCCCCACAGTCCACGTGAAGTATAACGAGAATGTGGCGATCCTGTCGGGCGATGTCATGTCCATTCTGGCCAGCCGCCTGATCAATCAGTCGCCGGGTGTGGTGCTGAATACTGTTCATGATATTTTCACCAGAACAGCCATGCAGGTCTGTGAAGGCCAGCAGATCGATATGAACTTCGAACAGCGGCTCACCGTCGGCAAGGATGAATATCTGGAGATGATCGAATTAAAGACAGCAGTGCTGATCGCAGCCAGTCTGAAGATCGGGGCCATTCTGGGCGGATCTTCTCAGAAAGACGCCAATGATCTGTATGAGTTCGGAAGAAACCTGGGTATCGCTTTCCAGCTTCAGGATGATCTCCTCGATACCTACGGGGATCCTGAAGTAATGGGCAAAAAGCTGGGCACCGATATCGTCGATAATAAGAAAACTTACCTGATGATCGAGGCGCTGGAGAATGCCGGCCAGGACCAGAAGGAACAACTGACCGACTGGCTGACCAGGGAGGATTTCGACAGAGATGAGAAAATCCGTTCGGTCATCTCCATATACGACAGGCTGGATATCCGGGCACGGACCGATGAAAAGATCCGGGAATTCTATGAAATAGCACTTTCAAACCTCCGGAAACTGAACCGGCCGGAAGAGCGCAAATCCGAACTCTTTAATTTTGCCTCTTTCCTTATGGACCGCGACCGGTAGGTCATCCGGGCATGGGAATGGATTCCTGACCGGTGATCCCCAGTTCCATCATCAAATCCTGCTGGTCATACTTCTGCAACAGCATGCTCATCTGCTCTATCTGAAAGACCACATCGTTGATCTCCCGCTGAATGGAAGACCGGTGGCGGGATTTCATGGAGGTGAAATAGTTGTATTCCCCGGCCAGCCGGCGGTAGTGCTTCTCAAGGATCCTGTTGCCTTTTTCCATCTCCCCGCACATATAGTAGGCCTCAATGACCCCTTCATGATGGATCACTCCCCCGTTTCCGTCGGGGAGGGTGATGCCCGAGATATACTGATCAAAAGGAAGCACCTCGGCCGGGGCAAGGTTCATGCAGTGATCGAGCACTTCGATGGCCTTCTCCCTGTCTCCCTGTTGCAATAGCCGGATGGCCAGCCGGGTATGGAGGCTGCGGAAACGGATCACCGAGAGGGTGCGGATCGTGTAATAATCCAGGTATACATCCTCGGCATTCATCCGTCCCCAGGTGAAGGTGTTCATCAACCGGTCGTAGAGTGTGTCGGTGTCGATTTCTCCGATTTCCAGGATGCTCCGGTAGGGTGTTCGAACGGGTACCACACGATGTGCAAGCCCTTCGGTCCGGTAGTAGGGTTCAAGACCCAGCGAACCGTCGAAACCGCCGGCCGTATAGTAGATGGGCCGTTCCCAGCTGTTGGAAGCCAGCACGTCCAGCTGTGCCATGGAGCCCTTCATGATCTGCTCGTTGGGAGTCAGCTGCAACCGGATCTCCTTGTCGATCCTGTCCGCATCCTCCCTTGTTACGGTGCGGGTCTCCACCACTTCCGCAGAATCCACCGGGAGCACCATTTTATGGGTGGGAATGAAATCCACTTTTTCTCCGCTTCTCAACGGTAATTTGGTCCGGGGGTCATCACTCCGGATGAAATTCAGGATGTAATCCACACTGGCCCACCGCTCATTCTCCCTGACGTAGATGGAATTATTGGTTCCCTGGCTGTACTTGGTTTGCGGTAGGGCGAACTGAATGGGTTCCGATTCGTAGTTCTGCCTTCTCTTCTGGTCGATGTACCAGTGCATATTGAACAGCATCATGTTGACAATGCGGATGTCCTCCCTGACACCTTCCACATCCTGCACATACCAAAGCGGAAACGTGTCGTTATCCCCCACGGTAAAAAGAATGGCATCCCTGTCACACGAATTCAGATAATTGCGGGCAATATCCCTGGCAGTATATCGTCCCGAACGGTCATGATCATCCCAGTTCTCCACGGCCATCAGGACCGGCACGGCGCCCAAACTCAGGACCACCGAGAGAACCCCCGCCAGGTTGTCCTTCAGCTTTGAGCGGATCATCTGGAAAATGCCCGCTACGCCGATCCCTATCCATATGCTGAAGGCATAAAACGAACCGGCATAGGCATAATCCCGCTCTCTGGGCTGGTACGGGGTCTGGTTCAGGTAGATCACTATGGCAATACCGGTTAAGATGAAAAGGCTCATGACGACCCAGAAATCTTTTACATGCCGGTCGAGGTGAAAAAAGAGCCCCATCAGTCCCAGGAGAAGTGGAAGAAAGTAGTAGGTATTTCTGGCGGGATGATCTTTCAGGTGTTCAGGGAGATTCTTCTGAGGACCGATCCGTGCCGAATCGATCGCCTTGATCCCGCTGATCCAGTTGCCGTCAAGCACATTGCCATGCCCCTGCACATCGTTTTGCCGGCCGGCGAAGTTCCACATGAAATACCGGAAGTACATGTGCCCCAGCTGATACCGCAACAGAAACTCGATGTTGTCCACGTAGGTGGGATCCGAGGGATCCTCGATGGTTCCGAATTCCCGGTATGCCTGTCTGTGGTTGGAATCCCGGCTGTACATCCTGGGCAGCAGCACCTTGCCCCCCTTCATAACCAGCTCGGCCTTCCGGGAGACGATCTCATATCTGTTTTCCTCTTTGTTCAGTGAGTAAACAGGCTTCGTATACTCCACATCTTCCACCTCTGCATTGTAGAAGTGCCCCGTCAGCAGGGGACGGTCCCCATACTGTTCCCTGTTCAGGTAGGAGAGAAGAGCGAATACATTTTCAGGCCGGTTCTCATTCATGGGAGGACCTGCCAGGGAGCGGATCACGATCATGGCATAGGAGGAGTATCCGATTACAATGACCGTAACGGAAACCAGAATGGTGTTCCACAGGACATTTTTGCGGACAAACTGGGTGCGGTAAATTCCGTAGACCAGAGCAGAGAGCAGAATGGCCACATAGATGACCACCCCCACATTGAAGTGGAGTCCGACTGTATTGGTAAAGAAGAGCTCAAACCAGGTGGCCACTTTCACCAGACCGGGGATGATCCCGTACATAATGAAAAGGAGGATCAGCAGGGAAATCCCCAGTGCATAGAGCACCCCTTTCCGGGTAACCTGGTACTTCCGGAAATAATAGACGAGAACAATGGCCGGAATTGCCAGAAGGTTGAGCAGGTGTACGCCGATCGACAGGCCGATCAGATAGGCGATCAGGATCAGCCACCTGTTGGCACCTGGCCTGTCGGCAACGTTCTCCCATTTAAGAATGGACCAGAAGACCACCGCTGTGAACAGGGAGGAGGTGGCGTAAACCTCTCCCTCCACGGCCGAAAACCAGAAAGTATCGGAAAAAGTATAGGCCATGGCTCCCACAAAGGATCCTCCCAGGATCACCATTTCGACCACTTTCATTTTCTGCAGAAAATGGGAAATGGTCCAGAAAAGGAACATGATGGTGAACGCGCTGGCAAGGGCCGATACTGAATTGATCAGCATGGCCACCTTTTCGGGATCGGAAGTGAATAGTGAGAATACTCTGCCGATCATGACGTATAACGGGGCTCCCGGCGGATGCCCCACCTGCAGCTTATAGGCACTGGCTATGAACTCTCCGCAATCCCAGAGGCTCACTGTGGGTTCCAGAGTGAGCAGGTAGACGGTCAGTGCGATGGCGAAACTCAGCCATCCCAGCAGGAGGTTCAATTTCCTGAATTCCATAGGGCGTGAATTTACTGCTTTTAATTTGAAAAAATTGACAGAATCAAAAATGGAACCTATATTTGTGGTTCACTAAATCCAAAAGTCATGTCCGTCAAAGGAGTGAATGATCTGGATGCAACCCTATACACCGATTACCCGGAATTCGAATTTGAATATGCCAACATCCGGGAGCCCAAAACTCTACCACCGGAAAAGCAGACATTGATTGTCGGCCTCGATAAAAGAAAGATGGATGGTGCACCCATTACCTTCATTACAGGTTTTGTGGGAAGGCGGATCGATCTTCGGAAGATCGAAGAGGAGCTTCAGGGTGTTTGCCGTACCTGCGGCTCTTCCAAAATGTATGACATCATGCTGATGGGAGATGTACGCAAGCGTGCCTACGTATACCTCCGGTCGCACGGTTATTCCGTGAAATTTGCAGAAAACTAACCTCCCATTATATTTTTACTGTATCATCAAAAGCAGGATGCTTGGCATTCTGCTTTTGTTGTTATCACCGGCAGCGATTGCACAGTTCTATGAGTACGGACAGGATGCAGGGACGCTTCGGTGGAATCACTTTTACACTCCGCATTACCGGGTGATCTATCCCCGCGGGGTCGACAGTCTCGCCCACGCCTTTGCAGGAAGACTGGAGTACTATTATCCGCACCTCGGCGAACCGCTCGATCATCTTCACAGGCCGATCCCGGTCATCATTCATAACGAATCGAGTTTTTCCAACGGTGTGTTTGTCTGGGCACCCAAACGGCTCGAGATCTTCACCAATCCGGATCCCAACGGTACCTACCAGGACTGGCTTACACAGCTGGCCCTCCATGAGGGCAGGCACGCGTTCCAGATCGATAAACTGGATCAGGGCATCACCAGGTATCTCTCTTTTCTGGGCGGTCAACAGGTGGTGGGGGCCATGGCAGGTTTTCTTCCCTACTGGTACCTGGAAGGAGACGCAGTAGATGCGGAGACACGGCTTTCCCGTTCGGGACGGGGCCGTCAGCCCTCTTTCGAGATGGAGCTGAAGGCTCAGATGCTGGAAGGGGAAAGGGTCTATTCCTATTCGAAGGCTATCCTGGGGTCCTACAGAGACCATATCCCGAATCATTACCAGCTTGGTTATTTCATGGTGCGGCATGGAAGGAGGAACTACGGTGACAGTCTGTGGATCGATTTTCAGCAGTATGCGGCACGAAGGCCCTATCTGGTCTCTCCCACCTATTTCAGCATGAAGAAACACGGGATCACAAGCAAGCCTGCCTTTTACCGAGAAGCCCTGGCTGAATACAGGCGGCACTGGGAAGAGCAGGCGGCGGGAAGGATTCATACCCCTTTCTCCGACTGGACCCCCCAGCGGAGGAAACACTATACCAGCTACACTTTTCCCCATTTTGTCTCCGGGTCCATGCTTTTTGCGATGAAATCGGGGGTGGATCAGATACCCGAATTTGTTTTTCTGGGTGAGAACGGTGAGGAGCGGCGAGTTTTCCGGCCCGGCTTTCTGAGTTCAGGGCGGGTCAGTTTTTCGGGAACACACGCGGTCTGGGATGAATTTGTTCCGGATCTGCGGTGGAGCAACCGGAATTATTCGGTGATTCGCACGTATGATGTGGCCACCGGTCAGGTCAGGAACCTGGGGAGGAGAACCAGGTACTATGCTCCCGACCTCTCCTCCGACGGCACACGGATTGCAGCCATTGAACAATCGGCCCGCCAGAAATACAGCCTGGTGATTCTATCAATGGACGACGGCGTTGAAAGAAAGGTTCCTTCACCCCGAAACCATTTTATTCAGCATCCGGCATGGATGGCGAACGACTCCGCCATTGTGCTTACCCTGGCCGATCAAAGCGGGAAATCACTCTTTGTATATTCCCTGGCCGGCAGATCTTGGAACAGGATCTTCGAAACGGGATTTGACGATATCGCTTTCCCGGTGGTCAAGGGATCGCGTATATATTTCAGCGGCACCTTCTCAGGCATTGATAATATCTATTGCCACGATATGAACGAGAGAAGGACCTTCCAGGTCACCTCTTCCCGGTTCGGAGCCTTCTATCCGCAGGTTTCAGGCGACGGGGAAATGCTGATGTATTCCGATTACAGTTCTGCAGGATACCGGGTGGTCACCATGGAACTGGAACGGGCACTCTGGAAACCTCTGGAGGAGGCCAGAGATCATGCCGAACAGCTGGATTATTCTTCCACCCCTGAAGAGGAGAAGATCATTTCCGGAGCGGACGAGCCCACCGGGCAAAATGATACTGCATCCTATCCCTCTTCCCGCTATATCAAACCGCTCCATCTTTTTAACTTTCACTCCTGGCTTCCGCTCTATTTCGACTATCTCCATCCGGAACTGGCTCTCAGCCCGGAAGATCTGCCGGTCAGCCCGGGACTGTCTCTGATATCACAGAACCGGCTGAGTACTGCTGTGAGCCAGCTGGGATATGAATACAAAAACGGGCATCACATGTTTCATTCGGGGATCGAATTCAAGGGCCGCTATCCCGTGGTGAATCTCTATTTTCATTATGGCGGTGAACCGGATATTTTATCCCTGGAGGAGGGAGACACACTTCGCTCCCTTCCACAGGGCCTGAGACTGAATATACAGAGCTACGTCCCCTTAAGGCTGAATACCGGTAAATTTCTCTCCCTGGTCCAGCCGCGAATCGATTACACCTACCGGAGAGATATCCAGTATGTGGAGGATGATGACCGCTACAGTGCCGGGGCACACTATCTTTATTACAGCTTTGTGGCCACCTCCTATCTGAGGCAGGGAAGGAAAGATATTCTCCCCAGGTTCGGAGGGACCCTCTCCGGAGGGTACTATCACGCTCCCTTCAGCAGTGTGTATGGATCGGTCTGGAGGGCGGGCGGGGTCGCTTATCTTCCCGGTCTGCTGAAGCATCAGACCCTCAGGCTATCGGTCAGTTATCAGCGGCAGAATCCCCTGGACCGGGACAGGCCAGCATTTATCAACCTGGTCAGTCTGCCCAGGGGAATACGTGGTATATTCGGAGAGCATCTGACACGGTACAGTGCCGATTTCGTTTTCCCGCTGCTTTATCCCGATCTGGAGCTGAGCCTGTTCCTTTACCTGAAACGGATCAGAGGTGCGGTATGGGTCGACCATATGGTGGGTAAGAATGTGATCATCCGTGATCCCCAGCCTTACTATGACAACAGGAACTACACCACCATCGGGGCCGACCTGCTGACCGACCTGCATATTTTCCGGTTCTCATTCCCCTTCTCGGTGGGCGCCAGATTCATATTTGAACCGGCCACTTCCAGACTGGGAATGGAGGCACTCTATTCTGTGGATATCAATTAGACAGGTCAGTCTCCCGAGGAGAATTCCCGGGAGATGGTAAAATATCCGGGATAATGGAACAGCTGCCCGCCGATCACCACGCTCGGTTTGATCTTCATGCTCAGATGGGAGGGTTCTCCGCCTGCATCCATCATGTTCAGTGCAAAATTGACCATGCTGCGGGGATTTTCTCCTTCCAGGAAATCGAACAGATCCGCCTCCACCCGTACCGGCATCATGGCCCTTCCGCCATTGGGAGCCACTTCAATTCTGCGGTCCAGCGATCCGCTTCCGATCTCCATATCGTCCAGGTAAGCAATCCATTGAATGGAGTTGACGGCGGCCACGGCCGGACCGGGATTACGGACTTCTATGTTGGCGGTGATGGCAAAGGGGAGTGATCCGCGGAGGACATCGGTGAGGATCCGCTGTCCTTCCATGATGCTGAAATCAGAAAATGAGCGTATGGAAGAGACCTCCACGCCGCTGATGACCGGATCCTGAACCGAGCGGAAACTAAATTCACATCTGGTGAAAGCGGTCAGTTCATTCAATAGCGCACAGCCTGTGGAAAGTAACACCAGGGAGGCCAGGATGATCCCTTTTTTCATAAGGCCAAAATTAGAATTATTTTTGTAGCGGTGGAAGAATTCTTTTCATATGGTTGGACGGGAATCAGGCGGTTTCTTAAAAAGAACCGGATCGCGTTGCTCTACACCATGATTTTTCATCTGGTAGTGCTCAATGTCCTGATCTTTGTAAGGGTGGAGGGACTGAAGGAAGACAGGGAACTGGGTATCGCGGTTGAGTTTGAAGAGAAAACCGTGGAAGAGCTTCTGGCCGAAGAGGAGGTGGAAGTCTCCGCAGAATGGCTGGAGCAGGTGATGCGTATCCGTGAGCAGTCGAGCAACAGGGCGGTCAATGTCCATGCAGAGGATGCTTTCAGTGAGGAGATCTCCACCGATCAGTATGTGAACGAACTGCTCGAACACATGGAGGCAGCGCGAAGGGAGGAGGACCGCGAAAAACTGGAAGAGCTCCAGGCCATTCTGGCGGCAGCCGACTATGTTCCCCCCGAGGAGGGAACGGGAGATGAATCGGAAGGAGAGTATACGGGGCCGACCACCATCACCTATGAATTCCTGGATGAGCCGCGGGGACGGGGAAAGGTGGAACTGACCATTCCTGTTTACCGTTGTCAGGGATCAGGAATAGTCAAGGTAGCAGTGGAGGTGAACAGGGACGGCAGGGTGACCGACGCGAGGATCATGGAGCCGATCATCGGTGATGACCGGGTCTGCTTTTCCGAGGCGGCGCTGGAAGCGGCCCTTAGCTCCCGGTTCAGGATCGACCTGAATGCTCCCGGGAGACATCAGGCTGTGATTACCTATACGTTTATGGCCCAGTAAATGAAGCCATCAATTGTTTTGCACTCCGGGCTATGGCGTCCAGGTCCTGCTCCTTCATGCATTTAAAATGCTTTTTGGGACAATTTTTGTATCCGATCTTGGAACAGGGCCGGCACGATAATCCATCCACCTCAAACCGGACCGATTCGGGATGGGCACCGTAGGGCCACATACCGAACTCAGGCACCGTATTTCCCCAGATGGTAATGATTATCTTACCGAATGCGGCACCGATGTGCATCATTCCGGTGTCGTGGGAAATAAGCAGGGAAGCCTGCCTCACCAGGGAAGCTGACTGATGGATGGAAAAATCACCACATCCGTTGATCACCGGTCTGCCAGGCAGGGCCTCCTTGATCTGCCGTCCTGCTTCTGTATCTCCGGGCCCGCCCAGGATCACCAGGGGATATTCGAGTTTGTTGCAAAGCGCGATCAATGAATCCGGGGGCAGTTTTTTGGTTTCATGCTGAGCCCCGATAGCCAGTGCCACATAGCCTTCGCCGAAGGCCTTTGGAAAGCCGGCGAGATCGATCTCCTCCTCTTCGGGGATAAAGTAATCCAGCCCTTCTTCGTCGTTGATCTGGATGAAATGGCGGATCGTCTCCATGTTCCGGTCCACCATATGCAGATCGGGCAGTGTGTTGATCTTCAGGTTTACATAGAGCCATTTCTGCCGGTTCAGTTTATTGACCGAGAAATCCATCTTTTTTAATCCCAGTTTCACTCTGGCCGAGCGGGCATTGTGATGAAGATCGATTATGTAGTCGAACCCTTCCTCTTTAAGTTTTTGAAGGGTTTCTTTCATATTTCCTTTAAAAGAGTGGATCCGGTCGACATAGGGATTGGCCCGGAGAATGGAGGCAAAGGTATCTTTGGTGAGATAATGGACCTCGGCTCCTTCCACCTGCTTTTTCAGATGCCGTATCACCGGTGTGGTGAGGACGATATCCCCGATGGAGCTGAAACGGACAACCAGGAATTTTACCTTCAGAGCCATTCAGATCAGCTCCTTAAAAAACAGCATCAGGGCCAGCCAGTATTCAGAATTGTTCGGATTTTCTGTTGTCAGAGTGGCCGTCCCCCGGGCTCCCTCTCCAAGTTCCGGTTCGTAAAGGGTCAGATAATCGTCATTGATACCCGAGACAAGCTGCCTGACATAGGGGAGTTCCATCCTGCTGGAGGTAACGAATACAGGTTTCCTTGTTCCCCGGATGGACTCTTCCACCTGTATCTGAGGCTGAAAATACTCTCCGGGACTGAAAGCCACGATGGCACGCACAAACTCGCTTTCTTTACCCACTAGCAGACTGAGCGATCCGTTGGCACTGCTGCCGAACAGGGTCACGGGCTGACCCGATTTTTCGTAGGCGTATTGAATGGCGGCCTCTATATCCCTGGAGATATCTTCTGCTCCGGTGGGGCAATCCATCACCCTGCACTGTTTGGTGGTCAGGTTGGAGACAAAATTGTTGTTTCCCCCATTCCGGAGATCCACCGCCAGACAATTATAATCCAGCTTGCAGAGTTTACGGGCAATGGTTTTGAATTCACCCCTGCTGGATTGCTGTTCATGCAGGAGCAGAATGTAAGGGTTACTGCCCGGAATAATGTACTCGTCGGCCGTCACCTCCAGTCCGTCCGATGCTTCGAAAGTGACGGTCTCCACCCTGATCACATTGGCATTCCCGGATGTGCCGGGGTTCACCCTGGTCAGACTGAAGGAACTGAAAACTAACGAAATCAGGATAACGAAGAAGAAAGGGAGGTTTTGTCGCTGTGTGCTCCCCTGGCCGCTATGTGGTTGCGCTTTCGGCAAGAATGATGATTTTATTTTTTTTTACCTCGATTACACCTCCATCCACATCGAAGAAGGTTTCCCCACCTTTCTGATCCACTATCCGGATCTTTCCCGTTTCGAGGGTGGAGATGATCGGTGCGTGGTTTCTGAGTATCTGGAACGACCCTCTGGAGCCGGGCACCTGAACCAGATCCACTTCACCTTCGAAAATCTTTTTGTCCGGGGCGATGATCTCCAGTGTCATTCCGTCAGGATTTTGATTGTGACAGCAGTTTCTCCCCCTTTTCGATGGCTTCATCGATGGTGCCCACCAGGTTGAAAGCAGCCTCGGGATATTTATCCACTTCGCCGTCCATGATCATGTTGAATCCCTTGATAGCATCATCGATGTTCACAAATACTCCGGGCAATCCGGTGAATTGTTCAGCCACATGGAACGGTTGTGAAAGGAACCTGGCTACCCTTCTGGCCCTGTGCACCACCTGCTTATCCTCTTCCGACAATTCATCCATTCCAAGGATGGCAATGATATCCTGCAGCTCGTTGTATCGCTGCAGCAGCATCTTCACATTTTGGGCGGTGTTGTAATGTTCCTCACCCACCACGTCAGCCTTCAGGATCCGTGAGGTGGAATCGAGAGGATCCACGGCCGGGTAGATCCCCAGTGATGCGATCTTCCGGCTCAGCACGGTGGTTGCATCCAGGTGTGCGAACGTAGTGGCGGGGGCTGGGTCGGTAAGGTCGTCGGCAGGCACATAGATGGCCTGTATGGAAGTGATCGAACCACGTTTGGTGGATGTGATCCGCTCCTGCATCAACCCCATTTCGGTGGCCAGAGTGGGCTGGTAACCTACTGCGGAAGGCATCCGTCCCAACAGGGCCGATACCTCCGATCCGGCCTGGGTGAAACGGAAAATATTGTCCACGAAAAACAGGATGTCCTTTCCTCCGCTTTTTTCATCCCCGTCCCTGAAAGATTCCGCAACCGTAAGTCCTGAAAGGGCGACGGTGGCGCGCGCTCCCGGGGGCTCGTTCATCTGTCCGAACACCAGGGTGGCCTGTGATTTCTCGAGCTCCTGGCGGTCGATTTTGGTCAGGTCCCAGGAGCCTTCCTCCATGGTTTTTTCGAACGCTTTTCCGTACTTGATCACTCCCGATTCGATCATCTCCCGGAGCAGGTCGTTCCCTTCCCTGGTACGTTCACCAACGCCTGCGAATACGGAGATCCCTTCATATTTTTTCGCGATGTTGTTGATAAGTTCCATGATGATCACGGTCTTTCCGACACCGGCACCGCCAAACAGACCGATCTTACCTCCTTTGGCATACGGCTCCAGCAGATCGATCACCTTGATTCCTGTAAATAGGACCTCCGATTCGGTCGACAGATTCTCATAGATGGGCGGTTTGCTATGGACCTGGTAGCCCCCTTTACTGTCCACTTTGCCAATACCGTCGATGGCTTCACCCACCACATTCAGCAGCCTTCCCTTCACTGTTTCACCCCTGGGCATCCTGATCTCCTCCCCGGTGGCAGTGACCTTCGTTCCTCTCTGCAATCCATCGGTTGAATCCATGGCGATGGCCCGTATAGTGTGTTCACCGATATGTTGCTGGCATTCGATGACCAGTACCTGACCGTCGTCCCTTTCAATTTCCAGGGCCTCATGGATATTGGGGAGCTGATCTCCTGTTTCTTCAAAACTAACATCGACTACAGGACCGATCACCTGTATGATTTCTCCAATCAATTTTGCCATTGGAATGCAATTTTTGAGAAATAAAAGAGTTCCTTCAGTTGCACAAATTTAGTACTTTTTTAGTGCGATCATTCTTTATGCAGGATAAAGTATCAGCTTTTGAAACCATCGTGAGGATCGACTCGTACAACCATTACTGTACCCAGAAAGCATTATCTGTGAAGATACGAAGTTTGAGCGGTTTGACCCTCGCGGGGCTGGTTTTCATCTTATTTCTTCCGGCCGGCCTGAATGCGCAGATCCACAGGATAGGCGGGGGACTTGCATTCGCCTCCGGCACGGAGTTCAATTACGGAGAAACCGGGAATCCGGGAATAACCATCCGGACCTGGCTCGCCCTGGACAAGCGCAGTACCCTGAGCATCGTTCCCTCCATTACTGCCTATAACCGTTACAAGCTGGAGACCGGCTATTCCATCCTGACCAATTACATGTTCCAGGGCGACCTGGATCTTCAGTACGCATTTTTTGAGGAGGGAACCGTCAGAGCCGTCGCTTTCGGCGGAGGGAACTTCACTTACCTGATGTCCTATTTCGAACCTCTGGTGATCACCGGGAACGAGACCATTACCGACCAGACCGGTTACGGAATAGGAGCCAATCTCGGAGCGGGACTGGAGTTAAGAATGGCACCCAAATGGGATTTCAATGTCTCCGGCAAGTACCTTTTTTCCAAATATGAACAGTTTATCATTTCTGTCCAGGCTGTTTACTATTTTCATAGTCGCAGAAGGGCCTTCTGGAGATGATTTTTTGTTATCTTTAGTCAGCAACTATAGAATTTATATATGGCGAGCTTAAGTTTCCTGCTGGGGATGGTTCCCGGCACCGAGAAGGTCGAATCGGCCGATGACCGTTTGAGAGCCGATTACAAAGCCTTCAAGGAGATGGAGGAATCGGATGAACTGAAGCACTATCTGGAACTTGAAAAGGAAGTTACCTCCAGCGATTTCGCAATACGTAAGAAAAGGATATTCAAGGAGAAGTACAAAGCTTCGGAAGCCTACCGGAAAGAGACCCGGTATAAAGCCCTCCAGAAAAAACAGAAAGGGGACGAGAAATCAAAGGAGTTCGAGGAACTGGAAGATTACATCAATTCGGAAGATTTTATCCAGCAGAAACAGTACCTGACCATGCGTCCCTCCGAGCGGTACGAAACCACCGAGGAGTACCGGAAGGAGACAGAATACAAGGCCCTGAAGCACTCCGATAAAATTCAATGGTACTTCAAGACCAAAAAGAAGAACCCCTTTAAAGAGATTGAGAAGTGGGACCTGACCTTCGAAGATGATTTTTCCCGCAACAAGCTCGATACCAAGAAGTGGATGACCAGGTACTACTGGGGAGACAAGACCATGCAAAGCTCTTTTGTACTGGAGGATGACCGGAGTTTTATCACCGACGGTGACAATATCGAATTCTACGACCAGAAGGCAAGGATTGTCACCAAACCAGGAAAAGTCGAAGGGTTGGTCTGGAGATCGGAGCAGGGGTTTGTCCTGGAAGACTTCGACTTTACCTCCGGAATGATCAGCACCTCCAAATCCTTCAAGCAGAAGTACGGCATTTTCAAGGCCAAAGTAAAAATGTCTGCGGCTTCGGTGGCCCAGGCCTTCTGGATGGTTTCGGATACCATGCTTCCTCATATCGATGTGGCCCGTTTTGAAAACGGGAAGCTATACTGCAATTATTTCTGGGGCGACGGGAAGACACCCGGGAAATCGATCTCCAAAACCGGAGGAGGAAAATATGCCGATGAATTCTACATATTCACCCTGGAGTGGTCACCGGGAAAGTTGGTCTGGAAGATCAACGACAAAGTGTTCAAGACCCTAACCTCCGCAGTTCCCCAGGAAGAGATGAGCATCAACTTCTCCTCGAACCTGAAGAAAGACACTCCGGAAAACGGACTGCCCTCCGCCATGGAGATCGACTGGATCAGGGTCTATAAGCTCAAAAACCAGTAAGAGCCCATAAGAGTCCATAAAGTCTGTAAGAGTCCATAAAGTCGTAAAGTTGTAAAGTCGTAAAGATTCGGCGCGCCGCAACTCAGAAGATTTGGCGTGCCGCAACTCCGAAGATTTCGCGTGCCGCAAGTCTAAAGATTCGGCTTCGCCGCTTAGTAAAAGTTAAAGTCCTGTAAGGCAAAAGTATACGTATGGAGTGTGTGCCCTGTTCATGATGTGGATGGGGCATTTTTTATGTTGGTAGGGAAGGTTTTCTTATTTTATGGAAAAATACACGACGATCGTTGGACACGTAAACCCATATAGCTATAACCATGAAGAAATCATTAATCAGTTCAATCCTGCTTTTGTGTGTCACACACCTGCTGACCGGGCAGGACCGGATCATCGGTGAGACCTTTACCACCCGTTCGGAAGTAATAGCCCGTAACGGTATGGCTTGCACCAGCCAGCCGCTGGCCACACAGGCGGCCCTCGATATCCTGAAGGCGGGAGGGAATGCCATCGATGCAGCCATTGCCGCCAATGCGGTGCTGGGACTGGTGGAGCCTGTCAGCAACGGGATAGGTGGAGATCTTTTTGCCATCGTCTGGGATGCAGAGACCGAACAGCTTTACGGATTGAACGCCAGCGGCCGCTCTCCCCGGTCCCTGACCCTGGACTATTTCAATGAGAACGGCTACGAGAAGATCCCCTATTACGGGCCTCTTCCTGTTTCCGTTCCGGGATGTGTGGATGGCTGGTTCGAATTGCATGACAGGTTCGGATCTATGGAGATGTCGGATATTCTTCTGCCCGCCATTGAATATGCCCGGGAAGGATTTCCCGTAACTGAGGTGATCGCTTACTACTGGGAGAGAAATGCAAGGGCACTTGCCCGGTTCCCCCATGTGGAAGAGGTCTACATGCCCGGAGGCACCGCCCCTGCCAAAGGGGAAATCTTCAAGAACCCCTACCTGGCTGAAACCATGGAAAAGATCGCCCAAGGGGGCCGGGATGCGTTCTATAAGGGTGAAATTGCCCTTACCATCGATGCATTCATAAAGGAACAGGGAGGATTCCTCTCCTACGAAGATCTGGCCGGCCACCGGTCTGAATGGGTGGAGCCGGTTAGCAGCGATTACAGAGGGTACGATATCTGGGAGCTTCCCCCCAACGGACAGGGAATTGCTGCCCTTCAGATCCTGAATATCCTGGAAGGCTACGATATTGCCGGGATGGGTTATGGAAGCCCGGAATACATCCACTATTTCGTGGAAGCCAAGAAACTGGCATTTGAAGACCGGGCAAAGTATTACGCCGATCCCGACTTCAACGATATCCCGGTCGATGAATTGATATCCAAGGAATATGCGGCCCAGCGAAGAGCCCTGATCAACCCCGAACGCGCCTCCAGGCAACTTCCGGCAGGAGATCCCGAAAATGGCAACACCATCTACCTGACCGTGGCCGACAAACACGGAAATATGGTCTCCCTGATCCAGAGCAACTACCTGGGAATGGGCTCCGGGATGTGCCCGCCGGGACTCGGGTTTATCCTGCAGGACCGGGGAGAGCTGTTTACCCTGGAGGAGGGGCATTTCAACGTATATGAGCCGGGTAAGAGACCCTTCCACACGATCATTCCTGCCTTTATCACCAAAGACGGGAAACCCTTCATGAGTTTCGGTGTGATGGGCGGAGCCATGCAGCCCCAGGGACATGCCCAGATCGTTATTAATATGATCGATTTCGGGATGAACCTTCAGGAAGCGGGCGATGCCCCGCGGATCCGCCATACCGGCTCCTCCCAGCCCACCGGCCAAGTGATGACCGATGGCGGTACCGTCTACCTGGAGTCGGGGATCCCCTATGAGACCATACGCGAACTGACACGGATGGGACATACCATCCAGTATACCGTGGGCGGTTTCGGAGGATACCAGGCGATCATGAAAGATCCGGAGAACGGAGTCTATTACGGAGCCTCCGAATCGAGAAAAGACGGGCAGGCGGCAGGATATTAGAGTCGTAAAGCCCGTAATAGTCCATAAAGTCTTAAAGTCTGTAAAGTCCGTAATAGTC
>CAZOHA010000031.1:0-2318 GCA_964579515.1 uncultured Bacteroides sp. | reverse complement strand
CGTAAAGCCCGTAATAGTCCATAAAGTCTTAAAGTCTGTAAAGTCCGTAATAGTCTGAAAAGTTTATAAAGTTATAAAGTCTAAAGGAGTCTTAAAGTGGAAAGTTTGAAAGTCGGAAAGTCCTTTAAATGAGGGGGTTTCTTTTGAAAGCCCCTCTTACTTGCTGTTGGAGGGGTTTCAAAAGGAACCGGAAATCATCCTGTGGATGGCATGAAGTATTTCAGAAATGAAAATTGACCGGTTTGAGGATATTATCGCCTGGCAGAAAGCGAAAGAGTTCACCGTTCTGATCTATGGAGCTTTCGGCACACTGAAAGATTTCGGTTTCAGGGACCAGATCCGGCGGGCATCGGTTTCCATCATGAACAATATCGCCGAAGGGTTTGAAAGAAAAACGGATAAAGAATTCCTGCACTGCCTCTATGTGGCCAAAGGATCGGCCGCCGAAGTGCGTTCCATGCTGCAGCTGGCCGGAGAGCTCAACTACCTGGAATCTCACAAATTCTCAGAACTGGAAGAAAAGTCCCTGGAAATCTCCCGCATTCTCTCCGGCCTCATCAAATCCCTGTACCGCAAACCGTGTCCTCCAATGTCCACTGTCTGAACAATCGCAGGACAGGGATTGGGATTCCCCCCTTCCCTCAGTGAGAGACTGTGTTCGTCAAAAATCCCTTGTATATCACACAAGAATAGGGGAGTGTTCACCCCGTTTCAGTATTTCTGGGTAAATTACTCTTCTGGGAACATTCCATTTCCAAAATTTCATGGATTGATCCAAACCACCAATGAAAACACTCGCAGCACTTCTCGCAAAGGCCAAGACACACACAAACAAGGCAATCAAGACAGCAGGACTCGCCACCATGCTGGGACTGAGCACCATGGCCGTGAAAGGGCAACCAGTACTACCCACACAAGCACGGGGTTTTCTCATCGAGGCAGGGACCACCTTTCGTCCTGACGGCGATCCAACACACCCTGTCGTGGGAGCGAACCTCGAAGCCCGTATCACCGGCACAAACACCGGCTTTCACGCAACCACCAAAGACATAGGCTTCTGGTACCATTATGACATCCCGATTGCAGCTGACCCCAACAATCTCTTTGACAGAACAGCCAATCACCCAGATGGAAAACTCCACATCGCGTACGAGCAGGGACAGATACGCTTTACAATAGAGAGCGAGAAAGACGTGCGCTCAGGCACACTCTACAACATCGCAGGGCAGGAAATCAAAGACTTAGCATTCTTTCAAGTCAAAGCAGGCACCTTCCAAGCAGTCTGGCAACCACACACCAGCACGCCACGAGAACTCATCATCTTCAAAGACGAGCAGGGACGAGCAGCGAAAATAACACCATGGGCGATGAACGCAGGAGAGACGCGACACCAAGACATAGACCTAGAAGCACAAATCGCCAAAGCAAAGAAAGGAACCAGCAATGAAGAAGGAACAGTAGACTACACCCTCACCTTCACACACCAGGATTACGAAACACTCGTCGTAGAAGTGACCTTTCAGACAGCAAACATCAACCAAATAAACCTTGAGATGATGCCAGTAACTCCCAGGAAATACGGCAATGTACGCGTAGGCATCAACACAACAGGCGGAGCCTACCTGCCAGGCATGATTGTTGCACAGGCGCTGGACGAACCCTACCCTTACGAGCACACCGGCATCATCGCAGGCGAGCCACCAGTGTATGACTTCGAGAACATACCCATAGACCCAAATGATGGCGTCACAACACTAGGACTAGCCGTCGTACCAACCAGCATACCCTTTGACACACTCTACACGACACTAGACATCACTGAAGGCAACAACCCCTTCGCGAGCCTGGTTGTCAACCCAACCATAGTCCTTCAAGGAAAGCGCCTGCAGGGAAAAGTCCTGCTGGGACAAACCAACGGGCAATACGCCAACCACTACGTCATGTTCATACGAGACGAAGCAGGAGACCTGGAACACCAGCTCTTTGTGACAGGAGAAGAATACCTCACGCCAAAACTCCAGGAAGGAGAAAACTACACGATAAGCGTCTTTTTTCCAAGCAACGACGACTGGAACAGAAACACACAGTACTACGGCATCAAACGAGCACCAGTCACAATAGAAGAAGTGGAAGGAAACTTCATCACACCAGAGGATCTGGCAAACCAAACAGACACCATACAGACACTGAACATGCGACTCCCACCCATCTTCATGCAAGTACCCAACACGGACGAGAAAGTAGAAACGACAGCAGAATGGATAATAGACATGGAAGGAGGAAGCTACAACGCCTCCTACTGGGACGACGGCAAGGAG
>CAZOHA010000030.1:0-49193 GCA_964579515.1 uncultured Bacteroides sp. | reverse complement strand
CCGTTTGCCGGTGACCATCACTCTCAGCCGGTTCCATTCACCCGGCCGGTGGACCTCTTCCACCCGGTCGGTCCGGCCGGGATATTTGCCCCGGTCGTCGGCCGGAGCATAGATACAGGCCGTCAGGTCTTCCTGGAGCGAGCGTGAAATGCCGATCTGCACCTGGTGACTCGTTCCACGGAGAAAGATCCCGGAATCGTAATCATCCATCAGTGCTTGGTATTCCAGGTCGATCTCGAAATCGGTGAAATCCCTGGTGGTCCAGATAATGGATCCTTCCATGCCGGGATTCTCCCCCACCAGCAGACCGTCCTCGGCTTTCCAGTGCGAGCTCACCTCGGGCGGATCCACCCTCCACCCTTCCAGGGATTCCCCGTCAAACAGCGGTTCGTACCCCTGACCACAACCACTGAAAACCACCGCCGCCACCAGGATCACCCCCGCATAACTACATATTCCCCTCATCTTTACAAACTTTACGGACTTTAAGGACTTTACAGACTTTATGGACTATTATACTTGTTGCGGGATAACGAAGGGATGCCGGTAATTACGGGACACCAGCATATTGGCCTCATCATGATCGATGAATTTCTCGTACTCACCATTGAACTCCAGGGTCTCCCCCACCCGGTAGGCAACGTTCCCCAGATGCGGCAGTACCGACGACATATGTCCCTCCAGAATATCGCAATTCAGGTCGAAATGGTCTCCCGACCGGATCGCCCGGATGAAATTGGCGAAATGGCCCCCGCTGCCGGGTGCCGCCCGGAAAGTAGTGTCTCCCCCGACGGCAGCTCCCTGAGCTTCCATGCCGGAGCCTGCGAAAGGTTCTTCCTCTCGCTCACGATAGGCCTTCCAGGTGGAGCCGTCGACCTCCAGCCATCCTTCCGTTCCATAGAACAGGTTACCGATCCGGACACCCAGACTGGCTTCCTGGTTGGTATACCTCCCCCTGGTCTCGAACTCGATGATCTTCCCGTCATCGTATTCGAAGATCGAGGTCTGGGTATTGGGGGTCTCCTGGGAGCACTCCCCGGGTGAGATCCCGAAAATACCTCCCATCGACTGCACCTTCACAGGGTGCACCCTTTTATTCATACCCCACCGGGCAATGTCGAACTGATGAGGACCCTGGTTGCCGGTATCACCGTTCCCCGTATTCCAGTGCCAGTGCCAGTTATAATGCCCCCTCTTTTCATTGTAGGGCCGGTAGGTGGCCGGACCCAGCCAGAGATCGTAATCCAGGGAGGCCGGTGGTTCACTGTCCTCAGCGATGCCGAAAGAGTCCCTGGGCTTGAAACAGAGACCGCGGGCCATATAGACCTCCCCGATGCCCCCGTCATGAAGAAAAGCCATGGCCTGCATCACATTGGGAATGGAGCGGTTCTGGAACCCCACCTGGACGATCACATTGTATTTCCTGGCAGCCTCCACCATCTTTCTTCCTTCCCAGATGTTGTGGCAACTTGGTTTCTCCACGTAGACGTGTTTACCTGACTGACAGGCCCAGACAGTTCCCAGGGCATGCCAGTGATTGGGAGTGGCCATGGCCACTGCGTGAATCCCCGGATCGGCAAATACCTCCCTGATATCCTGCACTGTGGAAGGCTTCACACCACCCTGCCTCTCCGCAACCCGGGTCACCGATTCCCCGAAGAATTGAGAATCCGCATCACAGACGGTGGTCACGTAGACTCCCTGGTCGTTCATGGAGGAGAATGCATCCATCAGCGCCTTTCCACGGCCCCTCAGACCAATCACCGCCACATTGATCCGGTCGTTGGCACCTTTGATCCTTCTTACGGAGGCGGCCGATGCACCGGTGACACCCAGGGTGATCCCAGCGGCTCCCAGGGAGGTTTTCTTAATAAAGGTTCTTCTGTTTTCCATAAGTCAGTTTTCAGGTAAGTGTTTACAGATAAGATGAGTAGTCAAAAGGTTTTTAAGTTAGCATTTTTCTCTCACTTTCCCGTTATGAACATCCCGTCTGATTGGTTATTTTTAGGAACAAATGAAAAGAACGAACCACAGAATACGGAAAATGAAAAAAATCACGCTCAGATCCCGGACGGGCAAACCGCTATTACTTCTCGCCTCTATTCCGGTCATGATACTGCTGCAGGAGTGCCGGCCGGTGAACGAAACGGATCTGTCGGGAACCCGTCCTAACGTAGTGTTCATCCTGGCCGACGATCTGGGATGGGCCGATCTTCCCTCCTACGGCAACCGTTTCAACGAAGCCCCCGGCCTGGACCGGATGGCCAGGGAGGGGATCCGGTTTACCGGTGCCTATGCCGCCTGCCCGGTCTGCTCTCCCACCAGGGCCAGTATCATGAGCGGACAGTATCCTGCACGGGTGGGGATCATCGATTTCATTACGGGGCACTGGAGGCCTTTCGAGGAGTGGACCGTTCCTGTCAACCGGACCCAGTACCTGCCGCTGGAACTGGAGACCCTCGGAGAGATCATGAAGGATGCGGGCTATGCCACCGGATATTTCGGGAAATGGCACCTGGGAGGGAATGAATTCTATCCGGATCAACAGGGATTCGATGAGGTCAATGTCTATCAGGGTGGGGGCTACTTTGATTTCGGACCCCGCATGAGCCGTCCGGTTCAGGTGGAGCCCGGGACTGTTCTCTCGGAGGCGCTGACCGACATGAGCCTGGATTTCATGGAATCCCACCGCGAACAACCGTTCTTCCTCTTTCTGGCACACTACGACGTGCATGTGCAGCTGAACGCGGATTCCGCTCTCATTGCCAGATATCTGGAGAAACCGAAAGTGGAGGGGTATCCCTGCAACGCTGTCTACGCCGCCATGGTAAAACACCTGGACAAAAGTGTCGGCCGGATTCTGGAAAAATTGGAAGAGCTGGAAATTTCCGAAAACACGGTGGTGGTATTCTTTTCCGATAACGGGGGACTGATCAGCCGGTATGACCGCATTCCCCTGATCGACCGGTCCAAACAATATGTTTACCGGGGAGATACCCTTCAGTACATCGCCTCCTCCAATGCCCCGCTGCGGGCGGAAAAAGGAACGCTTTTCGAAGGAGGGATCCGGGAGCCCCTGCTGATCCGGTGGCCGGGAACTCTGGAGGCGGGAAGGGTGAGCGATGCCATCGTTTCCAGTGTCGATTTCCTGCCCACGCTTGCCGATCTTGCGGGGGCGGAGCTTCCAGCCGGCCAGGTGACCGACGGGATCAGTCTGACCCGAATTATGGAAGGTTCACAGGGAGATTCCCAAAGAGAGATATTCTGGCACTACCCGGTCTATCACCACGACCGGCCGGCCAGTGCCATGCGCAAAGGAAAGTGGAAACTGATCGAATATGTCCCGGAAGGTGAACGAATTCTTTACAATCTGGAGGACGATCCCGGCGAAACCCGGGATCTGAGCCAGCAGCATCCAGGCATTGCTTCCGATCTGGGAGAGAGGCTGAATAACTGGAGAAAACAGGTCGGCGCCCGGCTTCCGGTAACCAATCCCGGTTTCGACCCGGAAAGACGGAAGGAGTGGGGCACCCACCCCGACCGGACCCGGTAGCGGAGCGTATCGCCGGATCTAATCGGATACAGAGTAACAAACAAGTGACAATCACAGACCTGAATGAATAGAATAACTGCTGTTTTACTGGATATGGACGGGGTCCTGCTCGATTCCGAGGAGTACATCTGCCGTGCCGGGACCGAGATGTTCCGGGAAAAGGGATATGAGGTGGCGCCGGAGGACTTCCTGCCCTTCACCGGGATGGGAGAGAACAGGTATCTGGGAGGGGTGGCTGAGAAGCACGGGATCCCCTTTGAGGTGGAAAGGGACAAGGCCCGGACCTACGAAATCTATGCAGACCTGGTAAAGGGAAAGCTCTCGCTGCTTCCCGGGGTGAATGATTTCATCGAACGATGCAGAAGCAAAGATCTCAAACTGGCGCTTGCCTCCAGTGCCGACCGGGTGAAGATCGATATCAACCTGAAGGAGACAGGGCTTTCTCCCGATACCTTCCAGGCCATTGTCAGCGGCATCGACATCGAACATAAGAAACCGGCACCGGATGTGTTCCTGAAGGCTGCGGAGAACCTGGGGGCCGATCCTTCCCGCTGCCTGGTGGTGGAGGATGCTGTCAGCGGGGTTACCGCAGGAAAAGCAGCCGGGGCCCGGGTCCTGGCACTTACCACCTCCTTTTCACGGGAGCAGCTCAGGGAAGCGGACTGGATCGCCCCCACTCTGGCTGAGGCGGACGAGGAGGTGTTAGAATGGTAAATCCGGTTCTCCGAAAACCTTCTGAACCGCTTCGAGATGACCGAAACCGTATTTCATGTCAGGCAGAAGGTACCCTCCTTCGACCCATTCATTCCAGGAGAACAGTGTGATCAGTTTGGGCTGACCGGGATGATTGTCGCAGTATTCTTTGGCCTGGTATAGAAACGAGGAGAACGCCTCCGGCGATTTATTCAGATGAACAATATCTTCTTTGGTTTTGTGGGGAAATCGCGGTGAATCGTCCCAGCCAATCGATGCGTTCGGGAAAAACGGTATGGACAGAGCTTCATCCCATTTCGCTCTTTGCTCCATCGCCTGAACGCCCCATCGGATGTAATCCTCAGGATGCGGGCCGCCCCAGTTGTAGCGGGTTACACTGTTGGCCCCTAGCTGCTCCATCTGACCGACCAGCCCTTCATGGGGAGTTCCGAAACCGATCAACTGAACATGCAGACCCGGAAAACCGGCCTTCCGGGTCTCTTCCCGGAAGTACTCAATGGCCCGGCGGGCCTGTTCCACCCCTCCCAGTCCCTCGACCAGGTTCTGCAGACTGAAGATCGAAAACACTGGCTTCCCGTCGATGGTGAAATAGTTGGGCTGACTGAAATACCGGGAGATCACCCTGGCAACGACAGTATCGAAATTCTCCCGGTCCACCGCGCCGTCCCAGAGCAGCGAAGTGTCGTCGCCGTATTGGTGGACATTCCAGTAATTGCGGCGCACATCATGATTGGCCCACATCAGATAGAATTTCATTTCCCGGTTATTGGATGCTTTCAGGAATCCATCGTTCAGGGCGCTTTCCAGGAACGGTCCATCATCAAACCAGTACCAGTCGAATATGAATACGTTCACCCCGTGGTCAGCAGCCACATCGATCCATCGCTCCATCACCTCAGGATCATTATCCGGTTCATACCCCCAGAGAGGGACTTTGGGCTGGTAATGCCCCTCGAATCGCGGGGTGCCTTTTTTAATAACCTCCCATTCTCCCGTCCCCCCGGGCCAGAGCATCTCCCCGAACCGTTCATCGTGGTGACAGGAGGGCCATATGTATGCAGCCACCCAGTATTCCGGATCTTCACCTGCCTCTTCCGCATTCTCAGTGGCCTCTTTCAAATATTCGCCGGCCACTTCCGGATTACTTTTCAGGGATGCACGGGGATCGCACGAGGTCAGAACAAAGGAGATGAATAAACCTGTGAACAGGAACAGACAGTACTCCTGATTGTTTTTTAAAGCACAGAACAGATTCATCATAAGCGGATTGTTTCTCATAAGTAGTTTATTTTCATCAGGCAAATGAATCTAATCAGGAGAGGAACTTTTTTCTCAGATCCCCGATCTGTTTCTGATTGATGGGCACCAGGTCACCGAGAGGATGCCCCATTACCAGCGATTTGGCGCTGAATTCGGCCACCTCCAGCCGGTCGAAGGTCTGCAGCAGCTTATCCCCGGTAACGATGATTCCGTCGTTCTGTACAATGACCGCCGGACGGTTGCTTCCCAGGTGACCGGCAATGGCCGACCTGCTTGCAAACTGCGTTCCGAACTCCACCTGCCGGATATCCTGCAGAAAGACCCAGCTCTCGGGAATGGTACGGACATCGAATCGCCGGTGCGAGACACCGAAAGCCATCACATGGGGAGCCTGGGTCAGGATAATGGAGTGGATACCCGGATGCCTCCGGTAAATATCGGCATGAAGCTGGATCGATCTGCTGGGCAGTTTTCCCGGTTCTCTCTTCCCTTTCCGGATCTGCACGATATCCTCCAGTCCCATTTCCCATCGGGGAACATCCCGGGGGGTGATCAGGAAATCATTTCCTTCCCATCGGACCGACATATTGCCGTAAGAGCTGATCATCAATCCCTGTTCACATGCCCTGCGCACCAGCATGGCGATGTTACGCCGGATCGACTGCTCACCGGGAGTGTGCTCGACCCGCTCCATCTCCGGGATATCTTCCGGGATCTGCGACTCAAACTCCTCGATCTGCCGGTCGGTCAGGTAGTGTGGCTCTCCCAGTGTCTTCGCCCCGATAATGGTCCTGGCCGAGAATTCAAGGGTCTCGAAACGGATGTAGGCATCCTTCAGGTCGGTTCCCCCGACCACCGTTCCGTGGTTCTCCATGATCACCGCATTGAAGCCGGCACTGAACTCCCTGGCGATCTTTCTTCCAAGCTCTTCCCCGCCGGGAAGTGAATACTCAGCATAGCCGATGGGTCCGCAGATATTTCTGGCCTGGGGTATGATGTTGGTGTTGGGGATCTGACGCACGATGCTGAACGAGACCAGTGCCGGTGGATGCGCATGCACAATGGCCCGGATATCGGGTCTCGCCTCGTAGATCGCTTTATGGAAGGGATATTCCGAAGAGGGTTTATGATGCCCTTTCACCTCCCCGTCTCTTTTTACAAGGACAATGTCCTTTCGCTGAAGGGTGCCCTTGTCGATGGCCGAGGGGGTCACCCAGATATCCCCGTTGCTGTCGATGATCGATATATTGCCCCCCGAGGTGGTGGTCAGCCCTGCCCGGTAGATCCTGGAGATCACCTCGGTGATCTGGTCCCTGGGATGCATCAGCCTGGTGTCCAGTTTATTCATTTCCGGCGTTCTTTCTGTTGTCAACTATTTCAGTATGCGATTTCCTTCAATCGCAGATCATAAGGCAATTCCCTGATCCCGAAAACTTTCTCATGAATGACCATGGCAGCCCCCAGGGAACTGGCATTGTCCACTCTGGAGGTGAAGACCTTTTTGGCAGGAAAGGAGAGGGCAAGAAAGGTGGTAAACAGAGTGTTCCGTGAGAAACCGCCGGTGACATAGAGATGTTCGGTGGTATCCTCCGCGGGCAGGACCAGCCGGACCGAACGGGCCGCCAGGCGGGTGATCTCTGCCATAAACCGAATGTATGCATCTTCGAAAGAGGGAAATTGCTTCAGCAACATTATCAAGTCTTTGACCAGACAGGGCTCCCGTGGATCCTCTGGATTCCCTGGACCCGTGGAGTCCCGATCCCTGAAGAAGACCATCTTTTCCGCTTCCCGCCATGCTCTGCGCAGAACTTCAGGGCCGGGGGCGATTATCCGGTGTGAATTCCTTTCCACCCGGAAATGATCCTCCATCATCTGTACATTCAGATCGTGGATATGTCCCATGAAAAATCGGGATGATTTCACCGGATTTCCACGGAAACTCAGGAAACACAGACAGTCCTGCCTTAATTCCTCTGAAGTGAGTTTCTCCCGGTTGAACGGATTCATGGTGATACACCAGGTTCCCGTGGAGACCAGGGTGAAAGGTGCACGGGCATGGAGGAGATAGGGTACCAGTGCTGCCGAAGAATCGTGAATGCCTGCCCCTGTTTCGATGATTGTCCGGTCCAGCTGAACAGGCAGAGTTTCCGTTACCTCCCCCGGTTCCGGAAGCCGGAACCCTTCCTCTCGCAGCCATGGATGGTACTGCATGTGGTCGAAATCCCACATGGCAGTGTGGCAACCGATGGAGGTGGGCTCGGAGGTGATATGGCCTGTGAGCCGGTAGGAAAGATATTGCGGAAGGTGGAGGACCGTTTTCAGCTTCCGGCGGAGTCGGGGCTTCTCTTTTTTGATCCAGAGCAGCTGCAATCCGGAATTCAGCATACCCAGGGCCGGGGAGGCGGTCCTCCTGGAAAACTCCTCCACTCCTTCGTGCCGTTCGTAAAATCCTTCAAGTACCTTCCCCGGAAGTGGCTTTAAATAATTGTAGATTGGGGCGCACCGATTTCCCGTGCTGTCCAGATGGACCAGGGTGGCTCCGTAGGTGGAAAAGTTGATCCCTCTGATCCGGAACTCCTTTTCACCGGCCAATTCGGATTTCCGGTCATCCATCCACCTTTCGAGCTGCGCCGCATCCTCACAGGGGAATCCGTCTTCATCGACTGTCTCGGGAAGCCTCTCCTCCTGCTGGTGCAGTACCTCCAGCCGGTTGTCGAACAACAGCACCTTTTTATGGGTCTTGCCAATATCGAAAACCAGGTTTACCTCCTGTTCCATGTGCTTACCCCCTGGCTACCTTCCGGCGATAGTGTTCCACCTCCCAGTTGTCGATGAAGCGGATCTGTGCATCGGTCATGGAATTCGGTCCGCCGAACTGTTCCGAGAGATAGCTGATCTTCATCAGGTCGAGAAACACCTCCCTCGCTGTCCGGAGCGATTTTTCACTCTCCTCTGCTACCGTCATATCGCCTCCTTCCTGCAAAATGATCCTGGGCGGGTATCCGTTTTCAGATTCGAAGGAGGATATCACCTCCGGGAGGGAATCGGGATGAACACCTTTATCGACTATCAGATAATTTGACTTGCAGTAGACGATAATATCGGGTGTGAAGGGCCGTGAAACCTTCATGAGATGCGCTTTATCCCGGGTAAAGTGACGGATCAGTTCACAGGTGTAGGTTCGTGCGGCCATTCCCCTGGATTGAAAGTATTTCAGAACGGCGCCGGCAAAATGGGTTTCCTTCTCCTCCTCCGGTTCACAGGCCGGAAGGACCAGATCGGTTCCCTCGTTCAGTTTCCTGTCGATATCTTCGTAGAGCTTCCTGACCTCCTCCACCCGTTCGGCCCCCACGAATACTCCGTGGTTCTGAATAAAGATGATCCGGGGATCTTTGCCATGCCTCTCCCGGTACTCCCCGATCTTCCGCTGCAGTTTTTTGAAAAGTACAATTCCGGGATCGGTGTATACCATGTACAATGCCTCTTCCCCGAACCGTTTCTTTGTTTCAGATCCCGCATCCCTGGAACACATCAGCGCATTGACCCGGGTGGGATGAGTATGGATCACATAGGCATAGCCGATCAGATTGTGAAGGGAGGTCTCCACCGATGGTCTCAGATTCCCGGGGGCCAGAATGGCGGCAGTCAGATCCGATTTCACCTGTTCTTCCCGTTCGACCGGATCGCTGCTGTAACGCTTCGATTCTATCACCGCCAGTTTCTCCCTGGAAAGGGAAACGAAACCTTCCGGCCCGATTCCCGCCAGGGGAATACCGCTGGCTTTGATCCAGATCGTATCGCGGTCCTTACAGGAGGTATTCCCTCCGCCGGCGATCACATAATCGGGGTTGTCGCCATATAATCTCGAAATCGCTATCAGTTCGTCCAGCTGACCCATGACATCATCTCTTTGACAGTACCTCTTTTTCGTAGTTTTCCACCTCGGGGATGTAGGATACTCCGGCAGGCACCCCGTGCCGCTGACAGTAATAATCCCAGACCGCACCGAAAGGCTGGGATTTCATGGCCTCAAGGAGAGCCAGCCTCTGAAAATGACTCCCCTCTTCCTCATATTTCCGGAGGGTGTGGAGCGGATCCAGCATCGCAATAAGCAGTGCCTGCTGGGCAGCTCTGGTACCCACCACATAGGCACCGATCCGGTTGATGCTGGCATCGAAAAAATCGAGTCCCAAATGCACCCGGTCCAGGGCATCAGACCGGACGATCTCTCTGGCGATCAGCAGGACATCGTCATTCAGGGTGACCACGTGGTCACTGTCCCACCTGAGCGGGCGTGTGACATGCAGCATCAGCTCATCCACAAACTGGAGGCAGGCAGAGATCTTGTCCCCCACCTGTTCGGTAGGATGAAAATGTCCGTTGTCCAGGCAGATCAGTTTATTGTTTTTCACCGCATACCCCAGATAAAAATCGTGCGAGCCCACAGTCATCGCCTCGGCCCCGATCCCGAAAAGCTTGCTTTCCACCGAGTCCTTAAGGTGTTCCGGGGAGTACTCCGCCTCAAAGATCTCGTCCAGCGACTTTTTAAGTTGCACCCGGTGCGTGAACCGGTCCACCGGCTCATCCTTCGATCCGTCGGGAATCCAGATATTGTGAATACAGGCACTCCCCAGCTGCCTGCCCATTTCCGCACCGATCCTCCTGCACCTTCTGGTGTGTTCCACCCAGAACCTTCGCACACTTTCGTTCTTGCTGGAAAGCGTGAAACCCGATGATGCCAGGGGATGGGAAAAACAGGTGCAGTTGAAATCAAGGCCGATCCCCTGTTCCCTTGCCCAGTCGATCCAGCCCTGGAAATGTAGGGGTTCGATCTGGTCGCGGTCCACCTGCTTCCCGCCGAACTCTCCGTAACTGGCATGGAGGTTCAGCCGCTGGCGTCCCGGCAGAAGCGACATCACCTTTTCCAGGTCCTGCCTGACTTCCAGCACCGATCGTGCTTTCCCCGGGTAATTGCCTGTAACGGCAAGCCCCCCTCCTTCCAGTGTGGCGTCGGGCCTTTCGAACCCTCCCACATCATCGGCCTGCCAGCAATGGAGCGATATCTCCATCCGGCCGAGAAGGTCCATCGCCTCCCCGGTATCCACGCCCAGACGGGCATAGGACTCCCTGGCCAGTTCATACATTCTGTGGATCGATTCTTCCATTTCGGGAATGTAATGCTAAAACATCCAGATATCAGTTTATAAAAATAGCGGTTCATCCACCGTGGTTCAATGGACTATTTGCGCTTTTATTTGCACTTTTTGTGACTAAGGTAGTACATTTAGGTGATGGACGACTTCTTTAAATACCTCACTCCGGGCGAGGAAGACAAAGCATGGGGCATCTACGTGAATGCTGCCGGTAAAGCGACTATCAGACCGGGAGAAACCGGCTATCCCAGCCCGGACCATCCCTCCGAGTATCACTTTACCTGGGATAAGGGGAGGGTTCTGAAGGAGTTTCAGATCAACTATGTGACCAGGGGTTCGGGCACCTATGAATCGGTCGGCGCCAGATATCCGATCAGGCCCGGTTCCCTGATGATCACCCGGCCGGGGATCTGGCACCGTTACCGGCCCGACCAGACCGGCGGATGGGTGGAGAATTATGTGGGATTCGACGGGACCATACCCAGGGAGCTCTTCGGTCAAAATCGGCCATGGGCCCTCAGGCCGGTGCACACCATCGGGTACAGGGAAGAGTTCATCGACACCTACCTGAAGATCTTCGAGATCGTCCGCGAAGAGCGACCGGGCTTCCAGCAGGTGGCCTCGGGTATGATCATGAAGCTGCTGGGATATCTGGTATCGATTGAAAAACAGCGAACCTTTACCGGCAAACGGATCGAAAGGATCATCCGGGAAGCCTGTTTCGAGATCCGTGAGGATGTCAGCCGTGCAATCGATTTCAAGGAATTTGCCGAACGCCATCAGATCGGATACTCCTACTTCCGCAAAATGTTCAAGCAGTATACCGGACTGGCACCCGCCCGCTATCAGCTGGATCTGAGGATCCGCCAGGCGCGGGAGTTGCTGGTCTCCACCGACCGCAGTATCAAGGAGATCGCCTTTGCCCTCGGTTTCCATTCCATCCACTATTTCAGCCGGATATTCAAGAAAAAGACAGGAATTTCGCCCTCCGAACTGAGGAAAAGTAAATAATCTTTATATTGTTTGCACATTTTGACCAGCTACCGAATGACCAGCAAGACGACCATTGCCAAAAGGCTCGACAGCCTCTATGAATTCGACAGAGAGCCTGTCACCAAAAACAAACTTCAGGGGATCGGGAATTTTCTGGGAATGTATGCAGGGGAGCATGTGGCGGGTACCGAGTTCGTCATCGGTATGCTCTTTGTGGCCCACGGAGTTTCTGTCACCGATATGTTCCTGGGCGGACTCATCGGGAACCTGCTGGCCGTATTCAGCTGGGCATTTCTGACCGCTCCCATTGCAGTCAAAGTAAGGCTCTCCCTCTACTGGCAACTGAAGAAGATCTGCGGTTCCCTGCTGGTATTCATCTACAATATTGTCAATGCACTCATGTTTTGCTTCCTGGCAGGGGCCATGGTCGCGGTGGCCGCGACGGCGGTGGGGATTCCTTTCAACATACAGATGCCCTCCCTGCAGGATTTGTACCCGAACAGCATCGGCTGGGTACTGACAGTCGTCGGTGTGGGCGCGGTAATCACCACCATGGCGATCCTTGGATTCGATGCCCTGGCCAGGTTCGCCAAAGTGGCTGCCCCCTGGATGTTTCTGATTTTTGTGACCGCCGCCATCGCTGTCCTCCCTAAACTGGGGGTCACCCCCGGAGAAGGGAATTTCTGGCAGGTGGCCACGGAGCGGATCTGGACAGGTGTGGCCAGGGAGGGGCAGTCTCAGTTCACCATCTGGCACGTGATCTTCTTTACCTGGCTGGCCAATGCCGCCATGCACCTGGGAATGTCCGACCTGACCATCCTCCGGTATGCGAAAAAGTGGCAGTACGGTTTCGCCTCTGCAGTGGGAATGTTCCTGGGACACTATGTGGCATGGATCGCCTCGGGGATCCTCTATGCGGCTTCCAGTTCAGATGCACCGGGCGTGGTGGCCTATGAGGCGATCGGACTGGCAGGGGCCGTTTGTGTGGTAATCGCCGGATGGACCACCGCCAATCCCACCCTCTACCGGGCGGGAATGGCCCTTCAGGTGGCATCGGGATGGTCGCGCTGGAAAGTGACCATGCTGGCAGGGGCCATTACCACCATTGCCGCCATGTTCCCCGCCCTGGTCATGAGGCTGCTCGATTTTGTGGCACTTTACGGCCTGGTTCTGATCCCCATGGGGGCGGTGATCCTGGCCGACCATTACTTGATTCCCAGACTGGGACTTACCCAATATTACGCCGAAAAACGGAACATCGGGTTCAACACCGCCGCAGGCGCCACCTGGTTCCTCCTGCTTCTGGTGGCCCTGTTACTGAATATCTATTTCCGCGTCGAGATCTTCTTCCTTCCGGTTCCCATCTGGATACTCTCACTGGGAGCCTACCTTCTGCTGAGTAAATTGCTGCAAAAACAGAGAAAACCCCCGCTGCTATGAAAATCTTTTATTCTGTTCTGGCCTCTGCAGGTCTGCTGATGCTTCTGATTCCTTCTCTGCTTTTCTATTTCGGTTCCATGGAAGAGGAGCAGATGAAACTATATATGTCCGTCGGTACGGTAATCTGGTTTTCAGGTGCCATCCCCTGGCTGGGCAAAAAGAGAGAATCCACAAAAGAATAACCTCCATGAAAGGCAGACTGCTCTCCCTCGACCTGTTCCGCGGACTGGTCATGTTTTTGCTGGTGGCCGAAGGCGCCGGCCTTTACCATACCTGGCTCCAGGCCGCCCCGGAAGGGACCCTGCTGCACAGCATTGCCCTTCAGTTCCATCACCACCCCTGGAACGGGCTCCGTTTCTGGGACCTGGTCCAGCCCTATTTCATGTTCATCGTAGGAGTGGCCATGTGGTTCTCGGTGAACAAGCGGCTGGGCCGGGGCGACTCCCGGCGGTCGATTACGCTCCATATCCTCCGGCGATGCCTGCTGCTGCTTGCATTCGGTGTAGGACTTCATATCGGCTATAAGGGAAGATTGGTCTGGGAGCTCTGGAACGTACTCTCGCAGCTCTCCATGACCATCCTGATCGCCTACGCGATCATCCGGCTCCCCGGCCGCACCCAGCTTCTGATCTCGATCGGACTGCTCCTTCTGAGTGAATCACTCTACCGCTTTACCAATATCCCCGGATACGACCAGCCCTTCGTGAAGGACCATAATTTCGGATCCTTCATGGATATGGTCCTGATGGGTAAGATCAATGACGGAGGGGGATGGGTGGCCATCAATTTCATCCCCACGGCGGCTCATACCATCTGGGGAGTGCTGGCAGGGAAGCTGCTCGCTTCGGACCGAAATCCCTGGATAAAGATCCGCACCCTGGTCATTTTCGGTGCAGCTGCGGTAATCCTCGGGTACGGGCTCGACTGGACGGGTGCCGATCCGATCATTAAAAGGATCTGCACCGCCTCCTTTGTTCTCGCTTCGGGGGGATGGGCGCTGCTCACCCTGGCCTTCTTCTACTGGCTGGTGGACCTGGCCGGGGTCAAGGGGTGGGTATGGTTCTTCGCCATCGTGGGAATGAATCCCATCTTTATTTATGTCTTCATGGAGACCGCGGGAAAACAGTGGCTGGTGGATTTCACCTCGGCATTCGTTGCCGACGGGCTCACCAGGCTCGGGACCGGTCATACCCTGGCCCTGTTCCTCAACTCCCTGGTGGTCCTGGCAATGGCCTGGGGGCTCTGCTACTGGCTCTACCGGAAGAAGATCTTCATAAAGATCTGAAATCAGCCTGATTTGATCTAATTTCTAAAAAGCAGGCAGTTCCCAGGGATCGCGGTAAGAGGGTGTCAGCAGCCGGTTCCCCTTTTCCGAATTGGTGATCCGGCGCGAATCCCGGTCATAGACCAGCTCCTCCCCGGCCCAGTGGGAGATGTTCCCCAGGTGAGCGTAAAGTGCGGCCCGGTGACCCACTTCGATGCCGGCGGCCAGGGGATCCCCGTAACGGATGGCACGGATGAAGTTCTCACAATGGTCCAGGTGCGAATTATTCTCCTTGGGTTGTTCGGGCACCTCCTCCATGCGCCAGTCCTCCTCTCCCCATTCGGGAAATACCCGCCACTTGTCCCGGTCGGCCACCAGGCTTCCATTGGTCCCCAGGAACTTCACTCCGTAAAGCTGGTCATACGGTCCGTGCTGCACACCCCCGTTGTGTTCCCAGGTCATCAGATAATCTCCCATGTCGTAAAGCACATGAAGGGTGTCGGGCATCTCCAGTGCCCGGTCCTGATTGGCGAAATTCCCCCCTGTGGACCGGACCGTCCGGGGCGGAGCATCCACCTCCATGGCCCAGAGCCCCATATCGATCAGGTGAACCCCCCAGTCGGTCATCAGTCCCCCGCCGTAATCCCTGAACATCCTCCATGAGCCGTGGAACCTGTTTCTGTTGAAGGGTCTGTCGGGGGCCGGCCCCAGCCACCGGTCATAATCCACCCCGGGAGGCGGATCAGAATCGGGAACCGGCATGTTGCCGGCACCGTAATTGAAATTGGCCCAATACTTCACTTGCCGGATCGTTCCCAGTTTGCCGGAACGTACGAAATCGATGGCCGAGCGCCAGTGGGTGCCACTGCGCTGCTGCTGACCCACCTGCACCAGGTTTCCGTATTTCCGGGCCGCATCGAGCATGACATTGATCTCCGCGATGGAGTTGGCAAGAGGCTTCTCCACGTACACATGTTTTCCCTCTGCACTGGCATCCACCATGGGCAGACAGTGCCAGTGATCGGGTGTACCGATGATCACCGCATCGATGTCGCGGTCACCGATCACCTTCCGGTAGTCTTTCTGAATTTTCGGCTTTTTGTGACCCATCCGGATCAGCTCGGCAGTTTTATCGGCCAGCACCTGGTTGTCCACATCACAAAGAGTCTTGCATTCCACATTAGGCTGCTGCAGGATATCCCGCAGGTTGGACCATCCCATGTTGCGCGCCCCGATCAGGGCCACGGTGACCTTTTCATTGGCTCCGAGCACCGATGAAGGAGCCAGAAGCGAACCGGCAGCGGTCCCGGTCATTCCCAGACCGGCGGTACCGAGTGCCGTAGTTTTGAGGAAAGTTCTGCGATTGGTAGTCATGCACGTAAAAGTCTGTAAAGTCCGTAAGAGTCTGTAAAGTTATAAAGTTGTAAAGTCGTAAAGGTAGTTGAAAGTTAAAAGTCAGTGAAGTGGAAAGTCAGTGAAGTGGAAAGTCAGTGAAGTGGAAAGTCAGTAAAGTTAGAAGTTGAGGGATTTCAGGTATTCGATGCTGCTGCGGGCACACGACTCCTCGTTTTCGGGGTCGTCGTGCTCCACGATCAGGTGTTGGAAGCCGGCTGTTTCCCGGTAGGAAAAAAGGTCGGGAAAATCGAGGATCCCCGAGCCCACACATGCAAAACTGCGCCGGTCGGGGGAATCGTATGAGTCCTTCACGTGCACCAGTTCGAACCTTCCGGGATGACTGCGGAAGTATTCCCGGATATCTGCACCTCCCTTGTGGGCCCAGTAGAGATCGATCTCCATGGTCACCATCTCCGGATCGGTGTTCTCCAGCACGTAATCGTATATGACTCTCCCTCCGACCGTCCGGAATTCATGATCGTGGTTATGGAAAGCGAACCTCAGCCCGTTCCGGTTACAGGCCTCCCCGATCCGGTGACACTCATCCACCGTGATTCGGACCTGGTCCATATCGACCTCATCGGCTCCTGTCATCCAGGGCCAGTAACATACCAGGTATTTCTTGTCCATCTCCAGGCAACTCTCCATGGACTCCTGCAACCCGTCACCCTGCAGACCGCTCAGGCTGGTGCCTCCGGCGAGCGGGATGAGGCCGATATCATTCATAAATTCTTTCAGCTCCCCGGGATCCTCTCCGAAAGTACCCCCGAATTCCAGGTAGCGGTAACCCATTTCTGCCAGCAGGGCCATGGTCCCGCGATGGTCCGATTCGATCATTTCACGGACCACGTTGGTGATGATGCCGAACTGGTGAAGGGGGTCCTCCGGTCCGGTCCGGCACCCGGAAAACAGAGAAGGCATCACTGCTGCACCGGCAGTTCCGGCGGCAGTCCGGATAAGAAATTGTCGTCTGTCCATGATTCAGATAGTGTTGTTCAGCGAAGATAGGAACAATGAGGGAGAAATTGGACCGGTTGTTTATCCAATTCCTCCCCTATATTCTATTGGGATATTATTACTTTTATGGGAACTCTAACTGCATTCCCCCATGAAACAAACTGTACTCCCCCGTCGTGATTTTCTGAAATCGTCCTCCGCTGTTGCCGCAGCCATCACCCTGATCCCCAGTCACGTCATGGGCAAAGCCCTGGGCCATACCGCTCCCAGTGACAGGCTGAACATTGCCGGTGTGGGGATCGGGGGAAAGGGCCGGGTCAACCTGGAGGCCATGAATACGGAAAATATCGTGGCCCTGTGCGATGTGGACTGGAAATACGCACAGGACTGCTTCAATGATTATCCCGGGGCCAGGAGGTACTGGGACTGGCGCAGAATGTTCGAGGAGATGGACAGGGACATCGATGCGGTGATGATCGCCACCTCCGACCATACCCACGCAGCCATTGCCGCTGCTGCCATCACCTCAGGAAAACACGTTTATTGCCAGAAGCCGCTTACCCACTCGGTTTATGAATCGAGGCTCCTGACCCGGCTGGCGGAGGAGCACCGGGTGGCCACCCAGATGGGCAACCAGGGTAACAGTGCCCCCGAAGCACGGACCGTGGAAGAGTGGATCTGGGCCGGTGAGATCGGGGAAGTGACCGAGGTGCACGCATGGACCAACCGGCCCATCTGGCCCCAGGGCCTGGAACGCCCTAAACAGGTGATGAATCCTCCGGCCACCATGAACTGGGATCTCTTTATCGGTCCGGCCCCCATGCGCCCGTACCACGACATCTACACCCCCTGGAACTGGCGGGGCTGGTGGGATTTCGGAACCGGCGCACTGGGCGATATGGCCTGCCATATCCTCAACCCGGTCTTCTCCTCCCTGATGTTAAAATATCCTGTGCAGGTCCAGGGATCATCCACCCTGGTGAATACCGAATCGGCTCCTCAGGCCGAGGTGGTCCGGTACCTCTTTCCCGAACGAAAGAATCTTCCGTCGCACGTCAAAACGGTGATGCCGGAAGTGGAAGTGACCTGGTATGACGGGGGAATGATGCCCCCGCGGCCTCCGGAGATGGCCGAGGGTGAACCGATCATGGAAGACGGAATGGGTGGCTGTATTTTCGTGGGCAGCAAGGACAAGCTGATCTGTAACCTGGGCGGGATCCATCCCAGGTTGTTGTCGGGCAGAGTGCCTGATGTCCCGGAAACCCTGCGCCGCGTGCAGGGATACAAGAAAGGGGGGATCATGGACGGACCCCACGAACAGGACTGGATCAGAGCCTGCAAGGAGAGCCCCCGGGAGCGGGTGGAGCCCATGTCCAGCTTCCGGATGGCCGGTCCGTTCAACGAGATGGTGGTTATGGGTGTGCTGGCGGTAAGGATGCAGAGCCTGGACCGGCTCCTGGAATGGGACGGGGAGTCGATGCAATTCACCAATATCGGATCCGGAGACAAGCTCCGGATCGTTCAGTCGGATGATTTCCGGGTGATCAACGGCCACCCCCATTTCGATACCCGCTATGTGACACTGGATGCCCGTGAAACGGTCTCGGAATGGATCCGCCATAACTACCGGGAGGGATGGGATCTGCCCGCCTGATGAGCCCAGGTAGTAGTTAGCTAAATAAAACATTAATAATCAAAACTATGAAGACGATCCGATTCTTGGGCCTGGGCCTTGCCCTGATTTGGGCCGGCTCCTGCAATACGCAGAGGTCCTCCGGAAGCGACGAAACGGGAGGTGAAAAAATGGGAACCGAATCTTCATCGGTGTCTGACAACGCCGACAAATCGCCAATGAATACCCTTACCGAAGAGGAAAAGGCCAGCGGATGGATCCTGCTGTTCGACGGGGAGACCACCGGGGGGTGGAAGAATTTCAACCAGGAGAGCATCACCGGATGGATGGTGGAAGACGGCTGTCTTGTGGGACTCGGACTGGGGGGAGATATCGGGGGAGATATCGTGACCGAAGAGGAGTATGCTAACTTTATCCTGGAATGGGAATGGAAGCTTGGGCCCCATGGAAACAGCGGAGTGATGTACCACGTACAGGAAGGTGAGCAGTACGCGGCAGCCTATGAAACCGGACCCGAATACCAGCTGATCGAGGACGGCAACTACAGGGATTCGAATGGAGAGCCCTACCCGCTGGAACCCTGGCAGGAAACGGCCGCTGATTATGCCATGTATGTGGCAAGCGATGATAAAGAGCTGAATGTGAGGGACTGGAACAGCTCCAGGATCGTGTTTACCCCGGAAAGGGTGGAGCACTGGCTCAACGGAAAGAAAGTGGTGGAGTTCGTTCCCTGGAGTGATCAGTGGTATGAGCGGAGAAACAGCGGGAAATGGGACAATTATCCCGACTACGGACTGGCCAGGACCGGTAAGATCTGCCTGCAGGACCACGGCAGCAAAGTGTGGTTCCGGAACATCAAGCTGAAAGAACTGTAGTGAAAGACAGACGATTCCTCTATTTCATCAGCCTGGTGGCCACCATCGGTGGATTGATGTTCGGATTCGATATGGGCATCATCTCCGGGGCGATTCCCTTTATACAGCCCTATTTTGGCTGGGACGAGCTGCAGCTGGGCTGGGGTGTCAGTTCGATCCTGCTGGGATGCATTGCGGGTGCATTCGGCACTGGTTCACTCACGGAGAGGTACGGGCGTAAAAGCGTCCTGATCACGGTTGCCCTGCTATTTGCCGTCTCTTCTGCAGGGATGGCACTCGCAGAATCTGCAAGTACATTTATCGCCTTCCGGGTGATTGGAGGATTGGCCGTGGGAGCGGTATCAGTCCTCTCGCCCATGTATGTGGCCGAAGTGGCTCCTCCGGGGATCCGTGGACGGTTGGTGACCATCTACCAGCTGGCTATCACCATGGGAATTCTGGTCTCCTACGTGGTCAACTTCCTGCTGCACGAAGTCGATAATAACTGGAGATGGATGTTTGCCACTGGCCTGATCCCCTCCGTGGTTTTTTTTACCGGTCTCCTTTTCATACCGGAGAGTCCCCGCTGGCTGGTAAAAGCGGGAAAGAAGGAGAAAGCGGCCGGAGTGCTCTCCCGGATCGGAGGGACAGAATTCGCCAGAACGGAGTTGGAAAAGATTGAAGCCAGCTTGGATGACAGTCAGCGAGGCGGAAGCCTGCGACTGCTCTTTACCTCCAGGTACCGGAGGGTGATGCTGATCGGACTGCTGCTGGCCGTTTTCGTTCAGATTACCGGGATCAACACGGTGGTCGATTATGCTCCCAAAATCCTGATGGCGGCCGGACTGGAGATCAGGAACGCACTGTTACAAACCTCCCTGATCGGATTGGTCAACTTTGCATTCACTTTTATTGCCGTCTGGCTGATTGACCGGCTGGGCAGACGGACCTTTTATATCATCGGATCCGCCGGCATGGCCGTCACACTCCTGATGATCGCAGCGGCTTTCCATTTCCGGGCTCACCCCCTCTTTACGACTGCATTCATCATGTTGTTCATCGCATTTTTCGCCTCCTGCATCGGTCCCGCATTCTGGACACTGGTATCAGAAATGTTCCCCAACCGGATCAGGGGCCAGGCAGTGGCGTTGGCTTCCTTTACTCAGTGGGTCTTCAATTTCCTGGTGGTGCTGTTTTTCCCCTTTGTGCTCGATGGTCTGGGAGGGGCCTCCACTTTCCTGTTCCTTTCAGTTATGTCGATTCTCCAGTTGCTGGTCGCCCGTTACCTTCTGAAGGAGACCCGGGGGAAGAGCCTGGAGGAGATCGAAACACTCTGGCATTAAAAATCGGTATCGGGATTTTCCAGATCCATCTCCCTGATCCAGATATTTCGGTAGAGGACCGGATGCCCTTCGGCCTGAAGCTTGATTCCGCCGGGGCTGTCGGTGATCCCTTTTCCACCGTCGTTTCCTCCGTCAATGCCGGAATTGGGGCCTCCCCAAACCTGATTGATCTCGATATTGGTGTAGACCTTGGTTCCATTAAAATAGTTGGTCACCAGGGCCTTTTCCACCCGTTCCCCGTTTTCAAACCTGGCCGCGCGGAACATGATGTCGTAGGAATTCCACTTACCCACCCCGTTGTAGGCATAATAGGGTGATTCAATCTCGTTGATCACCGCCCCCATGCCATGCATGGAGGAGTCTCCGTCGAGGATCTGGATCTCATACCGGTTCTGGAGATAAACTCCGGAATTTCCGCCCTCACGTTCCACAAGAAATTCCACATGGAGCCTGAAGTCCCGGTATTTCTCCCTGGTCACAATATCGGCTGATCCGTAGAGACCGCCGGCTGCCGCAGGATCATCGCTGCTGAGGACCGTGCCTTCATCCACAGGATCCTCCACAATTTCCCATTTAATGGGCATTTCGGCAGAGAACCTGGGTCCTTCCCAGTATTCCCATTTCTCGTCGAGCATCTCCCTGGTACCGTCGAAAAGCATTTCGGCACCGGCAGGCGGCTCTGCTCCCACCCCTACTCCGGGCCGGTCGCAACCGTTCAGAAGAATAACAAAAATGGCCAGAAAAGCCAACATGGAAATCGATACAATCTTTTTCATCGGACAGTGTATTAAATTTATTCATTCAGTTTCATTATCATCTGCCGGCCAGGGAGCGTTTCTGCTTCCACCATCACATCCGGCCATCCGCTCATCCTGTCAGCGGCCTATGTTGTCGGGAAGTCCCTCGTAATAACGGAATCCTTCTACGGGGATCCCGTTCCGGTATTCGATCCTTTTCCTCAGCTGTGCCTTCATCTCCTCTTCTTCCTCTTCCGGAAGGTCAGGTCCCCGGTAATCGTACCAGCCGGAGCTGAACTGGCTCACATATTTCGACATGGCTTCCACCTTCCTTTCGGCGTATCCGGAGATATCGACCCAGATGTTTTTATCCTCTTCGGCCGAGTCATAGAGCATATAGGCAGGGATGGTATGGGCCTCAAGTCCTTCCACGGTAATCTGACCCTGAAACATCAACGGCCACATGGCTGCCCGTGCCGCATCGGCAGAAAGGTAGGCAGATGCCCGGTGGTCGGCCTTGTGCCAGCGCTGGCTTCCCTGGCCAGGATCAAAGGAGAAAAGAACATCGGGCCGTATCTTGCGGATGATCCGGACCAGCTTGGCCACCACCTCCTTGGGATCTTCATACTCCAGCATTCCGTCGTCATATCCCAAGTTGATGTAATGGTCTTTCGGAATGCCCATGGTCTCCAGGGCGTCCTGCTCCTCCTGCTTCCTGATCAGGGCCAGGTCGACCATGGAGAGGTCCGGATCCTGTGTGCCCACGTTCCCGGTGGTCAGGATGGCAATATAAATATCGTTACCGTTGGAATTCAATAACCCGAGAGTCCCCATGGAGTAAGAGTCGTCGTCGGGATGTGCCCCGATCAGCAGAATGGTCTTGCCGGTCCATTGCTCCACTGGAATATCGGGTTGCCCGAAAAGAGTGGCAGCAGCTAATAAGGCTGTACACACTGAAAAAAGCTTTCTCATGATTTAGCAGTTTAGTTAGGTTGCCATATGGAATCAATGGCCCGATCAGTCGAAATCGATCATCGCTTTCATCACTCCGTCCCGGTATTCAGCCACCAGGTCGAATGCCGCTTTGGTCTCGGCAAACGGGAAGCGGTGGGTGGCCATGGCCTCCACCGAAACCTTTCCGCCGGCCATCATATCAAGGGCGGGTTGGACTGCCTCGTTCTGGCGGCGCACATGCTGGATGCAGAGCTCCTTGTGCCTCGATTTATCCACCTCGAAGCTCCACCGGCCGAACTCCGGTATTCCGATGATCATCAACTTCCCGCCCGGCTTCAGCAGATCGACCGCATGGTCAAACGCATCCTGCTGCCCGCAGCACTCGAACACCACATCCAGCATTTCAGGCACCTGGCCGGTGATCTTCTGCACCACATCCTCCCTGTCGGGATTGGCGGTTAATTCTGCACCCTGTTCCCCGGCGATCCGGAGCCGCTCATCGATCTTATCGGTGACAAAGATCCGGCCGGCACCCATGGCCATGGCCGGCAGCATCACGCTCATTCCGATAGGTCCGAACCCCAGGATACCCACCGCGGCCCCCTCCATGGGGATCGATTGCCTGACGGCATAGACCCCGATGGCCAGTGGTTCGGAAATGGCAGCCTCATCATAACTCATCCCCTCAGGGATGGGAAAACAGCTGGTCTCGGGCATGACGATAAACTCCGACAGCGAACCCTCGGCCTGACCCGGACACCCCAGAAAACGTAGATTCCGGCAGGTATGGGGCCTGCCCGCCAGACACTGGTCACATTTCCAGCAGGGCATGGCCGGCTCGACAGCCACCCGGTCGCCCGGACGGACCCGGGTCACTCCCTTGCCCACCGCCTCCACCAGCCCGGCACACTCGTGGCCCACCGTAAAAGGATAGGAAACCACCTGACTACCGATCTTCCCCGACACATAATAATGGATATCCGATCCGCACACTCCCAGGGTCTTCAGCCTTATCAGCACATCGTTATCGTTCACGATCACCGGGGTGGGGACCTCGCGCATCTCCATCTGCCTGATCCCAGTCAGCATCATTGCCCTCATACGTCTTATCTCTTTCGTTCAATTTCTAAAATTAGCAAAACTCCCCCACTTTACGACTTTACGACTTTACGACTTTACGACTTAAGTGTATTTGCGCTGGTGGCGCGGATGATGGCTGATGATCGCCTCGCGCAGGAATTCCCGGTCGAGGTGGGTATAGATCTCGGTGGTGATGATCGACTCATGGCCCAGCATCTCCTGTACGGCTCTCAGATCGGCTCCTCCTTCCACCAGGTGGGTGGCAAAGGAATGGCGGAAGGTGTGGGGACTGACCCGCTTCTTAATCTGGGCAGCAGCCGCCAGCTCCCGGATGACGGTAAAGACCATCACCCTGGAGAGCATGGCCCCCCGGCGGTTCAGGAAAAGGATATCCTCATGGCCCGGACGGATCTGAAGTGAATGGCGGTCGGGCAGGTAGAGGTCGATCTCTTTCAGCGCGCGCCCGCTGATCGGGACCAGCCGTTCCTTATCGCCCTTCCCGATGATCCGGACGAAGGAATCACTCCGGTGGATCCGCGAAATCCGCAACTCCACCAGTTCGCTCACACGGAGCCCGCAACTGTAAAGGGTCTCCAGCATGGCTTTGTTCCTCCTCCCTTCCGGCCTGCTCAGATCGATCACCGACAATATCCGGTCGATCTCCTCCACCGAGAGGACTTCGGGCAGCTTTCTTCCCAGCCGGGGACCCTCCAGCAGAGCCGTGGGATCTCTGTCGATAAAATCTTCGAGCATCAGGAACCGGTAGAATGCCTTGATCCCCGAAAGCAGTCTTCCCTGCGACCGGGCAGAGAGCCCCAGTTCACCCACCCACTCCAGGAAATCCTGAAGCTGGCCGTGATCCAGTGATGGAGGCCCGCCCTCCGGCCCGTGAATTTCGGTAAACTGCTTCAGCTTCTCGATATCCCGCAGATAGGCCTCCACCGAATGAGGAGAAAGCCCCTTCTCCAGCTTCAGGAACCCTTCGTACGACTTGATGATGGCCGGCCACTCCATCAGAAAGAAATAATTTCGATGACCGGGCCCGGGTTGAAATAATCCTCGAAAACGGACATGGTTCCGGAAGTTTAGTAAATTTGGAGCGATGAAAAACCTGGCTGCATGGCTGTTTTTAGTGGCCTTTCCCGCCCTGACCCCGGCCTCCGGCCTCCCGGAAGGTAGGGCGGGAGGATCTGAGCCTTCGCGTTCAGGGGTGTTCCATCCTCTGCACCTTTCGGTTACGAATATAACATATGAGGACGGAATGCTCACTATCCGCATGCAAACATTCCGTGACGACTGGGAGGTGGCTTATTTTCACTACCACAGCCGGGTGATCGATTTCAGCAGGGAGGAGAACAGGCAGATCCCCTGGTTCAGTGACTATCTTTCCGATAAGTTCAGGATCTCTCCGGGCCGGGATGCGGAGGAATACACCCTCACCATCGACCGGGTGGAGACCGACGGAGAGGCGATGACCCTCGAGATGCATGCCAGGGTGTCCTCCGAACCAAATTCTTTGTACCTTTACCAGGCTCTGCTGACCGATATCTATCCCGATCAGACCAATCTGGTGATTTTCGGTTTCCGTGAGAAGCAGACTGGTATAAAATTTGACGTGAAGAAGCACGATGCTGTAGTGATGTTGAACGGATAGGATGAAGAGAATCTGGCTTCCCATATTGTTCCTGGTTTTTTCAGTAAATTCCATACAGGCCACCCATAACCGCGCCGGTGAAATCACACTGACGCAGATCGATGAGCTGACCTACGAGATCACCATCACCACCTTTACCTACACGCTCAGTCAGGCGGACCGCCAGCGGCTGGAGGTACAGTGGGGCGATAACACTTTCTCCTTCGCCGAACGGATCGACCTGATCAAGCTTCCATACTTCTATCAGAAGAATATATATGTAACCCAGCATACATTCCCCGGACCCGGGGTGTATGAAATCGTGGTGCAGGATCCGAACCGGAACGAAGGGGTGAAGAACATTCCCAACTCGGTCAATGTGATCTTCTCCATCAAGACCACCATCCTGATCAATCCTTCGCTGGGAAGCAACTCATCGCCCGTTCTGCTCAATCCCCCCATCGACAGGGCGGCATTCGGTCAGATCTTCATCCACAATCCTGCTGCCTACGATCCGGATGGTGACAGCCTCTCTTACAAACTCACCGTATGTACCGAACAGGACGGCAGGCCCATAGAGGGCTATACCCTGCCCCCCGCCAGTGATACGCTCTATGTGGATCCACGCACCGGTGACCTGACCTGGGTGACCCCCTCCGACACGGGAATATATAACATCGCCATGGATGTGGAGGAGTGGCGCGACGGGGTGAAGATCGGGAATATCGTCAGGGATATGCAGATCGAGGTCTATAACACCGATAACCACCCTCCTGTGCAGAACGATCCCGGCGATTTCTGCGTGGAGGCAGGAACGGTCCTCTCCTTTGATGTGGTAGCCACCGATGAGGACAACGACTCGGTTTACCAGACTGCATCAGGAGGGCCCTTCGTGGTGGAGGACCAGCCTGCCACCTTCACCCCCGACAGGCTCTCCCAGACGCTGGGATACAGCAAATCGAGGTTTGAATGGCGGACCACCTGCAGCCATGTCCGGCAACAGTATTATACAGTGGTGTTTAAAGCAGAAGACAGCCACCCGGAGACCCCGCTGGTGGATATCCGGAATGTGAACATCAAGGTCCTGGGTCCTTCGCCCGACAGACCCACCCTGGTCCCGGGAAGCAATTCGGTCACTGTCACCTGGCCCGCCGATACCTGTCTGCCAGTGACCGGATACCGGATTTACCGGAAAACCGGCCCGGCCGGCTACCTCCCCGACAGCTGCCGGGAGGGTATCCCGGCAGCTACCGGATATGAATGGATCGGCAGCACCGGGAGCCGTCTGGAGACCATTTTCGCGGACGATAATAACGGAAACGGATTGATACAGGGAAACGAGTACTGCTATGTGATCGTTTCAGAATATCCCGACGGAGCCCTGAGTTACCCTTCTCCGGAAAACTGCACGCCCCTGGTGGAGGGTTCACCCTCCATTCTGGAGGTCAGTGTGACCGATCACTCCGGGAACGGAACTATCCGGCTCTCCTGGGCGCGGCCCGGGGGCCTCGACACCATTCCCGCCACCGGTCCCTACGAATACCTGATCTATCGCTCCGACGATCTCCTGGGCCGGGACCTTCAGCGGGTGGGCTCCCTCCGGACCGCTGACCTGAACGATACCGTCTGGGTGGACCAGGAGGTGAACACACTTCGGTTCCCGTGGTCCTATGGCGTCGAGCTATATAACGATGCACCGGAGAACCGTTTTCTGATCGGGGAACCGGAAGCGGCCTCCTCCCTCTATCCCGAACTGAAGGGTGAGGATAACCGGGTACTGATCCGTATGAGAAAGAATGTCCCCTGGATCAATTATGATTACACGATCTACCGGGAGGATCCGGCCACCGGGACCTACGACTCCATCGGCTTCACCACCGAAGAACTCTTTATCGACGAGGGCCTGGCCAATGGCACGGAATATTGTTACCGGATCACCAGTACCGGCTGGAGGCTGCTCAACGGCAAGCTCTATGAGAATGTAAATTTCAGTCATACCGCATGCACCACACCGGTGGATACCACAGCCCCCTGTCCTCCTCTTCTCGACGGGTTCTCTGCATGCGACAGCGGATACAACCACCTTTCATGGCGCTACATCGACGACTCATGTGCCCTCGATGTGGTGGGTTACAGGCTCTATTTCAGTCCCACCATCGAAGTGGCTCCCCTGCCCATTGCAGATTTTGACAGCCGTGAAGATTCCTCCTATAATCACTTCCCGGAGAACTCTCTCACCGGTTGCTATTTCATAACGGCCATCGATTCCTTCGGAAACGAATCGGTCCCCTCGGTCCGGCTATGCCTGGATGAATGTTCCAACTATGTTCTTCCCAACGTCTTCTCGCCCAACGGAGACGGGATCAATGATATCTACCGCCCGCTGCGGACATCCTATGTGGAACGCGTCGAAATGAGGATATTCAACCGCTGGGGGATTCAGGTTTTCGAAACAGAGGACCCCGATATCAACTGGGACGGGAAGATCAGTGATTCCGGCCAGCTGGTGGCCCCCGGGGTCTACTACTATATATGCGATGTATATGAATACCGGCTGAGCGGTATCGAGGTGTACGCCCTGACCGGGTTTATCTATGTATATTCCGGAGATGACAATGAAGTATTTATTGAAACGAAATAGCACTCTGTTCAGCCTTGCGGTGCTGATGGCCCTCTTATGGCTCCCCCTCACGGCGGCGGGTCAGCCATCGGTGGACCACTACCTGGCAGGCCGTGCATGCATCCTGCAGGAACGTTTCGACTCGGCAGCATTTCATCTCGAAACAGCACTGAAAGAGAGGCCGGGTGATGCGGAATATCTCTACCACCTGGGCGTGGCAAGGTATCTGGGACGCAACTATCCCGCAGCCAGAGAGGCATTTTATGAGGCGGAACGAAGAAGGACCGGGCTGGGAAGCCTCTATCTGGCCAGGATCGAATCGAGACTGAACCGGCCCGAGCAGGCATTCAAATACCTGCGGATCCACCTCACCTCGAGGTACAGGGTGGAAGAGCATGAAATACTGCTCGACCAGGATCTCACTGCACTCCATACGAATCCCGGGTGGCAGAGGCTCTGGAATGAAGAAGAGTGGTACGGAAGCAGGGAGCAGGCCTTCCGGGAGGCGATCTTTATGAAAGAACGCGGCGACTACCTGGAGGCGATCAATCAGCTGAATGAACTGGAAAAGTCGGGCCACAGGCGCAGCGATGTGCAACTGGAAATGGCGCTCATATACGATACGCTGGGAAACCGGAAGGCAGCCCGTTCCGCCCTCCGGGACGCGGTGAAAAGCGATGTTCGCAACCTGGATGCCCTTTACAGGCTCTCCCTGATGCAGTTGGAAGCGGGGGACCGGGAAGATGCTCTGATGGGACTCGACAGGTTGCTCCGGCAGGATCCGGCCCGTTTCAGGGCCTATCTCGACCGTGCCGAAGCCCGGGGTGAAATGGGAGATCTGGAGGGGGCTATGGAGGATACGGAGATCTACCTGACCTATTTTCCGGGCGATGACCGGGCCCTCTACCGCCGGGGGATCATCCAGTTCAATAACGGAAAGTACCTGAATGCCATTCAATCGTTCAATAGGGCCCTGGAGCTCAACAAAGGCAGGGCTGAATACTATTTTGCCCGCGGGCGTACCTATGCCGCCACCGGCACCATCCGATATGCCGAGCGCGATATGTCCATGGCCCTGGATCTCTCCCCGCTGGACGGAGAGGTCTGGTATGAAAAGGGGAAACTGTCCGAGAGACTGGGCGATCTTCGCGGAGCATGCCACTGCTACCGGAGAGCATATCAGTACGGAGTGTACGAGGCCAGGGAATACCTGGAGACCCGATGCAGGCAGTCACCATGAATACCTCCGATAAGAACCATACCGCTCTGAAAGGCCGGATCAGTGCCCTGAGGTCCGGGAACCGTGCCGTGATCATCTCCACGCTCAGAGAACTGAGGAACAGCGGGAATGTATCCGTGCTTCCCGAATTATTCGAATTGCTGGCCGGCCAGGAAGATGAGCAGATCGCCGGTGAGATCTGCAATTTGCTGAACGATCTGAAGGATCAGAAGGCTGCCGGATTACTCGCTGCCGCCATTGAGAATCCCGACTACCGTTCCGTCTCCACCTGTCTGGTGGCTGCATGCTGGCAGAACGGACTCGCCTACGGGGAACACATCGAAACTTTCGTGGAGGTGGTGCTCACCGGACCCTACCAGGCAGCTATCGAAGCGTTCACAGTGATCGAAGGGGCTATCGGAGAAATCGGGCTCGAGAGAAGGGATCAACTGCAATCTGAGCTGCTGTCGCGGGTCGGAGAGGTGGAACCATTGAAAAGGCCCCTGGTGAATGAACTGGTCAGGGTGATCGAAACCTATTAGTGCATCTTTGAATAGTAACGGATAAACTGGGCCCGCTCATAGACGGTGGGATCTTTCAGGTTCCCGTAATTCATTCTTCCCCTGAATTCATCCGGTGAACCGTACCGGTGCTTCTCCATCCACTTCTTCATCTCTGCGTGGATATCCTTCAGGTATTCGATGCCGTTCCTGTAAAGCACGGAGCAAACCTGAACTGCAGCGGCACCGGCCAGGATCTGCTTGATCACCGCAAGGCCGCTGTGAACCCCGGTGGAGGCGGCCAGATCCAGTTTGGTGACCTGGGAGGAGACGATGCCGATCCACCGGAGCGATTCCCTCAGGTCGGCCGGAGAGCTGAGCACCTCCGACGAGGTAAAGGTCAGATTTTCCGTATCGATATCGGGTGCATAAAAACGGTTGAAAAGAACCACGGCATTGACACCCCGCTGTTGCAGCTGGTAGGACATCCATGTGACGTTGGAGAATCCGCTGCCCAGCTTTACGATCAGTGGCAGATCCGTTTTTGATCTCACCTCCGAGACCAGGTCCAGATAGGCCTTTTCATACCTCCTGGGATCCTTGTTCCGGTCGATGGGAAGGAAATAGATATTCAGCTCCAGGGCATCGGCTCCCGCCTCTTCAATGGATGTGGCAAATCCGGTCCATTCGGCCGAGGTCACACAGTTGATACTGGCCATCACGGGGATATCGACACTCTCCTTGGCTTTACTGATAGAGGCCAGATAGGTATCGAGTGAATTCTCCCGGGAATAGGCCTGCAGATAATCCCCTGCTTCCGGATAATCACTGGCCGCGGAGAGATCACCCGCTTCCCAACGGATCTGCTCTTCGAAAAGAGACTTCATCACCACAGCTCCGGCTCCGGCTTTGGCCATCTTCACGATCCGGTCGGGTGAATTGGACAATCCGCTGCTGCTCACAATGACCGGGCTCTTCAGTCGGAGCCCCGCATAACTGGTCGTCAGGTCTGTCATAAAATGGATGTTCAGTAATTCCTGGGTCCGAAAATCAGGCTGCCGATACGGACCATACTGGTCCCCTCTTCGACAGCCAGTCTGTAATCGCCCGACATTCCGAAGGAGCAGATATCGAAATGGTCCCTGCCGGCGAAATGGGACGATTTCAGGGTATCAAAGATACGTTTTAAACGTCTGAATTCCTCCCTGATCTTTTCTGAATCTTCAGTATAGGTGGCCATACCCATCACTCCCCTGATCCGTACATGGGTGAGCTCACCGAAGGCCCCGCTCTGCAGGACCTCCCCAAGCTCCTCTTCGGAAAGTCCGAATTTGGTCTCCTCAAGGGCGATATGGATCTGAAAAAGGCAATCGATCATACGGTCGTTCTTCACTCCCTCCTTCTGGATCACCTTCAGTAACTTCAGACTGTCCACCCCGTGTATCAGGTGAACGAACGGGGCCAGGTATTTCACCTTATTGGACTGGAGGTGCCCGATCATGTGCCACCGGATATCCTGCGGGAGCCGCTCTCTCCTGGCCACCAGGTCCTGTGCCTTATTCTCCCCGAAATCGCGGTGACCCGCCTGGTAAGCCTCCATGACCATTTCATCGGGCTTCGTCTTGGAGACCGCCACCAGAACCACCTCCGGGGGCAGTTCAGCTTTCAGATCCAGTAATCTCTCTTTTATACTCATGTTTCAGAGATCCTCAATCCAGCGAATGGATCACCAGTCCGCTTCTCAGTTTCGGTTCGAACCAAGTGGTCTTGGGGGGCATGATCATATCGTTATCCGCGATATTCATCAGCTGTTTCATGGTGACCGGGTAAAGGGCGAAGGCAGCCGCCATCTCCCCGCTGTCCACCCGGCTGCTCAGCTCCTCCAGTCCCCTGATCCCGCCCACGAAATCGATCCTCTTTGATTTCCTCAGGTCCGTAATGTTCAGCAGCGGGCCCAGCACCTGCTCCGAGAGAACGGTCACATCGAGGCACCCGATGGGATCCTCATCCCTGTAGGTTCCCGGTTTGGCCTTCAGGGAGTACCAGGAATGATCTAGATACATGCCGAAATGGTGCAACTGTGAAGGCTTGTATGGTTCGGGGCCCGTCTTATCCACCTGGAACGACTGCTGAAGCTCCTCCAGAAACTCTTGGGAAGTCATGCCGTTCAGGTCCTTCACCACCCTGTTGTAATCGATGATGGTAAGCTGGGAGGAGGGGAAATGAACCGCCAGGAAGTAGTTGTACTCCTCGTCGCCCCGGTGGTCCTCATTCTGTTCCCTTCTCTCCTGCCCCACCAGCGCAGCGGCAGCCGTCCGGTGATGGCCATCGGCCACGTAAGTGCAGTCGACCTCCCGGTCGAAGATCTCGATAATCCGGTTGATGTCCCTGGGGGAGGAGATCAGCCAGAAATGGTGCCCCACCCCGTCACCGGTGGTGAAATCATACTCGGGCTCTTCCGAAATCACCTGACCGACAATGGTATCCAGCTCGGGATGGTCGGGATAGGCGAAAAATACCGGCTCGGCGTTGAACCCGGTCACCCGGATATGGTTCATCCGGTCCTCTTCCTTATCGGGCCGGGTCAGTTCATGTTTTTTGATCACCCCGTTCAGGTAGTCATCCACGGCAGCGCATCCCACGATCCCGTACTGAGTCTTCCCCGACATGGTCTGCCCGTAAACGTACAGGAGCTCTGAATCATCCTGAACGAAAGCTCCTTTCCGGATCAGGGCCTCCAGGTTCTCCTTTCCCTTCTCATAAACCCGGGGAGAGTAAAGATCGATATCTTCCGGCAGATCCACCTCGGGCTTCACCACACGGAGGAAAGAGAGCGGATTATCCTTCACCTCTTCTCTGGCTTCCCGGGAGTTGAGCACATCGTAAGGCCGGGAAGCCACCTGACTCACATGTTCACCGAGCGGCCGGTAGCCCCTGAATGCATGCAACTGTGCCATCGGTTAATTCACTTTGAATGTGGTATCTCCCTTTTCAAGGAACTGGACGATCTGCCTGGCGGCCGCCACCCCGGCATTGCGATTGGCCTCGGCCGTCTGTGCTCCCATCTTCTTGGGGGTGAAAAACACCTGATCTCCATATTTTTCCAGCAGTTCCTGCTGGCAATCGGGGGCAATATCCGACAGGTAACGGAAATCGTCCCGTTCCCCGAACATCTTCAGTAATCCATCCTCGTCGATCACCTCTTTTCTGGCGGTATTGACCAGGGTGGCCCCCTGCGGCATCGACCGGAGCAGATCATATCCGATGGAAAGCTTCGTATCCGAATTGGCAGGAATATGAAGCGAGATATAGGGGCACTTGCTGTAGAGGCTTTCGGCACTCTCCTCGCAAACCACCCCGTCGTTGGTGATGATCACAGGGTCGATGTAGGGATCGTAGGCGTAAACCTTCATACCGAATCCTTTCCCGATCATCCCCACGATCCTGCCCACATATCCGTAGGCGTGTATTCCCAGCTTCTTCCCGCGCAGCTCCGCCCCTGTTGTGGGAGTGAAGCGGTTCCTGTTCATATAGACCAGCATCCCCATGGCCAGTTCGGCCACTGCATTGGAATTCTGACCGGGGGTGTTCATCACTGTGACCCCCCGCTCGGTGGCAGCCTCCAGGTCCACATTATCATATCCCGCTCCGGCCCTGACCACGATCTTCAGATTTTCCGCGGCCTCCAGAACCTCCCGGTCCACCAGGTCACTGCGGATGATCAGCGCATCTGCGCCTGCCACTGCCTTCACCAGGTCCGATTGTTCCGGATACTTGGCCAGGACCTCAGTTTCATAACCCGCTTCATCGAAAATGCCTTTCACCTCGGCCACTGCCGCACCGGAGAAGGGTTTAACTGTTGCAATAAGAACTTTTGCCATGAATTGAAATGATTTCGTAACGATTATACCTGTTTTTCAAATGCCTGCATGGTTTCGATCAGAGCCTCCACAGAGGAGCGGGGCATGGCATTGTAGATGGATGCCCTGAATCCCCCCACCGACCGGTGGCCTTTGATCCCCGACATCCCGTTTTCGGTGGCGAAGGCCAGAAAATCGGCCTCTCTTTCCCTGTACTCCCCGTTCATGATGAAGGTCACATTCATAATCGACCGGTCCTCCCCGTTGCTGACATTGGATACGAACAGGGGATTCCGGTCTATCTCATCGTAAAGAAGGGCAGCTTTCTCCACATTCAGACGGTACATGGCCTCCACACCCCCCTCCTGTTTGTACCAGCGGAGGGTATGGAGAGCGGCATAAATAGCCACCACGGGGGGAGTGTTGAACATGGAATCCTTGTCGATATGGGTCCGGTAATCGAGCATGGTGGGAATGGACCGTTCCACCTTTCCCAGGATATCGTTCCGGATGATCACGAAAGTCACCCCTGCCGGGGCCAGGTTCTTCTGGGCCCCTCCGTAAATAATGCCGTACCTGGACACATCCAGCGGACGGCTGAATATATCGGACGACATATCGGCCACCAGAGGGACCGGCACTTCCAGGTCCTCTTTGATCTCGGTGCCGTAAATGGTGTTATTGGTGGTGATATGGAAATAATCGGCATCCTCAGGCACCTGGTAATCCCTCGGAATGTAGGAATAGGTGGATTCTTTGGAGGATGCGACCACGTCCACCTCTCCAAACAGCCTGGCTTCCTTGATCGCCTTGCTGGCCCAGGATCCCGTATCCAGGTATGCCGCCTTTGTTTGAAGCAGGTTGTAGGGAACCATGCAGAACTGCATGCTGGCGCCTCCCTGGAGAAAAAGGACACTGTATCCTTCGGGAATATTCAGCAGCTCCACGAAAAGTTGCTGCGTCTCTTCCATGATCGACATGAAATCTTTGCTCCGGTGAGAGATCTCCATCACGGAAAGGCCTGTGCCATTCAGGTCCAGGATCCCCTCGGCGGTGTGTTGAATCGTGTATGGCGAGAGAATGGAGGGTCCCGCAGCGAAATTATGCTTTTTCATCGTTCTGTTTTTGGTGGCTGAATGATTGATTTGTTCTCTGTTATTAGTGTAACACTAAAAATACACACTCTCCGACTCTCCTCCAACTATTGTGGAAAACTTTACCCCCTGGAATCCGCTGCCGGAAGAACCAGGTAGTCCCTCTCCAGGACCGGAACGTGACCGGTACGGTCCACTTCGTGACAGTAGCCGATTACATCATCCAGGTTGTTCTTTTTCAGGCGGGTGCGCTGGGCCACCTTCTCGATGTACCCCATCATGTCGTGACGGGCCACCTGGTAAAGGTCCATCGCTCCCAGGGTGGCATCGCAGATGGTGTCATATCGTTCATCCTCCAGTACCATTTTTGCCAGCGCCCCGGCGAACAGTGTGTCTTCCAGGTTGAACTTGTTCTTCCAGCCCGCGCAGAGTACCAGCAGGTCCCTCCCCTCCTCCTGCACCCTCCCGGCCACAGCCGAGAGGTTCAGGTAGGCCCCTATGAGCACTTTCTTTCCGCTGGAGGCGAGTTGAATGGCCTGGGTGCCGTTGGTGGTGCTGTATACGATCTGGTTTCCCCTGACCCGCTCCGGGGTGAAATTGAAAGGGGAATTGCCGAAATCAGCGAAATCACGCACTATTCCGTCCCTTTCCGCAGCAACCATGTATCCTTTCTCCTTACAGGCCTTTGCCTCTTCAAGGGTGCCCACCGGGATGATCCGGTCGACCCCGTTCATGAAAGCGGTCACAATGGCGGTGCTGGCGCGGAGGATATCGGTGACCACCACCACAGCCTCCCTGTTCTCGTAATAAGAATAGAGTGCCGGTGACAGGCACACTTCGATTTTCCGCTTCTGCATCCTCCGGAATCAGTTGTCGGGTTTGTAAAAAGGGGGCCTTTCGATCACTGCATTCAGCTGCTTCTTCCTGATCCCGATACGGATCTCCTCCCCGGACTTCGAGTGCCCCGCCTCCACGTATCCCATTCCGATCCCGCATTCCAGCATGGGCGACATGGTGCCCGAGGTCACTTCGCCTATGGTGTTACCGCCGGAATCAAAAATGGGATAGTGCCGGCGGGGAATACCCCTCTCCAGCATCCTGAACCCGACCAGCCGCCGCAGGGGCCCTTCGGCCTTCTGCCTCTCCAAAGCAGGCCGGTTGATGAATTCATTGCCTTCGGTGAATTTGGTGATCCAGCCCAGCCCCGCTTCGATGGGGGAGGTCGTCTCGTCGATATCGTTCCCGTATAGACAGTATCCCATCTCCAGCCGGAGGGTATCGCGTGCTGCCAGACCGGCCGGCACAAGTCCCTGCCCGGTGCCCGCCTCGAAAAGGGCATCCCATATCTTCTCTCCCGACGCAGGATCCATGTAGAGTTCGAATCCGCCGGCACCCGTATATCCGGTATGGCTGATGATCACACCGGGCACGCCGGCCAGTTCACCCATGGTAAACTGGTAAAAGGGGATCGACGACACATCGACAGGAGTGAGTTGCCCGACGAGGCCGGAGGCGGCAGGGCCCTGAACAGCCAGAAGAGAGATCTGTTCCGAGGCGTTTTCCACGGAAGCTCCCATGCTGTTATGGTCAGTGATCCACTGGTGATCCTTCTCCGTATTGGAGGCATTGACCACCAGAAGGTACTCCTGTTCCGAGAAGCAATAGACCAGCAGGTCGTCCACGATCCCCCCCGTTTCGTTCGGCATGCAGGTATACTGCACCTGCCCCGGTGAAAGCCTGGCCAGATCATTGGAAGTCAGCCTCTGGACCAGACCGAAAGCTGCCTTTCCGGTGACGCGTATCTCTCCCATGTGGGAGACATCGAATATCCCCATGTTCTTTCGTACCCGGAGATGTTCATTTCGGACACCCGAATACTCCACCGGCATTTCAAAACCGGCAAAGGGGACCATCCTGGCTCCCAGAGTCAGGTGTTTTTCATGGAAAACTGTTCGCTTCAACACAAAAACTGTTTCATTAATCAATACACCGACAAATGTAACACTTTCCGGGAGGATGTGACTTGCTGCGCAGCAGACCTATTTGGAGATCACCTTGAATTCCACACGCCGGTTCCTTTCCCTGCCCTCGGGGGTGTCGTTGGGGGCCACCGGCTGAGTGTCCGCATATCCTTCGTAGATCAGCATTTCGGTCGGAATGCCCCGTTCCACCAGGTAGTCCACCACCGACTTGGCCCTGGCGCGCGACAACCTTTCATTCACCCTGAGCGAACCGGTGTTATCGGTATGACCCGATATCTCCAGTTTCATGCCCGGGTTATTCTCCAGAAACCGGTATACCTGGTCGAGGGCATCGAACGATTCGGGCCGCAGCACTGCTTTACCGGTTTCGAAGTAGATGTTATCCAGTACCACCCTCGTACCGACCTCCACTCTGCGGAGATAGAAATCACGCTGCAGTTTTTCCTCATTGGTTTCACCCGTCAGATCGAGGATGTCCAGGAAATAGAGATATCCGGGAGCATTGATCTCTACCCCGTAAACTTTGGGTTCGGGCAGCCTGGCCGTATAGGTTCCCGATGTGTCGGAAATAACGAAGGCATCCCGTTCTCCGGTGGAGGGATCCAGAAAGGCCATTTTCGCCACCACCGGCCGGAATGTGTCGATGGTGTCCAGCACACGGCCGGTGACCACGAAGGTAGTATCGAGCACCATGGGCTCAGGTGGACTGAGAAAACCCCTCTTCCTGTCTCCGGGGCCTGCCACCAGCCTGTCCTCAATCCGGAAGATCAGCTCCTTTTCAGATCCCAGGTAAACGACCCGGTAGAGGTCCCTGGCGCCAAGTCCGCCTGCCCGGATCGTCGAATAGTACCCGTAAAGGCCTTCGCTGTCGGTGACATAAAAGAGTTCATCATCCGGAGTGTTGATGGGATATCCCAGATTGACCGGCTCCGACCATCCTCCTCCGGACTCCCGTTCGGTCCTGAAAACATCAAACCCGCCCATGCTGTTATGTCCGCGGGAACTGAAATAAAGGAATCGCCCGTCGGGAGTCATGAAAACTCCCTCCTCGTCAAATCCGGTATTGACGGGGCTGCCCAGGTTCTCCGGTTCGCCCCACTTTTCCTTTTCATTGAGCCTGGCCACCAGAATATCCTTCCCCCCGGTGGTGAGCTTTTCATTTCTCGAAATGAAGTAGATCTCCCTGCCGTCGGGTGAAAGGGTGGCGGAGGTCTCCCCCTCTTTGCTGTTCAGCCTCCTGCTCAGGTTGGAAGGAGTGCTCCATTGACCCTTTTCCGGCTGAAAAGTGGATTCCCGGATCTGACCGCCGCTGATATGTCCTTTATATAATAACAGCGTGCTGCCCTGATCATTCATCCCCACCACAGCATCGTTGTGTTTACTGTTGAACGGCTTGTCCAGCCTGATGGCGGTTCCGAATTCCCGGCCCTCCGCCGGTGCCCGGTAAATATCCTCGTTGAACTTGTTGTCGACGGGATTGCGTTTCGATTTGCCGGAGGGTCTGCGGGAGGTGAAAAAGAGCGCGGTATCGCCATAGGCAAATACCGGGCTGTACTCATCGTATTTCGAATTCACCTGTTCGCCCAGATTCTGGATGATCACCCTCACCGGGTTCTGCGATAATTCTCTGCCGTGCTGGCATTCAGCCAGATGCTTGGTAATAATGTCGGCATACTCCAGCTTCTGATCCTCATCCAGACTTTGCAAAAAGGCATTGAAATGTTCCACGGCCTGATCGAATTCCAGTACCAGCTGGTAAGCCTTCCCCAGGAGAAAATGGATGTCCCGGCTCACCTCCGGATCCAGTTCATATGCTTTCTTCAGGTACTCAATGGCCTCATACTTTTCATCCGTGAAAAGGTAACACGCTCCGATCTTGTAATTCAGAGCCGCATTTTCGGGATTGTAGAGATGGGCAAACAGGTAAAGATCGCGGGCCAGGTCATAGGTGCCCACCCCCTCCCTGAAAAACTGATCGCCTTTTTTGATGCTTTTCCAGGCCTCACTGAAACCGGTCTCAATCCCCGTTCGGAATTCACTCTTTCTGATCTTCACATCTTCCTGGCCCCGGAGAAGGAGAGGAACAAATGTGAGGAGAAATGCTGCTGCGATCCAAATTCTTGTCATCTTCTCCATGTCATTTTTGGCATTCCTTCAGATATTCTGTTGCTTCCATGGAACCCAGTTCCCCTGCTTTCTGCCAATCCTCGCAGGCTCCTTCCAGATCTCCCGTCATCTCCCGGATCAGTCCCCTGTTCAGGTAGAGCAATGCCTTGCCGGGCTGCTCCTCCACCGCCTCGTCCATCAGAGACATGGCAGGAGTCACCTGGTTGCTGGCAGCCAGCAGCGAGGCTTTGTTCATCACAGCCAGCGAGTATCCGTCACTCCGGGCAATGGCGGAATCGAAATCCTTCAGCGCCCCTTCGGTGTCCCCCAGGAAATTCCTGGCGTAACCCCTGTTGTTCCATGCGATAACCATCGTGGAATCCTGTCTGATGGCTGCCGTGTAATCGGCCACCGCTCCCTCATAATCTCCCAGAAGAATCCGGACCGATCCCCGGTTGTTGTAAGCCAGTGGAAAGTGAGGCTGGTACTCCAGGGCAGTCTGATAGTCGAAATGAGCGCCCTGAAGATCACCGGTCATCCTCTTCACCCCGGCCCTTTCATGGTAGGCCAGCGCAAAATCGGTCCTTGCGGCGATGGCACTGTTCAAATCGTTCATGGCCATTCCGAACTTCTCACCGCCGATCCTGACCAGGGCCCTGAAATAGTATACCCACGGGTGGGTGTATCCGGTCTCCAGGGCCCGGTTGAAACACTCCAGGGCCGCATCGGTCGAATCAGGTTCGTATAGAAGGTAGCCTTTGTAGAACCAGGCTTTCCCGAACGTGGGATCGTATTCCAGTGCCCTGTTGAAATCGTTTATGGCCTCATCCGGTGCGCCCCATTCGATCCAAACCCTGCCGCGCTGCAGATAAGCGGCAGGGAAGGCAGAATCGAGCTCCAGGCAGCGGGTAAATTTCATTGCTGCCTCCTCGTACTGGCGCTGAACGATCAGGCCGATCCCTTCATTATAGGTCTGGTTCCGCTCTCTCAGTTCACTGAAAGAAGGCTGACCGTGAAGGAATACCCAGCCCGACAGCCCCGCCAGGATAACTGTCATACGCAATCTGCACATCTCCATACCTTTGATAAAAAAGGGTGTAAGGTTTCCATTCTAAAAATAAAATAAATAATTTTAGCGGTAGAAGGAAGTTTTCAACCTACTATCTTTGCTGTATGATCACAGACCTGAACTATCTGAAGACCATGTCGGGCGGCGATTCGGGTTTTATCCGCGAAATGATCGGCCTGTTCAGGGAACAGATCGATGAGTACAGTCAGCAGATGCCGGGTCTGCTCGAATCGGGAAATTATGAGGGTCTCGCGAAGATGGCGCATAAAGCGAAATCGTCCGTTTCAGTAATGGGAATGGGCCGGGTGGCTGATCTGCTGAAAGAACTTGAAACCCTTGCCCATGAAGGCAAAGAGGTGGAGCGTTATGAAGGAATGATCCGTGAGTTCCTGGATCAGAGCAAACTGGCCATCGAGGAACTCGAAGGAGCCGTTTAAACTGTCGATGTTGGAAAGCAGGATCATAAACGACGTGAACGTAGTGAGGCTGTCAGGCACGGACAGGCTCACCTCCTACACTGCCGAAGAGGTCAAAGCCGGGCTGATTGAATTCTTTTCACGTCCCGGCACCAGGCTGGTCTTCGATCTGGATGGCGTCCATTATATCGACAGTTCAGGTTTCAGTCTCCTTTTGAGTACTCTTAAAGAGGCTGATAATCATCATGGTACATTGAAAATTTGTAACGCGGGTAAGGAGGTGATGCAACTGTTCAGCCTGCTCCAGCTCCACCACGTTTTCGAGATATATACAAATCTTGACGAATGTCTGGAAAGTTTCACAAATAGATAAATCAAAGATCGATGAAGCGACAATGGTTGTTATGGGGACTCGCCTCCCTTCTGATGGTATCCTGCGGCCGGGGAAATAAACAGGAAGAAGCCTCACAGGCCGGTGAGATGGAAGAAGTGATTTCGGCCACCGTTGAGGAGATGCTGGCCTACCCTTCCGAATACGAGGGAAAAGAGGTGGCTGTATCGGGAATGGTGACCCACGTCTGCAGGCACGGCGGGCAGAAATGTTTTATAGTAGGTGAGGACGGGGAGGCCCAGATCAGGATCGAACCGGGCGGCGGGATCGATGAATTCGGGATCGCGCTGGAAGGTTCCGAAGTGGCCTTCCGGGGTGTCTTCAGGATGCTCAATGCCCAGCAGTCGGAGGAGCACCTGGCCGACCATGAGTCCCAGGCGCATCACGATCAGGAAATGTCCCACACCGAGGCGGAAAAAGCCGATTACTATATCGAGGCCACCGAATTCCGCGAGCTGGTCCGGTAATTTCGATGAACTGGAATAAGTGGAACCGCTGGATCCACCGTGAGCTGGGCTATCTCTTCTTCGGAATGTCGATTATCTACGGGGTCTCCGGAATAGCCCTCAACCATTTTGTGGCACGCCACTGGGATCCGGGCATTATCAGCCGTTCGGAAAAATTTCACTATCCGGAGAGTATTGACCGCGGGGAAGCAGGCAGGGACCTGGTGGAGGAGATCCTGGCAATGACCGGACAGGAGAAAAACTTCAAGCAATATTTCCTCCCCTCCCCCGGTCATATGATGATCTACCTCCGGGGAGGGCACATCGATGTGGAGCTTGCGACCGGCTCCATCACCCTGACCCGGGTCCGGAGCCGGCCGTTCTTCAGCGAGCTGAACTATCTTCATTACAACAAGCCAAAAAAACTCTGGACCTGGTTTTCAGATCTCTACGCCGCGGGATTGGTCATTCTGGCCGTTACAGGCCTCTTCCTGGTGAAAGGAAAGAAGGGGCTCCGCGGAAGGGGAGGGCTTCTTACCCTCGCCGGAATTCTGATACCATTCATTTTCCTGGTGATCTACCTGTGGCTTTAGACCCAGATTCTCGATAAATTGCTATATTCGGATAATCTTGGATAATCCAGCCTCCCCATGAGTGAAGAGATCCTGAAGGCCCTGATGCAGCTTTTTGCCATTATCTCGCATCCGGGCAGTAACGCCTCCGAGCGCAGGCTTGTGGTGGAATCCTTTCTGAGCCGGCAGCTGAACCAGGAACTGGTGGAGGTGTACCTGGAGATTTTTGATGACTATTATGGCCAGGTGGTGGAGGAGGATGCCAAGGTCACCAAAAAGGAACGGCTTCTCTCCAGAAGGTCGGTCAGGGTACTCAAGATCTGCACAGCCATCAACGAGGAGCTGGCCCAGCCTCAGAAGGTGATCGTACTCTTCCAGCTGCTGGAATTCATCAAATCCGAGTCACAGGACCTGGCCTCCCAGGAGATGGAGTTCATAGCCACCGTGGCCGATACTTTTCACATCCCCGAAGGGGATTTTGATTCCATCCGAAGGTTCGTGCTTACCGATGACGGACTGGAAGAGCGGCCGGAATATCTCCTGGTGGACAGCAGAAAGGCAGCCAGTAAGGGAGGAAGGTCAAAGCATATTTACCGGGAGAACCTGGTGGGACAGATCCGGTTCATTCATGTGGATTCGGCCAATCTCTATTTCGTGAAATACGTGGGACAGGCTGAACTCTATATGAACGGCCAGCTTCTGGAACCGCTGAAGAGTTATCCCCTGAACACGGGCTCATCTCTGAGGAACCAGCAGATCAGCCCGGTCTACTACAGCGATGTGGTCTCACTTTTCGTGGGCGACAGGGTTAAATCGAGAATTGTCTTCCAGGCCAGTCACATCACCTACCGGTTCAAGAGCGGTGATGTGGGACTGCACGATGTGGGATTCACCGAACAGTCGGGGCGCCTGGTGGGGATCATGGGTGCCAGCGGAGCGGGGAAGTCCACCCTTCTCAATGTGCTCAACGGAGCCAACAAGCCGACCGAAGGGAAGGTGCTCATCAACGGTGTAAATATCCACAGCGGCGATCCCAGCATAGAGGGGATCATCGGTTTCGTTTCCCAGGACGACCTGCTGATCGAGGAGCTGACTGTTTATCAGAACCTCTATTACAATGCCAAACTCTGCTTCGATAATTATACCGAGGAGCAGCTGGTGGAGGCCGTTCACCGGGTTTTAAGAAACCTCGGGCTCTACGAGATCAAGAATATCCTGGTGGGATCGCCCCTGAATAAAAAGATCAGCGGCGGACAGCGCAAAAGGCTCAACATTGCACTCGAACTGATCCGTGAACCGGCTGTGCTTTTCCTGGACGAACCCACTTCCGGACTCTCCAGCAGGGACAGTGAGAATATCCTGGATCTTCTGAAAGAACTCACATTCAAGGGTAAACTGGTCTTCGTGGTCATACACCAGCCCTCTTCCGATATCTTCAAAATGTTCGACCGGCTGCTGATCCTCGACACCGGCGGGTACCTGATATACAACGGGAATCCCATCGATTCCATCATGTATTTCAAATCGAAAGTCCAGGCTGCCGACTGGAATGAGAGTGAATGCCCCACCTGCGGAAATGTCAATCCCGAGCAGGTATTCAACATCGTGGAGACCAGCGTACTGGACGAATTCGGGAAACTGACCCATACCCGGAAGATCACTCCCCGTGAATGGAGTGATCATTTCAGGGAACAGTACCGGGAATCGGCCCGCGAATCTGCCGGCCGGGAAGACCTGCCCGAGATCTCTTTTAAGGTCCCGGGGAAACTGAAGCAGTTCGGAGTGTTTCTCAAAAGGGATATACTCAAAAAATTGAGTGATACTCAGTATCTGGTGGTCAATTTCCTGGAAGCCCCCCTGCTGGCGTTCCTCCTTTCCTTTATCGTGCGCTATTTTGATCCGGATGAATTCAATCAGATCGGCTATACCCTTGCCGAGAACAATAACCTGCCGGTCTATATCTTCATGTCCGTGATCGTGGCGATATTCATGGGACTGACCGTCAGTGCGGAGGAGATCATCAGGGACCGGAAGATCCTGAAAAGGGAGGCCTTCCTGGACCTCAGCCGTTCCAGCTACCTGCTTTCCAAGGTGGCAGTCCAGTTCATGCTATCAGCCATCCAGGCGCTCACTTTTGTACTGATCGGCAACACCATCATGGGGATTCGCGGCATGTATCTCGAATACTGGATTGTGCTCTTCTCCTCCTGGGCCATGGCCAATGTGATGGGGCTGCTGATTTCGGACAGTTTCAAAACGGTGGTGACCATCTATATCCTCATCCCCTTCCTGGTGATCCCCCAGATCATCCTCAGCGGGATTATCGTCAAATACGAAAACCTGAATCCCCAGATCTCCTCCCCGAAACGCATACCGTTTTACGGGGAGATCATCACCGCCCGCTGGGCATATGAGGGTCTCACCACCTATCAGTTTGTCCATAACGAATACCAGAAGCATTTCTACCATTGGGGAAAGCTCAGAAGCAACGCCAATCTGAAAGCCAATTTCCTTGTGAAGGAGCTGCTAAACAAGCTGGCGTTTGTGGAGAAGAACATCGACAGCAGCGAACAGAGCGAAGCGGTGGATTATAATCTGTTGACAATCAGGACAGAAATTGGTGACGAATTCCGGGAACGAATGATCCTCCACCGGTATTACCCGGCCGCGCCCACCTTCTCCCTGAAAAATGTAGAACAACTCACCAGATCTTCCCTCGATCAGGAGTTGATCGATTATACCCGTGCCTATCTCGACACACTGAAAAGCTTCTATTCGGCAACCTTCAAGGCTGCCGTGACCGAGATCAACCGGATCACCCAGCAGTTCGACATGGAAGAGTATAAAAAACTGCGCAGGAAGCATACCAATGAGAGCCTGGAGGAGTTTGTCACCAATAATAAGACCTTCGACTATTTCACCGAATACAAGGGTGACATGATTCAGAAGCGGGATCCCATCTACCTGGATCCCGTCAACCGTTTTATCAAGGCCCATTTCTACGCCCCGCGAAAAATGTTGTTCGGAAACTACTTTCCCACCATCTGGGTCAACGTGGGAGTGATCTGGTTCATGACACTGATCCTCTATCTCATGCTCTACTTCCGGGTGCTGAAGAGGCTGCTCGATCTGGCAGAGCGCAATGGTCCCGGAAAAAGATAGTGGATAACCTCTCTCCATATCATCCGGCAGGTGGAGCGGTCCTCCTGCTCTTTCTGCTGATATGGTCTCTGGCATGCAGCCGGAGCGGACCGGATATTCGTTCTCTGGATGGCCGGTGGGAGATCGGGGAGTCGGTCGATACCCTTCCTCCCGGGAGTTTTCATTCCGCCATTCCGGTTCCCGGACTGGCCGACCTGGCCAGGCCGGTTTTCGACAGCGCCGGTCACAGGACCGCCGGCCGGAACTATTTCTGGTACAGGAAAGTGATCAGTCCCCCGGGAAAATCTTTCGAATTTGCCCGTCTGAAGATCCATAAGGCGAAGTTCGGGCATGCGGTCTTTGTGAACGGCCGTTTTGCAGGGAAGTACAATTACTGCTTCACTCCCGGCTATTTCGAGATCGGTCCTTACCTGCACCGGGATTCCGCCAGTGAGATCCTGGTCCGGGTGGGGGCCCATCCGGGGGTGCTTCCCGATACGATCCCCTATGGATATGATGTGGAGAAATCGCTCTATTACCCCGGCATCTACGACCGGGTGGAACTCTATACCGGCAGCTATCCCCTGATCGAAAACATCCAGATCGTTCCGGATATCCGCAACGAAAAGATCGGCGTGGCCGTCCGGCTTGAAAATGACACCCCTGGCGAAAAATACCGTCTCCGCTACCGGGTCCGGGAGAAGGAAAAGGGAAGAGTGGTTGCAAAAGGCCGGACCGGCCAACCCGGCAGTGAAGGAGCGGTTTTTGACACCCTCTTTCTGGAGATCGGACTTCCCGGATGCAGGCTATGGTCGCCCGGTGATCCATTCCTCTACGTTCTGACGCTGGAAACCGGGGGAGACCGCAGGGAGGTGACCTTCGGAATGCGTGAATTCACATTCGATCCGGAATCGAAACTGGCACTCTTAAATAATGAACCGCTGTACCTGAGAGGGACCAATGTGGCCCTCCACCGGTTCTTTGAGGATCGCTCCCGTGAAGATCTTCCCTGGGACCGGTCGTGGATTTCCGGCCTGCATGACCTGTTCAGCGGGATGCACTGGAACTCTTACCGTTTTCATGTGGGATTCGCACCGGAGCAGTGGTACGAAACAGCCGATGAAAAAGGATTCCTGGTGCAGGATGAATACCCGCTCTGGGGGGCGTGGTCGGAAGAGGAGAAGCGAAGGCACCGGGCAACGGTGCTTGCGGAAGAGTACAGGGCCTGGATGAGGGAACGGTGGAACCATCCCTCGGTGGTGATCTGGGATGCCCAGAACGAGACCGTCCTGGAGGAGACCGGAAAGGCGATCGGAATGGTCAGGCATCTCGACCTGTCGGGCCGACCCTGGGACAACGGATTTTCCGCTCCTCAGGCTCCGGGCGATGTGATCGAGTCACATCCCTATATATTCGCCCATCCCAATCAGGGAACCTTTGCCATCAGGCCCCCCTGGGACTCCGATTCCACGGCGGCCCGCCCTCCGCTGCCGGAAAAGGGGCTCCTTCACAATGAACTGAGCATCTCTCCCCGGCCGTTCAATGACCCCGGCAATAAAGATCCTTCACCCGGCGGGACCCCCTACCCCAACCCGACCATCATCAATGAATACGGCTGGATCTGGCTCTACCGCAACGGAAGTCCTGCATGGGCCGCCGAGGAGCTCTGGAGATACTTCCCGGAGCTGGACACCCCGGAAAAACGGTGGGACCGGAGAGGCAGGGTTGTGGCTGCAATGACCGAATACTGGCGCAGCAGAAGAGAGATCGCCGGAGTGCAGCATTTCTGCATACTCACCTGCGACCGGCCCAACGAGCCCAAAAGCCAGGTGTCGGACGAATGGTCGGATGTGGAAAACCTGGTATTGCAGCCGGGGTTTAAAAAATATGTGCTCCCCTCCTTCTCCCCGGTGGGGATCATGATCGGAAGATGGGAAAACAGGTTCCCCGGCGGCGACACCATCGGGGTTCCCGTGGTGGTGATCAACGACCTCACCGCACCATGGGAAGGGGCAGTCACCCTCTCCCTGCTCAGGGAGGACGACCTCCTCCACTGGCAGCAAAAATCTGTCAGGGTGGAGGGACCCGGGTCCAATGAGATCACCTTTAGCCTGATCATTCCTGAGGAGCCCTCGGAGTATGAGATGATCGCAGATCTGGAATTGGAGGGTGAGCGTATCTTCAGCACCAGGCTTTTCCGGACCCGGGAAGACCATGGAAGCTCCTCTTCGCAGGATTAACTCTCCTTACAGGATGCATGGAACTGAAGCGAGGCGGGATCCGGACTGCGGTTGCTTATCGGAGGGAACAGAGAAGAACTTCATAAAAAAAGCCGCCTCTGGAGACAGCTTTTCTCTTGGTATACTTACGGGGGCCTGCTATTCGACAATCTCAATCATCTTGAAAGGAACCCGGATGATCGATTCGTAATCCTCACCTGCTTCCAGCATATCTTCGTCATCCTCCTCATAGTACCAGTTGATGATCACTTCGTTCTTTCCTTTGTGGATCGCTTCGAGTTTCTTGAAGACATCGAGGATACATTTGGAAGAACTGGTGTTGAAGTATTCCAGCTGTACATTGACCTGGGTGAGCTCCAGGGGAGCAGCACTGTATTCCTCCAGCCACTCCACCAGTGGCTTATAAAATTCAATTGAGTTCTCGGGTATCGACCGTCCTTTAATCTCAATGACACCTTCCTGTCCGTCAAACTTGACACTCGGAGTTTTAGCGGTTCCTTCAATCGAAAGAGCTTCCATGTTGTACTTTTTATCTGTTAAGATCCCTGTGATATATCGATGTAAACATCGAGGTTAAAAAAATAATAGATATCGTCGAACTTCTCAAAGGTGTACTCCAGCTTATTCCCGGTCTTTCGTGCAATATCCACCAGTCCCAGTCCTCCCCCGCCCTTCTCCGATAATCGCTGATGATTGAGAATGAATTTGTACATGTCCTTCAACTCCTCCCTGCCCATGGAGTTGATTTTGTCGATCTTGTTCCGCAGGACATCCACCTTGTCCTGGGTGACGAAATTCCCGGTGGAGATTTTGTACCTGCTGTCGTTCCTGGAAACCACCAGCATGCCGAACTTGGCATCATACTCATCCTGCATGGGTTCCGGTAAAATTTCAATATGGTGGTACAGGTTCTGGAGGCTTTCTACGAGTACGTTGTAAACTTTCTTTCGGATCTTGGAATTCTCATTGTATTCGTCCATTCGGGACTCCACAACTTCCAATACATTGCTGATGAGCTCGCTTGAGATATTCCCTTTGAAGGCCATCAATACTTCCCCGCCATTCAGCTTGGAGTAATACTCGTTGACATCAAAGCTCATTTAGGGCATTTTTTAATTGACCGGAAATTCACTGACCTGGACAGCAAATATAAAAAAAATGTTTCAGTAACTAATATAGATAAAAATTGGCGCTCACCCCAAAAAAACTATGAAAAGCACCGTTTTTTTCATGAGCGGTTTTCCCTCTCCTTACGCTCCTTCCAGGTCCCCGCAAAGGTCCTGTAATGGGCAAAAGTACACTCCAGGGAACCGTTGTACAGGACTTTTTTGCTTTCCGGGCGGAGGCCGATACCGGAGAGTCCCTTCTTGCTGGAGGATAGGATCCAGATATCGGTTCCGGGATGCCGGTGCTTGAGTACGGTGCCCATCATCCGGTACAGTGATAATAGGTCGCCGGACTTCATCCTTTCTCCGTAGGGAGGATTGATCATCAGAGTGGTTCCGGGATCCGATCCGGGCGCCTCCTCAAAATCTCCCTGTTCCACCTTCACTGCATCTGCCAGCTCCATCTGGCGGAGCTGGCGCAGGGTAATGGCAACGGCCTCCGGATCTTTATCCCTGGCCACAATAGGCACCTTCACCTCCCTCTCTCCGGGGAGCTGTCTGACTACATGTTCCAGGAGGTCCCGGTCGAAGTCCTTCCAGTGCTCGAATCCGAATTCTTTGCGGTGTATTCCCGGTGGTATGTTCCTGGCCATGAGGGCCGCCTCGATGGCTAAAGTTCCGGACCCGCACATCGGATCGAGGAACGGAGTATCACCGTTCCACCCCGAGATCGCAATCATGCCTGCGGCCAGAACCTCGTTGAGAGGGGCTTCGAAATTCCCCGATCTGTAACCACGCTTGTGAAGGGAGGATCCCGATGTATCGAGCGACAGAGTGACCATGTCGCCCGAGATATGCAGATTGATCAGTATGTCGGGATGGTTCCTGTTCACGGAAGGCCGCAGGTGGGTGAGCTCCCGGAAACGGTCCGCAATGGCATCCTTGACCCGTTGCACGGCGAAATGGCTGTGGGAGAAGTGGGGTGAATGGACCACCCCGTCGATGGCGAAAGTCTTCCGGTTATCGAGGTGCTGCGACCAGTCGTACCGGCGGATCCTCCGGTACAGCTCCGAATCATCCCTGGCCCGGAAACTGAACAGGGGAAAGAGTATTCTCAGAGAGAGCCTGGAGGCCAGGTTCGCCCGGTACATGAGCGCCCGACCTCCGTAAAAGTTGACCCCCCTGTTCACCTCCTCGGTCTTTTCGGCGCCCAGAGCCAATAGTTCTTTCGCCAGATAGGGCTCCAGCCCCTTCAGGGTTTTGGCATGGTATTTTTCTGCGGATGAAGATTCCTTTTCCATTGGTAATAACCTATGACAGCCATTGTGGTGTAAATTGCAAACAAGATCATGGTGGGATAGAGTCCCCGGTAAAGGTAAAGCCCCATGGAGATCAGGTCCACCACCACCCAGACGATCCAGTGCTCCAGGATCTTCCTGGTCAGCATCCATGTGGCCACAATACTCCC
>CAZOHA010000029.1:0-50422 GCA_964579515.1 uncultured Bacteroides sp. | reverse complement strand
ATTTGTTCTATACCCAGGCTCTAATAATTAGTAATGAGGCTTAAGATATTACTAGCCAATGGTAAGGTTGACCTTTTTCCCGAAACCAATCTCAACTAAACGATACAATGTGGACAATTGAATATCGCTATGACCATTTTCAATTCTAGAAATGAAACTCTTACGTGTTCCCGTTTTACGTGCTAGCTCCTCCTGAGTCATTTTGGCTTCCTTACGAGCTTCACGCAAGATTTCACCAATGGCAAAAGCTTTTGCTTTTATTTCAAAATCAGTTCTTTTCTCAGTACCAATTTTACCATATTGCTCATTCAGATGTTCGTCAAATGTCTTAATATCTTTCATTTAGCTTTCCCTTTCTTCTTGTACTCAAAGTATTCGTCCATTATTCGTGCTGCTTTATCCAATTCTTTCTTTGGGGTCTTTTGTGTCTTCTTTTGAAACCCACTAAAAAGCACTACCAAGTTACCTTTATCAAAGCAGCAGAAAATTCGATAGATGTTATTACTGTATTCTATTCTAATCTCAAATAAGCCGTCATAACCTTTAATCTTATCAAAGAACTTCTTTGGGATTTTCTCAGCAACCGTTATCAGATATAGAACCTGGTCAATCTTTTCCTTAACCTTTCCAGACTGCTTGTTGAAGAACGCCCAATAGTAATCCCTGAAGTAAATCAACTGACGTTGCTTATTCATGCTACAAAGTTAACGAATAATGGAACATAATTCAATGAAATGATTTAAATAGTCTATAGAACGGTGGAACTAAGCCGCCGTAGCGTGGCGCGGGCTTTGCCGTTATTCGTCACCTGCGGTGACTCATGAGCTCGCTTCGCTCGGTTCTGCAAAGGGTGTGACATGCGTAAGCGGTCGGCTTTAGTGATTTGTTCTACGTCCTATTTTCATTTTGTACAATTTTGGTAGAAGATTTTTCATTTTCTAATTTCTTCTCCTTTATATTCAGCTTCTAGAAACCTTGCTACTGTATTATTAAAAAGGACTGGATTTGTATTAGTTATCCAGTGAGTTTCTCCCGGGAATATGCAAAGATTTGATTTAGGAATATTCCTATAGATGAACAGGGTATGTTCTTCCATTATCAGATCTCTGTCACATGATAAGACCAGCACAGGTGCTTTTATTTTCCTTAAATCCTCCTTTGTAATATTTGGTTGAAATTCCATGAGTCTCATACGTTGTCTTAACAAATTCCAATCCTGAGTAGTATCACCTTTGGATATCATTTCTTCTATTTGTAATCTGTATTCATGTACACCTTTTACTTCGAAAGAATAGAGTGCCGATGAACCAGGCCATAAATTCGCTCCGAATGCAGCAATTTTCTTAACCTTTTGGGGATAATGGATACCCATAAGTAGCCCTATAATACCTCCATCGCTTCTACCAACAATGTATGCTGAATCCAGTTCAAGGTATTCTAAAAGTGAATTTACATCTCGTGTCATATTCATATAAGTCAATGAATCTTTGCCTAATTCGGATTTGCCTCTGCCTCTGCAATCAAGAGCTATGACTTTATACTTTTTTGAAAAATATTCAATTTGATATTTCATCCCCTCAATATTCCCTCCATTCCCATGAATTAGAACCAGGGGACTACCCTTCCCATAAGTTTCGAAATATATTTTGACACCATTTACCTCAATATAGGCACCTGCTTGTTCATTATTGCCATAATTTATATTACTCTCAAAGGTTTCTTGAGATAGAGCATTATTTGCGCTGATTAAAATCAGGAGAATTATAACATCTAAGATTCTTTGTGATTTCATGACTATTTCTCTTTTTCGGTTAAAATTGCTGTCAACTTCTAAATAAATGTACCTCTCAGTTTTTTCCTTCACTTATTATGGTATGTAGAACGGTGGAACTAAGCCGCCGTAGCGTGGCGCGCACTTTGCATTGGAATTCAACCCAGTTTTATTGTAGGAAGATTGCAAGGTACGTGCCACGCGTTAGCGGTCGGCTTTAGTGATTTGTTCTACTGTATGTCTGCAATATGTTAGCGCCATTCAATCTACTAACTTGCCATCACCGCTGAATATCTCAAGCATTTCAGGATTTATTCTGGGATCCAGATCATTTTCGCTAACCCCGGTTGGAGGAAAACGGAATTCCAGAAATCCCTTCCCGTTTTGGCCAAAGGACAATGGTTCCAAATAGAAATAGTCGGGAAAAGAAGAGGCTACACCAGACCTGACATCAGCATAGAATAGGATACGGCCTTCGGAAATGGCGGCTACAGGTTTTGGCCACATGAAACCAAACATCAAACTATCAATGTTGGTTTTACTTACCCCGGTAATCTCATACTTAAACGTAGCTGTATCATAGCTTATAATGTCCTTATAGTCCACAAAGCACTTTACAAATCCTTTTATGGTGTCCTGGGTAATGGTATGCAAATCGACACGATCACTAAATCCTTCAAACATGTAAAATGCGAATTTATCTTGAGGGATCTCCAATTTTTCCTTTTCAGGACCTGGGTCTTCTTTTGAACACCCAACAAAACAGATTATGAAAAAAAGGGAGATGATTTTGAAAATGCTTTTCATGCCGTTACTATTTTATGATTTTTCTGCTACAGTAGAACATATTCTATACAGACTTTCGCAGTATAATACGCTTTGGGTGTTGGGTTATCTGGTGGTTTGGTGGAATAAAGTTAATAATGAGACTGAGACTCTGACCGGTTGAGGCCTGGTTGATGATGGGGCTGATCCATTGTACTACGGTTCTTATTAAAGCTCCGCCGGGTCAATCCCATTGTATTAAAGAATTGGCAACAAGAAATCTACGAAGATTTCGATTCTTTTACAATCAATGGGCGTTTTGATTGAAGCCGGTTTGTGTGTTTTCGACAAGATCCGGTTTGTTTTCTTCCGGATAGTGAAGCCTGCATTTTTATGGTCTGGGATATGGCTGTTACGATAAATACTTTCTGGGCACATTAATGAGGGAGGATCAAATAATGAGGGGGTGGGATATGCATTCCATGTATAAGGGTCCAAAATTACTGGAGTGTCAGAAAGGTAATCCGGGTCCATCATTTCAGTTACCGAACCGAGAAGATCTATCTTCAATGGATTTACCGGTTTATTATCTACCACGGGAAAGAGCATCCGAAGGAGATGGGGGCGAAGGAGATTTCAGAGTTTCTCACGCACCTCGCGGTTAAAAGAAAGGTATCCGCTTCTACGCAAAATCAGGCGATGAATGCGCTGGTATTCCTGTATAAAAAGGTATTGAAGGTCTCTCCCGGTGAATTTGAATTTGAATATGCCCGGAGGGGGAAAAGACTGCCGGTGGTGTTCAGCCGGGAGGAAGCCATGGCAGTTATTTCGAACCTTCATGGGGAATTTCATCTGATGGCTTCGCTTCTGTATGGAAGCGGCCTGCGTCTCACGGAATGTCTCCACCTGCGCCTGAAGGATCTGGACTTCCGGCGGAGCGAGATCACTGTTAGGGGCGGCAAAGGAGACCACGACAGGCGAACGGTCCTCCCGCGATCTCTGGTGCCACCTCTGGAGAGGCAGATGGAAAAAGTCAGGATCCGGCTGGAGGAGAATTTGTCCCTGATAGGATTTGCAGGAGCTTCTATGCCCCTGGCCCTGGAAAGAAAGTATCCCAATGCTCCCAGGGAACTGGCCTGGCAATATGTATTTCCCTCCAGGAATCCGGCCGTCGATCCCTATTCGGGAAAATTGAAGCAACACCACCGGCACGAGAGTTTTCTGCAAAAGGAGGTGAAGAAAGCGATCCGAAATGCAGGAATCCACAAAAACGCCTCCTGTCATACCTTCCGGCACTCTTTTGCCACCCATCTAGTAGAAGACGGGTATGACATTCGGACGGTACAGGAACTTCTCGGACACAGGGATGTCCGGAGCACCATGGTCTATACTCACGTGTTGCAGAAACATCAATTCAATGTGCAGAGTCCGTTGGATTGCTTGCCCCACTCTACCAATTGAGTAATTTTGGGGGATGAAGCTGTTAACGCCAGTTGAAATACCGGAGTATCCGTTCCGGATCGATCACCGCAGTCCGACGTTGATGCTGGGATCCTGTTTTACCGAAGAGGTGGGGCGGCGGCTGGAAGAGTATCTGTTTCCTGTTTGCATCAATCCGTTCGGTACCATCTACAACCCCCTTTCGGTAAAGAGGGTGCTGGAGGTGTCAATGGAGAAGCGTTCTTATGAAAAAGAGGACCTGGACCGGAACGGGGATCTCTGGTTCTCGTTTGATCACTCCACCGCTTTCTCTTCCATCGATTCATCGGTGGCGCTTGATCGGATGAACAAAGGCCTGGAGGAGGCCAGAAATTGCCTGAATGAGGACAGAGGTTCATTGAAGGAGGACAGGGGTTCATTGAAGGAGGACAGGGGTTCGAAGAAGGAGGACAGGGGTTCGAAGAAGGAGGACAGGGGTTCGAAAAAGGAGAACAGAGGTTCCCCGGGGGAGGCTGAACTGCTGATCCTGACCTGGGGCACGGCATGGGTCTTCCGCCTCCGGTCGAATGGACGGGTGGTATCTAATTGCCATAAATTGCCGGCGGATCAATTCCTGCGGTCCCGTCTTTCGGTGGAAGAGATCGTGGAGGAATATGACTCCCTGCTCAACGGGCTATTCGGGTGGAAGCCCGGTTTGAAGGTACTTTTCACGGTGAGCCCTGTCCGGCACTGGAAGGACGGGGCTCATGGGAATCAGTTAAGCAAGGCTACGCTTCTGCTGGCCGTCGAAAAGCTTGTGGAAAGGTTCCCGGAGCAATGTTTCTATTTCCCCTCCTATGAGATCCTGATGGATGAACTGCGCGATTACCGCTGGTATGCTGAGGATATGCTCCATCCGGCTGGACAGGCATCCGGCTATATATGGGAAAAATTTGCGGAGTCGCTTCTGACCGGTGAGGCCGGAAGCCTGAATAAGGAAATCCGGCAACTGCTGGAGATGAAACGGCACCGTCCGGTCACCAGGGAAGGTGCGGAATATGAGAAGATGGCTGAAAAGTTGGCCCGGAAAGAGAGGCAGATGAGAGAGAAGTACCCCCATCTTTCGTGGTCGAAGTTCCCATAAAACCGGGGCTGCCGGTTTGTTTAATTATGATATTTTATAGTTGAACAAAATCCTTCCGAATATGTTCTCACTTTATCACAACCCGGTTACAATGAAAACTATTCAACGAATCATATTTTCCTCCCTGCTGTTGGTAAATGCTTTACACCTTTATGCTCAGCAGGGTGTGATCGAAGGAAGGGTATACAATGCAAAGAACAATGAACCGGTGGAGTTTGCCACCGTCGCCATATTCGGTACCACCATCGGGTCGATCAGCGACCTGGACGGGAAATTCATCTTCACGGGGCTCGAACCGGGTTTCGTGGAATTACGTGTCTCATCCGTGGGCTTCGAGACCTACATCTCGGAGGCGATCCAGGTAACCAATGCCAAGAAGGTTTTTATTGAGGTCCCCCTGGAGGAGGCCAATGTGGAGCTGGAAGAGGTGGTGATCAGGGCCTCTCCGTTCCGGAAGGTGAAAGAGAGCCCGGTCTCCCTGCAGCGGATCACCCTGGAGGAGATCGAAAAGGCACCGGGCGGAAACCGGGATATTTCCAAGGTGATCCAGTCCTATCCGGGGGTGGCTTCAACCCCGGCCCAGCGGAACGATGTGATCGTGCGCGGAGGGGGTCCCAGCGAAAATACATTCTACCTGGACGAGATCGAGATCCCCAACATCAACCACTTCGCCACACAGGGAGCTTCGGGTGGACCGGTGGGCATTATCAATGCCGACTTCCTGAGGGAGGTGAATCTCTACACCGGGGCATTCCCGGCCAACAAAGGAAATGCCCTCAGTTCGGTGATCGATCTTTCGCAGGTGGACGGAAACCAGGAAAAGCTTAATTTCAGGGGATCCATCGGTGCCTCTGACCTGGCCCTGACCGCCAACGGACCCATCGGTGACCGCACCACCTATGTGGCCTCGGTCAGGCGCTCCTACCTCCAGTTCCTCTTCGCGGCGCTCGAACTCCCGTTCCTGCCGAAATACAACGATTACCAGCTGAAAGTGAAGAGCCGCATCAATGACAAGAACGAGATCTCGCTGATCAGTATCGGGTCCTATGACAACAACAACCTGAACCTGGAAGCCAATGAGACGGAAGAACAGCAGTTCATACTGGGATATCTGCCGGAGAATTTCCAGTGGACCTATGCCATCGGCGGGGTTTACAAGCACTACCGGGAGAAGGGATTCGATACCTGGGTGCTGAGCCGGAATTACCTTCACAACGAAGCGGTCAAGTACCAGAATAACATTGTGGAAGAGCAGTTCAAGACACTGGCCTACGATTCGGACGAGATCGAGAATAAGTTCCGGTTCGAACACACTTCCCTGTACAGCGGAGGGCTCCGGGTGAATTATGGGGTGAATTTCGAATATGCCAAATTCTTCGCCAGCACCTTCAACCGTAATTTTTTCAACGGGGTCCCGGTAACACTCGATAATGAAACCTTTTTCGACATGTTCAAATGGGGAGCGTTCGGACAGGTGAGCAAGGAACTTCTTGCCAAACGGCTGGTGCTCTCCCTGGGTTTGCGCGCCGATGCCAACAGTTACAACGACAACATGTCGAATCTGATCAACCAGCTCTCGCCCAGGTTCTCCGCCTCCTATCAGCTGACCACAGGCTGGTACCTGAATTTCAATACCGGGCGGTTTTTCCAGGAGCCCGCTTATACCACCATGGGATATAAAGATGAGGAGGGGCGGCTGGTGAACAAGGACGGGCTGACCTATATCCAGGCAGATCACATTGTGGGCGGTTTCGAATGGCTGCCCGACGAACAGTCGAAACTGAGCCTGGAGGGATTCTACAAGAAATACAACAACTACCCTTTCTCGCTGAACGATTCCATCTCCCTGGCAAGCAAGGGGGCCGACTTCGGACTCTTCGGAGACGAACCGGTCGAATCGATCGCCGAAGGCCGGGCCTATGGCGTGGAGTTCCTCTACCGGAACCGCGACCTGTGGGGTACCAATCTGACTATCTCCTACACGCTGGTGCGCAGTGAGACCGATCCTCTGAAGGAGTCACTCAGGCCGCTGGGATGGATCCCCACCTCCTGGGACAATATCCATCTGTTGAATATATATGGATTCCGGAAATTCAAGGGAAACTGGCAGGTGGGATTCAAATGGCGTTTCGTGGGAGGACAGCCCTATACACCGATCGATCTGCAGACATCCTCCCTGGTGCAGTACTGGGATGTGGTGGGATTCCCGGCCCGGGATTTCAACCGGTTCAACCAGCTCCGGTTCGATCCCTTTCATCAACTCGATCTGAGAGTGGACAAGGAGTGGTTTCTTTCCAGAATTACTATTAATTTGTATGCGGATGTGCAGAACGTATATAATTTTAAAACACCGAGCAGCGAATTCCTGGTCCGGGAAAGAGATGCCGAGGGAAACCCCGTTATTGAAAACCCCGAAGACCCTTTGGAGCTGCAACGCTACCGGATGAATATTCTCCGGACCACCGCGGGTACTGTTTTGCCCACTGTGGGTGTTATCATAGAGTTCTGACCCGCATTGAGTTCTAACCCATACCGATCAAAATAACGATCCCATGAGGAAAATCATGATCATACCGCTGGCACTTTTTCTGGCAGCATGCAGCACCAGCCGTGTTCCGGTTGAGGAGACTCCGGATCAATATACCTCCAATTTGTCGGGCGAAGGACCCCTGCTCGAAATTGAAATGGTCAGGGGCGAAGGCCATAACCATCCCCTGATGGCCATCTGGGTAGAGGATGATGAGGGCCGGTTCATTCAGACCCTGTTTATCGCCGAATCGATCGGGAAAGGGATTTTCAGGCACGGAGACAGTTCCGAAGGATTCTGGCAGCCGGGAGAGATCCAGCGGCCTGCGGCACTTCCTTACTGGTCGCACCGTCGTGGCATCAAGAACCAATACGGTTATTACCTCCCCACACCGGTGAATCCGGTTGCCGATGCCTATACCGGTTCCACTCCGCCCAAAAGTTTTATTCTCCGGACCCGCCTCGATGAGCCTGTCGACTCTCCGGTACGGGTGCTGTTTGAAATCAACCAGACCTGGGACTGGAACGAATACTGGACCAATAACAAATTCCCCGATGATGAGCAGTACAAGACCTCCTGTCAGCCGGCTGTGGTCTACGGGGTGACCGTCGATCCAGGTGATCGTGGCAGGGAGTACGAAATGGAGATCCTGGGCCGCAGCCACCACTCCGGTGGCGATGGCAGACTGTACGACGACCTTCATACGCTGACCACCGCTCTTCACATTGCAAAGAAGATCACGGTCAGGATACCCCCCGCCTGAAGTGTCCGCACCGTTCGGATTCGTACACCCCCGTCTCAAAAGTGAACACTTTGGGAATGGCCTGAATCTGGCTTATGAACTGATTATTTGACTGTTAGCTGTTTTGGCATATGGATTGTCATTTTCATTCGCAAATTGAATTAAAATCACACCCATGATCAAAACAGTTGACCTGGTAAAGGTCTTTCGCACCGACGAAGTGGAGACCACTGCTCTGAACAATGTGAATATCGAGGTAAAAGATGGTGAATTTGTGGCCATTATGGGCCCATCGGGCTGCGGTAAATCCACGCTTCTTAACATTCTCGGACTTCTTGACAATCCCACCGGTGGTTCCTACCTGTTCAATTCCTCCGAGGTGGCCAATCTCAAAGAAAAAGGAAGGACCAATTTAAGGAAGGGAAATATCGGCTTCGTCTTCCAGAGCTTTAACCTGATCGACGAGCTGACCGTCTACGAGAATATTGAACTCCCCCTGCTCTATCTGAAAATGAGTGCGTCGGAGCGGAAAAGGAAAGTGGAAGAGGTCATGGAGCGCATGAAGATCAGCCACCGGAAAAATCACTTCCCCCAGCAGTTGTCGGGTGGTCAGCAGCAGCGCGTGGCCATTGCACGTGCGGTGGTCACCAATCCCAAGCTGATCCTGGCCGACGAGCCCACCGGTAACCTGGACTCGGCCAACGGATCGGAAGTGATGGCCCTGCTCACGGAACTGAACGAAGATGGCACGACCATCGTGATGGTGACCCACTCGCCCAGTGACGCGGAAAAAGCCCACCGGATCATCCAGTTGTTCGACGGTCATGTGGTGACGGAGAATATTCATAAAAAGTTGTAAAATTTTCGGGAAATATGAGAAATCTCATATTTTACGTGAAACAAATCACAAACCTTTGCAGGTACATTTAGGTTAACAATAGGGTTAGATTTAGGGCTTGAAAAGCTGTCCGCCTGGACAGCTTTTCTTTTTTATTCTTTGACAAAGGATGTAAACATAATTTGTATATATTCGTTACCTGTTCAGTATAACTTAATTCTGCCTGACAATGAAAGCGTTCAAATCCACCCTGTTGATCTTTCTATCCATCTTCATTCTGTCTTCCTGCGGAGGCAACCAGAAAAAGCAGGAAGCTACCCAGGATGAGACATTCGACCTGGAATCGTATATTATCGCCGCTGAGTCGATCGAGCCCAACCTGAATTCCGTGGACCAGATTTTCAATATTCTGGACATGGTCAATGCGGAATATTACGAGGTGCTTGCCAACGATCCCTACAACGCTCACAGTTATAAGACCACCTACCCCATCGCAGCCGCCAACCTGGGGATCTACATGGCCGATGTTTTATACCATTACTACGGGGAGAATGAAGAAACGATGTTCCTCACCTTCCAGGCTGCCCAGGAGCTCGCACAATACATCGGTGTCCAGTCTCAGTTTGCTTCATGGACCCTTGAACAGCTGGAAGGCACCATCATGAAGCGTGACACCATCACCCGGCTGTTCAACCAGTTGCTCGAGGACAGTAAGAATTACACTTCCGAAGAGGAGATGGTCTTTGTGCATACGGCCTTTCTGACCGGCTCTTTCGTGGAGAAAGTGTATATCTCCAGCAACCTGCTCCAGCAGAAAATGAATACGACCGAAATGAGTCAGGAAGAGGAAGCCGATATCAGGGAATTGCTGGTGATCTATCTGAATCAGCTCGATCCATCCACCAGCATCCTCTATGAGGCTTTCGAACGGCAGCAGGATCAGCTGGAAGGGATGATGGTACTGAACACCTTCAACAGGCTTCGCGAACTCTCCCAGCAGCTGCAGAAAGTGAAGCCCACCCTTGCCCTGGCACCGATCGGCGAGATCTCAGGGAATAATGACCTGAAGACCACCTTCGGACTCATTGCCAATCTGAGGAACCAGTTAGTGACGGCCACCAGCTAAAGGTGAATTTCCTCGGGAACCTGGTCTGGCTGATTTTCGGGGGGCTGCCCACTGCCATAGGATACTTTGCCGGTGGACTGGCCATGATGGTCACCATCATCGGGATCCCGTTCGGTTTCCAGATGATCAAGATCGGATCGCTCTGCCTCTGGCCCTTCGGCCGGACCTTCCAGGTGAATAAAGGAGAACTTCCGGGATGCCTCATTACCCTGCTGAACATCATCTGGCTGTTGATCGCCGGCCTCTGGATCTCCCTCCTGCATGTGGTCTTCGGTTTTCTTCTGTTCATCTCGATCATCGGCATCCCCTGGGCCCTGCAGCACTTCAAGCTGGCCAGCTTCGCCCTGGCTCCCTTCGGCAGGCAGGTGGATATCGTTGCCTAGAGAGAGATGTCTGAGATGCATTACTGTTTGACTATCCGGCAGGATGAAATACCAGCAGATGTCCTGACCTGCACCAGGTACAGTCCGGGCTGAAGGTCCGGGACATCGATTGATAAAACCCTGGTACTTTTCTGACCGGCAGAATAATTCCATCGATCCAGGACAGAACCATCCTGGCTGACAAGAACCAGTTCGACAGTCTCATGATTGTATTCCGGAAGCATTAGATAAAGAGTCTTGCCCACGGGGTTTGGGTAGATGTGTAAATCTTGTCTCAGTACCGATTCCGAGTGTTCTGAGTATACATTTGCCCCCTCCAGGTAGAGTTCTCTGATCTCATCCGGATGAAGTGCGTAATTAAAAATCCTCACTTCGTCCAGATAGCCGTGGAAATGGGATCCGAAATCCTTGCAAAATCCGATGAAAAGGGACTCTTCCTGTGAAATATCTCCCGTTAGGTCAGCAGAGGTTGATTTTAACTCACCATCGGCAAAAAGCTTAATTACTTCCTCACTCCGGTCACGAATAGCCGCAACATGGACCCAATTACCAGTGACAAAAAGATCCATATCTGATCTGGTTACACTTTTAGTGACATTATCATCGATGGAAAAGCGAAATTGGTCGGAAACCGGATTCAGGAAGACTTCATATCTTTTTCCGGTATGATCGGCACCTCCTTCTTCATTGTGTGAGCCCTTTATCAAATAGCGATATTCCCTCGAATATTCAACTTTTTCCGGATCCTGCCGCAGCCAGAACGAAAGGCTGAAACTTCCGGTAGCAAAGTCCAGGACAGATGAATGCGGAATTTCCACATATTGATCAATACCGTTAAAATAAAGCCCCTTTTCCACTATACCCTCCTGCCAGCTGGTTTCATCCATTCCCATCAGAATACCATGATTCTGAAAACTGGTTTGATCTTCAGCCATCTGGGTTCCCTGTGCATTAAAATCCCAGTCCCCCACCATCTGTGGAGCAGCCAGTGTAGTAAAGCTCCACGTCTCTCCTTCGGAAATGCCCTGATCATTTACTTCATCGACTCTCCAGTAATAGGTGGTCCGGTAATCCAGATCCTTTACTAAATAGGCCGGCTCTGATTGATTTGCTTTGAATGGGGGCGGTGAGGTGGTACCGAAATAAAGATCGTGGGACTTACTTCCAGTACCTGGTTTCCATTCCAGCAACACCTCCGGTGGAATGCCCTCCTTTTCATCTGCGGGATACGGCTCGCCAGCGAAACCTGGTTCACCGTTTGCCCCGAGGGTGGTAACCAATGGAGAAACGACAGCTACGGTGGTGTCTGAGAGATTGAATGCGCTCAGATAATACCGGTAAGAATTTCGGGCCCTGAAGTCCCGGTCGGTGTAGTTATTCTGATCAGCAGGCAATTCGACCACAAAATCGATAGTATCTCCATTATGTCGCTCCAGCAGGAATCCTTTCTCCAGAGAGGAATTGTCGCGCCAGTTCAGCGTAATACTATCTGCACCCAAGGAGGTCACCCGGAGAAGAGAGGGCGGAAAAAATGAATCCTCCATTTCCAGCGCCGCAAGAATGAAGGGACCCAGGCCTTTCCCATCATTTTCCCGGTGAGTGGCCGTATAAACGTAATAATCGTAAGAGCCATCTCTCCCATATCCTAATCCGGCACTCTTGCAGGTATGTGTCAGATTGATGGTTCCGTCGGCGTTTGTAGTAATGAAGTGATCAAGAATTCCTTTATAGGCCCTGCTGAATGATGAATGGCAGGTGGTGTCAATATACCCCAGACGGATCGCTTTGAGCATAGCATAGGTGAACATGGATGACACCGAGGACTCCAGGTAATTCCCCTCTCTTCCGGGCTGATCCATCACCTGCCACCAGACTCCCGTGCTGTCCTGATACGGCAGGATCCCATCGGTGAAACGCTGAAATATTTCCAGCACCTTGCTCCTTCCGGGATGCTGATGTGGCAGAAAATCCAGGACATCCACGATGGCCATGGCATACCATCCCATAGCCCGGCCCCAGAAAGAGGGTGACCGGCCCGTGACAGGATCGGCCCAATCCTGCGATCTGCTTTCATCCCAGCCATGGTAATAAATCCCTTTTAATGTATCATAAGTATAGTTATCCGCCAGTACGATCTGATTGACCACATCGTCGAAAAGCTCAGGCTCATCGAACAGTATGCCGTATTCTGCCAGAAAAGGACTGGCCATATAGAGGCCGTCCAGCCAAATCTGATGGGGATATCTTAGTTTGTGCCAGAAGCCACCCTCACTGGTACGGGGATGCTCTTCCATCTGCTGCCTCAATCGCCCTGCTGCCATGCGGTATTTTTCCTGCCCCGTATGCCGGTACAGGAAAAGTAACACACTTCCCTCTTTGATCTCATCGATATTATAATCACTAAGCCGATAGTCGCTTATATGGCCATTTTCATCCACCACTGCATCTACAGTCTGCCGCACATAATCGAAATAGTTCTGATCACCGGTAACGAGATATAGTTCCTGAAATGCCCGCAACACAGTCCCTGTCACATAATCCCATTCACCGTACACTTCCGGATGACGCTCCATAATGGAATGAGCCATAAGACGGGAGTATCGAGTCGTATCGGATGCAGCGACATTTAACTGGCACGAAAAACTCCATAAAAAGATCACAACCGGGGTTAGAAACAGGGTGTTCATTTTTGTCATAGTGGATGAATGTCCCAAGTTACTCAGAAACGATTTCCGGTATACCTGCCGAAAACAGATTTGACAGTTACCCGGCCATATTCTGTCAATTATTAGAACCAAAGGGGCCATTGCTTACAGGATTCTATAAACCTTCGAAATCTACGAATCGCGTATAGGAAATGACAATAATTAGTTGACTATCCGTGTCATATCCGTATGGATGATAGAAATGCTCTCCCTTTTTACCAATATTTAAACATGAAAGGAGGGATAGAAATATAATTTAACAGGTTGAAAGGTTTATCCAAACTACACCTATGCTAAAACTCATACAATGAAACAACCTACTCCACTCAGAAACCTGACTCGTTTATTGCTGTTTGGCATTTTCGGGTTTCTCCTGACACCACCGGCAATAGGCCAGGAGCGGGAGATTAACGGACAAGTGACCGATGCGGAGACGAATGAACCCCTGATTGGGGTCAATGTCACTGTCAAAGGTTCAACTACAGGGACGATTACAGATAGTGAAGGCAACTATACGATCAATGCTTCCACGGGTGAGGAACTGCACTTTTCTTATATCGGCTATGAACCGGTCGATGTCGAGATAACCGACCAGACCGAACTCAATGTTGCGCTCTATACTGCTTCAGAACAGTTGGACGAGGTAGTGGTAGTCGGCTACGGTACCATGAAAAGAAGTGACCTGACAGGAGCTGTCTCCTCTATCTCGGAGCAGGAAATAGCCGACACCAGATCCTCCAATGTGATTGAGGCTCTCCAGGGAAAAGTGGCGGGGATCGATATGGTCCGCAGCAGCGGGGAAGCAGGATCGGGCTACAGTATCCTGCTGCGCGGTGCACGGTCACTGACCGCTTCCAATGCCCCTATCTACATTGTTGATGGGATCGACTACGGCAGTAATATCAACATCAATCCCAACGATATTGCTTCCATGGAGGTTCTCAAGGACGCTTCCTCCACAGCCATTTACGGATCACGGGGTGCCAACGGGGTGATTCTGATCACCACTAAGAAGGGAAAACTGGGAGCTCCCCAGATTTCTTTCAACACCTACTACGGAATCACCTCCCCGCTGGGCAGCGTTCCCCTGGGGGATGCTGACTATTTCCTTCGTATGACAAGGGACTACCTCCGTATTACACGCCCGGAATACGACTGGGACACTCCCGATTCGGATATCGATGTAACCCCCGGTCTGTCGGTGCGGGAAAACGAGGGTTACCTGGCAGGAACAGACTTCGACTGGATCGATGCGCAGTCGGAAGACTTCGGTTCCCAGCAGGACTACCACCTCTCCGTTACCGGAGGAAACGAACGGACGATTTACGGAGTATCGCTCAACCATATGATCGAGGACAATTTCATCCCCAACGATTCTTACAAGCGTTACTCTCTCAAAGCAGATGTGGAGTCGAAAGTGACCGAATTCCTGAACATAGGTAACTCCACTTTCATTGCATATTCCAACCGCATCGATGGCCGGGGAATTAACTACAACATGAACCCTCTCACCTCCGCCTACGATTCCACCGGTGCACTGGTGGTGGAACCCAACGACCGGGTCCCTTTTTCCAATCCGCTCATCGACCAGGATCCGGATGTTTACCTGAATGAGATCGCTCAGACCGACCTTTTCTCGACAGTGTATGCACAGCTGAACCTTTTCGACCATCTGACTTTCAAGTCCTCTTTCAATATCGACCTGAGTTTTAACAGAGAAGGATTCTTCCGGGGGGAATACCCCGGACTGGACAGGCTCAGCACCGGTGAAATTTCGATGGAATCGGCCTACAGGTGGACCTGGCAGAACATTCTTACCTATGACCGCTATTTCGGCGATCACCACCTGATCCTTACCGGTGCCACCGAGACGGTCTCCTCACAGATCGAAAGGTCCTACCAGGGTGCTACTGACCTGTTGCTGGGGAACTCCTGGTGGTGGGCGCTGAATTCGGGTCAGCAGGATCTCCTCATCGCCCCTGCCGGGGACGAGGGATTTCTCCAGCTGGAAGAGAACCAGCTGGTTTCCTTCATCGGAAGGATTCACTACGGATTCCAGGGCAAATATCTGGCCACCGTTACCGGCAGGTACGACGGAGCCTCTCAGCTTGCCGAGAAATGGGACTTTTTCCCGTCGGCCTCCGTAGCCTGGAGGATCAGTGAAGAGAGTTTCATGGAAAATGTGGAGACCCTGTCCAACCTGAAACTCCGGTTCGGATACGGTCTTACGGGTAATCAGTCGGTGGCCCCCTATGCAGCGCTGGGTTCCATCATCCGCACCCCCCTCTATTATGAGTTCGGATCACAACCCTACCTGGGATACCGCACCGGGTACCTCGACAATCCGGATTTGACCTGGGAGACCACTGCTGCAATGAATCTGGGTATGGATTTCGGTCTGTTCCGTAACCGGATCAGTGGTTCGGTGGAACTTTACCGGACCGAAACGACCGACCTGATCCAGAACCGTACCCTCCCGCCCACTTCGGCAGTGCCCGAAATTACTCAGAATGTGGGGGAAACCAGGAATCAGGGCGTCGAAGTGACTCTCCGAACCGTGAATATCAGTTCGCCCGACTTCACCTGGAGCACCGACCTGACTTTCGCAGCCAACACCGAGGAGATCACCTTCCTGGTGGGGGGAGTGGAACAGGATATCGGAAACGGATGGTTCGTGGGACATCCCGTACAGGTATTTTATGACTACGACATGACCGGTATCTGGCAGCTCGATGAAGAGGAAGAGGCCACCCTGTACGGAAGGGAGCCCGGTATGCTCAAACTGCGGGACGTGAACAACGATTCCATTATCAATGATCAGGACCGGGTAATCCTGGGAACCCCGCGACCGAAATGGACCGCCGGTCTTAATTCGGTGATGCGGTACAAGAACTTCGACCTGACCGTCTTTGTCTTTGCCCGTATCGGTCACATGGTAAGCGACGGTATCGAGACGCAATGGGCACCCGACCGAAGGGAGAATTCCATGCAGAGAGATTACTGGACACCCAATAACCCCACCAACAAATATCCGCGTATCGATCCCGGACTGACCCGAAGCGGATGGTCCGAGGCGACAACCCTTACCTACACCGACGGATCGTTTGTCAAGATCCGGGATATTACACTGGGGTATACCCTCCCTCAGGACCTCACACGGAGGGTCTTCATCAACTCCTTAAGGATTTATTTGACCATGAAGAACTACTTCGCTTTCGGGGAATACTACAGTCAGGGCCGGTACGATCCCGAGTATCGTGGTGCCCTGAGCAAACCTATCCCGAAGATGATTGCATTCGGAGCCAACTTCACCTTCTAACAAAAAACGGAAAGCGAGATGAAACAGATACTCACAGTTAGCTTGACAGCTATCTTCCTCCTGACTACCTACTCCTGCGATGAATTCCTGGAGGAAGAATACCTGGCCGGGGCAAATACCGAACAATACTATACCTCCCCTGCGGGAATGGAAAGCCTGGTGGCAGCCTGCTACGTCACTTCGAAGGTCTGGTATGGAAAGGAAGAAGGATTTGACTTCTCCGTGGCAGGGACGGATATATATGATTACGGGCAGCAGCACCCGCAGCAGTACCAGTACACATTCACAACAGATTTCAATCCAACGAACTCCCGGCTGGTGGTTCTCTGGGTGGAATTCTACCGGGGGGTGAATGCCTGCAACGATGCTATCGATATCCTTACCGATCCCGACCGGAATCCGCTGGATGAAGAAACCACACGTATCCGTCTGGCTGAGGTGCATTTTCTCAGAGCACACTATAACTGGCTCATCGTAGAGACCTGGGGCGGGGTACACCTCACCACTGAACCGGTCAAAGGGGTGGTGCTGGAGGCCAACCGTACCCCCGTATCGGAATTCTACGATCAGATCCTCTCAGACCTGAACTTTGCGGTGGATAACCTGCAGGAAGGAGACAATACGGGCGACATGGACTTCGGGCGTGTAACCAAAATGGCGGCCCTGGGATTCCGGTCCCGCATGAACCTCACATGGGGTTACTATTCGGGCGAGACAAACTATTTCACAGCCGCAGCACAGGATGCCGAAGCGGTAATCAACAGCGGGAATTTCTCCCTATGGGACAACTACGCTGATCTCTGGGCCCTTGAGAACAATGACGACAACCCGGAAAATGTCTGGGCGATCAATTATTCGCGGACCGAGTATGCGGCGATGAATGTAGATCCGGAGACCTACCGTGTATACCAGCGGCCCAATGACAAACCATGGGACCACAGGGAAGGGGGGCATCACGGTCACCTGATGTTCGGCATGCAGTACGACATCCTCCCCGGCATGATCCGTACGGTGGAGTACGGCCGCCCATTCCGCCGTTACAATCCCACCGCTTACCTGATCAACGCCTTCCATGAGGATGTGGACGAACGATTCTATGGATCGTTCAAGACCACCTGGCTGGCCAATGATCCCGATACCGTGAGGATGAGATGGCCACGTGCAGGCTACCACGCCGATCCGTCGGATCCCCTCTACGGGGAACCTGTCTACGATCCCGGCGATACTGCCATCTTCTTCTATAAGGGAGTCTACCCGGATACCGACACCCTGATCGAGGATGCCATCTTCCCTAATTACATCTGGCACTATAACCGGAATTTCTGGACCCTCGACCTGACTCATATGTTCAATCCCGACGGTACCATTCGCGGGGAACGCACCTTCGACCGCAATCTCTGTTTCGAATTAACCAAATTCCTGGATCCGGAACGTGCGGCTGCCAACGGAGAAGGCTCAGAACGGGGGATACGTGATTCCTATGTAGTCCGGTATGCGGAGATGTTCCTGAATGCTGCCGAGGCCAGCTGGAAGGCAGGAGATGCAGCCGGTGCCTACAACCACCTGCTCAGCCTGGCCGACAAACGTTCTGTCGACGGGAATGGTGCCGCGCTGCTCGCCGGTTACGGTATCAACAGCGGATCGGACCTCACCCTCGAATTTTTCCTGGACGAGCGCGCACGGGAATTCTGCGGGGAACAGATCCGATGGTTCGACCTGAAACGGACCGGAGAAATGGTGGAGAGGATGAAAACCTATGCGGGTAATCCACAGGCCCGGACCAATTTCAGCGAGAAGTTCACCCTCCGCCCCATTCCTCAGATCCAGATCGATGCCATCGGTGATCCTTCTTACCAGAATCCCGGATATTAAATTTTACTATGGAAAAAATCTGGATCGCTGTTACCGCCACCCTGATCATCACGCTGACAGGTTTTTCACAAACCCCGGCCTTCCCGGGAGCGGAGGGCTTCGGTGCAATGACCACCGGCGGACGGGGAGGGGCAGTCATAGCAGTGACCAACCTGAATGATCACGGACCCGGAAGCCTTCGGTCCGCCATCCAGGCATCCGGGGCAAGGACGGTGGTCTTCCGGGTGTCCGGAACCATCGAACTGGAGTCGGAGCTGCGGATCGATAACGGGAATATCACCATCGCCGGACAGACCGCTCCGGGTGACGGGATCTGCCTGAAAAACTATCCGCTGACCATTGATGCCGATAATGTCATCATAAGGTTCATCCGGAGCAGGCATGGTGATGAATCCGGCAGTCAGGGGGATGCCATGTGGGGAAGGGAACAGGAGAACATCATCATCGACCACTGTTCGCTCTCTTGGAGCGTGGACGAGACCGGCTCGTTTTATGATAACCGGAACTTCACACTTCAGTACTGCATTCTCAGCGAGAGCCTTTACAACTCCATCCACGACAAGGAGGAACACGGGTATGGCGGGATCTGGGGTGGTCAGGGGGCCACCTTCCATCACAACCTGCTGGCCCATCACTCCAGCCGGAATCCCCGCTTTAACGGAAGCCGGTATACTGGATTACCCGACGAGGAGCTGGTAGATCACCGCAACAATGTGATCTACAACTGGGGAGGGAACAGCTGCTACGGCGGTGAGGCCGGCAACCATAATATGGTCGCGAACTATTACAGGTACGGGCCCGCCACCTCAACAGTCTCGAAGAGGGACCGTATCATCGAGCCCGATGCCAATGAGAACGGGTACGGTTTTTACTATATCGCCGGCAATGTAACTCACGGATATCCCGCTACCACTGAAGACAACTGGCGGGGAGTGGAAGGAATCGGGTCAACGGTCAAAGAGGAGATCAGGCTGGATGAACCGCTGGCAGCCCCCGCCCTTACCCCACACACACCGTATGAAGCTTATGAACATGTCCTGGCGAAGGCCGGGGCTGTTCTGCCCAAACGGGATTCCATCGATTTACGCATCGTAAAGGAAGCAAGAACGGGAACAGCCCAATTCGGAGGAGCATACGGGGAAGGACTGGGAATCATCGATACACCCGCGACAGTGGGAGGCTATGTCCATCTTAAGAGCGAGGCTCCACCCCTGGATTCGGATGGCGACGGGATGCCCGATAGCTGGGAAGATGACATGGGTCTGGACAAGAACGATCCGGCCGACCGGAACGGAGACGACAGCGGAAATGGCTATACGAACCTGGAAGAGTACCTCAACGCCCTCGTCGATTCCTTCGAATATATCCTCCGACCGGCAGAGGTTGCTGTGGATACGATCATCGGATACGAAGTAACACTGACCTGGAAGGATATTTCCGATAACGAGAACGGTTTTGTGATCGAGCGAAAGGACGGTGAAACATGGACGATGGTGGCCACGACTGAAGCCGGTGTCACCAGTTATACCGACAGGTCTCTTACCGGGAACGCTCTCCACTACTACCGCCTGAAATCCATAAGCTCCACTATGGAATCGGCCTACACCGACAGCGTAGCGGCACAGTTAACGGTGGGAACCGACCCCGCGATTGCGCTGCCGGGAACGGTGAAGATCTTCCCCAATCCTTTTTCAGAGACCACCACGGTGGCCTATACACTGACGCACAGCGCACCTGTCACCGTATCCCTGCTGGATAATACCGGAAGGAAGATACTGCAACTCCCTCAGGGGATCCTGGGTCCGGGTGACCATTCGGTATCATTGGATGCGGGTACCGGGAGCACGGGCCTGTACATCCTCCGTATCACAGCAGGGAATGCCTCCGTGCACCGGAAAGTGATGCTGGTTCGCTGAGCCTTCTGAAAGAGAGAACGTTAAACTTCCTGGCTCATGAATAGAAAGGTTATCCTTACAGCGGCTGGATTGATAAATACACTGATATGCAGTCTCTCTTATTCACAGGTGTTGACCGGACTTGCCGAAAAGATCTTTCCTCTGCCCGATGTAGTGGTAGTCGCAAATGGCCGCAGTGATTATTGAACCCTCCTGGAAGCGGTTGACGCTGTCCCGGATAACTCCCACGACCGGACCTTACTGTTCATTCAAAAGGGGATTTACCGGGAGAAGATCTTCTTCCACGCTACCAAAAAAAAATTGACGCTTATCGGTGTAGATGCCGACAGCACTGTCATAGTCTGGGACGACTACTCGGGCAGGATTGTGGAAGGAGAAGAGATCAATACCTTCACCTCCCAGACCATCCGGTTAGATCGCATGATTTCCGGGCCATGAACCTCACATTCGACAACGATGCACGTCCCGGCGATACAGGATACGGACAGAACATGGCCGTTTCCACATACGGTAAGCGGCAGGTGTTCCTGCATTGTAAAATGATCAGCTGGCAGGATACCTACTACACCGGATCGTACGGGAGGACCTATCTGAAAAAATGCTGGAACGAGGGTGCAGTGGATGATATATTCGGACCTGCGACAGCTGTTTTCGACAGCTGCCAGATCCATACTGTCCGCAGTGGCGGATATCACGGCAGCCTCCACCGGGGCCAGTTACCAGAGTGCTTTTTAAACCGAATACCCATTCAACTGTCCGGGATCTGACACCTCCCGGCTTGTGGAATGGTCCCGGCAACTCACCCGTGAAGAAGCCTCCTCCTATGAACTGGAGAATATCTTCTCTTCGGAAACCAGTCCCGATTTCGCAACCAACTGGCACCCGCACGTGGAGGAGGATACCTTTTACAAATTAGTGAAGGCACACAAGGCACCTCGAAATATTTTGCCCTGAGCGGATACCCGCATGTGGCCGCAGCCCGGGTTAAGACGGTCAGACTCGAAGCGGGAATGTATATTTGTACGATCCGATCCTTCGGCACACAGGCGGAAGCATCCTTCGTAGTCCCCTGACCCAAAGCTGCTCCCACTGAATAAACTTCAATAAACCATAAGCCGGGTTCAGCCATGATCCGATTTGCCTGAAGCAAAAGAGGCTGCCCCTTCTGAGACAGCCCCTCTAACTTTCTTAATTTTTCTTACTTACAACACTACTGGATCACGACTTTGGCCATGGAAGTTTCGCCTCCTGCCTCTACTCTCAGGTGGTAAATACCGGAAGCAATTTCTTCTGTATCCAGGTAAAGCTGATTGGTGCCCGCCACGACCTGTTTGCGGTTAACCATCACCTGCTGCCCGGCTATGTTAAAGAGAGTGGCAGTGGCCATTCCCTGCACACCGGCATGGAAACGGACGTTCACCCGGTCGCTGGCCGGATTGGGATAAGTAGTCAGTGACAATGGATCGGCCTGAACCTCGTTGACGGAAACAGCATCCTCCGCATCGTCAAAGGCCCATCCGCAAGCGCGCTTGATGATGGTATAGAATTCAGGTGTTCCATAACTACCGTCCTGGGCTTCCCCGTTGAGGCCGATATGGTTCAGTCCCCAGAAAAACGCCTTCACGTTATCGGGACCGATCTCGTCCACTGTGACCATGTTCCAGAAATTGGCCTGGCCTGAATGGGACTTCATGGCACCCAGCTTTCCACTATAGGTGACATTCACCTCGGCAATGGAGACAGGACGATTGTTTGCAATGTCGGTGGCTATGTCAGCGGTAGACCAGGGGATCTCGTCGTTCTGGTTGAAGACGGAGAGAATGTAGTGAGAGTTGTCCTCCACCACGAAAACCTGGTCGTCCTCCGTACCTCCTGCATCGGGGGTCTGGAACAGTTCGGTGCCGTTGTCATTCAGCCAGCCCCACCGGTCGTTTCCGGCGGCCACGCAGTAACCTTCCAGATTCACACTGGGAACAGGATAATTATCGGCGGGATCGGCGTTGGGACCGAAGCGGGCCATGGCCTTCGAATCGACCGTCTCATTGACGAACATTCCGATATAATTGGAGTAATCCAATGCATTGAAGTCGGCATCGATTCCAATGTCATACTCCCCGTTGCTGTCCCAGAACTCGGGTGTGTAACCCCAGGCCGTCAGGCTGTCGAAAAGATCCTGATCCGACTGGTAGTCGCCCAGGTTATCCCTGCCGACGAAAAGGATCCGCTTTTCTTCCTGTCCGTACCCGTCTGTCATGACGAGCAGTGCAGCCATCGCGATTAAAAAGAACTTTGTGTAGATTTTTTTCATTTTCAGCTTACTTTAAGAGTTTAATGAATTGAGCAATATAAAAATAAGAAATAAAAGTAAGGCCGGCTGCAACTTCCATAGTGCAGCCAGCCTGTTTGAGAGGATTACTGCTTGAGCAGCTTGTTGATGGATGTCTGGTCTGATCCCTCCACCTTGATCAGGTAAATACCTGAAGGCAGAGAACTGATCCCCAGCTCAACGCGTTCCGAATTACCGGCATTGCGGTTCATGACCAACGACCCGGTGGCATTGTAGACCGACACACTGCGGATCCCCGATGGTGAGACCACATAAAGCATATCAGTGGCGGGATTGGGGTAGATCTTCACATCCGAACTGATTTCGGAGGGATGGTCGATCCCCGTGGATGCGGGAACGACGGTGATCTCGTAGTACCCCTGGTTCCCGTTCTCAGCCGTCACCACGATATCGATGGTCACAGATTCGCCGTCGGAGACATCGATAGTACTATCTCCCTCCACACTGGCAAACTCGCTGGCTGCAATGGCGGTAAGGTCCACGACGGAGGAATCAACCGGCAGCTGAAGAGTGTAGGTCATGGAATCGGGATGGAATTCCGGTTCCAGTGTCGCCGAAACCAAATCATAATCCAGTGATGCCAGGGTAATGTCCGTGTCCATAGTCTTCACCCCGGTCATTTCGGCTCCCAGGATATAGCTGATCTCGTTGAAATAGACCTGCTGTCCGTTGGCTGTCAGGGGAAAGAAATTGGCCGGTCCTGCATTGTCGTTTCCGAAACCGAAGTAAGTTCTCGGGCCGGCAGGCATGTCTCCCGCGCCAGGGTAGAATTCCACACCGGTCTCGAAGCGAACTGCCAGTACCACGGTGTCGGCATGGGTAGCCACGATCTCACCGTTGGTGGCCGAATCCAGTCCCAGAAAGTCATGGGGCGGCAGGCACCAGTCGATGGAATCTCCCCTCAGGCTTACATTGGAGAAGATAGGATCGTCCGGATCCGGGGCTGTTCCGTAAGCCACTTCCGGTGCATCGTTGGCATGGAAGGCCTCCGTGCTGTTGAACCAGTTGATCCGGCTGCTCCGTGCCGCATACTGTGCATTCAGAATGACCGGTACTGTCAGGGCGTTCCAAACCTCCTTGTCCGGCGAATCAAAGTCCCCACTGTTGGGGCTCCGGCCGATGATCACCAGGTCGGCCGCATTCAGCATGTCGATGGTGTCCTGTCCGGCCTCAGAAAGGTTCCCGGGGTAAAATTTGGTGACCCTTACATAGTTCTTCTCCAGCCACATCATCTGCGGGTCATCGCGTTCATCAGGCGATACGAGGGTCACGTTGTAATCGGCCGCTCCGAATATCACTTCCGGGACCTCCTGAAGACCCACCAAACGGCTGATCTCGGCCAGGTACACCTGCTTCGCCTCCCGTGTCAGCGGGAAGAAATTAACAGGTCCGGCATTGTCATTCCCGAAACCGAAATAGGTGCGGGGGCCGGCCGGCATGTCACCGGCTCCGGGATAAAATTCAACCCCTGCCTCAAACCGGGCCACCAATACCACCGTATCAGCGTACCGTACAAGGATCTCTCCATTGGAAGCGGAATCCAGGACCAGGAAATCATGTGCCGGATAGCACCACCCCAGAGAGTCCCCTTCCATCAGTTCCACTGACTGGAAGATGGGATCGGCAGGATCGGTGACCTGACCATAAGCCACAGGCGGGCCTTCATTGGCATGGAATGCCGATGTGCTGTTGAACCAGTTGATCCGGCTGCTGCGAGCCGCATACTGGGCATTCAGGATCACAGGTACAGACAGGTCATTCCAAACTTCCTTATCGGGCGAGTCAAAGTCACCACTGTTGGGACTCCGGCCGATAATCACCAGGTCGGCTTCATTCAGCAGATCGAGCGTATCCTCTCCGGCTTCCGAAAGATTACCCGGCCAGAATTTCAACACATCGAATCCCTGGCGCATGAGCCACTCGTACTGCTGATCGTCGCGTTCATCGTTGGTAACCAGGATCACACGATTGTCGGCCACGTCGAATACAGGCATGACAATTTCCTGTCCCAGCATCCGGTATATTTCGGCCACATAAGCTTTTTTGGCCTCCTTGGTGAGCGGGAAAAAGTTAACAGTACCGGCATTGTCATTGCCAAATCCGAAATAGGTTCTCGGGCCTGCCGGCATATCCACTGAACCGTCATAAAACTCCACCCCGGCCTCGAATCTTACCACCAGGGGTATCGTGTCGGCATAAGCCACAACAATCTCTCCATTGGTGGTGGAATCCAGGTCCAGGAAGTCATGGGCCGGATAGCACCATGGCACTGAATCTCCGGGCATGACCGAAACATAACTGAAAATCGGATCATTCGGATCGGATACCACTCCGTAAGCCACCGGCGGGCCTTCATTGGCATGGAAGGCCGATGTACTGTTGAACCAGTTGATCCGGCTGCTCCGGGCCACATATTGTGCATTCAGTATGACAGGTACGGTGAGATCGTTCCAGGCTTCTTTATCGGGCGAATCAAAGTCGCCGCTGTTGGGGCTCCGGCCGATGATCACCAGGTCGGCTGCATTGAGCAGATCGATGGTGTCCTGCCCGGCTTCAGAAAGGTTTCCGGGCCAGAATTTGGTGACATTGAAACCCTGGTTCACCAGGAATTCGTACTGTTCATCATCCTCATCATCGTCCGTGACCAGGATGACATCAGCCTCCGTGTTAATCATCAGGCTGTCGGGTGCAGGGGCTCCCTCTCCTGGTGCGTAAGCCCCGGAGGTATCCACTGCTATCCAGTCGATGATGGCACCGATCTCGTCGCCCGATCCGTCCCCGATCTTTACGTAAGTCTGGTCATCTGCCCTTCCGCAGATTCCCCTGGTGACAGGTTCCGGATTTTCGTCCACATAGACCGAAATGGTATCCACATCCATGACGATGCGATAGAGATGCCAGCCATGGACAGTTCCGGGTACATTGCCCTCGAACAGAGCCGCTGAACCATCATCCGGGGCATTCTTGATCTCCACAAGTCCGTCCCCGTAATTGATGCGGATTTCCTCTCTCCATTTCCCGTTTCGGATGTTGATGTCACAAAGCCTGTCGAAGTCCATTTGGTCCCCCCTCATTCTCAGCAGGACAGTCACAGAGGTATCGGCAGGTACAGCGCCCATCTGCCAGCGGTACATGGTTCTGGAATCACCCGGATGACCGAACCTCAGCAGGTTATTCTCCGGATTAACCGGATCCGTCATCACGTAGTGATAATAATCAGCTCCCGGTGAGTTGTCAGCCAGTGAGCTCCAGTCGAAAGGATCAGTGGTTTCTTCCGGGATCACATCCATGTCGTAAACCAGCCATTCCTGCGAGTGCAGCTGCATCCAAGCCAGAAGCATTGCAAAAAGTACTGTAAATGTTCTTCTCATAACGTTCATTTTTAGTTAGAAATAGTGGAATCTGCTAAAGTTTAAGATACTATAAACCCTTGCATTTTAATGTTTAAATATTGTCCTGTCATGGTTGGTTAATTGATATTTCATCCTCCTTAACTGCCCCGGTAAGTCTGATTCTGCCTTCCATGGTCTCCGAAGGGTCCGGTACGATCTCCACTCCTCTTGTTTCGGATCCGTCGATATAGACCAGTGTTTCATGATTCCCCCGGACACCTTCGATGCGGCTTTCCATCACATTCACCATCTGCATGGTCGGATGACCGTCGGTGGTCACTTTCACACCTTTTATCTGGAGTCCGCTGGCGAAAAGGCACTCTACCCCGCTTGTAGTGCGAAATACTGAATTTTCCAGGGTCAGATTTCTGACAGGCATTTCAGGCAGGCCCAGGATCTTTAAAGCACGACGGGCTCCCTGACAATTAACATTCCGAATGGTAATATTCCTAAACTCAGGTGTTTCTTCACTTACGGGCGGAGCATCTTCAATCAACCGGTCAATGGGATTTTCTCCCATTTCGGTGGGCGCCAGACCTGCATAGAACAAATTGAAGATAATGGCATCTCTTTCAATATTGATCATCCGGATATTCTCTATATGGATATTTTCCACCACACCACCCCGTCCGCGGGTACTTTTAAAGCGCAATCCAACATCCGTTCCCAGGAAGGTGCAGTTGCTGACCCATATGTCACTGACCCCTCCCGACATTTCACTTCCTACCACAAAACCACCATGGCCGTGGTGGACCACACAATTGTCCACCAGCATATAGCGGGTTGGAATGCCTCTCTTTCTGCCTTCTTCATTTCTTCCCGATTTCACACAGACAGCATCATCGCCCACATCAAAATGTGAATTGGTGATGGAGACATAGGTACAGGATTCGACATCGATACCATCCCCATTCTGGGCATACCAGGGATTTTTCACCGAGATATTGTTCACCGATAAATGCTGACACATGAGGGGATGGATGCACCAGCCGGGAGAGTTCTGAAAAAGAGGGCCCTCCAGCAGCACTTTATTGCAGGAAATCAACTGAACGAGAGGAGGCCGGTAAAATGCCTTATAGGCATCCCTGTCGGGCAGATCTGCGATGATCGTCCTGTACTTATCAGGATCCTTGGAGACTTCGTAGGCATATTGATTGGGCCACCAGATATCACCTTCTTCACTGACCACGCCTCCTGACTCAACCAGTTCCTCCCATTGATTCTCGGTGGTCTTCATTTTCTTCACCGGCCGCCAGGCATCTCCCGAACCATCAAACACACCCTTGCCTGTGACAGCGATATTGGTGAGGCTGTCACCGAACAGGGGAGGCATGGCGCGCAGATCCCTCTGACCCTCAAAATAGCTCCTGACAAAAGGGTAGTCGTCAAAATCACTGCTGAACAGTACCACCGCTCCCTCCTCTACGTGAAGATTCACATCGCTCTGTAATCTGATGGGACCGGTCAGCCAAACTCCCTGGGGAATGATGACCGTTCCTCCTCCCGATTCGCTGCAATCAAGAATGGCATTGTTGATGGATTCCGTATTGAGCGAGAGACCATCATTCACAGCACCGTAGTCCAAAATATTGAAGGAACGGTCGGGGAAAGAGGGTCTGATGACTTCAAATTTCCCCGCGATTGCTGTGGCCTCCTGTTCCAAATTCGTTGCATCGCCGCATCCACTTCCGGAGAGGGTCAACAGTATGGACAAACAAAAAAAATATGCATGTATTCTCATTGCATGAAGTTTTATCGGTTTAACTCATGAGCGGCAAGAATAAATGGTGCCACCGATTTCGAGTCGTTCCTTCCCTTTTTCTCATGGATGTAGTACTCGTAGCTTCCGCTGCGGTATGGCAGTCCTCCGAGACCTGCAGCAAAGCAGCCCTGATGGATATTGACCAGACCATCCTGTTCGACCGTGATAAATTCCTCAAGGATGCCGTTGAAAGATGTTTCGGCAATCTGACGGTATTCCTGGTCGAGATAACCCATTCTGGCACCCTTGGCCATGGCATATACAAACATGCAGGAAGCAGACGCCTCCAGGTAATTACCCGGGGTTCCCCCCATATCCAGCACCTGGTACCAGAGGCCGGTATCCGGATCCTTCACCTTCACCAGTGCCTCACTGGTTCTCTGCAGTACACCTGCCAGATCATTTCTGCCCGGATGGGATTCCGGGAAGAAATCGAGCGCATCCACAATAGCCATCATATACCATCCCATGGCCCGGCCCCAGAAATGAGGGGAGCAACCAGTTTCATCGTCGCTCCATTTCATACCTCTGCTGGCATCATAAGCATGGTAAAGCAAACCTGTTTCCGGATCTCTGGTGTGTTTTTCAATGACCGTTACCTGCCGTACCACTTCATCAAACCAACCCGGTTCGCCGAATACTGAAGCATACCGGGCCATAAAGGGGCTGCTCATGTACACTCCGTCGAGCCACATCTGGTAAGGGTAACGGGCCTTATGCCAGTAACCCCCATCCGGATTGTGGGGCTGATCGTCCAGCTGAGCGGCAAGGGTCCTAATGGCTTTTCGGTATCGCTCCTCACCGGTCTGTTCGTACAGGATGATCAGATTATTTCCGGGATTGATCTTGTCCAGATTATAATCACATAAACTGTAATTGAATATATTCCCGTCCTCATCGATGAAAAAATCGATATATGTCTTCATATACTCTTCATAGGCCGGATCGGCCTCTCCCAACCTGTGAATCGCCTGGGCCAGCATAGCGATATCATATTGCCATTTGGGCCGGTCTCGTTGATGAAAGATCCGGTCCATATCTGTCAGCTCCGGGTATCGTTCCATGACCGACCGGGCCATCCTGCCGGACCAGGGCAGGTCGGATGGTATTTTTCCCGTCTGACAGCTGGAGGGTGCGGAAGAGATCAGTACGGTTACGATCAGACTGGTGATCAAAGAGTAGTTCATGGGCGAAGTTTGGTTTCCAAATTACTGGAAACCATCCTTTACCATGTTCAATAATTATTCAATTATGCGGGAGAATCTGGTAGACCGGCAAATTCAGCTTAACTGGTACTGGGAGGGTGAGGTACCGAACTGCTTTTTGAAGCTGGTGCTGAAATAACGAATATCGTTGTAGCCTACCATATAGGCCACCTCTGAAACTGTGAACTCACCTGTTTCAATATACTTGGCTGCCTTTTTGAGCCGCATCGTGCGAATCAGTTCCACAGGTTGATAACCGGTGATTCCCTTAATTTTCTTGTAGAAAAGGGTACGGCTGATATACATCTGCCTGGCGAGCTTTTCCACATTGAAATCGGACTCGGCCATATGATCATCGATCAACCGGAGGACCTTCTCGACAAACTCTTTGTCCCTCGGGGCCACCTGAACTTCTCCGGGCTTCAACTCCACCTTGCTTTGCAATAGCTCCCTGATCTTCTTACGCTGAGAAAGGAAAGACTGTATGTGGGAAATCAATAATCGGGCATTAAATGGTTTTGGAACATATGCCTCCGCTCCTGTCTGAAGGCCCTCCACCTGACTTTCCACTGCCGACTTTGCCGATAGCATAATTACTGGGATATGGCAGGTGTTGAAGTCTTCCTTCAACTTCCTGGTCAACTCAATGCCACTCATGTGGGGCATCATCACATCGGTAATGATCAGATCAGGATTCAAATGCGATGCTTTCTTCCAACCTTCCTGGCCGTCCTTGGCCAGCTCCACCCTGTATTCAGGTTCCAGAATGTTTTGAAGGTAGCGGCACATTTCCACATCATCCTCCACAATCAGGATTTGAGGGAGGTCCATTGCCTGATCGCGATTCCCGTTGATCTCCTCTTCCAGATTCAGCATTTCATCCATCTCCACAACCTTTGGAGTATAGCTGTATGCTTCACGCTCTTTCATAATCACATCTTCAGGAAAATGATTATTGCCGGTCTTCAATTTCACAATAAAATCAGTTCCATGTCCCTCCTCACTTTCCACAATGATCTCTCCCTGATGAAGTTTGATATACTCCTGAGAAAGGGACAGCCCGATTCCGGTGCCGTGATACTGATCATTCTCCTCTGTATGGGACACGAAAAACCTGTTGAAGATCAGGTCCAGTTTGTCCCTGGCAATACCGATACCGGTATCACTGATGTGTATCATCACCGAATCGTCCGGGTCGTAATCCCGCGATACAATGATGGAAATCCGACCATCCTCGGGGGTAAACTTGAAAGCATTGGAAAGGAGATTGAAAATTACAATATCGAGCTTCTGAATATCCCCCCAGACGGTGATAGGTTCATCGCTGGTTTCATGAATAATGTTGAAGCTGATCCGTTTCTTAATGGCCTGTGCTTCAAAACTTTCGTGGATCTGCTGAAGGAAAGGGATCAGTTCGATTTCCTGAATCCTGAGTGTAACCTTCTCGTTCTCAACTTTCCTGAAATCCAGTAACTGGTTGACCAAACGCAACAACCGTTTGGAATTCCGATGTATCACCGACAGCTGGTGACGCACATCGGAACGGATATCTTTTCGCTCGATCAGGGTATCGATGGGACCAAGGATCAGGGTCAGCGGGGTACGGATCTCATGAGAAATATTGGTGAAGAACCGAAGCTTAGACTCAGCCACCCGTTTTTCCACTTTCAGATTGTTCTTCAGCCTGACGAACCGGAGAGCGATACGGTAACCCAGATAGATCAGTGTAAGAGTCAGGAGAATATAGCCTATGATGGCCCAGGTGGTCATCCAGACCGGAGGCAGAATGGTAATTTCCAGTGAGGTGCCGGTTCCGTATTCCGACAGATCACTATCGAGTCCCTTTACTCTGAATACATAACTGCCCGGAGGCACATTGGTAAATGTGGCCTTATGTTCAGTACCTGTATATATCCACTCCTCGTTAAAGTCCTCCAGGATATATGAATAATGATTGCTGACGGGAGACCGGAAGGAAAGCATGGAGAAACCGATGGAAAAATTGGACTGGTCATGTCGCAGGGTGATCTCCTTCAGATAAGGGATCGATCTGGATATGGGGGAATCATCCTGCCCCGGATTCACCACCTGGTTATTCAGCATGAGTTCCGTCAGGGAAATATTGGGATGAATCTCCTCGAAAGAGATCTCATCGGGGGTGATAGCATAGAAACCGTTCACAGTACCAAACAGCACCCTTCCGTCCGGAGAAACCGCGGTGGTCCGTTCCGAGAAAAAAATTTCAGGTAACCCTATCTTCTTATCAAAGTTTTCGATTTCACCGTTCAGCGGGTTGTACCTGGATAAACCCGATACTGTTCCGAACCAGAGAAAACCATAAATATCTTCCGAAATACTGACAATGTAGTTATCCTTCAATCCATCCTTTTCCGAAAAGAGCTCAAAATCAAACTGATCCCCCTGAGGATTGAGTATCTTGTTGACACCGCCGCCAGCTGAGGCCAGCCAGAGCTGTCCCGAATTATCCTCTGTAATCATAATAATGTCATTGTAGGAAAGTCCCTGGTTCTCTGAGGAACTGGCCAGAATGCTCTGGATATGGACCTCCTCTCCCCCCTGCCTGTAAATATCTATATAATTAATGCCCAATGTGGTAGCCAGCCAGAGTCTGCCATTCCCGTCCAAATGCAGATCCCGCAGCTTATCTGAGGTCAGGGCGCTGTTAGATTCCGTATAATGATGGAATCGCCTGAATCCATCCCTGGTAGTCTCAATCATATTCAGCCCTCCCCCGTAGGTGGCTACCCAGATCCTGTTGAGATCATCGATGGCCAGATCATACACATTATTATTGCTGAGTGAATTGGGCTGGCCCGGGATATGTTCCAGCGAGCTGAATGTCATCTTGTCGTATCGGGGGAATACCTCACTTACCGGCTCTACGGAATAAAAGATACCCGCACCCTTTGTGCAAAGCCATATCCTCCCTTCGCGGTCCTGTCCGATGGAATAGACATTATACCCGGTATATTGATTTTCAGGGTCTTCCTGGATAATATGAACCAGCTTCAGATCCCGGTCATAAATATAGATCTGTCCGCTTTTAGTTCCTGCCCAGATGTATCCTTCTGAATCCACAAAAAGAGAGCGGACCACGTTCTGTTGCTTGTTGACAGGTGATGAATTAGGCACCATGTATTCAAACGCGGGATCCACGGTGATCATGCGACTAAGCCCTTTTCCGAACCAGCTGGTCCCGATCCAGAGATTATGTTCCCGGTCCTCCATGATACACTCCACAATGTCCGATTGCAGAGAGTAGGGATTGCCCGGTTCGTTCCGGTAGGCAGTGAACTGGTCCTTCTGACGGTCGTAAAGTTGAATTCCCATATTCTGACCCCCGATCCACAACTGATTCCGGCTGTCTTCAAAAATCCGTATGCGCTCGTCATCTGTCAGGCTTTCAAGTCCTTCCGGCGTAAGTCTGTAATAATAATAGCTGGCGTAGGACGGGTCGAAACGTGTGATTCCGAACTCATCGGTCACCAGCCACACCTGGTCGAAAAGATCAATATGAATCCGCCTTATCACCGTACCTGAACGAGGATCTGTCAATGCATATTCACTGAACGACTTTGTATCCAGGTTATATCGAAGGAGTACACCATCGGAAGTCCCGGCCCAGATATTCCTTCCACGTGAATTCAGAGTGGTAATCTCTTTTTCTGACAGGTGTCCGTACCGGGGATGATGTCCGAAATGATCGAACTCTTCATTTTCAGGATCATACCAGAGCAATCCATGCCGGTCATTTCCGAACCAAAGCCTGTCCCCGTGGAAAGTCGCATGAGAAAATGAAACACCACTATCCTGATCTTTCCCTGAATCTGAATAATACTGGAGAATCCTGGGATTGTGCCGTTGGAGTTCATCCTGATGCATCCTGCTCAGACCACCTTCGGTGCCCATCCAGAAATATTGATTGCTGTCCTGAATAACAAAATTCACTCTGTTACTGGTGATCAGGTCCGGCTGATCAGGATGGTTCATCAGATGAATCACTTTTTTCTCTTCTTCCCGGGTGTTAAACCGGATAAAGTAAACTCCCGCCATATCGGTGGACAGTGCCACTGTTCCATCGGCTGTTTCATAGAATCCCGTGCAACGGGCCTGATCCGGGGCATTTTCACCAGAAGGAAATGCAGAATACTCTTCCGTTGACGGATTAAAACGCAGAAATTTGCCATCGTAGGTCTCCAGCCACAACATGCCGTGACTGTCTTCCCTGATGGATGTTATCCGGTTTGTGCCGGTCTGTCCGCCTTCCGGGTCATTGAATATATAAATCCGGAAACTATAACCATCATATTTGTTCAGTCCGTTGAAAGTTCCAAGCCACAGAAAACCCAACCGGTCCTGGTGCAGGCATGTCACCATGTTGGTGGACAAATCGTTGATGGAGTATACCTCTTCGAATCTGACTTCAGACTGTGCATCGGTTTCCCCGGCAACAATCCACACCATAACTATGGCCGCCCAAAACCTGATCACGTATTTGAATTTCCCCCTCTGCATATCAGATCAGAATGGAATGATCACCCTGTATATATGTTGCCCTGCATACAAATATAATGTCAAAAGAAGAACCAATATACCTTAAGGGACAATTTGAATGTGTGTATATTGGTAGAAACTTCAGGACAAATTGTTTTTTGAGTACGATTTTTCTCCATTTCTGGTCAGAAACATTATTTTGGGAACATGTGACAGGGCAATCAGTTTCTTTTAACCATGAACAGACCGATCCTAACAATTTTCCTTTCTCAAATCATTATTTACGGATTGTTGTCCGTTTCGTCAGTTTCTGTAAGCTGCCAGCCATGGAACCCGGACCTGGGGGACGGGACCTACAAGAATCCGGTGATCTATGCCGATTACTCCGATCCCGATGTCATCAGAGCAGGTGAAGACTTCTTCATGGTTTCATCCAGTTTTAACTGTGTCCCCGGCTTACCGGTGCTTCATTCCAGGGACCTGGTGAACTGGAAGATCGTCAATCATGTATTCGACAGATTAAACCCTGAAGAGGTATTTTCCGTCCCCCGGCACGGAAACGGATGCTGGGCCCCCTCCCTTCGCTACCATCAGGGAACATATTACGTTTTCTTCGGTGATCCGGATTTCGGTATCTATATGAGTAAAACAACCGATCCATTGGGTGACTGGAGCCCTTTGGAGCTTATCCATAAAGCCAGAGGCTGGATTGATCCGTCTCCGTTATGGGATGATGATGGCAATGCTTATCTGGTTCACGCATTCGCCGGAAGCCGGTCGGGGCGAAAAAGTATCCTGGTGGTACACCGGATGAAACCCGACGGAAGTGGTTTGACCGGGAAAGGTGTACTGGTTTTTGACGGTCACGAGGATCACCCTACCATTGAAGGTCCCAAATTCTACAAAAGAAATGGTTACTACTATATTTTCGCACCGGCCGGGGGTGTGAAGCCTGGATGGCAAACCGTATTGCGAAGCGATGATCCCTTCGGTCCCTATGAGATCAGGACCGTTATGCATCAGGGGAACACACCGGTCAATGGCCCGCATCAGGGTGGATGGGTGGAATTGAATAGCGGAGAAGGATGGTTCCTTCATTTCCAGGATCAGGATGCATACGGAAGGGTGGTTCACCTCAATCCGGTTACCTGGAGTGAAGATTGGCCCCTGATCGGAATAGACGTGAATGATGACGGGATTGGAGAACCGGTTTCCACCTACCGAAAACCCGATGTTGAAAGCCCTTCAAAACCTGCAGTGCCTCAAACCTCCGATGAGTTCAACAGCCTGGAACCCGGGCTGCAATGGCAATGGCACGCAAATCCGGAAAGTGAGTGGATGTTTCCTGCCGGCCCGCTCGGTTTCATGAGGCTATATTGCCAGCTTCTGCCCGAAGATCATGTGAACCACTGGGAGACCCCACATCTGTTCTTACAGAAGTTCCCGGCACCTGTTTTTAAGGCTACTGCTAAATTACACTTCAATGGCCATCAGGATGGAGACCGAACCGGTCTGATGGTCATGGGGACCGATTATGCATATATCGCCATCGAAAAAGAAAACGATGGCAGCTGGATCAAGAAGTGGGTCTGCATGAATGCACCTGACGGAGAAAAAGAGTGGCTGGAAGCCCGGCAAAAGGCAGAATCGGACCAGATATACCTTAGGCTGGAAGTCCGTAAAGGTGCTAAGTGCCAGTTTTCTTTCAGTTTCGATGGAAAGGAATTCCGGATACTGGGTGAGGAGTTCCAGGCCAGACCCGGCAGGTGGATCGGGGCAAAAGTGGGTCTTTTTGCCAGCAGCAAGATTCTTACAAATGATACCGGATATGCCGATTATGACTGGTTCAGGATCGAGTAAGTCCCGTTCAGCGGAAGAGAATTCGACATTTCTTGGAGAATTTACTTCGATCCTTTTTATTCTGCTTTATCTAACAGGCTGCTCTCTGACAGGTTGCTCCACCGGCCATCAGGAGAATATAAGGATTCATATCACCGATAACACACACTTGTTTGAGGATGGAGCCCGGGAGGTGGCAGGAATGGTGGCCCGTTCCGTTAGCAAATCAGGATTACCACCGGCATCCTGCCTCTCTGAGGAAAGTATGGACCGCAGGGCCCTGCTTATCACCGGCGGACACCGCTTCGATACCACAGCTTTTTTCAGGCTTTTCCGCTCCATTAACGATGTCCACTTTGATACCCTCTCCCATCCGCACGCCCGAAGTCTGATGGCATCCGATCATATACTCAGCTATGATCTGCTGGTATTCTATGACTTCCTTCCCCATCAAGATCCAGGCGACTCTCTGCTTTATCAAAATCTGGCTCACCATGGAATCCCTCTGCTTTTTCTCCACCATTCGATCTGTAATATACAGTCATGGAATGGCTTCCCGGAACTGGTGGGCGGACGATATGTGGAGGCGGCCTATGCAGTTGATTCGACAAAACGATCAGGCTATGAACATGATCTGGAATTGAAGATAGAAATCGTGAACAGGAACCACCCTGTCACCCGGAATATGGAAGATTTCACCATTCTTGACGAGGGATATTACAACCTGCAGACAGAAGAGGGCATTGAACCTCTTCTGGTGACCGATCATCCCCGGTGCCACCCGGTGGTGGGCTGGGTCAACCGGTACGGCCGTTCCACCTCTGTTTACCTGATGTTGGGGCACGACCGGAAGGCTTATGAGAACCCCTCTTTCAGGCAGCTGGTGGAGAACAGCATTCACTGGCTGAGCAGGAACCATTGAGAAAAATATGAAAAACATGAGTCATAATATAGGGATATTCGGACTGGGGGTCATGGGCGCCAGCCTGGCCAGGAACTTCGAAAGAAATGGTTTCCCCACGGTTATTTTCAACTACACATACGATCTGACCGAGAAGTTCATGGAGAAGACACAGCCGGGGCACCAGTTCACTCCGGCCCGAACGGTCTTCGAGTTTGTCAGAGCCCTGGAGCGCCCCCGTACCATTCTGCTCATGGTCACCGCCGGCAGGGCGGTGGATACGGTGATTGAGACCCTGAAACCTTTTCTGGAACCGGGCGATATAGTCATCGACGGAGGCAATACCCATTTTTCCGATACCGATCGCCGGATCGAAGGGCTGGAAGGTACCGGGATCCAGTATATCGGCATGGGAGTAAGCGGAGGAGAGCAGGGCGCGTTGTGGGGACCCAGCATGATGCCGGGCGGCGATGAAGGAACCTACCAGTACATCAGTCCCATGCTGGAAAAGGTCGCTGCGAAGGCAGAGGACGGCTCTCCCTGTGTCACCTATATCGGCCGGGGAAGTGCCGGCCATTTCGTAAAAATGGTCCATAACGGGATCGAGTACGGGGATATGCAGCTCATTGCCGAAGCTTACGACATCATGCGGTTCGGGCTGGGCCTCTCACCCGATGAAATCGCAGCGGCCTTCCGGAAATGGAACCAGGGAGAGCTCAGTTCTTACCTGATCGAGATCACCTCCAAGATCGTGAATTTCCCGGATGACCTGGGAGACGGGGTCCTGATCGACCGCATCCTCGACCAGGCGGGTATGAAGGGAACCGGTACCTGGACCAGCCAGTCGGCACTCACCCTGGGCGAACCGATCCCCACCATCGTGGCAGCGCTTCACGGCAGAGCGCTCTCCTCACTAACAGACGAGAGGGAACTGGCCAGGGAGGTATTCCCCACCGGCGTGGACCGGATGCCCGGGGATCCGGACCGGTGGCTCGGCAAGATCGGTGCCGCCCTGTATACTTCCAAGATCTGTTCTTACGCCCAGGGATTCGCCCTACTGAGCATTGCCTCTAAAGAGAACCAATACCACTTAAAGCCGGACCGGATTGCCGGCATCTGGAGGGCAGGGTGCATTATACGGGCCGATTTCCTCGACCTGATCAAAAATGCTTTTGAGAACCAGCCCGATTTACTGAACCTGCTGCTTCACCCCACTTTCAGAGAAGAGATCAAACTCCGTCTGAACGACTGGAGAGAGGTGGTCGCCGCGGCCGTCGGCGCCGGGATCACCCTGCCTGCCATGTCCGCGTCGCTCTCCTATTTCGAGGCCCTTCGCCGGGATATTTTGCCAGCCAACCTGATCCAGGCACAGCGGGATTTTTTCGGTGCCCATACCTACATGCGAAGCGACCGCGAAGGCAGCTTTCACACTCGCTGGGAATAAAGAGTGTATAGGTGGCTCAGCCCGGTGCAGCAATCTCCTTCAGCAATGAGATTGCCTGGCTTCGGATGCCCTGCATGTCGAGTCCGTAGTGCGCGAAAACCTCCAGAGGTTTGCCGTGAATGGCATCCTCGTCAGGGATCCCCAAAATCTTCATCCTGACCGGGTGAAATTGGGAAATCACCTCCGCCACCGCGGCTCCCAATCCTCCGAAAATACTGTGCTCTTCCACGGTAAGGACACATCCGGACTGTTTTGACGCCTCTATCACCGTTTCGGCATCAAACGGTTTGATGGTATGCATATCGAGGACGGTGGCCTCCACGCCGTCCTGCAGAAGCAACTCGGCGGCTTTCAGTGCATGGTAAACGGTTTCGCCGGTGGCAATGAGGACGATGTCTTTTCCGGTCTTCAAAACTCCGGCCTTCCCGGGCACAAAAGTCTCCCCGACAGAATATATATCGGGTACGGCGTTTCTTCCCACCCTGACATAGGCAGTCTCATCGGATGTGCTCAGATATCTTGTCAGCCATGCCGCCTGAAACCGGTCGGAGGGCAGATAGACATTCATTCCCGGAAAAGTGCGCATCACGGCGATATCGTGAAGACTGTGGTGGGAGGTTCCCAGGGCTCCGTAACTGACTCCTCCGCTCACCCCGATGATCTTGACACCGGCTCTGGAATAGGCGGCATCGACCTTTACCTGCTCGAGCGCTCTTGCCGAATAGAAACATGCCGGTCCGCAGACGAAAACATTTTTCCCCGACAGTGCCAGGCCCGCTCCGATCCCCACCGCATTCTGTTCTGCGATCCCCACCTCCACGAACTGATCGGGAAGTTCCGAAGCAAAATCGGCCAGTGTAACACTGCCCCGGGCATCGGAGGTGACCACAAACAGATCTTTATCGGATCTCCCGACCTCCAGCAACGTATCGGTAATGGCCCTTCTACACGGTATACTCCCCATCAGATATCTTTTGCAGTATCGAATTCAATTCCATAAGGGCCTGCTCCAGCTGTCCGGCTGAAGGAACCTTATGGTGCCATTGGGCCCTGCCCTCCATAAAGGATACCCCCTTCCCTTTGACGGTACGGGCCACGATCAGTGAAGGTTTCCCCTTCTCGAAGGGACATTCTGCAAACGAGGAGATCAACTCATGAAAATCGTGACCGTCACAGGAGCGAACACTCCATCCGCATGCCTGATATTTGGCCACCAGGTTTTCGACCGGCATCACCTCCTCGGTGAGACCGCTGATCTGAAGCCCGTTTCGGTCGATGATCCCAATCAGGTTATCCAGGCGATAATGCCCGGCAGCCGCAGCCGCCTCCATGATCGATCCCTCACCATGCTCCCCGTCGCCCATCAGTACGAACGTCCGGTAATCCCGTCCCGATCGTTTTGCTGAAAGTGCCATACCCGCCCCCACCGACAACCCGTGACCCAGTGCACCGGAATTCACCTCAATGCCGGGAACCTTCCGGGTGGGGTGTCCGGCAAGAATGGAGTTGAACTCACCATAGGTATCCAGTGTGCTTTCGGGGAAAAATCCTCTTTTGGAAAGCACGGTATGGTAGCTCTCCACAGAGTGCCCCTTGCTGAGAATGAACCGGTCCCGTCCTTCCATATCCGGTTGACCGGGATCAATTCTCAATACATGGAAATAGAGCGACACCAGTATATCCACCGAGGAGAGAGAGCCCCCTGTATGCCCCCCTCCTGCTTTCACAATAGTCTGAAGCAGTTTCTTTCTCACTTCGCCAGCGATCTTCTCCAGTTCTCTCACCTCACTCATAGAATACAGTTGACCCGGTTCAGGTATTGGACATGGTAATCAGCACCAGACCCACCAGGAACAGCAGGAACATGGTGGCCAGGTACTTGTTGGTGCCACGGGGCGCATCCCTGAACTCCCTCCAGATAAAGACCCCCCACAGAATGGCCACCACCGGTGCCGCATTGCTGAGTGCATAGGAAATGGCCGGATTGGAGGCCCCTGCCGACATGAAACTGACCACCATCCCGATCATCCAGATAAATCCGCCCAGGACCCCGGTCATGTGGGTTTTCAGATTGCCGGTGAAATACTCCTTCATCCTGACACGTTCCCCTTCCACCGGGAACCGCATGAATATGGGATTGAATATGGGCGTACTCACGGTGATCCCCACGGCAAAAAAGAACACCCCGGTAAAGGGGGTCAGGTTCCCCGCACCCCCTGCCACGAAACTATTATCGAGCGATTTGACCACCAGGCCGTAAAAGAAGGCGATCAGAAGTCCCGCCGCCACCGAGAGAAGGATCCCCTTGGCCGATGGTTTCTTCTGCTCTCTGGCCAGCCTCCGGTAGGAAACCATGCTCAGGTAGATCGCCACCATGATAACGGTTACTCCGCTGAACAGCAGAAAAACATTGCCTTCAGCCTTCCCCCTGTCCATGATCACCAGGATGAAATTGACAATGATGCCCAGGATCCAGGCGATCCCGCCGCCGATGGGAAACCCGACCGACATCCCGGCCACTGCAATGGCGGCCACCAGCAGAATGTTCCCCAGGTTCCAGACAATTCCCCCCAGCATGGCATTCAGGATGCTGTTCCGGCTGGCCTGCGAGATATCCTCCAGGAAAGGCCTGCCTTCATCGCCGAAACTTCCGAATGTAAAGGCTGCCAGAGTCGCAGTAAGCAGTAATCCGAGCGTGAGATCCCAGTAGAAGAGTTCGAACCGCCAGGTTTTGGCAGCCAGCTTTTGTGTATTGGCCCAGGATCCCCAGCATACCATGGCGATCACGAAGAAGAAAACAGCCAGGCCATAATTGTGTACGAGTACCATAAGAAATAGTGAAAAGTGGAAAGTATAAAGTTAAAAGTTCATTAAGCGTGTCTGTAAAGGTCCCAGCCCAGGTAGTTGCCGATGGCTTCTTCCAGAATTTCGGCCACATGCCCCCGGACCATCCCCACGTGATGCTCGAATCCGTTCCTGCAAATGTATTTCATCAGGTCCTGCAGGTCAGGAATTTCACAAACGGCGATCCCTCCGTCCATCCCGTAGGGATCGTCGGTGATAACCCCCTCTCCCAGGTAGGACCTGACGATCCCCTTCGGATCATCCGTGGAGATCCTGAAGTAGGTCATATCGCCCGGAGCCACCTTCCCCTTGACCGCACCGAAGGTATCCTCCTCACCCAGAACAGTGCCCAGGATATCCAGGCTTCCGATCTCGATCTCATTGTCGAAAAAGGATTTGGGATAATTGCTGCAGTGGGTGCAGACTACTTTGTTCCGCTCCCCGGCATAATTATTATTCCAGTCGAGCAGAGCGGATGGCCTTCCGGCTGCAAGTGCCAGCGCATACATCCCGATGGTTCCGGCAATATCCACTTCACAGGCAGAGGGCATCAGTTTTTCGCCCATCATACTCATGGTCACACAGGCTGCACACCCGTAATTCTTTTCAATGGATTCCCAGCACTGCAATGCCGATATGTCGATATCCAGCTCCCCGATCCAGTTCTCCACTGCCAGGCCGAATTTCGCCTGTTTAATGATCTGTCCCTCGTGAAGCATGCGGCACTGCCCGTAGTTCTGAATGGCCTCCACTTTCTCATGCACCTCCGGGCTGTTATCCTCCATCTTCCTGGCAGCCGCGATGATTTCAGACATATCCACCGGGACCACGGTAATATCGTACTTCTGGAGTATCTTTTCGCTGACGCGCATGGTCTGGAACCCGATGGGCCTGGTCCCGATCGCCCCGACCCGGAGTCCCTTCAACCCTTTCACCACCCTGCATATGGCAGCAAATTTATGCAGGTCCCCGGTGAATTCTTCTCCGTCGAGGGAGTAGGTATGGTAGGTGGTATCCGTAAATTTGATACCGTACTGGTAGAGGTTGTTGCATACGGAAAGCTTACCGCAGAAGGCGTCCCTCCGGCTCTTGACATCCACTTTGTCATTATCATCATCGCAGGCCTGGACCAGGACCGGTACGTTCAGTCCGGCCATATGGATCGTATTGACCACTCCCAGTTCATCCCCGAAATTGGGCAGAACCACAATGATCCCCTCGATTTTTCCGGCATGCTCTTTAAAATACCTGGCACATTTCACGGCATCTTCATACCCCTCGATATTTCCTGTGGGAGTCGCCTCAGAGGGCAGGATCACGGCGCCGAACCCCATCTTCTCAAGTTTGTCAAGCACCTTCTTCCTGGCACTTACAGCCAGTTCGAAATTGAAAATATTGCGCGTGGCAATGATGACACCGAAAGTTTGTTTTGAGTTTGTCATGTCGGGAAATTTATGAGTTAGTTCAGCTTAATTGTGCTCTTCTGACAGCGGTTTTCCATCCTGAACAGAGCTGATCAACCTCTGCTTGATCCATATCAGGCTCGAACGACCTGTCCACCAACCGAAGCGACGCAATCTCCTCCAGGCTTCCCCAGAAACCGGTGGCGAGACCCGCCATAAACGCAGATCCCAGTGCCGAAATCTCCTCAATGCTGGTCCGGACAAGGATGTTTCCAAGGATATCTGCCTGGAATTGCATCAGGAAGTCATTCCGGGTGGGACCGCCATCCACCCGCAGTTCTTTCAATGGAATACCACCCCTCTTTTCCATGAGACTGGTCAGATCCCTGATCTGATACGCCATACTTTCCAGGGCAGCCCTCACTATATGGGCTTTGTTCGTATTCCTGGGCATTCCCGTGATACAGGCCCGGGCCCGGTTATCCCAGTAGGGCGCACCGAGACCTACAAACGCAGGGACCAGATATACCCCATTGTTATTCTCCACGGATGCAGCCAGTGATTCCGTTTCGGCCGGATCCTGAATGAGCTGAAGATCATGGACCAGCCAGTTGATGGTATCGCCCGTGCAGTGAATATTTCCTTCATAAACATAATAAACGGTGCCATTCAACCCGTACCCGATGGAGGTGACCAGGCCTTCGGGCGCCTGAAGAGGCTCCGGCCCGATATTCATCATAATGGACGATCCGGTACCGTAAGTGGCCTTCGCCATTCCCTTCCCGAAACAGTGCTGACCGAACAATGCTGCATGGGAATCTCCCAGGATTCCGGCTATGGGCATGGGCCTTTCGAAAATCACTGAAGGGTCGGTGTGACCCAGAACTTCGTCGCTGTAGCGGACTTCCGGGAACATATTCCTTTGAAGCCCGAACAATTCGATCAGTTCTTCATCCCAATCCAGGGTGTGTATATTGAAGAGCATGGTCCGGCAGGCATTGGAATAGTCGGTGGCATGGACCTTTCCGCCTGTCAGTTTCCAGAGCAGCCAGCTGTCCATGGTGCCCGTCAGCAGTTGTCCCTTCTGTGCCTTCTCCCCCAGTCCCTCCACATGTTTCATGATCCAGTGAAGGCGACTGGCCGAGAAATAGGGATCGATAATCAACCCGGTCTTGCTTTGAATCATTTCTGTGTACCCTTTGTCCCTCAATTCGTCACAGAACGGCACACCCCGCTGGCACTGCCAGACTGCGGCGTTATATACCGGTTTACCCGAGGTCCGGTCCCAGATGAGCACCGTTTCCCGCTGATTGGTGATGGCCAGACAGGAGACCTGATCCTCTGAAGCCTCCGCGCCATGGAGAACTTCTTGCATTACCTGACAGGTGTTCCTGTAGATTTCCTCCGGATCATGCTCCACAAATCCAGTCCGGGGATAATATTGCTGATGGGGAAGGGTGGTACGGTGAACATGTTCTCCTGCCCGGTTAAAAAGAATGGCCTTGGTTGCGGATGTGCTTTGATCCACCGTCAAAATATATTTCTTGTTTTGCTCCATCATTCTTCACTATACTTTAATAACGAAAATAAATGAAAGCATTCGAAAACAGTTCATGCCAGAATCAAACGGATATCATTCTGTTGAAGCCGGCGGCTATTCTCTTCATTGATATTGGAATCGGTGATCAGGTAATCGATCAAAGAAAGAGCACCCAGGCTGGCGAAAGAACTTTTCCCGATCTTGCTGGAATCGGCCACCAGGTACACGATATTAGCCGATTCAATCATGGCTCTTTTGACCACAATATCGCTGATGCTGGGATAGGTCAGACCCGCTTTCAAAGTGATACCGGCCGTGGCGAGGAACAGTTTGTCCACATGCAGGTCGTTGAAAAAATCGGCGGCCTTCTGCCCCGTCAACGAAAGAGTCGGTGCTTTGAATTCACCTCCGGTCACCACCAGATTGATCTCAGGGTCAGCACCGAGGGTCAATGCGATATTGAGCGAATTGGTGATAACGGTCAGATTTTTGAAACCCGGAAGCAGTTTGGCGATCTCAGTGGTGGTTGAACCCGAATCGAGAATAATGGTATCTCCGTCGTTGATAAATTCGACCGCCTTTCTGGCGATGGCCTCTTTCTCCGGCAGATGCTCCTGGTTCCTCAGTGTGACATTCTTCACATTCAGGCCAATATTCTTCAGGAATGCGCCCCCGTGTTCCCGCTCTATATACCCCTCTTTCTCGAGCTTTTCCAGATCCTGGCGGATAGTCACTTCCGATACTTTGAAGATTTTACTGAGCTGTAGCACTTTGGCATGCCCATCTTCCCGGATCATCTCGAGTATCTCCTGCCGGCGCTGATTCGGTAGCATGGTCATCTTATTGTCATTCTTTCTGAGGCCGGGACCCTCAGAGGTTTTTACAAATATATGATTCAAAAATGATATTTTGTTTTTTTGCTAATAATGTTCCGATAATTTTGTTTTACTTTTGTTTTCGAAATAGATCATCATGAAACATCAAACCATTCTAATTCTGCTGCCTTTTTTCATTTCGATGTATTCCTCCTGTCAGAGGCGGGCAACAACAGGGGATGCCGGGATTTACGAAAAACCCAGGGTCATTGTAACCAGCGACGGGGAGATTGACGATGAGTGCTCCATGGTGCGGTTTTTACTCTATGCCAACGAGTGGGACATCGAGGGCATCGTCACATCGAGTTCACAGTACCACTGGCAGGGACACCGGTGGGCCGGGGATGACTGGATCGACCCTTACCTGGATGCCTATGAGGAGGTCTATCCCAATCTCCTGAAACACGATCCTGATTATCCTGCTCCGTCCTATCTTCGCCAGCGCACGGTTCTCGGAAATGTGAAGGCCGAGGGGGAGATGGATGAGGTCACTGCAGGATCGCAGCTCATTGTGGATGTACTGCTGGACGATACCGACGACCGGCCGGTATGGCTGCAGGCCTGGGGAGGGCCGAATACCATTGCACGCGCCCTGAAAACCATCGAAGAGGAACACCCGGAAAGAATGGCCGAGGTGGCCGGGAAGATCCGGTTATTCTTCATCTGGGAGCAGGATTCTACCTATCAGTCCTATATCCGGCCCCATTGGGGAGAATATGACATTCTCACGATCATATCGGATCAGTTCGAAGCGATCGCCTACCGCTGGAAGAACTGTCAGCCGGAAGAGATGCAACCCTATTTCAGCGGGCCGTGGATGAAGGAGAACATCCTGCAGAACCACGGGCCGCTCTGCTCGCTGTATAAGGCTCACAAGGAAGGAGACGAAGGATTTCAAGACGGAGATTTCCGGTCCGAGGGAGATTCACCTGCATTTCTGCATACCATCGTCACCGGTTTGAGAAACCTGGAATCCCCGGATTATGGCGGCTGGGGCGGCCGGTATATCCGGGTGCGCGATAATACCTGGCTCGACCCGGTCCCGGTGGAAGGGTATTCCTATCCGGAAGGCCGCTGGTACGCCGGCACTGCCTGGGGCAGGGAGAGCTCCAGGCGGGGAGCTACCATATTCAATAATGAAAAACACCGGGAATATTTCAAACCGGTCTGGCGCTGGTCAGATGCCCTTCAGAACGATTTCGCTTCACGGGCCGACTGGTGTGTCATGTCTTACGATGAGGCCAATCATCCCCCCTCAGTTGAACTGGGTCACCCGGAAGATCTGACAGCAGAACCGGGTGAGAAGGTCCATCTGAGCGCCGGCGGGACCAGCGATCCGGACGGGAATACACTCACCTTCCGCTGGTGGCAATATGAAGAAGCGGACAGCTACCGGGGCCAGATTCAGATCAAGAATTCGGATCAAAACAATGCATCTTTCACTCTCCCCGCTGACGCTGCCGGTGGAGAAACCATTCATGTGGTATGTGAGGTGACGGATAACGGAGCCCCACCGCTTACCAGGTACCGGCGGGTCATCATCACCGCGGAAAACTGACTACTCCGCCTTTAGCACCACAATAGCCTGTGCCGGAAGGGTCAGGGTCAGCTGATCGCCACGGAACATCAGATCCTCCATCTCCCGGGGCTGAACCCTGCCAGGATCCTCAAAGGTGTTGTGAGCGTTCAGCGCACCGGCGGTCAGGATCCGTCCCGACACCCGTTCGGGCTCCATGCCCCTCAGATCGATGGAAAGTTCGGTGCCCTTCTCCGGGTGGATGTTCACCAGCGAGATATGCACCCGGCCCTCTCCATCCCTGGAGGCTGAACCGTTCACTGCGGGCAGGGAGCGATCCCCGTAGGTGTACTGCAGGGCAGATTCCAGGTCCATGGGCAACAAGGTGGCATCGTGATGCCCCTGGTACATTTCGAATACATGGTAGGTGGGGGTAAGGATCATCTGCTCCTCCTCGGTCAGCACCATGGCCTGCAGTACATTCACGGTCTGGGCGATGTTGGCCATTTTGATCCGGTCGCACCGCTCATTGAAGTGGTTCAGGGAGATGGCCGCCACAAAAGCGTCCCTCAGGGTGTTCTGCTGGTAGAGGAATCCCGGGTTGGTACCCGGCTCCACATCCCACCAGGTACCCCATTCGTCCACCACCAGCGCCACGCTCCCTTCCGGATCGTACCGGTCCATGATGGCCATGTGCCGGTCCAGCAGTGTGCCGAAATCGACGGCATAGCGCATGGTACGGAAGTATTCGTCCTCCCCGAATTCGGTGGCCGATCCTTTGTCGCCCCAGTTGGTCATATAGTGATGGAGGGAGAGTCCCCACATCATGTGGTGGGGAATATCGCGCATCATCACCTCGGTCCACTCTTCGTTCCCGTCGTGCGATCCCCCTGCGATCTTCCTGAGGCGGTTCTCCCCGTAATTCCTGCAGTAGGTGGCATAACGCCTGTAGAGGTCGGCATAATACTCGGGCCGCATGTTTCCCCCGCACCCCCAGTTCTCGTTCCCCACCCCCCAGTACTTCACACCCCAGGCCCGGTCCCGACCGTTCACTCTCCGAAGGTCGGCCATGGGACTGATACCGTCGAAGTTGATGTACTCCACCCAGTCCGACATCTCCTCCACACTCCCGCTGCCCACGTTCCCGCAGATATAGGGTTCGGTTCCCAGCTGCTGGCAGAGATCCAGGAATTCATGGGTCCCGAAGCTGTTGTCCTCGGTCACCCCTCCCCAGTGGGTGTTGACCATCTTCGGCCTTTCATCCCGCGGACCGATGCCGTCCATCCAGTGGTATTCATCGGCAAAACATCCTCCCGGCCACCTCAGGTTGGGAATGCCCGATGCTTTCAGAGCCTCCACCACATCGTTGCGGATCCCCCGGGTATGGGGAATGCCGGAATCCTCACCCACCCAGTATCCGCCGTAGATGCAGCGACCGAGGTGTTCTGAAAAGTGACCGTAAATATGGCGGCTGATCCGGCCATTGTCCAGATCGGCATTGATGACCATCCTGGCCTCTATTCCGTCTGGCACCTCCTGTGCGGGCAACCGGACCGGGAAAAACACGATGATCCCGAGCAGAGCGATCCTGCTCCATGGCGCTGTTTTCATTTTTAAAATCAATATAGCCATTTTTGCCCTTCCACATTAAAAACCAGTACCATAAATCGTCGCACGAGCTTTATTTAAACCATTCCGCCCCCGGTCAGTCCAAATACAGATCCTCCTTCCGGAGGAATTCATACCTTTAACTAACTCACCATTACAAACTGAATCTATGGACCGACAGACATCGAAGAAGAGCTCTCCCCGGGGCATTTCCAGGAGAGAGTTCATCGGTAAAAGTGCCGCCACCGCAGCGGCTTTCACCATTATTCCCCGTCATGTACTGGGCGGAAAAGGGTACACCGCACCGAGCGACATGGTCAATGTGGCCGGTATCGGACTGGGCAACCAGGGAGGTAGTGATATCCAGAATATCGCCACACCGGATGTGCCCGTTCAGCGCCGGGGTATGCTGCCCGGACTGAAATGGTACCGCTATCCGGGGATCACCCCCCCGAGAAGGGAGAGGCGCGCCTCCGACAGTGCCACACAGATGGGCGAAGCGGGGGGAGAGAAAACTTTCAGGCACGCTAATATTTACGCCCTGTGCGACGTGGACCACAAATACGCCGCACATGTTTTCGCAGGATACCCTAAAGCCAAGGCTTACCATGATTTCAGGGAGATGATTGATAAAGAGAAGGAGCTGGATGCCGTGGTGATCGGAACCCCCGACCACACCCACGCGGTGATCGCCTCCTATGCCATGAATGCCGGCAAGCATGTGTTCGTCGAAAAACCGATGACCAAGACCATTTACGAGGCGCGGTTCCTGAAAGATCTGGCTGCCAAAACCGGACTGGTCACCCAGATGGGGAACCAGGGTCACAACCTGGAAGGGACCATGCAGACCGTCGAATGGATCCGGTCGGGAGTGATCGGTGATGTGACCGAAGTGCATATGTGGTCGAACCGACCCGTCTGGGACCAGGGATTCCTGCAGCGCCCGGCGGGAGTGGAGGTCCCCGACAACCTGAAATATGACCTGTGGCTGGGTCCTGCCCCCGACAAACCCTACCACCCCGATGTGGTGCATTTTGCATGGCGCGGGCTCTGGGATTACGGCACCGGGGCCATGGGCGACATGGGTGCCCATACCTTCGACGCCCCCATCTGGGCTCTGAAGCTGGGTATGCCCGAAAAGATCCAGGCCACCACCACCCCGTTCACCGACGATTACCTGCCTCAGTCCGAAACCGTCCGGTATGAATTCGCAGCACGTGAAGGAATGCCACCCGTAAAGGTGACCTGGAGCGACGGCGGCATCAAGCCCTACCGTCCGGATGAGCTGGAAGCCGACCGTCCGCTGAGAGAGGCGCTCTATATCGGGACCAAAGGGATGATCATGCACGGGACCCACGGGGCCATGCCGGAACTGATCCCGGAGGATCCCGGTTTCCAGGCACCTGAAAAGTGGCTCCCCCGGCCCAAAAATGTTTATGTGGACTTCATCGAGGCCATTAAGGAGGGGCGCAAGGCGTCCAACGATTTCGAGATCGCTGCCAGGCTCACCGAGATCATGCTGCTGACCAACATCGCGGTGGTATCGCAGCAGGTGAACCGCACCCTGGAGTATGATGCCGAAAACATGAAGATCACCAACCTGGAAGAGGCCAACGACTACTTCCATTATGAATACAGGAATGGCTGGAAACTCTGATCTCCGGTCCGGAACTAACCTTAAATGATTGCACCATGAAATATGACAGAAACAGTAAAAGAGCTTTTTGGATCGTACCGGTCCTCATGCTTCTGATCCTCTCCTTCACGCTGCCGGAAGGAGGCAGCTCCAGGGCTGTAAAGAAGAACGAAGCCCCCGACTCCGAATACGGCGGAGTGCAGATCGGGGTGATCACCTACAGTTTTCGAAGCATACGAGGCGTGGAGGAGACCCTCCAGGCGTGTGTCGATGCCGGCATCAGTTCGGTGGAATTGATGGGAACCGGAGTGGAAGAGTATCTGGGGGCTCCTGCCAATCCTCGCTCCAGAAGGGAAATGCGGCGGCCGGAAAACCTGAGCGAGGAGAAGAAACAAGCCTTTGAGGAATATCAAAAGGAAGTCAATAAGTGGAGATACGCCGATGGTACGCTCGACAAATACAGGGAGTTGCGCAGGATGTTCAACGATGCCGGTGTAAACATCCATATCTACAAGTGGACCGCCGGGATGAGCGATCAGGAGCTCGATTACTCCTTCGAGATAGCCAGGACCCTGGGGGCCATCGGGATCACCACCGAGATCGGCGAGGAGAACTGTAAAAAAGTGGGGGCCGCGGCCGAAAGGGCCGGCATGCTGGCCATTTTCCACAACCATTACCAGTACGCCGAACCGGGCTTCGATGTGGACTACCTTCTTTCCCTGAACCCGGCCAACCGGCTCAATTTCGATGTGGGCCACTATTACGGGTCCACCGGAAAGAACCCGGCCGGTTTTATCCGGAAGTATCACGACCGGATCGCCAGTATTCACCTGAAGGACAAGACCGGTCCCGACAACGAGACCGAGGAGAACGCCAACCAGGTCTGGGGCCAGGGACAGGTTCCGCTGGAGGAGGTGCTTCTGCTGATCCGGGAGAATGAGTGGCCCATCTACTGCGACATCGAGCTGGAGTACGAGATCAAACCCTGGTCCGGTCCGGTAAGAGAGGTGTCGCTCTGCAGGGACTTCTGCCGGCAGATCCTGCTGTAACGTATCCTGTACGAATTTT
>CAZOHA010000028.1:45835-50568 GCA_964579515.1 uncultured Bacteroides sp. | reverse complement strand
GATGGTAGGGAGGAAGTCCACGTTGGATACCGGTGCATTACAGTTCTGCCCGCAGGGAAAGCCGGAGTTCCTCCAGACGATGCCCGGATTGAGCACCCCGCCCTGATACAGGGTGCCTTTGGCTTCCTGCCCGTGATCATTGAAGAAGAAAATGACGGTATTCTCCAGGATCCCGTGGGTTTCCAGGCGTTCGATCAGCGCCCCCAGGGCATCGTCCAGCCAGAGGATATTCTCTTTTTCCATTCCGTCAAGCCCGGCCTCCTCCAGCCTTTGCGGGAGGGTATGGCGCGGAGGCAGAACCTGCGGTGGTTCGTCCAAGATCCCCCTGGCGGTTACCCTCGGATCGGCATTCCAGGAGCGGTCGGCTTCGGTGGGACCATGCGGAACAGTGGTGGCGAAATATAGAAAAAATGGATTTTCGCGGTGGAGATCGATGAATTCGATTCCGGCTTCGGTGATCCAGTCCAGATTCTGAACCGCCAGATCCTGCAATCCGATAAACCTTGGATTATTGTGATAGAGCCCTCCGGCATAGTCGAAACCTGCTCCCAGGACGGCTTTGTGAACTCTCTCATAATTATCCTCCACCTTCTGCCTGATCTCCGGATCCTTCGGATCGGCAAAGTAATCGGGAAACCGGGACAGCCCCTGTGCCTCGATCACATGATTTTTCCCCACCATCCCTGTGGCGTATCCTGCCCGTTTCAGATAATGGGGAAGAATGGTGTCCTTTCCGGTAATGAACGTATTCCACTGGATCACCGCCTGTCCCTCTTCCTGCCGTGTCTTCCGCAAAAATGCCTCATTGGTGGCCCTGCTGGCATACTTGCCGGTCAGACAGTTGAACCTGCTGGGGGTACAGACCGGGGAGACCACATACTGATTCATCATCAAGGTGCCCTCCCTCGCAAGCCGGTCCAGGTTCGGAGTCAGGTTTTTCCCGCGGCCCTCCGGCAGGCAATTGAACATCTCCGGGTACATGTCATCGGCAATAAAGAAGATGATATTGGGCGGAGGCTGTTTCTCCGTATCATCACAGCCACAGATCAGCATCAGGCAAAATATCGCTATGCCGAACGTCCTGAAGGGCATGCGGTACCATCGAAACAATCGAAGCATAGAGAATACAGTTCTGGGAAGTGCTAATTTACCTTTATATTTTCGTTTTCTATAGTTTAAATCTGAAAAGATTGTGTCCATTCAACGGTATCATTTAGTAGTTTTATAACATGAAGAAGTTTGCTTATATCCTGATAGCGCTGTTCCTAACCGCAGGAACCGTCACCCCGCAAAGCAGCGGCGAATCGACCGAATCCCGAAGGATCGAATTTCCGGATATTCCGGGGTACCGGACCCTGGCCTGTGATTTCCACATGCATACTGTTCTCTCCGATGGCAGTGTCTGGCCCGATATCCGGGTGCAGGAAGCCATCAGGGACGGGCTGGATGCCATCTCCCTGACCGAACACATCGAATACCAGCCCCGCCAGAAGGATATCCCACATCCCGATCGCAACCGGAGCTATGAGCTGGCCAAAAATTACGCCCGGAACAGCGAACTGCTGGTGATCAACGGGACCGAAATCACCCGTGCCATGCCTCCGGGACATTTCAATGCCATATTTGTAGAAGATGTCAATAAGCTCAACCAGGAGGATGTGATGGAGGTATTCCGGGAAGCAAAACGACAGGGGGCCTTTGTGTTCTGGAACCACCCCCACTGGACCGCTCAGCAGCCCGACGGTATCGCCTCTCTGAAAGAGTTGCACCTTCAGTTGCTGGAAGAGGAACTTTTCCAGGGAGTGGAGATCTATAATCACCAGACATACTCGGATGAAGCAGTCGCTATCGCCCTCGACCGGGATCTGACCATGATGGGGACCTCAGATATCCACGGTCTGATCGATTGGGATTACGATGTGGCTAATGGTGGCCACAGGCCCGTCACCCTGGTTTTTGCAGCCGATCGCACCGAGAAGGCGCTGAAAGAGGCGCTTTTGGAAGGTCGCACCGCCGTCTGGTTCGATCATACGCTGGTGGGAGGTGAAGAAGTACTGGTACCGCTCATTGAGAACTCACTGGAGGTCAGCCGCCCCGAACCCTCCCTGGTGCAGGAGGTGATCCTCACCAACCATTCCGGTGCCGACTATATCCTGGAGAATACCTCACCGTTCACCCTTCACCGGAACGCATCGGTGGTGATTCTCAAGGCTTATGAATCCACCACACTGCATGTAAAGACGGCCGGGGAACTGGAATCGTTCGAAATGAACTTCAACGTCTTGAACGCCTTCACCTCCCCGGAAACCCACCCCGGTATCACCCTCCGGGTCAAATAGGGTTTGGAGATATCCATTTAGTTAGTATATTGGGGGTTAACTACACTAACCTTCCAAGCTAAACTTCATGGAACACATCAAGAAGTCTTTGCTGTTCAACGCAAGTTGCACGGCATTGGTCGTTACTGCTCTTACCTTCGCTACCCGCGCCGGGATGATCGATCCCTGGCGCGCCGAGTTCAATCTCACCGCGGAACAGGTCGGCTGGATCGTGGGCACGGCCTTCTGGGGATTCACCCTGGCCATGATCCTTCTGGGTCCGGTGGTCGATGTACTGGGAATGAAGCGGGTGATCTACATTGCCTTTGCCGGACACGTGGCGGGGATCCTCCTGACCATTTTTGCCGGGGGATTCTGGGGGCTTTTCTACTCCACCCTGCTCATCGGGATCGCCAACGGAAGCGTCGAGGCATCCACCAATCCTCTGGTGGCTGCCATGTATGTGGATGAAAAGACGAAAAAACTGAATCAGTTTCATGTCTGGTTTCCCGGGGGGATCGTCATCGGCGGCCTGCTGGTCTTTTTCCTGGAAAGACTGGGTTACGGCTGGCGGGTCCAGATGGCCGCCATGCTCCTTCCCACCCTGGCTTACGGACTTCTCTTCCTGCGTGCCAGGTTCCCCGAAACCGAACGTGTCAGTTCGGGTTATTCCTATAAAGACATGCTCAGGGGCGTGGTCTCTCCCCTGTTCCTATTTATGGCGGCCTGCATGTTGCTCACCGCAGCCACCGAACTGGGCTCCAACCAGTGGATGACTGCCCTGCTGGAAAATGTGATGGCGAAAGAGGGTCTGCACTCTATCCTCCTGCTGGTCTGGATCTCGGGAATCATGGCCCTGGGAAGGTCAGTGGCAGGCCCCATTGTGCACCGCCTCTCCCCCAGCGGAGTGCTTCTCGCTTCAGCGGTTTTCAGCGGCATCGGCCTCTACCTTCTGAGCATCTCCAGCGGTTACTGGAGTTTCGGCGCCGCCGCGGTGTTTGCGGTGGGCATCACCTATTTCTGGCCCACCATGCTGGGATTCGTCAATGAGAATATCCCCCAGAGCGGAGCCCTCGGACTGGCGATCATGGGCGGGATCGGATTCCTGGGCGGAGCCATTGCCCAGCCGCTTCTGGGAAGGATCTACGATGTCCGGTATGCCGAACTGGGCGACAGCCTGGAGGCAGGCTCCCTGACCCTCCGTTCCGTGATCCTGCTGACCGTGGTGCTGACCGTGGCCTTCACATTTCTCTATATCCGTCAGCGCAGGAAAAAGGAACAGGACCGGTGATCCTCCCTCCGGACAACTTCTGCCATGTCAGCTCTTTCCTGGTCAAGGCCATGAATCGCAGGGATTTTAAAACATTCACCGGATCATGAAACACGTCCTGGCATTCAATGCCTCCCCGCGAAAAACGGGGAACACCTCCCATCTGCTGGACCGGTTCACAGCCGGAGCCGAATCCGGCGGTGCGGAAACAGAGGTGATCCGACCTGATGAAATAGATCTGGAATTCTGCACCGGCTGCCTCCGGTGCAACGTTTTGAAGCGTTGCTCCATTTCAGGCGACAGCTGGAGCGATCTTGCGGAAAAAATCCTTCAGGCCGATATCCTGGTTGTCGCCGCACCGGTCTACTTCCACCACCTGCCTGCCGCCATGAAAAAGGTGATCGACCGGTTCCGTTCATTCATCCATGTGCAGATCACCGAAACCGGCCTGCGGCACACCCCCCGGCAAACCTGGAAGAAGGACTTCGTTCTGATCCTCACCATGGGCTCTCCCGACCCTTCAGAAGCAGCACCGGTGATCGACCTGTTCCGGTTCATGACCTCCATGCTGGGCCAGGGCAACAGCCTCCATGTGATCACCGCCACCCGGCTGGCAGTGGTCAGGCAGGTCATCAGGAGCGAAGAAGAGCTGGAAAAACTGTACGGCAAACTGGAACTGCCACCCCGGCTTGCAGCGGGGGATTACGAAAGAAACCAACAGTTACTTGAAGAGTGCGAAGAACTCGCAAAAAAACTAACAATAACCTTAAGACTTTAAAGACTTTAAGGACTTTAAAGACTTTACAGACTATTATGGACTTTAAGACTATTATGGACTTTAAGACTATTATGGTGCCCAGGACAAGAATCGAACTTGCACGACCTAAATCGGTCACTAGGCCCTCAACCTAGCGCGTCTACCAGTTCCGCCACCTGGGCATTGATGAATCATGTTATTAAGAACTTTCTGCCTGTTCCGCAAACTCCTGATCAAATCAGGGTGGCGGAACCGGCCCCAGCTCAGGCTGGCTCCTCCCTAAAACAGTCCACCGGACTGTTTCTTCACGGTCGGCCCTGCCACCTGGGCATCGATGAATCATGTTATTAAGAACTTTCTGCCTGTTCCGCAAACTCCTGATCAAATC
>CAZOHA010000028.1:45345-45735 GCA_964579515.1 uncultured Bacteroides sp. | reverse complement strand
AGGGTGGCGGAACCGGGCTTCCCTCATCCGGGCACGAGCGGCTTCGCCGGAAGTATAAACCCAATAATTGTAAGTCCAACAGAAGTCAAAACCCTTTAAGACTTTCCGACTTTAAGACTTTAAAGACTATTACAGACTTTACAGACTATTACAGACTTTACAGACTATTATGGTGCCCAGGAAAGGACTCGAACCTTCACGTACTTGCGTACACTAGTCCCTGAAACTAGCGCGTCTACCAATTCCGCCACCTGGGCATTATATGCAATATATCTAAGAACTATTTCGCCGCATCCGCAACTTCCTCTTCTTTCGAGGGTGGCGGAATTGGGCGGCCCTCAGGCTGGCTCCTCCCTAAAATGCTCCACCGGAGCATTTATTAACGGTCGG
>CAZOHA010000028.1:0-45245 GCA_964579515.1 uncultured Bacteroides sp. | reverse complement strand
CCCTCAGGCTGGCTCCTCCCTAAAATGCTCCACCGGAGCATTTATTAACGGTCGGCCCTGCCACCTGGGCTAATCTTGTCACATCAAGTTTTAGAACTTCCTGCCTTTACAGACTTTAAAGACTTTAAAGACTTTACAGACTTTACAGACTTTACAGACTATTATGGACTATTATGGACTAATTTGTAGCCCGAAAGCCATGGCAGGCTTTCGGGCTGCAAATATATAAATTTTTTAAATTCTGATGACCTGATGGGAACAATTATCGGTCGGTGCGCTTTTCGCTGAATTTGTTCTCCTTATGGTTCCTTTCCGCTCCTGCGCTCTTGAGGGTGGTTCCCGGGTCGCGAAGCGGCGGACGGATGACCGGACGACCGGTGGAAGTGGTGGCCGATTTCTTTTCGTCGAAGGTCACCGGCTCCACATAGGCGATGAAGGTGTGGTCGAATCCTCCGGGAAGTTGCTGGGTCTCGATAAAGAAAACATCCTCCTCCCCGAGCAGCCAGTTCACATATCCTTCATTGCCCACCCGGTAATAGACATCCACGTAATATTCCTGATAGCTCAGGTTATCGAAGTAACAGACCCCGGCGCTGTTGGTGAACTCTTCTTTGCCGTTGACGATATTGTCGTAATCTGCATCAAACCAGTCGTCCAGGGTGGCAAACAGCACCACACTGGCACCTTCGATCCGGACGTCGGTGTCGTAATCCCTCACTTCGATTTTCAGTTCGGAGCCGATCACCTCCACTTCCCTGACCAGGGTGCTGACGCCGGAGCGCTTGCCGAAGGCCTTGAGGGTGACATTGTAGAATCCGGGATCGTAATAGAAATGTGTCACATTGTAGGCCGATGAAACCGAGCCGTCGCCCATGGTCCATTCGGCGCTCTGGGCGTGATCGGAAACATTGGTGAAGAGGATATCCTCGCCGACGTAGGCCGGGTTGGGTTCAATGATAAAATCCGCAAAAGGGTCGGGATTACATCCTGCAACCATCAGGGTCAGGACGGGCAGTATGGTGAGTAAGCGTTTCATGACAATTGGTTTTCTGGTTCAGTGACTAAATTTCAAATAACATGCCAAATTCCGAAGCAAGGTCCGATGAAGCACATTCTTCGGGGGGGCAATTTAGCCAATTCCACTGATCATCTGCCGGTTCACTTATCCTATTTTATCAACGGTCCATTCCTTTGGACCGGTGTCCCGTCTCCTCATTTGGACAGGGGCGTTACGGCAGAATGAAATCCGGCAGGAGCCCGGTAACCGATTTTATCCGTGAGAACCTGTTGTAAAGGCACAGAATTAGTATCTTTGCCAGGTTTTTGAAATAAATTACCTGATGATTAAAATTACTTTTCCGGATGGATCGGTGAGGGAGTATGAATCCGGCGTCACTGGACTGGATATTGCCAGGAGTCTGAGCAACAGTCTGGCCCGGGAGGTGCTCTCCATTACTGTGAATGATGAATTGTGGGACCTGAACCGCCCTATCACGGAAGACGCCGCCATCAAACTGAATAAATGGAACGATCCGGAAGGGAGGCATGCCTTCTGGCACTCCTCGGCCCACCTGATGGCTGAAGCGATCGAGGAACTCTACCCGGGCACCAAGTTCGGGATCGGTCCGGCCATCGAGAACGGTTTCTATTATGACGTGGATCCGGGCGAAGAAACGGTGATCACCGATGCGGACCTGCCGCGGATCGAAAAGAAGATGAAGGAACTGGCCTCCAGGAAAAACCCTTTCCAGAGGGAAGCGGTATCCAAATCCGATGCTTTGAAGCTTTTCGGTGAAAAGGGTGATGAGTATAAAACAGAACTGATCGATGAACTGGAGGACGGGACCATCTCGCTCTATCACCAGGGTCATTTCACCGATCTCTGCAGGGGGCCTCATCTTTCCGATACTTCTCCCATCAAAGCGATCAAACTGCTGAATGTGGCGGGGGCATACTGGAGGGGTGATGAAAACCGCAAACAACTGACACGGATCTACGGGGTTACATTCCCCAAGCAGAAGATGCTGGAAGAGCATCTGGAAAAACTGGAACAGGCCAAACAGAGGGATCACAGAAAACTGGGCAGGGAGCTGGAGCTTTTCACCTTTTCCCAGAAAGTGGGACCGGGGCTCCCCCTCTGGCTGCCCAAAGGGGCCCAGCTGAGAGAGAGGCTGGAAAACTTCCTGAAGAGAGTGCAGAGGGAGCACGGATACGAGCCGGTGATCACACCCCATATCGGTCAGAAAGAGTTGTGGGTCACCTCGGGGCACTATGCCAAATACGGAAAGGACAGTTTCCGGCCCATCCAAACTCCCCAGGAGGGCGAGGAGTTCCTGCTGAAACCGATGAACTGCCCCCACCACTGTGAGATATACAAACACAAGCCCCGTTCATACCGCGATCTTCCTGTGAGGATGGCCGAGTTCGGGACGGTTTACCGGTACGAGCAGAGCGGCGAGCTGCACGGACTGACACGGGTGAGGGGATTCACCCAGGACGATGCCCATATCTTCTGCAGGCCCGATCAGCTGAAAGAGGAGTTCGTTAAGGTGATCGATATTATCCTATACATCTTTAAGGCGCTGGATTTTAAAGATTTCGTCACTCAGGTATCGCTGAGGGACCCGGAGGATATGGAAAAGTATATCGGAACCGATGAGAACTGGGACAGAGCGGAAAGGGCGATACTCGAAGCGGTGGAATCACAGTCGATGGACTTTACCGTGGAGAAGGGCGAGGCCGCATTTTACGGACCGAAGCTCGATTTCATGGTCCGGGATGCGCTCGGGAGGAGCTGGCAGCTGGGTACCATTCAGGTCGATTACAATCTGCCCGAGAGGTTCGACCTGGAGTATATCGGAGCCGATAACCAGAAACACCGGCCCGTCATGATCCACCGGGCCCCATTCGGATCCATGGAACGGTTCGTGGCTGTGCTGATCGAGCATACAGCCGGTAAATTCCCCCTCTGGCTCACCCCCGACCAGGCGGTGATCTTACCGATCAGCGAAAAATATCATGATTATGCGGAAAAAGTTTCAGGTTTCCTGAAAAATTACGATATTCGCACCCTGATTGACAAGAGGAGTGAGAAGATAGGTAAAAAGATAAGGGATAATGAGTTAAAGCGAATTCCCTATCTGGTTATCGTGGGTGAAAAGGAGCTTGAAAACGGATCGGTTTCTGTTCGCAGGCAGGGAGAGGGGGACCAGGGCAGCATGGAACTGGAAGAATTTGCCCGTTTCCTGAATGCGGAGGTAGAGAATCAGCTGGCAGCCATTGAAACGAACGTATAATTAAAAAAAGGAGGATTTTACCATAGCAGGACCAGGTCATTACCGGAGAGGAAGCCGAAGCCCTCAGAAGAAAGACCGGATTTTTTTCCGGACCAATGAGCAGATCCGGGCTCAAACGGTCAGGCTGGTGGGCGATAATATCGAGAATCCGGGGATCATGCCGTTGAAAGAGGCATTGAAGATCGCCGATTCGATGGAGTTGGATCTCGTGGAGATCTCCCCGAAAGCGGATCCCCCCGTATGCCGGGTGATCGACTATCAGAAGTTTCTTTATCAGCAGAAGAAGAAACAGAAGGAGATAAAGGCCAAGACCACGAAGGTGGTGATGAAGGAGATCCGGTTCGGGCCCAATACCGATGAGCATGACTACAGTTTCAAGTTGAAGCATGCCCAGAAGTTCCTGGAGGACGGCGCCAAGCTGAAGGCCTTCGTTTTTTTCAAAGGCAGGTCGATCCTCTATAAAGAGAAAGGAGAGATTCTCCTTCTCAGGCTGGCTCAGGACCTGGAAGAGGTGGGAAAAGTGGAGCAGCTTCCCAAGCTGGAAGGAAAGAGGATGACCATGTTCATGGCCCCGAAAGTGAAGAAAAAATAGATAAATAAGAAGAGATGCCGAAAATGAAGACAAATCCCGGAGCCAAGAAGCGGTTCACGCTGACCGGAACGGGAAAGATCAAAAGAAAGCACGCTTACAAAAGTCATATTCTCACCAAGAAATCAACCAAACGCAAGCGTAACCTCACCTATTTCGGTGAGGTGCACAAGGCAGATGAGCAGAATATTAAGCGGTTGCTTTCCATGAAATAAGGTTTGTTAGTATTCACCGGGATGCAGTGCCCCCAAGTGTCGGCCATGACCGCCTGTATCCGAAAAATGAAAGAAAATGCCTAAGTCATCCAATTCCGTCGCCTCCAGGAGGCACAGGAAAAAAATCATCAAACAGACCAAAGGGTACTTCGGACGCAAGAAGAATGTCTGGACAGTCTCCAAGAATGCTTACGAGAAGGGACTTACCTACGCCTATCGCGACCGGAGAAAGAAAAAAGCCAGTTTCAGGGCCCTCTGGATCCAGAGGATCAATGCCGGGGCCCGTGCTCATGGGATGTCCTACTCTGAATTCATGGGCAAACTCCATCAATCGGGGATCGAAATCAACCGGAAGGTACTGGCCGACCTGGCCATGAATGATCCTCAGGCATTCGAAGCCATTGTCAAGAAGGTTCAGTAGGGACGCGGAACAACTCCCCGGCAACCATCACTGAAGCATTTTCCAAATGGACATTGCACTGATCGGTTACGGAAAGATGGGTCGGACCATCGAAGCGCTGGGCATAACCAGGGGGCACCGGTTCCCTGTGATATTCGATCCCGTGAGCTCCGGCCCGGTCGATCCTGAAACACTCAAAGGAGCGGATTTGGCCGTGGAATTCACCACCCCGGGATCCGCACCCGGAAACATCATGATGTGCATCAAGGCAGGGATCCCCGTTGTCTCCGGAACCACCGGCTGGAATGAGCGTTTCGGGGAAGTATCAGAATACTGCCGTGACTCCGGCGGCGCGCTCTTCTATGCCAGTAATTTCAGTATCGGAGTGAATATCCTCTACACGTTGAATCGCACACTGGCCGGGATCATGGAAAGGTTTCCCGGGTACCGGGTCTCCATGAAAGAGGTTCATCACACCCGGAAGCTCGATGCACCCAGTGGCACTGCTATTTCACTGGCCGAACAGATCGTCGCCGGACACAGCTCGGTAGGGGAATGGAGGCTGAAGGGGGAGCATCGAAAGCAGGACGAACCTGCCGGATCGGAAAATGTCCTTTATATAGAAGCCATTCGTGAAGGAGAGGTCAGGGGTGAACACTGGGTCAGATATGAATCAGAGGTGGATGCCGTCACCCTGGGACACAGTGCCAAATCGAGGGATGCTTTTGCTGCGGGAGCATTGATGGCTGCAGAATTCCTGCATGGAAAAACCGGGATATTCGGAATGGAAGATCTGCTGAAGCTCTGACCCGGTGAAGAATCTGGGTTGGAGATACCTGGGCTTTGTCCTGGCTGGCCTTGCCTGGTCACTTCTGGTGATCTGGATGGGTATCATCTTACTCCTGGCAGTGAATCTGCTGCTCTTTGACCTCATCGTCACCCGCCGGATCGACTGGACCTTAAGAAGCTACCCGGTTCCCCGGTTTCTGCGGTCTGCACTTGAATGGGCGGGCATTCTGCTGCTGGCCCTGATCACATCCCTTGCCATCAAGATACTTGTTGTGGAAGCTTACAAGATCCCCACTCCTTCCATGGAGGAGACGCTCCTTTCAGGTGATTTTCTGTTTGTCAGCAAGCTGTCTTACGGTCCCCGCCTTCCACAGACACCTCTGGCTCTGCCGTTCTACCACAACAAACTCCCCTCGGGCAGGAAACCCTATTCCGAACGGATCACTCTCCCTCATAAACGTCTGGCAGGGATCTCCCGGGTGAAACGGGGGGATATCATCGTGTTCAACTTTCCTGAAGGGGATACCATGGTGGTCCAGTACCCGGGTCAGAACTATTACTCACTGGTCAGACAGTATGGCAGGGAGTACATCCTTTCCGAATTCGATATTATCACTCATCCGGTGGATAAGCGGGAAAATTTTGTGAAGAGGTGTGTCGGACTTCCGGGCGACACTCTGCAAATCAGAGAAAGTGAGCTTTGGGTGAACGGCCGGCACATCCCGCCTTTGCCCCTCCAGAAGTTCAAGTATTATGTAACCACCACCGGTAAACCGCTTCCCGGTTCCCTGTTCGATTCGTTAAAAATCCGGAAATCTTCGGTCACCTATAATCCGGTCAACTCCCTGCACGTTCTATTCATGACTGAAAAGGATATGGATGCGCTGGTGCGTTACCCGGCCGTCAGAAGTGTGAAACGATTTCAGGAACCGATGCTCTCCTTCCAGAATCAGGAGATATTCCCGCACAATCCCGACTACCGGTGGACAGGTGATAATTTCGGTCCGCTCCCTATCCCGGCCCGTGGCGACACTATACTGCTCGACCATCTGAACCTTCCGATCTACCGGCGCATCATCGACGTATACGAAGAGAACAGCCTGCAGCTGAAAGACGGGGAGATCCTTATCAATGGCAAGCCCGCCCTCTATTATACCTTTAAGATGAATTACTATTTCGTCATGGGCGACAACCATCATAACTCGGCCGATTCGCGTTACTGGGGATTCGTCCCGGAGGACCACCTGCTGGGCAAGGCGGTGGCAGTCTGGTTCTCCATTGAGCCCGAAAAGCCGGTCCTTGACGGTTTCAGAAAAGAGCGTATCTTTAGGCCCATAAAATGAGACCCTGATGAACATCACTAAAATATTGAATCATAAGTATTTCAAGTTCGGAACAGCCACCCTCGTATACCTTCTTTTCGTTATCTGGCTGCGAAATTACTGGTTCCTCCTGGGGATCCCGGTTCTTTACGATATATATGTGAGCAGAAAGGTGAACTGGTCGTTCTGGAAAAGCCGGAAAAAGAAGAACCATGTGGTCATCGAGTGGCTGGATGCATTGATCTTCGCGGTGATTGCTGTTTCGCTGATCAATATCTTTTTTTTCCAGAACTATAAGATTCCCACCCCCTCCATGGAGGGAAGCCTCCTGGTGGGTGACCATCTCTATGTGAGCAAGACCGCTTACGGCCCGAGGACCCCCAATACGCCCCTGGCCATCCCCTTCCTTCCGAACACGGTGCTGGGCCGGAAATCCTACCTGGAATGGATCCAGCTGCCTTACAAGCGCCTGAAAGGGTTCGGAGAGGTGAAAAGAGACGATATCGTGGTATTCAATTTCCCCGCTTCCGATACCGTAGCCCTCGAAAAATCGGACCACCGGATCTATGCCAAGGGAAATTTTGATTACTACGACCTGATCAGGGACGAGGCATACACCCTGATGAGGGCCGATCAGGCCAGAAATAACCGTACCAGGCCATACAGAGTCTACGAGGCCTATGTCAGGGAACAGATCAAAGAGAAATACGATGTGGAGACCCGGCCGGTAGACCGGAGGGACAACTATATCAAGCGGTGCGTGGCCCTGCCCGGTGAAACCATTCAGGTGATCGACAATGAGGTCTATGTGAACGGGGAAAAACAGGCGTACCATGAGGGAATCCAGCGCTGGTACAATGTCCGGACTAACGGGACACCCATCAATCCCCGCTCCCTGGAGGATTTCGGGATCAGCAGGGATCTGGCCGATGTGAGGAACAATCCCAATTACACTTTCCCCCTCAATTCGGAAGCGGCGGAAAGGATAGCCTCCCTGCCGGGGATCGTTTCCGTGGAACCGATGAATCTGTTTTCAGACGGACAGTATGACCGGGATATCTTCCCCCACGATGATCGCTATCCCTGGAACCTGGAGTTTTTCGGTCCTCTGACTGTTCCGGCCGCGGGCGCCACCGTGGAGATCAACCGCCTTACCCTCCCGCTCTACCGTCGTATCATAGAGGCCTATGAGGGGAATGATCTGGAAGTAAGCGGCGATGAGATTCTTATCAACGGGGAGCCCGCCGACAGTTATACCTTCCGGATGGACTACTATTTCATGATGGGCGACAACCGCCACAATTCTGCCGATTCACGCTTCTGGGGATATGTGCCTGAGGACCACGTGATCGGAAAGCCCCGGCTGATCTGGCTGAGTATCGACAAAGAGTACGGAAAGATACGCTGGAACAGAATGTTCAGGATCGTCAGGGCCAGCAGGTGAACGGACCGGCGGTATACCCGGTTCTCTATCACGGACCCGTCAATTATTACGCCCGCCTGATCCGTGAAGAGGAGATCATCTTCGAACAATACGACCATTACACCAAACAGACCTACCGGAACCGGTGCAGGATCGTAGGTCCCAACGGGGTGCTCACCCTTTCTGTCCCGGTCAAACGGAAAAAAGGCACCGCCACCTTCATGAAAGATATCCGGCTTGATTACGACACCCCCTGGCACCGGGTTCACTGGAAGACTTTTGAAGCCTCTTATGCCTCATCTCCCTACTATGAATTCATCCGGGATGAGCTGGCACCCTTTTACGAAAAGAGGTTCGATTTCCTGCTGGATCTGAATATCCGCCTGGCTGAATGGACCCTGGGTTGGCTCGGTGTCTCCCCGGCTCTGAAACTATCGTCAGAATTTTCAGATATTACGGATGACGATCCGAGGGAAATCATCCACCCGAAAAAGAGAGAACATCTTCACGACCATGCTTTCAGACCGGTCCCCTACCCGCAGGTCTTCTCCGACCGTATGGATTTTCAGGCCAATATGAGCATTCTCGACCTGCTCTTCAATGAGGGCGGATCAGCTCCCTTCATTCTCAAAAGGAGCCTGAAGCCCGGCCCGTGAGCCGGCCGGGATGCTGTCAGAATCTGAAACCGACCGTGAGCATGAGTGTATTGGCTTTCCGGTCATTGATGGTCACTTCGTTCAGGCCCGGTTCATAGGCGTACAATCCCTGCACCTCTGTCCGCCCGGAATGAGCAAAACCCAGGTCGAGGTACATGGACCGGGTCCTGAATCCGAGTCCCCCGGTATAGACCCAGGTATCGCTTTCAATGGACTCATCCTTAAATGGACTCATCATATACCTGGTTCCCCCTCTCAGGTAGAGCGACTGGATCCGGATCTCCGCCCCCGCACTGATGTTATGAGCAGCCCTGAAATCGCCCCGTATCTGATCATTTTCATCCATGAAACGGTAGTCATAGGCATCCAGCCTGGAGTTGGAATAGTCGACATATTCGTAACCTGCCGAGAGTGAGGCGGCCTTCAGCACGATCACCGAAAGATGGGCATTCGCCCGGAACGGGGTGCGAAGCTGGTAATCATAGATTCCGCTGGGGGAATCGTCGCTGGCATCCTCGATCCCCGAACCCCTGTCCCAGTAAGAGCGCATGTCGGTGAACTTCTCATCGGTCAGCCGGTAGTAGGTGGGTAACTGGAAAGAGGCCCCCACCCTGAACAGCTGGGCCGGCCGCAGGATCATCCCCATCCGGAAGGTGTAGCCCCAGCCACGGGTGCTGTTGAACTCCCTGAACCGGAACTGGTCAAAATCGACGATCCGGTCGTTCAGGTCGGTCTCCGTGTGGTAGATCTCCTCGCTGAACCTGACGGAGTGGATCCCCAGGGCGGCACCGAAATAGAGCAGGTTGCTGAAATTAACCGCACCCGATAACGAGTATTCACCGATATAACCCGATTGTTGCGAAAGCCTGCTCTGCTCCTGTCCGTATCCGTCGATGGCCATATCGTGCCAGTACATCTCAGCCTCCTCGTCATACGGCATCAGGTAGGTGTCGAAGGCCAGCTGCTCATAGAAAGGGTCCAGGTTATCCGGGTCCTGATTGGCATGCCAGACAAAATCGTCGAGCAGTGAACTGGTCTGGTTGATCGTCATCAGGGTGGTCCGGTTGTTAAAATTGGCCAGGGTCTGATAACCGATGGCCCAGGACGCACTTACAAATCCGGATTGGTTGTTGCTGTTGAAACTGTTCACCAGACCAAGGCTCCCAATATTGAATTTCAGTTCCGAGTCGTCCGTGACCGATCCCTTGAAATCGGACCGGGTGTTGACCCAGTAGAGAGAGGGTGATACCGAAAACTCGGAGGTCCGGTAAAAGGCCAGTCCGGCCGGGTTTATCAGGGCGGAGGAGAGATCTCCTCCCAGAGCGCCTGTGGCTCCTGCCTGAGAGAGGAACCTGGATGTGCCGAATGGCTCGTATCTGGAATATCGGAGGGCCTGAACAGCATTCTGTGCGCTGGAGATGACAGCGGTACACAGCAATACCAGGGCTATTATGATAAGCTTCTTCATAGCGTTTGATTTAATCGGTTGAAAAAGAGAGGCTGTCCCCTTCATGTGTTGCTTCGGGACAGCCTCTGATCAGGTTAAGCTTTATCTCCTGGAGCTTCTGGAGGAACCGCCCGAACTGCGGCTTACGCCGGAGCTGCGGCTCGGAGAGCTCGAAGGGCTGTAGGAACTGCTGCTGCGGCTCGGAGAGCTCGAACGGCTGTAGGAGCTGCTGCTGCGGCTCGGGGTGCTCCTGCTGTAGGAACTGCTGCTGCGGCTGGGAGCACTGTAGCTGCGGCTGGGTGCGCTCGGCCGGCTGTAGGAGCTGCTGCTTCTGCTGCTCGAGCTGCTGGGCCGGCTGTAGGAACCACTGCTGCGGCTCGGGGTGCTCCGGTTATAGGTCCTGTTATTGGTGGAACTTCTCGGTTGCACATAGCTCCTGGAGGGTGTCGAACTCCTGTTGTAGCTGGGAGTTGAACTGGTCCTCGGCTTGCTGTAGCTGGGTGTGTAGGTCCTGCTCCGGGTGGCAGTGCTCCTCTCCTGTGAATTCACCGAGGGCCTGGTCCGGGTGGTGGTCACCCTGTTCCCGTTACGGGTGACCGTGGTACCCGGTCTTTGCACCTCTGTATTCCTCGAAGTGGTTGACCTGGTCACACTCTCACCCCGTTCCGTTGTCCGGGAATTACGGACTGCCGTCGCATCGCGGCTGGTGCCCTGAGAAGCGGAACCGGAACGGCTCCTGTATTTGGGATCATTATAGGTCGACCCTTTCGAGTTTCCGTAACTGCCTCTAACCGGGCTGGCGTAACCGTAATAGTGCCTGCTGGCAAGGTGCCCGTAACGGTAGTCACGCCCATATCCGTAATTGTAGCGGTCATAGTAACCGTGATAGTAACCGTGATGGTAGCCCGACCAGTAGGATCCGTAGTAGGGATACCCCCACCCGTAGTAGGGCCTGTGCCAGTAGTCATAATAACCTCCCCAGCCCCCGTAAGAGGGATAATACCCGGAATAGTAGGGATACCCCCACGAGAAACCGTAGTTCCATCCCGGATACCCCCACCCCATGCGCATACCCCAGTGATAGGGCCGGCCGGTATAGAAGTAAAGATCGGTATAGAAGGGATCGTAATAGTCCCAACCGTAAAAGTTATCAGAGAACCGCCTCAGGTTCGAGGAGTAATAATACTCGTTCGGATCGTTATAATAATTATAATTGTTGATGATCACCGGGGCGCTCTCCTCGCCGTACTCAGCCACCATCGTATCTTCCTGCTGAACCTGGCGGGTGTAAAGTGCTTCGCTACCTTCCGGAGTGTAGGTCTGACCGAGCATTTCGGCTTCCCTCTCCAGAGCATACCTTTCATAATCGCTCAACTCTTCATCCCCAACAGCCTGAGATTCTGTATAGACTGGCTCCTGGCCCAGAGGCTGAGCATCCATGGCTTCCTGCGGGGTTACCGCTGCCGGCGCCTGCTCCAGGGTCCTGTCCGGATTATAATAGACATCATCATAATCCGAAGAGGCCGCATATCTGGATGAGCTGCAAGAGGCCAGCAAAAAGGGTGCGCTGATGATTGCTAAAAGTAAAGTTCTCATGACGTTTCCTCCCGGTATTTTTTGTATCTGTTTCATTTGCTTATAAAGAAACAAAGTTCGTGCCAAAGAAAGCCTTTTTCTTCAAATTTACCATCCCTGCAACGATTGATTCATGTGATGCAATGAGTGATTGTAAGCCGGGATCCGATCGGGGGAATAGGTTCGGCCCATTCTGGGATTGTCGTCCTGGGTATAGATCCAAAGGCTCTCCCTGTCCCAAACCATCACTTCATCCCTTGGATCACCCGTCAGATCGGCGACCAGATAGCATGCCACCGGATGGCCGTCGGCAGGGAATTCCACTGCCAGGTTGCCCCGGAAATCGATCATCCCGCCCGAGGCGGTATCGGCGCTGGTCATCAGGAACTCCTCGCCGTCACCTTTCCAGTTCACCGGCTGACAGCGGTTCATTCCGGACGGGGGCATGAATGAACGGGTGACCTGTCCGTTGGCAGTTAACATATGCATCAGTCCTCTGCTTTCCCATCCATTGGATGTGACCAGTTCAAGGCCCGGTATTTCCATATCGAAATCGGCGATCCCCAGGTAATTCACATGTCCGAGAATTTCCTGTTTGATCAGGTTTCCGGCGGAATCGAAAAACAACAACCCCCAGTCCCCTGCGGCATATACAAGGCTCCCCACCGGATGATCCTCCGTCGGAAGCTGATGCACGGTCACCCCGTTGCAGAGATCACCTATAAACGATCCCACATCGAAAAGGAGTGTCCCGTCGTCGTCGAAAGTCGAGTAACCGATCATCACCTCCTGCTTTCCATCCTGATCGATATCGGCTACCAGCGGCTGGGTACCCGACCTCACTCTTCTTTCCCAGGCCACCTCGATCCGGTCGTTGAAGACTGCCAGATGATTGCGCCGGTCTGAGAAAATCAGGAAACTGGCGCGATCAATCCCGAGAAGATCGCCGAAGACAAGGGTGCTGACCCTCCATTTAAACGGCAGTTTGTAGCGTTGCAAAAGTTCTCCTGTGGAACCCTTCAGAATAAAAAGCTCTCCGTTCCTCACGAAAAGCACCTCCCGCTGGCCGTCTCCGTCATAGTCATGTACCTGGACAGGCAACTCTTCCCCTCCCCCGGGAAACTCCTCCGAAGGATTTCCGAAACTCCATATCGGTTTCCCCTCCAGATTGACCGCAGTGACGGAACCCACTTCCCTGCCCGTATGGTCGGGTCTTACAAATACAAGGTCCCTGTTCCCGTCGCCGTTCAGGTCGCCCAGCCGGAGGTTCTGATTGGTGCCGAAACCGGGGGTGGCGATGGTTCTCCAGTGCACCATTGCCGGGTGCTCTTCAAGAATGATCCTGGACCTGCGGAGCAACTGCCTTTTCCTTCTGGCCAGTTTTCGCTGCTCTCCTTTCAGCAGCTTCACCTCCACCCTGTGAAAGCGGGCAGGGAGGTCAGAGATCAATCCTATCTTTCCGTTCTGGACCTCGATTCCCTCGGCATGCATACCGATGGAATCGTTCACCATCACAGAAACCTTATTGCGCCTGACGGTCACCGTAAAATGCAGTCTTTCTCCGGGCGACCACACCAGCGGCCTTACATCGAGGGTCTCCTCGATCGGCCTCAGCGGCGTGACCGGTGGCTTCACGTGCTTAATGGTCACCGTATTCCCCTCTGTTCCCACATAGAAATAGTCGAATGGGTGCCGGTACCGGAAGGCAACCCCGCATTTGTCGAACTTATCCAGTGGAGTGAACTCGGCCTCCAGGGTGAAATCGCTCCAGAGCGAATCCCCCGCCACGATCAGCGGGTGAGTCACCAGGCTGAGAGGGATGTTGTAAGGATCGAGATTGGTAAATGTCTGAGCAAGGTAATTTTTTCCGCCTTCCCGCATGATCTGCCAGGCCCTGTCAAACCCTTCATAGGGATAATCGGTGGCCACCCTCCACTGACCCATGGTCAGCCGTGTGCTGTCGTAGTAAATGGCCGGGTCGGTGGGGTAAGCCTTCGGTGCGGTGCCGGGATCCAGGTCCTGGAAACCGTCCGAAAAGACGGTGGTCTGCATCACGTTCCCCGAACAGGAGAAGATGATTAGGAAGAGGGTCAGTACCGGTAATCTTCTGAATAAGAGGTTCAAGTTATTTTACCAGTATGATTTCTCAGCAAATATACACTTAATTCATCCCCCTTCCCAATTCCACTTCTTTAAAAGAATCTTTAATATATTTACAGGCGGAAGGAAAACTGGAATGCGCATTCAACCGTTTCTTATCGTTTTTGCAATCTGCCAATCCCTGGTTGCACAGAAACCCGTGATTCTTTCCGACTATATTCAGCAGGTAACGATCTCCGATTTACAGCTTCATTACCTGGAAGATCACTCCTGCTCCATCGATCCTTCCGACCTCTTTTCCGGCAGACTTGACCGCCGGTTCAGTCAGCTCGATTACGCTTCGCCCGGAACCGCCCTCAGCGGATTCGAACCGGGGGAATGCATCTGGTTCAGGTTTTATTTCAGCAACCGGTCCACCAACCAGTTCTCATTTCATCTTCAGCGCAACTACCGTTCCGAGTTCGATGAGTTCCGGCTCTATCAGCAGTTCGATAACGGACTGATCACTGTACGGAAATCGGGGAACCTGATCCACCCGAAACGAAAGGACGTCAATATCAGCGGATCCGATGACCTCCGCATCTTCCTGCCCCCCGGGCAGGAGGATACGGTATATCTCAGGGTCACTCTGGGTGAGAATTCCGAATTGTCCGACCTGATCTTCCTGGTCAGCACCCACCAGAGCACCCTTTCGAAAGACCGTTCCAAACGTTTGATATTCGGGATATTCACAGGGATCATGCTGATTATGATCCTTTACCATATTCCTCTTTTCGTCAAAGGCAGGGAGACCAGCTACCTCTACTATATCCTCTATATCCTGGCATTCCTGATCTTTTTCCTGGACAAGGAGGGTTATATTTATGAACTGATCCCCCGGATCACCAATGCACCGGTCAGTTTCTTTCTGCTGGAGATCTTTCTGCTGTTTTTCCTGCTGTTCGGCAGAGCTTACCTGGATACGCGCAACACCTTACAATCGTGGGACACCATTCTTCTGCTGGCGGTCTGGTTCACGGTGGGCGGATTGATCCTCAGCCTGACCAGTGTACTTCTGCAGGAGTTCGGGGTGAATGTTCCCTTCTATATACAGCTGGCCGGTCTGGCCATTAATTTCGTATCGGCCATCGGATCGCTCTTCCTGGCCATCGTACCTGCCATGATCCTTACCAGGGAGAATTTCCAGCCTGCCCGCTATTTCCTTTTTGCCAATCTCTTTATCATTCTGGGAGTGGCCATCAACTTCGCCCTGAAGGAGTATTCCCTCGGGAAACACAGCCTCGAGCTGGGGGTGACCCTTCAGATCCTCACCTTTTCCATCGGGCTCAGTGAGCGGATCAATCTGCTGAAAAGGAGCAAAGAGATCGCACAACGAAGGATCATCGACCAGCTGAGAGAAAATGCCGCCCTGAAAGACAAGGTCAACCGGGAGCTGGAAGACAAGGTTCAGGAGCGCACATTCGAGATCCAGGCCCAGAAGGAGCAGATCGAAAAGCAAAACAAGGAGATCAAGTACAGCTTCGATTACGCCAAGAAGATTCAGAGTACGGTGCTGCCGAGGCATGAGGTCTTCGAAAATCTCTTCGCCGAACATTTCATATTTTTCAAGCCCCGTGACATTGTTAGCGGCGACTTCTACTGGATCTCTCAGAGCGACCATGAGATCGTGCTTACGGCGGCTGACTGTACGGGCCACGGGGTACCCGGATCACTGATGAGCATGCTGGGTATCACCATGCTGCATGAGATCGTCAATGAGAAAAGTGTGAGGCACTCCGAGGAGATCCTGAACCAGCTTCGCCTGAGCATTGCCAGAACCCTGAGGCAGGAAGGAAGGATCGGGGAACAGAAAGACGGGATCGATATGGCCCTGGTCATCTACAATACAGTCACACGTCAGCTGGAGTTCTCAGGTGCCAACAACCCGATCTATATCATTCGCAACGGAGAAATGCTGGAATACAAAGGGAACAATATGCCGGTGGCTTATTACGAGAAGATGTCGGATTTCACCCGTTATACGATCGATATGAAACAGGGAGACCGGGTCTATATGTTCACCGACGGATTTCCCGACCAGTTTGGCGGACCCCAGGGCAAAAAGTTCAAATACAGACCTTTCAAGGACCTGCTTCTGGAGGTTCATGAACGGCCCATGGAAGAGCAGCACCGGATCCTCAAGCTCATCTTCGACGAGTGGAAGGGAGACCTGAGCCAGATCGATGATGTCCTTGTCATCGGGCTCAGGCTTTGATCTTCACTCTGCGCTTTTTTTTCTTTCTTTGTAGCTTATAATCGATTCAGGAACACATGGCCAAAGTATTAACCAGCAGGGAAGAGAACTATGCACAATGGTACAATGACCTGGTGCTGAAATCCGGACTTGCGGAAAACTCTGCCGTGCGGGGCTGCATGGTGATCAAACCATACGGATACGCGATCTGGGAAAAAATGAAAGCTGAACTCGACCGGATGTTCAAGGCCACCGGTCATGAGAATGCCTATTTTCCTTTATTCATTCCCAAATCCTTCTTCAGCAGGGAAGCAGCCCATGTGGAGGGCTTTGCCAAGGAGTGTGCGGTGGTCACTCACTACCGGCTCAAGAATGATGAAGAGAATGGCGGAATCATTGTGGATCCGGAGGCCAGACTGGAGGAGGAACTGATTATCCGCCCCACCTCCGAAACCATCATCTGGAACACCTATAAGAACTGGGTTCAGTCGTACCGGGACCTGCCCATTCTCATTAATCAGTGGGCCAACGTGGTCCGGTGGGAGATGCGGACCAGGCTTTTCCTCCGTACCGCGGAATTCCTCTGGCAGGAGGGTCATACGGCCCATGCCACCAGAAAAGAGGCGGAAGAGGAGGCCATGCAGATGTTGAATGTCTATTCCGAGTTTTCCCGGAATTTTCTGGCCATCCCGGTCCTGACCGGTTATAAAACCGAATCGGAGAAGTTCGCGGGGGCCATCGACACACTCACCCTCGAGGCTCTGATGCAGGACGGAAAGGCGCTTCAGGCTGGAACCTCTCACTTTCTGGGACAAAATTTCGCCCGTGCGTTCGATGTCCAGTTCACCAACAGGGAGGGAAAACTCGACTATGTCTGGGCCACTTCCTGGGGAATGACCACCCGGATGATCGGCGCCCTGATCATGGCCCACTCCGACGACAACGGGCTGGTGCTTCCTCCCAGGGTGGCGCCGGTCCAGGTGGTGATCGTCCCCATATACAAAAGTGCTGACGATCTTCCGCCCATCGCCGAAGCGGCGGAAAAAATATGCAAACAGCTCTCTGCACTGGGCATCAGTGTCAAATTCGATGACCGCGACACCCACAAGCCGGGCTGGAAGTTTGCCGAGTATGAACTCAAAGGGGTACCTGTCCGGCTGGCCATCGGACCCCGTGATATCGAGAATGGCACCGTTGAACTTGCCCGCAGGGACCTGATGGAGAAAAAAGTTCTGCCCGCGGAGGGCATTGCAGAGACCGTGCGTGACCTGCTGGAAGATATTCAACAGACCATTTACAAAAAAGCCCTGGATTTCCGGGATGCCAACACCCACCGGGCCGATACCTGGGAGGAACTGCTCGAAGTGCTTGAGAAAAAGGGGGGATTTGCCCTGGCACACTGGGACGGCTCAGCCGAATCGGAGGACCGGATCCGGGAGACCAGGGCCAGCATCCGCTGCATTCCGCTGAACGCAGAGAAAGAGGAGGGAAAATGCGTGGCCAGCGGGCGACCCTCCTCACGGCGGGTAGTTATTGCGAAAGCCTATTAAACCAAGAAGATGAGAAAATCCTGGATTATTCTTTTGCTGCTCACCGGGCTGCTGTTCTGGCAGGGATGCAGCCAGCCCGACCCGATGTACGGTCTCTATTCAGGCACGCTACCTCTCCTCGAGACCGGAAACGGAAGAATGACCACCCCCACGTCTCTGTTTATCACACTGAAGGAGGGTGCGGCGGAGACCGGGGGAAACATCTACACACTCGAAAAGGCCTCCAACGGAGAGAGCCGGGTACGTTACCTCACCGAATTTCCGCTCGGGGAAGGCATCACGGTGACCTCCATCGTCTGCGACCGGGTGGAACAGTGGATGGAACTGGGCCTGGAGGAGGCTGAAACCTCCGTAAGGTTGTACCGTTTCGAGGAGATGATCAGCAGAAAGGTCGGGGAGTTTGCCACGGTCGGTCTCACCGCCGACATTTCCCATCTGACTCCCTCCCAGAAGGAGATGCTCGGGTACCTTTTCCGGGTTTCGGATATCATGGACCGGATTTACTGGCAGGAGGTTTTCCCGGAGAAGGAAGAAGTAATGAACTCATTTGTGAACGAGGATATCATCCGGTTCATCCAGATCAACTATGGTCCCTGGGAGCGTCTGAACGGTAACCTCCCCTTCCTTCCGGGATTCGGACCGAAACCGCCCGGCTCCGGGTTCTATCCGTCAGATATGACCCGCCAGGAATTTGAACAGCTGGAACACCCCGGTAAGGATGGGCTCTATACCCTTATCCGGCGGAACCAGCAAGGGGATCTGGAGGTGATTCCCTATCACGAAGCTTTCGCACCGCAGGTGGAGGAGGCAGCAGATCTTCTGCGGAAAGCCTCCGGGCTGGCGGAAAATCCCGCTTTTGCAAAATATCTGGAAATGAGGGCCGATGCGCTGCTGACCGACCGCTATTTCGATTCAGATATGGCCTGGATGGACGTCCGGGACAACGACATTGATTTCGTGGTGGGACCCATCGAGAATTATGAAGACGCATTGTTCAATTACAAGGCGGCCCATGAAGCGTTCATCCTGATCAAGGACAGACAATGGAGCGAAAAACTGGATTTCATCAATTCAGCTCTTCCACTCCTGCAGAAAAGCCTGCCGGTCCCGGAGGAATACAGGCAGGAGATTCCCGGGACTCAGTCGGATCTGGGTGCATACGATGTGATCTATTACGCCGGAGACTGCAATGCCGGAAGCAAGACTATCGCCATCAATCTTCCGAACGACGGTAGGGTGCAGGCCCGGAAAGGGTCGCGCAAACTGCAGCTGAAAAATGCCATCCGCTACAAGTTCGAGGAGATCCTGCTGCCCATCAGCAACGTACTGATTGCCGAGGATCAGAGGGTTCATGTCACCTTTGATGCGTTTTTCGAGAACATCATGTTCCACGAGGTCGCCCATGGTCTGGGGCTGAATCAGACCATCAACGGGAAAGGGACCGTCCGGTCCGCCCTGAGGGAACTGTACAGTCCCATGGAAGAGGGTAAGGCAGATATTCTCTCCCTGTTCCTGATCACCAGGATGGTGGAAGAGGGGATGCTGGGGGAGAATGACCTGATGGACCATTACGTCACGTTTATGGCGAGCATATTCAGGAGTATCCGGTTCGGAGCTGCCAGCTCTCATGGCAAGGCCAATATGATACGCTTCTATTATTTCCAGGAAACTGGAGCGTTTACCCGTGATTCTGTCAGCGGGACCTACCGGATCCATTTTGAAAGAATGAAAGAATCCATCAGTGAACTGGGTCAGCTGATCCTTACCATACAGGGGGACGGTAATTACGAGGAGGCCAGAGCCCTGGTGGAGGAAAAAGGCTCTATCCGAAGTGAATTGCAGCTCGACCTTGACCGGCTGAAAAACCTGAACATCCCGGTCGATATCGTTTTCAACCAGGGGCCCGGGATGGTAGGATTATAACCTGGACTGCATGCTGGAAGCACTGAAGGCATTTATCGCCAAACACGATCTGTGCGGTTCAAAGGACCGCCTGCTGATGGCAGTGAGCGGCGGAATCGATTCGGTGGCCATGGCACACCTGCTGGTGGAAGCCGGGTATGACTGTTCCATCGCCCATTGCAACTACCGTTTACGCGGAGCCGATTCCGAGGCCGACGAGGCCTTTGTCAGGCAGCTGGCCGGACAATTGGGTATCCCCGCACATATCAAAAAGTTCGATCTGAAGCCACTGATGAAAAAGAGGGGGATCTCGCTTCAGATGGCTGCCAGGGAATCGCGTTACCGATGGTTTAATGAACTCCTGCAGGAATACGGTTACGACCGGATAGCGACCGGTCACCACCTGGACGACTCGGTGGAGACCTTCTTTCTTCATCTGGCCCGGGGCACAGGGATCAGGGGTCTGACCGGCATCCCGGTAATGAATGAAAAGGTCATCCGCCCGCTTCTGTTCGCCGCCAGAGAGGATATCGTCCGCTTCTGCCACAGCCGGAAGATCGCTTACAGGGAGGATGCCTCCAATCTGGAAACCCTCTATGCCAGAAACAAGATCCGTCACCGGGTGCTGCCGGTGATGGAACAGTTGAACCCCTCCTTCAGCGAGACTATGCGTATGAATTTCACCCGCTTCCGGGAGGCAGCCCGGCTCTACGGAGAGACGGTCGACCGAATGCGCGGGCAGCTGTTGAAACCGGTCAGGGATGGATTCGAAATCGAAATCGAAGCCATAAGAAGTCTGGATCCGCAGAACATATGGCTATATGAACTATTCTCCCCCTTCGGCTTCAGCAGATTGCAATGTGAGGGGATCGGCAAAATGATGGGATCGGAACCCGGAAAACGTTCACACTCCCCCACACATACCCTGTTCAGGGACCGTGATAAACTGATTTTGGTGAAGCCGGAAGAGCCGGAACAGGACCGGTACGTTCTTCAGAATCCCGAATCGGTCGCACGACTTCCGTTTCCGATGGATGTGGAACAGTTCGGACGGGATGAACTGGGAGAGCTGCCGGACGATCCCGGCATCGCCTGCCTCGACCTCGACCTGCTGGAATTTCCGCTGGTCATCCGGCGCTGGGATCCGGGCGACTACTTCTATCCGCTCGGAATGAAGGGAAAAAAGAAGGTGAGTGACTTTTTTATTGACCTCAAGATCGCCCTTCCGGAAAAAAGCAGGATCTGGATCATGACCTCGAACGACCGGATCGCATGGATCATCGGTCACCGGATCGACCACCGGTTCAGGATCACCGGGAATACTACCCGGGTGCTTCTACTCCGGTTTCAGCCCGATATTCCCCCGGAGGGAGGCGAAGAGGAGCTTTAGCTGCTCTTTGTCTTTCGTGCGGATCATCTCCAGCAGGGCGGAAAGCTGATCGCTGATCCGCTCCACCTGCTGAAGGCTGTAAGGACTCAGCAGGATCTCGGTCAGAAGGTAATCATCCTCCGACAGGAGTCCCTCGGCAATGCTGAAATGCTTCTTGAAGGTAGTCCCGGGAGCCTCCTGCTCCTTCATGCAGGCAGCGAAGACCATGGTCGATGAGAAGGGGATGGAGAGGGAGTAGGCGATGGTCTCGTCATGTTCCCTGAAGGAATAGTCGTGAATCTTGATCTTCAGCCCTTCGTAGAATTTCCTGAAGAACTCCTTGCCCTCCTCGTCCGACTCCTTAATGAGAATGGCATTCTCCGAACTCAGATCCTTCACATTTCCGAAGGTGGGCCCGAACATGGGATGAGTCGACACAAAACGGCGGTCCAGTCCGCTGTAATAATCTGCCAGTCCGCTCTTGACCGAGGTAATATCAGCAATGATGCAGTCCCCGGGCAGATAGGATAAGATCTCGTTGAATACCGGGATGGTCTGGTCGAGGCTTACTGCATTGATCAGCAGATCGGGGGAAAAATCGGTGATCTCCTCGTAGTATAGGAATTTCCTGGAATTGAAGAAATATTTCAATTTGTTCCGGTCCCTGTCATAAACCCCCACCTCAAAATCGAGGCACAAAGATTCCACCAGCCAGGAGCCCATGTTTCCGGCTCCGATGATCGCAATACGCATAGTGTTAAGATTCTGGTTTTTGTTCAAATATCCTTGATACCTTCTGGGCCTGCAGGAGCAGATCGGCCATCACCACGGCAGCCGCTGCCTCCAGAACCACCGGCACCCGGAGTGCGATGCAGGTATCGTGCCTCCCTTCAATGGAGAGCTCTTCCATCTTGCCCGATTTCAGATTGATGGTCCGCTGGGTCTGATGGGTACTGGAAGTGGGTTTGACGGCCACCCTGAATACCACCTCGTTCCCGTTGGTGATCCCACCGTTGATTCCTCCGGCGTGATTGGTTTCGGTGGTGCCGCCGGTATCGATCAGTTTATCGTTGTGGTCGCTGCCTTTCATCTTTGCCGCCCCGAATCCCGAACCGAATTCGATCCCTTTGATGGCCGGTATGGAAAAGACCATGTGGCTCATGAGCGCCTCCACCGAATCGAAGAAAGGCTCTCCCAGTCCCGCCGGCACCGGCCCGATACGGCATTGAACGACCCCCCCGATGGAGTCCCTCTGCTCCACGGCGTCATCCACCGCTTTCTCTATATCGGCAATGCCCCCCGCCTCGATGAGAGTGGCACGCACCTCGGTAGGTGCGATCATCTTCTTGGCGATCACCCCTGCTGCCACCAGTCCCAGGGTGAGCCGGCCTGAAAAATGACCTCCTCCGCGGTAATCCTGAAAACCGCCGAACTTCTCATTAGCCGTGAAGTCGGCATGCCCCGGCCGGGGGATATCCTTCAGCTGGCTGTAGTCCCTCGACCGGGTATTGGTGTTTTCGAACAGGACCATCACCGGGGCCCCGGTGGTCCGCTCCCCGAACACCCCGCTCATGAGGCGGGGGATATCGGGTTCCCGCCGGGGAGTGGTCCCCCTGGCCCCGCTCTTTCTCCTGGAAAAATCGGTCTCGAAATCTTTTGCCATCAGGGGGATGCCCGCAGGAAGCCCGTCGATGACGATCCCGACCGATTCGCCGTGTGATTCTCCGAAAATACTCAGCCTGAATAATCTGCCAAATGAATTCATGGTTTATCGATCACCTTGTAAATTTCCTTTAACTGACTGACGGTAAGCTGCCCGGGTGCGGTCATTCTCTGCTCCCCCACAGAAGCGAAAGTAAATTCCGATCCCAGGTAGGGTGCCATGATCCGGGCGATACGTCCGGTCTCTCCCATTCCGATGACCACCTTTTTTCCGGGCCGGTCGTAGAGGCTCAGCAGATCGAGAAGTTCCCGTGCCGAATTCACCATGGTGGCGATCTTGGCAATTACCCCTCCCCTTTCATAGCAACGCTCCATCAGGCGGACCAGTTCTTCCCGCCCGGGAGTGGCCTCAAAATCGTGGTGTGAGACGATCATTCCTCCGTTGCTGAGCTTTATCCGCGACCTGAGCTCCTCCAGGTAGGATTCCGGGGAATCCAGTTCCGCATCGATCCAGGAGGCACCCAATTCCAGACAGGTGCCCAGCATGGCCATCCGCTCACCATCGCTCAGGTTGCCTGGCCGGCAGGTGGCGATCGTGGCTGTCCCTGCAGGGATCTCCCGGTAGAGATCAGCCGGTTTTTCTCCGATCAGATCGAGCCTCAGCTCCAGGAGACCGGTTCCCAGGCTCACCGCTTCTCCGATCTGATCCCTTCCGGAGATACTAACACAGATCATTGCACATGCGTTTAAGCTCATCCAGGTGAAACGACTCCGCTCTGGCATTTCCCAGACCGTCCAGGAGTATGACGTGGATCCGGTTTCCGCTCCGCTTTTTGTCTTTTCTGATAGTCTCCATGATCGCCGGCGCATCCAGCTCCATCTCCGCCGGCAGACCGGCACGCTCCACCAGCCGGCGGATCCGGTCCACCTCCCCCGAGGTCAGCAGTCCCATCGAGTGCGACAATCTGGCTTCCAGTACCATCCCCGCAGCGATAGCCTCACCGTGCAGACACTTCAATTCGCGCTCGATGGCATGACCCAGGGTGTGACCGAAATTGAGGATCATGCGCAGTCCCGATTCCAGTTCATCTTTTCCGACCACCTCCGCTTTGATACCGGCCGATGTCGTCACCACCCATTCCAGTGCGGAGGGATCCAGATCGAGCAGCAGATCCATCCGGTCCTCCAGAAACCCGAGGATGGATGGTTCGCGAATAGCTCCGTATTTGATCACTTCGGCCAGCCCCGAAACGTACTCTTTACGGTTCAGTGTGGAGAGCAGGGATAGATCGCACCAGACAAATGAGGGCTGCCTGAACACTCCGATCATATTCTTATAGCGGTCCAGATTCACGCCGTTCTTCCCCCCGATGCTGGCATCGACCTGACCGAGCAGGGTGGTGCTGATAAACCCGAAAGGTATCCCCCGCAGGTAGATGGAGCCGGTGAATCCGGCAATATCGGTGGCCAGTCCTCCACCGATCCCTACCAGAAACCAGGAACGGTCCACCTCGAGACGGGTCAGTTCACGGCAGAGCCGCTCCACGGTCTGCAGATCCTTGTGCTCCTCCCCGGAAGGGATGGATATTACGGGGAAATCCTCCAGAAGGTGGCTGTGATGGGCAAGGACATTGGCGTCGACCAGCAAAACAGTGCTTTTGCCTATTTTGCCCAGCTGCCGGGTGAGGTTTTCCCCCACCACAATATCGGTCTCCCCGCCGGGAGTGGAAAGTTTAAGACGATGCATCCTGGATCTCGCGATTCATGACGTTGGTCTGGTGGTTGATCGATTCCTGGTGGACCGACCGGAACAGCCGGATAATGAACTCTTCACTCAGTCCTTTTCTCAGTCCCAGGCTCAGCCGTGTCCTGAGCATATCGTCCCATCGCTTGGTCTGAAGGATCGTGATATTGTTATCCTTCTTGTACTCACCGATCCTCTCGGAGATCCCCATCCGCTCCTCCAGGAGGTTGATAAGCCGGTCATCCAGCTTATCGATCTTATCCCTCAGCTCGGCCAGGGTGAGCATCAGCTCCTCCCGGATCTCCGGGTCCCTGAGCACAAGCCTCTCCATGATCGACTGCAGCCCTTCAGGGGTCACCTGCTGCCTGGCATCACTGAGCGCCTTATCCGGATTGCAGTGAGTTTCGATGATGAGGCCGTTGAAATTGAGATCCATCGCCTTCTGGGAGATATCATAGATAAAATCCCTGTTCCCGCAAATGTGGCTCGGATCGGTAATGATCGGCATCTGGGGGATCCGTCTTCGGAGCTCGATGGGGATCTGCCATTGGGGCACATTGCGGTACAGAGTTTTATCATAGCTGGAGAATCCCCTGTGAATGGCTGCCATACGCCTGATTCCGGCATTGTTGATCCGTTCGATGGCCCCGATCCAGAGATCCACATCTGGATTCACCGGATTCTTTACCATCACCGGAATATTCACCCCCCGGAGGCTGTCGGCGATGTCCTGCACGGCAAAGGGGTTCGCCGAGGTGCGCGCTCCGATCCAGAGGATATCGATTCCGTATTTAAGCGCCTCATATACATGTTTTACATTGGCCACCTCGATAGCCACCATCATCCCGGTCTCCTTTTTCACCCGCTGCAGCCAGGGAAGTCCTGCGGTTCCCACGCCTTCGAAGGCACTGGGCCGGGTCCTCGGTTTCCAGATTCCCGCACGGAAGATAGATATCCCCATCTGCGACAGCGGGATCGCTGTATTCATGACCTGCTCCTCTGTCTCGGCACTGCAGGGGCCCGCTATATATACCGGTTTGGCAAACAGGTCGCCCCCGGAGGCCAGCGGTTCTAAATCTACATCGACTACCATAGTTTCAGTTTTTATTCGATCACCGAAATCCCTTTCCTGTACTCACCCAGCACTCCCAGCGCGGGAGTAAAGGGTCTGATCGCCTCCAGAGACTTGCGGTACATATTATAATCGTTGATCTCCACGTCCACGAAGAACATGTATTCCCAATCCTTGCCCGGTATGGGCATCGACTGGATCTTGGCCAGGTTGATCTCGTAATAGGAGAGAATGGAAAGGATCTTTGAAAGCGAACCGAACTTGTGGGCTACGGTAAAGTAAATCGATGCTTTGCTCACCTCATCCTGTGGAATGGTGATCCCGTTTTCTGCCAGGATCAGGAACCTGGTATAGTTCATTTTATTGGTTTCGATGCTTTCTGCCAGGATCTCCAGTCCGTACTTTTCCGCCGCCATTCGGCTCGAAATGGCTCCCGTATCCTTCAGCTCATCACGGGCGATCTCCTCCGCACTCCAGGCCGTGTCGATACTCTCGATCAACCGGATGCCGGGGTGCTGATCAAAAAAATCCTGACACTGCAGAATGGCCATGGGATGGGAATAGACCTCCCTGAGGTCCTTCATGGCGACACCCGGCATGGCCACCAGATTCTGTTTGATTCTCAGGTAGATCTCCCCGGTGATATGCATTTTACTGTTGATGATCAGATTGTAGTTGGGGATAATACTGCCGGCCAGTGAATTCTCGATGGCCATAATGCCAAAATCGGTCTTCCGCTCCTTGAGAGTGGAAACCATATCCCGGAAAGTGACCCTGGGGAGGATCCGTATCTCCTCGCCCGAGAAAAAATGGTGGGCGGCAATCTCGTGAAATGCACCGTATCCGCCCTGTATAGCGATCGTTTTCACCATGGTCACAAAACAAAAAACCCGACGATCAGCCGGGTATCCAATGTACAGTATCTTCCCGACCAGCTACCTGCAGGCAAAAAAGTAATAGAAGTATGCCGGGCTTGAAAATACCATCCTTCTTAATTTCGGATGTAAACGTAATCAATTATTAGCAGTTTAGCAAGGATAATATCAGATTGTAAGAAGATTGTTGTATTTTCCCCAATTCTCCGGACCATGCGAAAGAAAGAACGGTTCGAAAAAGTGATCTCCCATTTCTCAGAAGCCATGCCGGTGGCTGAGACTGAACTGGAATACTCCGATCCTTATGAACTGATCGTGGCTGTGATCCTTTCGGCCCAGTGCACCGACAAACGAGTCAACATCATCACACCACCGTTCTTCAGGCGGTTTCCCGACCCTGACTCTCTGGCAGCCGCCTCTCAGGATGATGTCTATGAGCTGATCAGCAGCTGTTCCTACCCCAATAACAAGGCCCGGAACCTGCTGGGGATGGCAAAGATGCTCACCGGCCGGTTCGGGGGAAAGGTCCCCGATACCCTGGAGGAACTGCAGCAGCTTCCCGGGGTCGGAAGAAAGACAGCCAATGTGATCCTCTCGGTGGTCTTCCGGAAACCTGCCATGGCCGTCGACACTCATGTTTTCCGGGTGTCGGAGCGGATCGGTCTGACCACCCGGTCGAAAAACCCGCTGGAGACCGAACGGCAGCTGGTGAAATATATACCCGGGGAGAAAATTCATCTGGCTCACCACTGGCTGATCCTTCACGGACGGTATGTCTGTAAAGCCAGGAACCCCGCCTGCAATGAATGCGGGATTTCTCACCTCTGCAGGTATTATGAAAAAAACGGGAAACCCAAATGAGGTGGATTACGTATGGTAGAGCAATGCAGAAGTTTCCTTTCATTCGGAGTATGCTGATCCACCTGACCCTCTTTTCTTTACTTCTGTCGGGTACCTCGGCCTCCACCCCTTCCTTCGATTTCAGGGAGGGCAGGTACAATAATGTATGCAAAGATCTGAAGGACCAGGTGCTTCTTTATTTTGTCTTCATCGATACCCGCACCACCTATCCGTGGACCGAATTCGACATTCTCTCCACCATCGATTCGATCCATGTGGCTACGCGGTGGCTGGAAGAGCAGGCCGGGATCCATCGCATCCCGCTGCAGATTAAGTCCGATTACTACATCGGTGATGAATATGCCACCATTGAGCGGAACCTTCCCGGGAGGAGTATCCGGGAGATCATTGGCTCCTCCGGTCTTGCCGGGGGAATGGAATCTCTCGGCCGGTGGGGGGATTATGTTTCGAAGATCATAGGGGAATCACTCTATGTCAAAGAGAAAGACGGGATCCCGCTGCAGAGAAAACCGGGAAATAAGGAGCGGCTCGTTGCATACCTTCGGGACGAATACCAGGTGGAAAGTGTCGCCCTCATGCTCATGGTGAACAACTATTTCATGAACGATATATCGCTCTCTATCAATACACTGAACAATGATGACATTGAATTCTCCATCGTCAGCTACAAATATCCTTCAGAGATCGCCCACAGTTTCCTGGAGCTCTACGGTGCGGTTGACCTGCATGAATCTCCCTTCCGCCGGAACGGAAGGAACATCCGGCTTGCCGGTGAATACTATCCCGATGATATTATGTCCGATGTGTATGCCCGATCCCTGACCGGCCTTGAAATGGGTGCCTTTACCAGGTATATGATCGGCTGGACCGATGAGCTGGAGGAGCGTTTCGAACCACTCCTGAAAGAGCGGTTCACCCTTTTTAAATAAAAAAAAAATAGTATTTTTACTTCACTAAGAGCGTTCATAACGATCTAAATTAACCCTGAGAAAAAATCCAACCCATGAACCGTTACTTGCGATTGCCCGGAAATGTTTTCCTCCTCCTCCTCTTTACGCTCGGTTTTGTATTGATCGGTTGCAACCGCGGTGTGAGGAGTGAAAGTGAGGGGTCCGGCGAGTTCGAGGCTACCGGTGCCCTTGATCCTGAGACCCAGGAACAGCTTAATACCGCCAAACGAATCTTCTACTCGCTCCCCTCCCCTCTGGAGACAGCCATGCTCATCAAGAATGCCGGTGCCGAATATGACGAATCACTGATGAATCCCACGGTCAACACCAGCAGGTACATCACCTCCAGAAGCAAGGCACTTAATCTGGGAATCTACTCCACCGACCTCAGTTACGCCAGCCTGTTCGATCAGACCCAGGCCACTCTTGAATACATTGAAGCCGCCAAGGAGATGGCCGACGGCCTCAATATTCTCGATGCCATCGACGAAGATATTATCGGGCGGCTGGAGGAAAATATCAACAACAGGGATGTCATCATCGACATCATTTCGGAAACTTTAATGAATTCCAGCTCTTTCCTTAAAGAGAACGGCCTGGAAGCCACTGCATCCGTCGTTCTGGTGGGTGGTTGGGTCGAAGGTCTTTATATCGCCGTCAATCTTGTGGACGAGGAAAACCTGGATGGAAATAAACTGGTGGAGAGGATCGCCGACCAGAAGCTGTCTCTGGGTATCATGGTCAGCCTCCTGGAACAATCCTCTGATGACGAGGATGCCATGTCGGTCCTGGAAGATGTGCAGGAATTAAAGACGATCTTTGACAAGGTCATTATCGAGCAGGGTGAGGTGACCCCTGTGGAAGATCCGGAGACCAATGTGACCACACTGAAATCCGAATCCTCCATTGAGATCACCAGAGATGTCTTCATCGAATTGAGAGCCAAAGTAATAGAAATCAGAACAAGCTATATCTCCTAATACCGTAAACCATGACGAAGAAAGGCATTCTACTGATAACCCTGATCGCCGCTTCATTGATCGCATTGCCTTCCGCACTGAATGCTCAGTGCAAACAGTTCGCAAAGAATACCTGCAAAGCCGGGCTGGATCCCTACCAGCACGATGGGAACTATCATGCGGCCCTGCTGGTGGAGGGTGAGGAGGCAGAACTTTACAAAACGTTCTATTCCGACCGCAACTACAGGATCGGAGTTTGCGGGGCGAGCAACCTGTCGCCTATCGAGTTCAAAGTGATGGATACCCGTAACGGAAAGGTCCTTTACGACAACAGCCTGAAAAATTTTGAATGGAAGTGGGATTTCCGGCTCGAATCGAGTCAGCAGTTGAAGATCACGGTAAAGGTACCGGTCCCTGACGGAAATGTGGATGAACCGCAGGAGGGATGTGTGGCCATTATGTTCGGATCGAAGGATGATTAGGATTTAGATTAAGAATAGATAATATATCAGAGGTTGTCGGCATATGGCGGACAACCTTTTTTTATTTATATTTAATTCCCAACTAAACCACCCAACTTTGGCACGCATTCTCCCATGCCTTTGCTAATCCTTTCTCCAATAAATATGGATACCCCTGACAATGATTATCGGATCAGCTTTTTCAAGCCGACCACTGATAGCGCCAGAAGGAACAGGAATATGGTGGTCCAGCTGGTCCTTATCTGGGCTGTGGCCATTTTCGGATTCCAGATCCTTCTGAAGATCCTTGAAGAACCCACCCCCCAGCCTGCCCTCCTCCAGTTCAAAGAGAGCTGGAGCAGCGTGGAGGGCTCCGTCGCCACCCCGGAGCAGTATCGCGACGTGGCCCAATCGGCCCTGTCGGTGCTGGGGAAGGTGGCCATCGATCCCTCCCACCGGGAAACACTGGACAATGCGGTAAGCTGGATCGCTTCGCAGCTCGCCGGGCCTGACGCCAGCGGGGAGTTGCGGGCATCCGTGGCACGGTTCGAACAGGTGGCCGAAGCCACGACCATTGTGACCGACGCGGAGTACGTTCGAGCGAAGAACGAATTGATTCCGGTCCTGGGAGAACTTTTCGGGCTTGGACCCACCGATGTGCGCAGGAATATCGCTCCTCTCGAAGTCCGCGCCTCACTCATGGATTCGTTCGGATCCACCCAACGCCAGGCGCTGCCCGAAATCATGGAACTTTACCTGATCCACAACCGTTCGGTACTGACGGATACCCGGTTCCTGGGATTTCCGTTCCACTATTTCTATACCGCTGTATTCCTGCTGATCCTTTTCGTGGGACTATGCTGGCTCTATTGTGTCCGAACCGATATATTCAACCGGAAATACAACATCTCCGACTGATCCAACTCCCTCAACCAAGATCCCTCCAAATGAAAAAAACACTCTTCCCATTGATCCTGCTCGCCAGCCCCACCCTTCTCCGGGCAGCCACTGCAGCCACCCAGCTGGAAGGAGGCTTCAAAGTGGGCCCCGCCATCATTCTGATCACCATTCTGGTCCTTTTCGTTATGGTTGGACTGGTGTTCCGGGCAAAGGACACAACCGACTTCTATGCGGCCGGAAGGGGCATCTCCAAAGTCGGTTCGGGCATGGCCATCGCCTCCAACTGGATGAGTGCCGCCTCCTTCCTGGGTATGGCAGCCCTGATGTACGGGTCCGGGTATCACGGGCTGGCATATGTGGTCGGATGGACCGGCGGATATGTCCTGTTGCTGATCCTCATGGCCGGTCAGATCAGGAAATACGGGAAGTACACTGCCGCCGACTTTATTGGCGACCGCTACTATTCAAGGGCACTCAGGGCGGTGGGAGCGGTGATCGCCATTTTGATCTCCATCTCCTATTGCGTGGGACAGTTCGGAGGCATCGGACTGATGTTCAAATGGGTCATGGGTATCAACTACAACTGGGCCGTGATCATCGGGGGTGCCGTGGTGCTCACTTACACCCTGATCTCTGGTATGCTGGGAGTAACCAAGAACATGCAGATCCAGTATGTGATCATCATCATCTCCTTTCTGATCCCCCTCTTTATCCTGACGGCCAAATTCGACTATTTCTGGCTGCTGCCTCAGATCGGCTACGGATCGGTGGTATCGGATGCCATCACGGGTCTGCCGATCATGGAGTCGAAGGAGCTTTACAACTCACTGGGTCACGATTTTGCAGTGGTGCCGGTTCCGGAGTTTGCCATGCCCTGGGATCCGGCCACGGGCAAGACTTTTTTTCAATGGATCGCCATTGCATTTTCACTGATGATCGGGACAGCCGGGCTGCCCCATGTGATACAGAGATTCTACGTGGTCCCCAAAGCCAGTGATGCCCGCTGGTCAGTGGTCTGGGGACTGTTCTTCATCTGTGTGCTCTACTGGAGTGCCCCGGCCTATGCCGCCTTCGGCAAGATTCTTTCGGCCCATCCGGAAGTGGGGACTCTAGCCAAGGACGCCATCGTGGTCTATACGGCCCAGCTGGGAAACATTCACCCGTTGATTGTGGGACTCCTGGCGGCGGGAGGTGTTTCTGCCGCATTTTCGACCGTATCCGGACTCCTGGTGGCGGGATCTTCCGCTTTTGCCCACGATCTCTATGTAAGGGTCATCAACCCGGAGGCTTCACCCAAAAAGCAACTTCTTTATGCCAGGCTTGGAACCATCCTGATGGCCATCATCGTCACCCTGATCGCCCTGAAGAATTTTGCACTGATCGGTCAGCTGGTGGCGGTGGCCTTCTCCCTGGCGGGATGTACCATCTTCCCGCTCTTCCTGCTGGGGATATGGTGGAGCGGTTCCAACAGGGCCGGTGCTGTTGCCGGACTTATTACGGGCGGCATCATCTCAGTGATCGCCATCACCTACTTCATAGCCGGTAAATCGGGAGTGACCCTGCCGGCTCATTCCTTTATCAGTTACTGGCTGGAGGCATGGTATTTCGCATGGATCGGCGCACCACTGGCGATCATCGTCCACATTGTGGTATCGAAACTGACCAGGGAAACGCCGCTCGAAATCAGGAAATTCCTGATCGAGCAGGTGCATAGTTGATGAAACGGAAACTTCTATGGGGAATGCTGGCCATCACAGGGGCCGGCATATGGATCGCCCACATTTACTACCAGGGGCAGAACAGATCGGTGGATCCAAGAATCGTGCCGGCCAGGGAATTGTACAGCCGTTACGACGAGCTGGCATCGTCGGGCGATTTTAAGTCAGTCTTCCGGCTGCTGGACTCCATCGAGCAGATCTACCGTTCCTATCCTCACTATGACAGCTCCTTCGAGCTGGGGGTCCTGGATAATAACCGGGGGGCCGCCCTTCTGACCCTGGCTCTCCACCGGGACTCCATCCCCGGCTCCTCAGATCCCTTTCCCAGGTTATCCGGTGATTCCCTGGTTTCTCTTGCGAGGCACCATCTGGAAAAGGCCATCTCCACCTACACGAGATGGCAGTCTGCCCGTGAAGGTCTTTCACAAAGTGAACTGGAAAACAGGGTGTCGGAAGATTTCTGGGAAGGATGGGATCCCCGCTTGGAACAGGAATCCCGAATGGTCAAGAAAAGGGCCGGAGAGATCGGGGCCGCCCTCACAGAGTGTCCGAGAAGGCTCTCGGTATGCTATTCCAACCTGGGCCTCACCCACCGGTTGACCGGGGAGCATGAGCAGGCTGTCTCCCACTACCTTCATGCCCTGGAGTTGTGGGACCGGAACCTGGAGGCGGAAAATAACCTGAACCGGATACTCAATCAGCCTCTAAAAAAGAGAAACATCATACAAAAACTGTTTCCGCCCTCAAGGAACAACGGATCCTGAAATAAATACCAGCGCTTATGAAACGCCTACAGAAATTCGCACTGACCGGTATCGCTTTCATACTTCTCACCGCCAACCCACTCTATGGTCAGGAGGAGCAGAAATTCGGGATCTCATTCTCGGGATTTGTGAAGAATGATGTATTTGTCGATTCACGGCAGACCATCACTGCCAGAATGGGACACTTTCTGCTATGGCCGGCACCTGAAAAGCTGGGAATGAACGGAGAGGATATCAATGCCAGTCCGGTTTTTAACATCCTGGCCATACAGTCGAGGCTTTCCGGACGTATCACCGGTCCGGATGCACTGGGAGCTAAAACTTCGGGCCTGATCGAGGGAGACTTCTTCGCCCAGGCCAACGACAATATTAACCTGTTCAGAATGAGGCACGCTTTTGTCAAACTCAACTGGACGAGGATGGAGTTTCTCGCAGGACATACCTGGAATCCTCTGTTTGTGACCGACTGTTTTCCGGGCACGGTGTCTTTCAACACCGGTACACCTCTGCAATCTTTCGCGAGGAATCCACAACTCCGTATCACCTTCCATGAGGGAGGAATCAAAATAATTGCCGCTGTTCTGTCTCAGCTGGACTATGTCTCCAGGGGACCTGACGGACCCGCCTGTAAGTACATCCGGAATTCCGCGACCCCGGACATGCATTTGCAACTGCACTACAAAGCAGGGAACAAGGATTCGGGAACGGGATTTTTTGCCGGCGGCGGGGTCGCCTATAAAACCATCGTACCCCGTCTTGAAAGTGAAGTGAGTCCGGGCGAGATTTACAAGGTCGATGAAACCGTGGGAGGGTTTACCGCCATCGGTTTTACTAAATTGACCATGCGTCGGTTTACTCTCAAATTCCAGGCCAGATACGGTGAGAATATTGCTGATGTATTGGCCGTGAGTGGATACGGGGTAAAGGAGGTCACCGACCCCCTCACCGGCCGGCAATCCTACACCCCGCTTAAAAGCATGAGCTACTGGGGAGAAGTTCACACCAACGGCAATCCGGGGATCGGGGTGTTTGCCGGCCTATTCAATAATAATGGAACCAGGGAGGCCATGTCATCGTCCGCCAATCCGGTCTATGGCCTTTCGACCAATATCACCAACATCTACAGGATATCACCCAGGATTATATACAACTCCGGCAAGGTTCGCCTGGCCCTGGAAATGGAATATACCGCAGCTGCATATGGGACCGGTTTCAATGAATCTTACCTCCCCGACCGCTCCGTCCGGGTGGCTAACTGGAGGGGATTGCTGGCCGTTTATTATTTCTTTTAAGCTTGGGGGCCAGGTATGAACCGGTATGGGACCCCTCTGCGGGAATCTCCTCCGGCACCCCCTCGCAGACGATCCGCCCCCCCTGCTCTCCCCCTTCAGGTCCCAGGTCAATGATCCAGTCGGCTACCTTGATCACTTCCAGGTTATGTTCGATAACCAGTACAGTATGGCCCTTGCTGATCAACGAATCGAACGATCCCAGCAGCAGGGAGATATCATGCATATGGAGGCCGGTGGTGGGTTCATCGAAAATAAAGAACACCTTCTGGTTGTCCGATTCCCTGCTTAAAAAATAGGCCAGTTTGATCCGTTGGCTCTCGCCGCCGCTCAGGGTGCTGGAGGACTGCCCCAGCCGGACGTACCCAAGTCCCACCTGTTTGAGGGGATGCAGTTTCTTAACGATTCGCTTCTCATGGGAACCCTTTCCCTCTCCGAAAAACTCCATCGCCTCGCGGATGGTCATCTCCAGAATATCATGGATACTCTTTCCCCGGTAGGTAACCTGCAGCACCTCGTCCTTGAAACGCTTTCCGTGGCAGCTTTCACAGGTCAGTTTTACATCGGCCATAAACTGCATCTCCACGGTGATCTCTCCCTCCCCCTGACATTCATCACAACGTCCGCCGTCAATATTGAATGAAAAATGCGAAGCTGTAAAACCATGCTGCCTGGCTGCCTGCTGGGAAGCAAACAGCTTACGGATATCATCATAGGCCTTCAGGTAAGTCACCGGATTCGACCGGGAAGATTTCCCGATAGGGTTCTGATCGACGAATTCCACCCGGTCGACCAGATGCAAATCCCCTCCGAGCAGATCGTGTCGGCCGGGTTTTTCACCGGCCCCGTGCAGATACTTGTTCAGGGCGGGAAAAAGAACGGAACTGACCAGGCTGGATTTACCCGATCCGCTGACACCGGTGACCACGGTCAGTATATGGAGCGGGAATTTCACATCGATCCCCTTCAGGTTGTTCTCCCGTGCGCCCTTCAATTCCAGATAATTACTCCATTTTCGGCGTGCTTCGGGAACAGGGATCGATTCCAGGCCGTTCAGGTATCTGGCGGTCAGGCTGCGCTCCTCCTTTAAAAGCTCAGAATGGTCTCCCTGGAACACCACCTCCCCGCCGTGTCTGCCGGCCATGGGCCCCATATCGATCAGGTGATCGGCAGCCCTGATGATCTCTTCATCGTGCTCCACTACCAGAACAGTATTTCCCAGCTGCTGCAGCTCCCTGAGCACCCTGATCAGGCGGTTCGTATCCCTGGAATGGAGTCCGATACTGGGCTCGTCGAGGATATACAGAGAACCGACCAGGCTGCTTCCCAGGGAAGTGGCCAGGTTGATCCGCTGACTCTCACCTCCGCTGAGGGTGGAGGACAGCCGGTTCAGGGTCAGGTAGCCCAGTCCGACGTTGACCAGAAACCGGAGCCGGCTGCCGATCTCCTTCAACAGCCGGTCCGTGATCTTTCGCTCTCCGGGTTCCAGATCGATCTGACTGAAAAAGCGGGAAAGCTCCGACACCGGCATACGCACCAGTTCACTGATGGTCTTCTCTCCGACCCGCACATAACCGGCCTCCTTTCTCAGGCGGCTTCCCCCGCACTCCGGGCACACCGTCCTGCCCCGGTAACGGGAGAGCATCACCCGGTACTGGATCTTATATTTTTTCTCCTCCAGGTGCTCGAAGAAACGGTTCAGGCCCTTGAAATACCGGTTACCGGTCCACAGAAGCCTCCTCTGCTCTTCCGTCAACCGGTAAAAAGGTGTATGAATGGGAAAACCGAACTCATCGGCCCTGCTCACCAGCCGCTCCTTCCATTTTTTCATCTTCTCCCCCTTCCAGCAGACGATCGCGTCTTCGTAGACTGAAAGCCTTTTGTCTGGTACCACCAGGTCCTCATCGATCCCCATCACCTTCCCGTACCCTTCACACACCGGACAGGCCCCCACCGGATTATTGAAACTGAACAGATGTTCGGAGGGCTCCTCGAATTCCATCCCGTCGGCCTCGAACCTGGTTGAAAACTCCTCCTTCAGTCCCGTTTCGGGATCCCAGACCGTGCAATGGCCATGGCCCATCTGCAGGGCGGTCTGCACCGAATCCCCGAAGCGGGAAACCGACTCCTCCCGGCGGCTGACCACAATACGGTCCACCACCAGGTCGACGATGTATAGAGAAGGATCTGGCTTTCCACCCTTCAATTCCTCCAGTTCTGTCAGCCTGCCATCCACCAGGGCCCGGGTCATCCCCTGCTCGATGAAGAGGTCCAGCTGGTAATCGATCTCCTTTTCACTGTTGAGGCAGACGGTGGACAAAATGACCCGTCTCTGCCCCTCGGGCTGCTGAACCAGGTAATCCACCACATCGGATACGTTGTGACGCCTCACCTCTTTGCCCGAAACGGGAGAGTAGGTCCGGCCGATCCTGGAATAGAGCAGTTTGATGTAATCATAGATCTCGGTGGAGGTTCCGACGGTCGAGCGGGGGTTCCGGGTGTTGACCCGTTGCTCCAGGGCAACGGCAGGGGGTATCCCGTGGATCAGGTCCACATCGGGTTTGTCGATCCGTCCCAGGAACTGTCGGGCATAGGCCGATAAACTCTCCACATACCTTCGCTGACCCTCCGCATAAAGTGTGTCGAATGCCAGGGATGACTTGCCCGATCCTGACAGACCGGTGACCACCACCATCTGGTCCCTGGGAATCCTAATCTCCACATTCTTAAGGTTGTGAACCCTTGCTCCCTTGATGTGAATCTCCTGTTTCAAATTGATTGCCGGCATAGTTGCACAAAATTAGGATATTTTGTGAAACGAGTTTTTTTTACTTAATTGCAGTCGTAACCAAAACCGAAAACTGCCTATAGGAACACCTTTACGCTTAACCAACATCAGCGGAAGTTTTGAAACAGAACGTACTGAACGACCAGGAATTGGTTCAAGCATATATAAAGGGTGACCAGGCAGCTATCGAGACGCTCATCAACAGGCACCGTTCCAAGGTGTTTACCTACATCCTGCTGACCATTAAAAATCAGCAGCTTGCCGAAGACCTCTTCCAGGAAACATTCATCAAAGTGATCCAATCGCTTCGCAATGGAAAATACCGGGATAACGGAAGGTTCCTTTCCTGGGTGATCCGCATTTCTCACAATCTGATCATCGACCATTTCCGGAAAGAGAAACAGATGAACGCTGTATCGAACGATGACTCGGAAGTGGATCTGTTCAACAGCAAAAAGCTCTCTGACGATAATGTGGAGGATCTGATCGTCAACTCCCAGATCCGCTCGGAGATCAGATCGCTGATCAATAGCCTGCCGGACGACCAGAGGGAGGTGGTACTGCTGAGACACTACGGGGGCTTGAGCTTCAAGGAGATCGCCGACCAGACCAATGTAAGTATCAATACGGCACTGGGCAGGATGAGATACGCCCTGATCAACCTGAGAAAAATGATCAAAGAGCGGGATCTCAGTCTCACCCCCTATTAGATTCCCGGAAATTTACGTGTGATTTTTACATTCTTTAACAATATTCTGAAAACTACCGGCGTTCTTTAGGTGAAAACCTAATTGATTGCCTATGGCAAAAGTTTCTACCCTTTTCCACCGGGTGGATGGATTTGAACATACTGAAAAAACAGTTCCCGCCCGGAAACTTCCCGATCAAGACATAGAGACCCGATTCCTTAACCAGCTGCTGGAGCCTTTGTTGTACGATCCCGGGGAGGAGTTGGTGCAGAAAGTACTGAAGCACCAATGAAGTAAACTTACATGTGGCGGAGGCGGATGGCTGAAACAATGTGTACCCCTGCCGTTTCGGTGCGCAAACGAGCCCTTCCCAGGTGGAAGGGCAGATAGCCGGAATGGCTGACCATCTCCAGCTCCTCTTCCGTGAAATCTCCTTCAGGACCCACCAGCAGGGTGTATTTCCCGCTGACGGGCAGATCGACAACTGCCTTTCGTTCCCCGGGCATACAATGGGCCACTCCCCGGGTGCCCTCCCGGTTCGACTCCAGAAACCGGTCCAGGGTAACCGGTTCGTAAAGCACGGGCTTCCAGGCCCGGAGGGATTGTTTCATGGCCGAAACCAGGATCCTTTCAAGCCGGTCGTTCCGGATGCGGGACCGTTCGGTCCGGTGACACATCAGCGGGGTAATGGCTGAAACCCCGATCTCGGTGGCCTTTTCAACGAACCACTCGAAACGGTCCGGCTGCCTGGTGGGTGAAACCGCCATATGGAGTTCATATGGTAAAGGCTGATAACCGGAAGTGCGGGAGGTTACCTTCAATGTACATCTTCCGGGATCCTCCGACTCCACCAGTGCTTCGTGCCACCCTCCCCTTCCGTCCACAGCCACCACCCGGTCACCGGCCCGCAGGCGCAACACCCGGATGGCATGTTTCGATTCCTGTTCATCCAGCTGATAGCGCTCTCCGGAAATACCGGGTGTGTAAAAAAGGTGCATCGGTGGTCCGTTTGCCTCTAAAATAGTATTTTAGGACCAAACACTCAACCATGTTCAGAATCGGTCTGCTCTCGGACACGCATGGATATCTCGATCACAGAATAGCCGGATATTTTTCCCGGTGCGACGAGATCTGGCACGCTGGGGATATCGGTCATCCGGATGTGGCCCGCCGCCTGGAGGAGATCGCTCCCCTGATCGCTGTCCACGGAAATATCGATGGCACCACCATCCGGTCGGAATACCCGGCCCACCAGCGTCATCAGAGAGAGGGGCTCGATATCTGGATGACGCACATCGGCGGTTACCCGGGCCATTATGACCGTTCGATCAGGCCCGCGATATACCGGGATCCTCCGGGACTTTTCATTTCAGGCCACTCGCACATTCTCAAGGTGATACCCGACAAGTCTCTGGCACTGCTGCACATGAATCCGGGGGCCGCAGGACGTCACGGGATGCACCAGGTCCGGACCATCATCCGGTTCACTGTCTCCGGGGGGCGTCCGGGGGATGTGGAGGTAATCGAGCTGGGATCCAGATCTACTCCTCGAACTGAAGAAATCGCTGGATAAACAGATCGAGACGGCGTTGAGCTGCCAGACTGTACACATATTGTGGCTGCCCCAGCCCTGACCTCACCCGGCGGTCAGAGGCTTTCAGGTCCATAATAATCTGATTGAAGGTACGGTTGGAGGAAAGAGCCTGCAGTCCGCCGGGGGAATAGCCAAAATAGTACCAGGTTCCTTCATCCACCTCCAGGTACATATCGAAGATATCTCCCGATCCCCGCTCCACAAATTCAATATAGGCATCCACCTTTTTATTCACCTGGATATCACCGATATTCCCGATCCCCACCTTCCCGTTGTACCGGAATGATTTTGTCTCCTGGTTCCATCGGAGAGAGAGGTCGTTAAAAAAGAGGGTGTGGCTCCACTCCGGCGGTATCTCCTCATAGGCCCCGGTCAGCCCCAGCTGCCGTTCCAGCTTCTGTGCCAGCTCCATCCCCAGGAGGTCTTTCATGGCCAGCCGGTAATGTGCGCTGGTCAGGTCCACAGGTTCCAGATCGGGCAGGCTGTCGATCTCCGATCCCATCACTCTGAGAGCATCGGGTGAGAAATGGAAATCGAGCCCCAGCACCATCCTTGCAGAGAATTCATCCTCGCTCAACCGGTGGAGGGTGTTCCCGGCGGCAGTGGTGAGTACCTGTCCGTAATCGACCGTGAGGTCCAGCGGACCCTCCCCGTATACCTCACAGGTGGCGGTGTTGAGCTCCAGATACTTACCCGGCTGAGCGGGATCTGCCTCCTTCTCCGGAATGGTGATCACATATCGCTCCTGGTCAGGCTGATAGGTAAGAGATCCATATGCGGAGGAGATGGGGGCATCGAAATAGTCTTTCCGTCCTGACAGGAAAGCGGAGTAAATATGCGCCGAGTCCCTGGTGATCATCGTGGCGGCAAAGATCCTGTTCAGAGCCACGTTTTGCATCTGTTCAGAAACCGGTATCCGGATCTCCCCGGGATCCACTGGTGAAGTAAAACGCAGCCAGTCCTTCGAGATATTACAATCATGAACAACCTGCACTCCGCCGTCGAATGTAAGGAATGGTTCGGAGGCCGCCAGTGAAACTTCGCCCTGGAAATCGAAATAGGGACTCAGCATGAACCGGTCGTCTTCGCTGATCTGTCCGGCCGAACGGCTCTGAATGGTCGTATCGACAAAAATCCGGTCGAAGTGGATGGGGTAAGCATTGCCGAAGGCATCCTTATAGTCGTAATATCCCGATCCCTGATAGTCATTGGCTCCGTTCACTGCAATGGAGGCATTGTAGATCAGGTGCCTCCGGTTGATCCGCGAGGCCAGTAACTTCGCATTCTCGAGCAATTTCATACTGGCCTGGTAACCCACCTCCACATCGCCCCGGTCAGGGAAGACATAGGCATCGGCCACCTCGATGAACGGAACCCTGCTGGCGTAAAGGTTCCGGCTACGGTAATTGTATATGGCCTCGGGAGCCACGAATTGCAGCTCATCCTGTCCGGGATGGACCGAAAGGTAGGTGGGACCGCTGGTCCTCAGGGAATCGATCCCGATATCGACCATATTCCCGGGAATTGGTTTCTGCTGGGTAAGGACCACCTCATCACGGTCCATCATCCACGACATCTGGTCGAGTCTGGTCTCATAGAGGTTATAAGGCAACTCGATCAGGGTGGCATCCCCGTTGGCCGTAAACGTTCCAATCCTCTCATCAACAGATACATCGATGCGGACATCGCTGGTAAGAAACGGAAATTCGGTAAAAGAGGGGTCCTTCAACTGCACCCCTGCCGAATCGGCCCTGAAGGATCGCGCAGCATAGCGGAACCTGTCCGACCCGAACCGGGCATCGGGAAGTGCCATCACACCGTCGCCGGACATGCCGGATCTTCCCAGAGCCAGGTCCCCTCCGTGGAAAATGGAATCCCCGAAGATCCTGAATGCTTCATCGATCTGCGAAATCTCCATGATTTCTCCGGCAGGTCTCAGCTTCACAGCTGTCTCGGTGTTCTCTGCATACGGGAAAGGGGTTCCCTCGATCTGCTCCCTGACCAGGAACCTTCTTGAGGTGGCCATCATCGAGTCGGGATGCATCAGAAAATCATCCGACCAGGTGGTCGAGGTCAAAAAATCGAATGTCCCGTAACCGTGGAGCCCCCGGCTGCTCATCTCGATATCATTGTAGAAGGTGCCCAGCCCTCCATAGAGCGGAAGCCCCTCCCCGGGTGACTCCAGGTAAAATCCCAGCGAATTGTCCTCCCGCAGTGACATCTCCAGTTCAAGGGGCGGTAGGATCCCGGCCGAGATAAACGTCCCTTCCAGCTGGATCGCCTCAGGCCTGAAATTATCCAGGCTGTCCACTGCAAACGGCTCCAGCTCGAAGTAGAACTCATCCCTGGTATAGACCCCGTCCTGAATATTCTTCCTGTCGAAATAGATGAAGGAAGCTTCCCTGCTGGTGAACTGAGGGTACTGGGGATAACTTTCCAGTCCCGACTTATTCTCCGGATCATCGATCAGCAGTTCCCCGGTCATCTCCTCGATATTGTTATCGATCCGTGCTAACCGGGCCCCGCCGAACTGATTGAGTTCACCGGTGGGAATCGACATCTGCAGAGAATCGATATCCTGCAGGTTGATCTTAAAGTTTTCGTAATCGAAAAAAAAGTTATGACCGCTGAAGCGAAACAAACCGGCATCCACAACCCCGTCGAACAGGAAACTCCGATCCCGCTTCATGGTGATGCTGTTCTCTTTCGGCACCAGACGAACATTTTGCGAGTCGCTGAGGAATATCAGCGGTATCCCTCTGATGGTCAGATCATTTGTTCGAAGGTTCAATTCCGCATTGGAGGCCCCCTCGGTCCTTGAGATGAACCGGATCACATCATAATCCCGTTTCCTCATGGCTGCGGTGATATAGTCGAACAGCTTCTGCCTCAATGTGATCAGATCGGTTTTATCATCATAATATACGAATCCCAGCTGGGTAAGCCTCATCAGAAGGTGCCGCACCTGATAGAGGGAGTATCCGATGTATTGGGCGTAATTGGGCACCGCGAAAGTGCGTCCCCCCAGCGAATTGGAATAGGTATAGAGCTGGGCAAGCGGATGGACGTAATCCATGCCCTGCAGGTCCATGTAAAAATCGTAATTGAAGAAGGTCTGCGATTCGAAGGTGGCCCTGCCGATGGAAGTTCCCTGCAATGCCTGCAAACGCATCACAGGTTCATCCCTGTTCCAGAAAAGCTCATCGAAGTTCATATCCATACGATGATAGCTGTTGGAATAGGGTCCCTGGGACTCATAGTGCTCCGACTTGGTGAGCCGGAGCTGGTTCTTGGCGGCATCGAAGGTGAGCACCAGCTGAGGATGGAAGATCGAGTCCTCCTCCAGGTAGATGGAAACAGCCGTGCTGGGTGACCGTATAAAACGGGAGTTCATGGAAACCCGCTCGGTCTCGGACCGCACCCGCAGTGTATCATTCCGGAAGATCTCCAGGGTCGCCGGCTCCCCCCCCACTCCGGTACCGACCAGGTTGGAACCTTCAATCGAAAGGCCGCCCGAGTAGTCAATACCTTCGATAAAATCCTCGATTCGGTAGGAATTCTTATAGGAGGTGAACTGCGGGAATTTAACCGAGGCCAGGTCGGTGATAAGGGTCACTTTATCCTCCAGTTTACCCAGGGCTACTCCATCGAACAATGCCGGGTAATAGAGATTGACCGAATCGGCCGTATAACCCGGAGTCTTCAGATTAATGCGGTAGTCGCCCAGGTCGGCATACATCTCACTGGCCGGCATTCCGGCTCTCTCCCAGTTGACCCTGCCGGCTGATCCTACCCATTCCAGAGTCAACGGGTCGATGTACCCGGTGGCATTCATGATCTGGATAAAATCCCTTCCCGAATAGCAGGCCACTGTCACATCCTCGAACCGGACAGTCATCCTCTCCTCGGTCCTGAATTGGTAGGAGGGGGTGGAGACTTTCCAGGTCACTGCATTCGATTCGTAAAAGATATTGTCGGTGAGCAGGGTCAGGGTCAGACTCAGCCATTGATCGATTTTCTGAAGCAATGCCTGTTCGCTGCGCAGGAGCTGGCGGTATCCTTCGAGCCACTCCTCATATCCCTGGCTTTTCTTCTGGTTCACATGAAATTCGATCATGATCTGCTGGAACCTGATAAAATGAGGCCTTGGCCTGCACTTTCTCTCCAGCATGCTGTTCGATAATTCGATGATCTCCATGCGGCCGGAGTATTCCAGAGAATCGTAAAGCCGGATGAACCTCTCGAAATCGGGGACCTCACTGGGCTGCAATGAAGTCCCCGTAAATGAAACAAGCTCATTGACATAGAGGCCGGTATCGGCCGAGAATTCCCTGATGATCTGCCCCTTCAGGGAGAAGGTCAACAGGATAAACAACAAGATGTTTGAGGCTCTCTTCATGGGCATGGTCATGTTCTCAGGACCCGGTAAATTTCATTGTGATCCAGTTGGATTCCTCTCTGGTATTGAGGTGTTCGAGTCCGAAACTGTACGCCGCATTCATCACATATTGTGCATCTTCGGCCAGAAATCCGCTGCATAGAAGGATCCCGCTCCGTGCCAGATGCTCCACATAGGTCTGCAAATCGCGTACCAGGACCTCCCTGGTGATATTGGCAAGGACCAGATCGAAAACCTCATTCTTCAGGCTGGAAGAATCACCCAGCCGGATCACCATTTTTCCCCGGCAATTCCTCTCCACATTCTCCATGGCATTTTCGTAGGCCCACTGGTCATTATCGACACCCAGCACACTGGCAGCCCCCAGGAGGCAGGCCAGAATTCCCAGTACCCCGGTACCGCAACCCATATCAAGCACCCTTTTTTCGTGAAGATCCATGATCAGCATCTCTTCGATCATCATCCGTGTGGTATAGTGGTGACCGGTACCGAAGGACATCTTGGGCTCTATGACCATGGTATACGGAAGATCGTCCAGGTTCCTGTGAAAAGGAGCTTTGATCAGAACCTCCCCGGCAATCAACACCGGTTCAAACTTCTTTTCCCACTCTCTGTTCCAGTTCTGATCTTCTGTCCGGTGGAACCGGTACTGGATCTTCAGACCCAGGTCGGACATCTCGTCCACCAGCCCATTCATCGACTCGTTGGAGAAATTCTCCTCCTCCACGTAAGCCTGTATCAGTTCCCCGGTCTCTGTAAATCCATCGAAACCGATCTGCGACAGTTTGGCAATCAGGATTTCTCGGTTGCCACTTGTCCACGATTTCACCGGAATTTCAAACTCGAGGAACATCCGGTTCAAAATGAGCGGGAAATGGCCAGGAAATCCTCCGCGTCCAGAGAGGCTCCCCCGATCAGTCCGCCGTCCACATCCGGATTGGCGAATAGTTCCCGGGCGTTGGAAGGCTTGCAGCTGCCGCCGTAGAGGATGGTCATATCTCCGGCTGCCCGGTCACTATACATATCAGCCAACAGGTCCCTGATATAACGATGCATCTCCTGGGCCTGATCCGGGGTGGCTACCTTTCCGGTACCGATGGCCCAAACCGGTTCATAAGCGATGACCACCCTCCCGATCTCTTCACCGGTCACCCCGCCGAGGCCCTTTTCCAACTGCTCTTTCACCACATCGAACAGTTGTCCCGATTCACGCTCCTCCAGCACTTCACCGCAGCAGTAAATGGGTTGAAGACCCTTCTCAAGGGCAAGATTCACCTTTTTGTTGAGCAAGTCGTTCTCCTCTCCGAAATAGCTCCGTCGTTCCGAATGCCCGATGATCACATACTCCGCCCCTGCCGAGACCAGCATGTCGGGCGAGACCTCCCCGGTGTAGGCACCGGAAGGTTCCGAGGCGCAATTCTGCGCTGCCAGTTTGACCCTGTCCGTCAGCTCCCTGATCTTGCTCAGGTGGGTGAAGGGGGGGGCGATGATCAATAGTGCATCCCCGCTCTTTTCGCTCTCCATCCTCTCCACGTTCCTGGCCAGCTCCATACCATCTTTCAGCAGGGTATTCATTTTCCAGTTTCCGGCAACGATCTGTTTTCTCATATTACAATCGATTGATTAGGTTAGGTTACTACATAAATATAACAAA
>CAZOHA010000027.1:41855-54052 GCA_964579515.1 uncultured Bacteroides sp. | reverse complement strand
ATACATACTGTATCCATCATTTCACCAATAATGTTAATAAATGGATAATTTAGATTTGCTGGTTGAGTAAAATTCTCTGCTTAGGGTAAGCACCAGTCCCGGGCAGCCTTTCAGGGTCTGTATCCAGGGATGTTTTTGGTTTGACTGAGAATCTGGATTAGCAGGGGTGGGCAGATCACTTTCCAGTTTGCCGCCTTTGTATTCCAATAGGGGTGTCCCATTGACAAAAACAGGAAAAGTCAAAAAACGATCACTTCTTCTTTCTGATCCTGCTCAGCGTGGCAATATCAATACCCAGGTAAGAAGCGATATGTCCAAGGGTAGCCCTTTGCAATACGGTGGGTTGATCTTTGCAGAATTTCCGGTACCGCTCCGTTGCGGACATGGTTTGAAACTGATTGGCGCGTCCAATCATTTCACGACTCTTAAGGTCGGCCAGATCCCTGCATATCTGATTCCATGCAGGCACTTGATGATAAAGCTCTTTCTGCTTTTCGTAAGGAATAACCATCAGTTCAGAATCCACGATGGCTTTGATATTCTCTCTGGAAGGAACTCTGTTATTGAAACTATCAAAAGATATGATTAAGGTCCCTTCCGGAAAGAACTCGGAAGTAATCTCGTTTGCAAAGTCATCATAAATATAAGATCGCAACAAGCCTTTCATCACGTACCCGATGTGATTGGACACCTTTCCCTCCTGAAGAAAGAAATGATTGGCTTTCACATTCATCGGGATATAGCCGCTCATTGTCAGCTGAACCTCTGTTTCAGTCAGGTTATACCTCTGTGCAATGCTTTGATCGATCTGCATGGTGGATACTATCTCAAGGACTTATTCAGAATAGATGGCATGTAAATAACCCAGCAGGGCCATTTTCCCTCTCATGGTCTGGCGTGGAGTGAATTCCCCGTTCGACCACATATATCTGCAGTTGAAATAGGTCTCCTGCTCCGGCCAGCCTCCGGCCTTCCATTCAGGATAGCATTTCTCGTAGAACCATTGCGGGTTCGATCCCTTGTGTGTGCCTCCCCACGAACCCAGGTTGTTGTAAGGGGTATGACCGGGATGCAGACCGGGTGTTCCGTCATTCCGGCCGGAAGTATAGATGTTCACGTAATGACGCTCACCAAGACCGGTCATCTCCACCGTATTGGACGGATTCCGCCCCAGACCCCAGTCTGCCTCCAGAAGCATGCATTGCTCCAGGATGCGCTTTTCACCGGGACCTGTGCTGAAAGCATGTGCCATGGTGACTACCTGAAGATTCTGCGGAGTCCTCCAGTAACCGCTGTTGTTGGATTTCCGCGAGGGTCGCTCATACATATGCCGGACATTGTGTTCCATTGCCTGGTACTGAATGGCCGCTTTCATCCGCTCCTGCAGCTCCGGATAGTGAATCTGCTGCTTGCTTTTGATATAGGCTGCCGTGCCCCAGATCTGAACCCAGGACCGGCCGTTATCAATATATATTTTTTCATCTCCCTGAATGACAGTCTCCTCTGCAACGATGTCTTCCCACTTCCGGTCGCCCGTCAGATTGTACAAAAACGCAGCTGCCATCATTCTGAAATCCCTGCCCCTCATGGAGGCATCTCCAATGTCCTGCTTATCATCCAGCTGAAGATCAGTTTGTTCAGATGCAAACCCAAATGCGGTCACAGCCTCTCCAAGGTAATGATCCTTCAGATCATCCTTCCCGGCTATCTGAAGGCATTCGGCCAGCATGGCGCAATTCGCTGCGTTGGCCCATGCTGCCATAGTTGTTGCCCCTGCCTGGAACATCATCTTCCGGTTCCCGTCCGGATTGGTCAGGCCATGACAATAGGCATCACCATCCCTTAAAGCCAGGAAAAGATTCACTTCATTCCTGGCCTCATCAATCAGATCCGGAATGCCATTGCCACTTTCGGCTATCTCCAGGTTGTCATCATCCAGCCTGCCATCACTCAGATAGTAAGGGAGAAGGATATCATAAATATTGGATACATGGGCCAGGTGCCGGTCCCAGTCCAGCGCATCGGAATGTCCTCCTATGGTCGCGGGGTTGGTCGGATGACCCGGCAGCCTGTTTTTATAGAAGATGGAGGTCTCTCCCGGTTTGAAATGCGGTTCATCCCAGGTATCCCCGGGAATGGAATCCCATATCGGGAGAAAGGGATGCAGGCTGGTGAGGTAAATTGTAAAATCCTTATCCGGATTTTCCCCGGGAATAAACAGGGGACGTCTCGGCACAGGAACCATATCCATCTGGTCCTCACCGATTCGCATGTAATAATACCCTCTCACAGAATATTTATAAGGTTCAAAATATGAGTTGGGACTGATCTCAAACTCCTGGCTGCAACCAACATCCTCCACTATGAGTTTGTATCTTCCCGGCTTGCTGAATGAACTGAAATCAATGTTCCACACGTCCGAGCCTGTCATGTTCCATCCCCTGTATTCCTTTGCACTTTTCTTCCAGAAGGTGACCTCTCCCGTTTCGTGGATATCTCCACTGACCATATCCTTCAGCCAGACCTTCTTCCCCAGAAAACCGGAATAGTCCCTCTGGCCGCCATCACCCAACCATAAATAAAGATCTGCAGACTTTATTGGTGCACCGGGGACATAACCGATCATGTTCACATGGATCGCTTCCGACAGGATATTGTAGACGTCAAAGGTAAAGCTTACGGAAGTCTTGTCGGTGTTGGTCTTCTTGGCTATCTCGAGCTGATAACCCTCCCCCTGTTTTAATGGTTCGGGCAACTTTAAAAAAATCCAGTGGTCAAATTCATAATCCCAGTCATGATTGGAATTCATCACTTTCGATTTCCTGAATACCGCCTCCGGGTATTTACCTTTCCCTCCATAATTCTTATCCGTTAAAGACGTTATTCTCCACGTTTGTAAATCGGTCACCACCTCCAGATTGAGGTTTTCTCCGTACTGGTGAAGGCTATCATCACCAGGGGCGTAAGCATGACCGTCGTAGGCGCTTGCACCGGTTCCGTCGTCCCTGTAGAAAACCTCCCCGTCCTTGAAACAGACCATGAGATATTGATTATCCACCTGCCTGATTTCAACGAGTTTTGTTGCCGATATAGAAATCAGCATCGAGAAAGCAATGGCAAAGCTGCTCAGCACCCGAACAGGTTTTTTCATTATAGTGTAGTTTAGTGAGATGACCATTTCCGATAATCAAAAATACCAAAAATATCAAAGGGGTCATTGTAATATGACTTTACACCCATACATTCAGCAAGTTAGAATCTCTTGTAGATTATAGGGAAGTATAGAATTCGTCGGATAAAAAGAAACCGTCTCACTTTGACTCATGAGACGGTTTCTTTTATAACTCTCCTGAATAGATGGTTCAGTTCATTGCCGGTGTAACAACAAATTTGCGAAATTCAATCGGCCCATGATCTCCCTGAATCATTATAGGACCGGGCTCACCTTCGTTACTGTCAAGCGATCCGCCGGTTATCCCCGGGATCGGACGGTTAAAAATAACCTCGATTCCATTGAGTACTATCGTTACATGTCGCCCAACCAGCGTAATTTCGTATGTCTGCCATTCACCAGGTTTTTTAGCTGCATTCACCGACGGGGCAATAAATCCGTAAATGCCACCGATACTGACATCATCCGCTCTGCCCTTCGAATCTTCTATCTGGACTTCATAGCGGCCACGAAGATAAATTCCGCTGTTACTCCCTTCCGGATACCTGAATTCTATGCTGAGTTTAAAATCATCAAATTTCTGATTGGTAACCAGGTTGCCTCCTTTTTCAGGGTTCACCAGGATACCCTCTCTCATCTCAAACCGATTATTCTCCGGGATAATCCACCGATCCAGATTTTCGGTGAGCATATTAATCGGATTACCCCACACCGGCGGTTCTTCTCTTTCTAAACTCGGTGCGCGAACACCGGTAAATTGAAGTTTATTTCCGTCGAGAACCTGGTATCCCGAAAGCTTGTCGTCCTTTAAAGTGAATTCAAAATAGAGGTCCTCAATATCCATCCATTGCGGAGGAATCGTAAAGTGGTATTTATCCTCACCGGCGTCATAATGAACTTCGGCAATGGGCCTGGCACTTCCCTCGTATCCCACATAATATCCGACAAGCGTTGAAAAACCGGATAATTTAACTTGTAACCATCCCGGGAAACCCTCAGATGACATTAATCCATGCCTGAAAAGTCCGAGATTCTTTAACTGATCCTCCTCCATGGTGATGGTCAGGTTCCATTTGCCAATCAGGGGCGAATCACTTTCAACGCGCTGTGCCTGAGCTGTTGATAGACCAACGGTTGTGAAAACGGTCAGAAACAAAACGATTTTTAAATTCTTCATAGTATTAGGTAATTGGTTTAATGGTTGATCAATGTCAGTGTCTGGTTATTATACAAATCTACTTAAAAACCGAACTCGGATAAACAACATTCTTAAATTTTCAACTTTCGAGGGATAACACCCGGAAAAGGGAGCATGATGAGGTTATTATCCTGAATGGCCCTCATCCGAACGATGATACGGCGGGCACAAGCAACAAAGGAATTCCCTATTGATAATAGAGAGGACCCTCAATGCCCAGAGGTAAGCCTGCCCAGATCCATACCAGCAGCATGGGTATGCGAACCACTGCAAATCCGATTGCATAGGGCAGCATTAGCGATATCAGGGTTCCGATCCCCACATCTTTCACATACTTCTGCGCGAAAACAATAACGAGCGGGAAGTATGGCAACAGGGGTGTAAGGATATTTGAATAAGAATCACCAATTCGATATGCTGCCTGGGTAGTTTCAGGAGAAAATCCCATCAGCATGAGCATGGGTACAAAAATAGGTGCCAGCAGCGCCCACTTGGCAGATGCACTTCCCATAATAAGATTGACAAGTGATGAAACCAGGATAAAAGCAACCAGCAGGGGCCCTCCCGTAAAACCAATGGCCTTCAAACCATCTGAACCTTTTACAGCAAGCACACTGCCCAGGTTTGACCAGTTAAAATACGCCACAAATTGGGCAGCAACAAAGGCAATTACTATATACATGCCCATGGTAGCCATGCTCTTGGACGTCATATCGGCCACATCCTTATCATTTTTAATGGTTTTGGCTACTATTCCGTATACAAGACCGGCTATGAAAAAGATTAGAAACATGATGGGCACAAGCGAATCGTAGAATGGATCAAGACTTCGCACGCCTGTTTCCGGATCCGGTTCACCGCGCAACAGGCCATTTTCAGGAATAATGGTCATGATGAACAGGAATAGCGTAAAGACCGAAGCGATGAAAGACCATAACAGTGCTTTCTTTTGCTGTCGTGTAATGGGCTTATCCTCTTCAATCTCAATATCAGCACCGGGTTTATATTTTCCCAGTCTCGGAACCAGGATTCTCTCTGTGATCCATGTGCCCACCAGGCCGATCAAGGGCACAGATGCTGCCATCAAATAGTAATTTGACAGCGGATTGACTGTATATTCAGGGTCGATAATCTGTGCAGCAGGCTCGGTGAAAGCAGCAATCATGGGATCTAATCCGGTGGGAAGCAGGTTTGCCCCAAAGCCACCTGATACACCGGCAAATGCAGCTGCAATACCTGCAAGCGGATGCCTCCCCATACTCATAAAGATCGCTCCTCCAAGCGGTATCAGTACCACATAGCCGGCATCAGCAGCTACAGAGCTGAGCATACCTGCAACAACGATGGAAAAGGTAATGATTGACCTGGGTACTTTAGAAACAAAAAGCCGCAAAGCCACCGAGATCATTCCGGTATATTCGGCTACACCAATACCCAGCATTACAACAAGCACCAGGCCAAGCGGTGGGAATTCCGCAAAGGTATCCACCATCCTGGTAAATATCATTTGCACCCCTTCTCTGGAGATCAGATTAATCACATTGATCTTATCTACCGGGTTCCCATCACTATCGAGCAGGCCTGCTTCTTTCCCGGGGTGGTCAACAGATACACCACCGAAGATCCAGGATAACAGCAATGTGATACCCATCAAAATGGCAAAAAGGGTTACAGGATGGGGAAGCTTGTTTCCAACAACCTCTACCTTGTCAAGAATGCGCTTAAAAAATCCGGTTTTTTGTCTTTGACCTTTACTCATACCTCCCTTATAAAAACAAAATACATTCAACCAGGGAGGTTAGTGGATTGTTCATTATACCTTCCGCGAGAAATATTTCATATTAGGAACAAAAATATATCTTAAACTTATATATAAGAAAATTATATATATTTGTTTCGTTGTTTTTTTGAATTGATAACCAAAATTCCTTAACGAAATGCAGATATATGCTTACTATTCGATACGTATAAGCGGCAGACGATTATTCCTGTTAGTTCTTACCGTTTCCAGCTTGATCAGTATGAATATGCAGGCGCAGAATCACACACTTATCAGTGGAATTGTTAAAGGTATTAATGATGAGTTGCTTATGGGCAATGTCCTGCTCATTTCGAAGAGTGATTCATCCCTGATAAAAGGAGCATTTTATATAGATGGTGAAATAAAGATCGAACATCCAATATCCTCCGAAACTCTTCTGAGGATTACCTCCATGGGATTTATGGACACAACTCTCCTGATTGAGGATCCGGGAGACAAGTATGAGCTGGGGACAATTCACCTGAAAGAGAATTCTCTGGCGCTGGAAGGAGCTACCGTTACAGCAACTCATGCTCTTATTGAACGATTTGTTGATGGTACAACTGTTGCAAATGTGCAGAATACGATGCTTTCGACCACCACAACGATCAGCGAGCTCTTTTCGAAACTGCCAAACCTGATTGCCGGTGAAAACGGTATTTTAGTTCTGGGGAAAGGAGAGCCGATATACTACCTGGATGGCAGGAGAGTGAGTCAGAGTCAGATCATATCCCTGCAGGTGAATCAGATCAGAAAAATCGAGATCATCTCTAACCCTTCGGCAAAATATGATGCCCAGGGCAAGGCTGTTTTGAACATAATATCCGTTAGAAGTGGTCAGGAAGGTTTGCAGGGAAATCTGATGCAAAACACAACTTTTTCAAAACATGTACTTTCTTATTCTGAGATGGACCTGCACTGGCGAAAAGAGAAATGGACCCTTGCAGCAAATTATGGGCTGAACTATGGCCGGAACTGGGGAACAAATTTGATGACAAGGGAAACAACAATTGCTGGAGCTGCCAGCTATTTCACTAATGACTATGAGACCAACTCCCTGTCAAGGTATTCTGCGAAATACAATTTTGGAGCCAGATATCAAATAAATAAGAAGAGTAATATTTCCATCGAATACCTTGGGGCGCAAAAGATCACAGACCAGGATTCTGAAGCAACAACTCTTTTTACGGATGTTGAAGGCATTGAGTCCACAATTGATGCATTGACCGGAGGTGTTTTAAGCAATCTGAGTAATGCGCTGAATGTGAATTATAATATTGCCTTAGATACCCTTGGGAGCTCCCTGTTCATAGGTGCACAATACTCCGGGTTTGTGTCTGATGATGAAAGCATTATCGATGAGTTCATTGACAATGACGGGGTGCCAACATCAGCCGCGCGGCTCAATGAATCGTCCAGTTCCATTCGTTTCATAACGGGACAGGCTGATCTTGAGAAAAACTACAGAAAAGGCCTGAGGATTGACCTTGGTGCAAAGCTTACCTATGCGAACAATACCGGGAAAGTGGACTTCTTTTCAAAATCAGCCGGCCAGCCAGATTATATTCATTTCCCTGGATTGTCAAATGATTTTGAGTATTCAGAATATATTCCGGCAGCTTATTTACAACTTTTTAAAAACTTCGGAGACAAACTGAAGCTGGAGCTGGGTGTAAGGGGAGAATACACCAATGCAAAGGGGAATTCCAGAAGCTTGTCTCAGACAGTTATAGACACCACCTACCTGAATTTCTTCCCCAATGCATCTATTCAGTTTCCTGCCGGCAAGCTTGTCCGGATAGGGGTGTCTTATTCATCAAGCATTAATCGCCCAGCATACCAAGCCCTGGACCCTTTTCTCTATTATATTGATTCCCTGACCTCAAGTCAAGGGAATCCTGAACTGCAACCCGAATATGCACACTCACTTGAAGGCTCTATAAGTCTGAAGCAATATACGCTGACACTTGGATATTCCTGTAGCCGGGAAGCATTCAGATACGCAATGATCGAAGGAAACTATGGTCCAAATTCGACTATTCTTACACAATTCAATATCCAGAAAGAGCACTCCTACTATACCTCGTTGACACTCCCTTTTAAATACAAGAAATTCAGATCTGTCAACATCCTGGGACTGACCCTGGACAAGATCCAGGATGAAAGAGTGGAGTTTCAAACTGATGATTTTATCCCCAGAGCTTATATTTATTCACGAAACAGTCTGCTGGTCGATAAGATCGGTATGTTTGAATTGAACGCCCAGTATCTGGGCACCCGGTATGATGGGATATACTACAGGAAACCAGCTTTCACAATATCGGCCGGAGTATCCCGCGGTTTTTTCGGGGATAGGCTTAGTTGTTCTTTCACTGTTAATGATTTTCTAAGGACTTTCGAGGTGGATGGCTACTATCAGCTTGCCTCTTCAAAGGTCAGCTATATCAGGAGATTTAACACCTATTTCTATCGCTTGTCATTACGCTACACCTTTGGAAAGCTAAAGGAAATCAATTATTCAACAAGAAATGTGGGAGAGGATGCGGACAGCCGCATTCAGAAATAGAGGATTCATTTATATTCCCTTCACTTGTAACAGCAGGTTTTTTGACGGCCCTGAAATCAAAAAAAAGCCCTCCGAATTTTGTTCGAAGGCTTTTCCTTAGTAGCGGGGAGTGGTGAAATATCTAACCTTGATTTTTTGAAGGAATTGGCAGAAAATCTAAAGATATCATTGAGACTATTGATTCTCCCTTTTCAGAATTCTGACGACTCTTCTGTATACAGATTCTGATTTTGACCATGAATTTCCACCGCTGGTATTGATGAACTGGATAACCACTGCATCCATTTCCTTATGGTATCTGGCAATACTTTGATAACCCGGCAACTCTCCGGTATGCTCATATACATAAATGGATGAATAGATTGCCTGCTCATCCTTGTTAAACAGGGAACCATCGATGAGTGCTCTCAGGAATACCCCTACATCCCGGGCCGTAGCAACCATCGAGCCCCCGGGGATCAGATAATCATTCTCTTTGATATCCGGATCATATCCGAGGAAGTATCCACTCATTATTTCATCCATGTTTACCTCACTTAATAGACTATAGGTGTCGTATAGCTCGAGAGGCAATAATATTTCCCGTTGGATATACTGATGATGGCTATAACCCAGGGTTTTATCAAGGATTTCGCCGATCAGAAGGTAATTGGTATTGGAATACTGATATTTCTTATCCGGATGAAAGTCAGCCGGCATATCCAGTGCGATGTCCAGCGCTTCCTCGATACCATAAGGTGGTTCGCTCCAGGGGAAATCAGGGTGGTCGATGAAATCCGGAATACCGCTCCGGTGTTTCAGCATCATTCTCAGGGTGATCGCATGAGCGTTTTCAATGCTGCCTGCAATCTCCGGCAGGTAATCAGCCAATGTTTTATCCAGTGACAGGCTGTCGATATGGATAAGTTTTGCGGCAGCAGCGGCAATATATAATTTGCTGATGCTTGCAATTTTGAATAAGCTCCGGGGATCTGCCGGGATCTTGTCCTCCCTGTTCTTCCACCCGGCAGCGTAATCTGCAGTATCACCATTCAGATCCACATAGACAATGATGCCATCAAATCCCCGGTCAAGTGAACGTTCAATCTCTGATTGAACCGTATCGGACAGGGGTTCCAGCGAAATACACCCGGGGATACAGACTGAAATAATAAGAAACACGATTGTGGTGAGGAGTTTAACAGATATACTATTCATTCGTTTCATGGTCAATTATTTAGTCTGCCTGATTGCCTCAGATACACTTCTGAGCATGTCTGTGTTGTAGTGTTCCAGCGAGTTGCCGCAGTGAACGATAATGGTTTCTTCCTCTGGAATAATATAGATATCCTGGCCCAGGTTCCCCGAGGCAAAGAACTGGTAGCCTGAATCACAATTCACATGGCCCCACCACTGGTAAGTGTAGTAGGTCCTGTTGCAACCGCTTCCCATCCAGTCCGGATAGATTTCCCGTGATACGGAGGCGTCTTCCAGGGTTGCTTCCCTGACCCAGTCCTGTGAGAGGAGCTGACCACCGTTCCATTTCCCTTCATGGAGAAATAATCTTCCAAGCCTCGCATAGTCTATGGCTCTGGCCATCAAGCGACTTGGCATATATTCAAAACCAGATCGCTTGCTGTCTATCGAAAACAGGGCATCATATTCCATTATTTGTGACCACAGTGTTTCTTCCATGTATTCGGAAACTGTTTTACCAGTGGCTCTTTCAAGGATCAGACCCAGGAGTGAAGTATTGTAATTGTTATACTGGAATTGTTGTCCGGGCTCGAACGCGATCTTTGTCTTTTTCAACAGGAGCTTCCGGATATTGCCATGATAATATCCCACCGCCTCGTCATGCCAGGGGGCATGAATCCCGAAAATGGGGAGATATGCCTCCGTGTATTTTATCCCACTTTGCATCATCAACAGATGTTTGATTGTGATCTTTCCAAAGCGCTTATCGCGCTTGAGGAGCTCTGGGATATATTTGGTAATGGGATCATCCACACCTTGTATGTATCCATCCCCGATGGCGATACCAGTTAGTGTGGAGATGAAGGATTTGGCCATGCCCGATCACCCTGTTCTGGAAATGGGTATAATCATATACATCAGCCACATGGTAGCGGGCCAGCCGATAAACATAACGGGGAGAATATCTGGCAGACAGGGATGCTACGATCAGGGTGATCAGGGCCAGAAGCGACAGCAATCCTTTGGATACTATTCTCAGAAACTTTTTCATGATCTTATTATTTTTTTTCCTTCCCACCCTTTATGAGCAGCCAGACGGAAAGGGCCATTTCACCCCCGATGCTCGGAATGGCCACCATGGCCAGGAAAATGGAAGCATATCGGTCATAATCAGGGAGCACGAAGTGAGCTCCTGTATCTGCCATATACATGATTCCCGCAAGGATGAGAAATATGCTTATAAGCCTGGGCCGGCCCAGGATCCTTGCCAGCAGGATCAGGTGGATGCCGAAGAAGAAGAGCCCGATCAGCCAGATGATATTAAAGATGTCTGCCTGCCGGAGGATCTCCTGTTCGCTGACTGAGGAAAGGGAGACCACCAGCGAAAATACGGCCACACCCATGATGGCTGCATGCATCATCCTGAACAGGGTGCTGAGACCACTCAGCGCATGTTCCTTATAGAGTTCCTGGAGTGCCCAGGCCACCACCACGTCGAAAACGACGGTGATCAGGAAAGCCATGATCCCGAAGCGGACCATCATATGGTGGTCACGGATGGTAGCAAGGGGATCATTCTGGATGGATTCAAGCACGAAAAAGTTCGCGAATATGGCTGCAAAGAAGATGACCAGGTAGCTGCTACCTGCAATCAGGGCTAGTTTTCTCTTTGTCATGATTTCTAGTTGTTATGGTTAACGGCGATAATTACATTTCCTTTTTTATGCCCCTTATCCACATATGCATGCGCCTCGGATATCTGCTTCAGGGTATAGATCCTGTCAATGACCGCCTTCAGTTTCTCTTCTTCCATTAGCTTCCTGAAATAATCCATGTCTTCACTGGTCTCCTTGATAACACCCGACAGGATCTTCTTCTTGCCAAAGATGGATCGGACGGCGCTTCCCAGCATGGTACCCATCCCGGCGCTGGCCAGAAGGACCTTTCCGTCTTGCTTAACGGACCTGAGTGTTTTTCGCAGAGGACTTTTTCCCAGGGTGTCAAAGACCACGTCATAGTGCTCCCGGTTTCTGGTAAAGTCTTCTTTGGTGTAATCAATGACCTTGTCGGCCCCCAGCGATTTCACCAGTTCAAAGTTGGCAGAGCTGCACACGGCGGTAACTTCTGCCCCGAGGTTTTTGGCCAGCTGAATACCGATGGTACCCAGCGCTCCTGAAGCGCCATAAACGAGTACCTTCCGGCCTGCCCGGATGTTGGCCAACCGGAAAAAATGCATGGCTGCTGTTCCTCCGAAGGGAATGGCAGCGGCTTCTTCATAGCTGAT
>CAZOHA010000027.1:0-41755 GCA_964579515.1 uncultured Bacteroides sp. | reverse complement strand
TAAGCAGGAAGTTCGGAAATGTAATTCCGAACGAAATGACCGGAATCGGGTATTTCATACCTGTTGTTTCAGGTATTGCGAAGGTGTCATCCCGGTTTCTTTCTTAAAGAAGGTATTGAAAACCGTTTTGGAATTGAAGCCGCTTTCGTAGGCCATCCCTTCAATGGAAAGCTTCTTGTTTTCAAGTTCCACGGCAATGGACTTGAAGGCCTCAATCCTGAATTGATTGATAAATTCATTAAAATTCTTCCCGATGCTCTGGTTCAGTATCCAGGAAAGGTGATTCGGATGAATGTCAATTTGTTTTGCCAGGTCCCTCAGCGAAAGATCAGGATCCAGGTATGGCTTATGGGTTGAAATATGCACCATCAACCGGTCTGTGAAGTCAGCGGTTGTGTCAGGATCCAGCAACGCAGATTTAACACCGGGGACCTCCTTTGGTGTCTCGGTTTCATAAATGGTCTTTCTGAAAGCCTCATACCTTGGATCACGGGTAATGGGAGCCACCAGGGGATCTGTGTATCTCAGGAGCAGGAGGGAGGTTGAGTGGTCTATGGCACTGACCACCCAGTCAAAGGCCCTGTCCGCATCCCCCTGGACGGCACTCAGTGTAAACAGAAAGGAATCAGCCGTATGCCCATGGGGACCTGCAGCCTGTTCTTTCAGCTTATTTTCATACAGGGACGTGTTTTCATCGTCCTTTTTCAGCGCATGGGCCAGCGCAAGGGCGCCTGTTTTTTCTCCCTCAATAAACACCCCGGGCGGAACGTGGTCATAATAGGATATGACTTCATCGTAGCGGTCCATTTTGAGAAGACACAGCGTCTTAATGGTATGGGCAGGAAGGTTCTTGTCATTAACGGACAGGCAACTATTGAGAAGATCCAGGGCCTCGGGATAATCTTCAGTCATGTAGTGGTAATAGCCTTTGAAGAATTTACTCTCTTCTGAGAGGGGATTCAGGCACAGTGCGATTCCCAGATGCTCCAGCGCCTTCTCCCTTTTTTTCGCAATGATATACATGAAGGAAAGAAATTCATGGGCCTCGGCATTGTTGGGATTCAGCTCAACCGCCCTGATCATTTCCCTGAGGGATTTCCCGTAATTGGCCTCTACAAAGAAGGAGTAATTGGAAAGTTGGTAGTAAGCCCCTGAGGATGTACTGTTCAACTCCAGCGCCTTCCGGGTATACTTGATGGTTAGTTTCCAGGCTTCATCGAAGGGCATAAATCCGGTGGTCCCCAGGAAACTGTAACAATCGGCAAGTCCCACATAGGATTCGTCGTGGTCCGGATCCATCTCCAGCGCTTTTTCAAAGAGGCCAATGGCGGTCCTTACATCTTCGGGATTCCATTTATTCCTGAGGTATTTGCCCTCCAGGGAGCAGGAATAGGCATCCAGGCTATCCGTTTGTTTTTCCACCAGGTGCTCCTGGATGGGAAAATGCCCGAGATGCTCTCTCAGCTTATCGGCAATCCTCAGGCTGACCTCATCCTGGATCTCGAAAATGTTATCAAGCGGCTTATCCCAGGTCTCCGACCAGAAATGATAATCTTCAGCCACATCAATGAGCTGCGCGGTGATCCTGACCTGCTTTCCGGCCAGGCGCACACTCCCTTCCAGAATGGTGGAAACATGGAGCTCTTCCCCGATCTCTTTGATCGGTCTGTTTTGCCCTTTGTAGAAGAAGGAGGAGGTCCGGGAGGTTACTTTTAATTCTCCGATCTTTGCCAGTGCATTGATGATCTCTTCCGTGATCCCGTCACTGAAATACTCATAATCCCTGTCAGCGCTGATGTTTAAAAAGGGCAATACAGCGATGGTAAATTCGGTCATGAAGCGATATAAGGTGTATGCTCCTCATTACAACACTTTTCCCGGTGAAAGGTTTAGAATTGAGGTCTCTCCGGGAATGCCCTTCAGGCAGGTGGGAAATAGAATCCCTATCCTATCTTTAGTCATGTCCGGTGATGCATGGAATTGATGATACATTGTTGCCTTTTTTATGACGGAATACAGGTTCAACTGGTCCTGGTTGTTAATCGGGTTAACCTATACGTTACTACCTTATAATTTTGTGATGCTGAAAAGGCGGATGCAAAAGGAAATAGCTTTTAGAGAGGAGCGCTTGAAAAAAGCCAATAGTCAAGAATAAGCATCCAGGCAGAGTTCAAAAGTTACATATCCAGCCGTGCGGATCTGGGGGAAGCTTTCACAGTTGGTCTTAATCGATACTATTAGGAAGTATTAACCATGACAATACTGTTTTAGAATCATAAACAACTGACCAATTGTATAAGCCTTCAATATCTACTAAAAGGACTTGAAGATCCGTCCTTTATGGCATCGTGCTTCATGAAGGTGGATATTAATGAATTCTGGCTCCGTGTAGCAGTTTGAGTTCCTGAGTTAGTATGTCACTGCACGAATATGAGAATCTCCGCTTTCTAATTGGTATACACTCCTTTTACCACCAGCAAAATCCTCGATTCTTATGGGTTCCACCTGTGAGTTGTCCACCTCTACCAGGTCAAATGCTGAAGGTAACCAGAGCTCAGCCTCTGTATTGCCAGGAACCGATATTTCCATTTCCCAAATATTTTGCCCGATAAAAAGCTTACTCTCGACGGGACCCCGAATGGTTGGCACCCTGATGGATGCCCTACGTAGGGACCCGGGTTGCGGTGAGATCCTGAACAGGCTGAATGTGGGCTTCAGCGGTTCTATTCCCATTGTTTTCCGGGCAATAATATTAACCGGTGCCGATCCCCAGGCATGGTTCCACGTTAGGTTGGGTTTGAAGGTCTCATCCCAGGCTTCCATAGTCATGGTGGATCCTACGCGTAGCATATTCAACCAGCTTCGCTTGCTTTCAGAGGTCATAAGGGATAGTGCATGATCTGCTTCTCCCCCATTATAGAGGGCTTCCAGCAAATATTGTGAACCGTATACACTGCAGGCCATACCACGACTTTTTATAAAGGCAGACACTGTTCCCACATTTTCTTCGGGCACAAGTTGAAAAGCCATAGGGAACATATTTGCATGCAAACTGGAATGATCCGTTGCCTCGCCATCCTGATAGATCCCTTTTCCCTCATTGAAAAATGTGGAATTGAAAACCTGCCTGTGGTCTCTGGCCCTCTCCTTAAAGAAAACCATATCGTCTGAATTTCCTGTGAGCCTGGCAATCCTGGCCATTAACACCAGACACCTGTTGTGAAATGCATTCACTACGGTGTTGTAATCTGTAAATACATATCCGTCTGTTTCCCCAATCACTCCGCCAAATCCCCCCTGCTGTGGCCAGTCCACAATATCCCTGAATTGCTCCACTTTCCCTGGAAAATTCAGGGATCGAAGGAATTTTTCCGTCTTTTTACCGGTCCTGGTACTGATGAGTCCGGTATCATCGGTTAAGGCGATCAATGATTTTCTTTTCAGGTCTTCATAGCGTTCCGTCAGGAGATCAATATCACCGGTTTGCATGTAATATTCCCAGGCCATCAGCACCATGTGCATTTGCCATTCTGTTGGCCAGGATGCATGGTCCATTAAAAAGCCAATGGTATACCGTGCAATAGAGTATTCCCGGTCTGTGGAGAAATGACTCAGCATCTGGATATAGGCATCTGCCTCATAAGGCATTCGTTCCCTGTTTCCGTCGCAATAAACACCTAGAAAAGGAGTTGATTTTTGAGTGTATTTGCAAAGTTCCCAAACCTTCAGAAGGTTTTCATCAGAACAGGTGAATGCAGAGGCAGTTTCATCAAAATAATAGAATAGTGCTGCCTGCTTTGCCTCCTTTATCTCATATGCGGCATCCTCACCAACAATTTCCACATATCTGAATGGCATTACTTCGGGGTAATGTGGAGCAAGCTTTTGCGAATGAAGGTAACCTTCGGGGTTTTTTTTCGCCAGTTCCACGACATAATAGTGGGTTCCTTTTTTCAGATGAAGCGCTACCTTTTCAAATCCAATGTTGGTCCTGCCCGGATCTTTGTGAACACTCTGGCCTTCATTCTTTCTCTCTCCCATATAGAGGGTAATCTGGGTGTTTTCCCCGGCTGTAGCCACAAAAGTGAATGTTCCGATCACCGACTTTTCGAAAGCAATGAAATAGACTCCGCCTTTTGTTTTTTCGACTTGTACCGGATCCAGGTATTCCAGGGAAGCCCGCTGTTTATCTTCCGATACCCAATTGTTGGAGCTAAGTTCAATCCAATGACTTTGTGCCGGATAATCCAAATCTGAACGATCGAAATTCCCGGTATTGAATTGTTGCGGCTGACTATAGGGGCTCACCAATCCGTTTTCCGATTCGACTTTGACAGCCCACCAGTATATGCTGTTGCCTTTTAATTCTTTTCCCTGGAACGGGACGTTGATGGATTGATGATCCCTGACAAGTTCACTGTCCCAATAGTCTGCTTTCCCTTCTGTCAGGAGGAAAGGTGAAGATGCCACCAGAATCCGGTATGCCGACTGTTTCCCACCGGATGGAGGGAAGATCCAGGAAAAATCCGGCATCTTACAGGTAATCAAAGAATTAGAGGGTTCCCGGAGCAGATTGACCATCAAACCTTCCGGCGCTGGCAAAACCTGGGCACTTACAGTGAGCTCGGTAAATACTATCAGAGTAAGGATAATGTGTTTTTTCATGGGCTATTTTCTCTGTAAAATAAATCTTTAAGCTTCTCACAGGTTCGCAATGCCTGTTTTTTTAAAATGCACTTCATACAGAATTCTCTGGTTCTCACAAATTCGGAATTTAGGAAAAATCTACTGGGGAAATCAAACTCCCCGCCAAAAATGATGAGGAGACCTGGGCAGTAGACAAGGTGAGTGAACCTTCTGCTCAGCACAGCTAAATATCTAACCTTGATTTTCTTAGAGATATAGAGGAAGTCTTCATTCTTGTTTTGGAATCCTAACCAGAAACTCCTGATTTTACCATGAAAAAGTAAAAAACAAATTTAAATATTCATGGAAAATGATATCACGATTTGTGACATCTGAACTCCTGGAGAGTCTTGAGTATTTCCCTTTACTAGGAGTAACGGGGCCACGTCAGGTTGGAAAAACGACTCTTTCGGGGGAGATAGCAAAGGTTATTGAGAAAAAAACCATCTATATTGATCTGGAGAATCCGGATGATATCTCAAAATTGTCAGAACCATCATTGTATTTTCGAGATAATAGCGACTCCTGTATTATCATTGATGAAGTACAAAGAATGCCTGGCTTATTCCCTGTGCTGAGATCGTTGATCGATGAACACAGGGTACCCGCCCGCTTTATACTAACCGGATCTGCCTCTCCAAATCTGATCAGGGATTCATCTGAGTCTTTGGCGGGTCGTATCGCTTACAAGGAACTAACGCCATTAAATTATATGGAGGTCATAGATCACAGGAACTCCAAATTACACTGGTTTAGGGGTGGCTTTCCGCTTTCATTCCTGGCTCCTTCAGATCGGATTACAAAACGTTGGTTAAGTAATTATATCCAATCGTATATCGAAATGGATCTGCCTTTGTGATAATGAATATAGGATAGCTGACAATATCAAAGTTTGCAATCTTGAGGGTATCATTGTTATATCAGCATTCCTGATTGATGTCAACATGTAACTCCTGTCTTTCTGATAAATATTGCTCGATGAATTCCTATTTTGCAATTATTTGCATATTTGGAATCGGTTCCAATATTACATATTTTTGAATTATTGGAATCAATACTTTCAATCATGATAAAACGTTTGCTATTTGGAGAAGCGGAAATAACTGCCAGGGAATTTAAGATTGTTGCAATCACGGGACCCCGCCAGTCAGGAAAAACAACATTATGCAAGCATGTTTTTAAAAACAAACACTATGTTTCTTTTGAAGATTTAGATATCCTGGAAGAGGCCGAATCTTCTCCCCGAAGTTTCATTAATAAATACAAAGATGGAGCGGTTTTTGATGAGATACAGCGTGTCCCCGGACTTTTTAACTATTTGCAGACTCACGTTGACAAGGTTGGGAAGAACAATCAGTATGTTATTTCGGGCAGCAATAATTTCTTGCTACAGCAAAGTATTTCACAATCACTCGCCGGCAGGGCAGCTTATATTGAATTGCTTCCATTGAGTTTACTTGAATTACAAGAGCACTGGGGGAATACAAAAAGCCCTGTTTTTTTTATGATGAATGGGTTTTATCCATCAATAATTACCAAACAGTCATCCGCAGAAAGATGGTTGCCTAACTATCTAAAAACCTATATTGAACGTGATGTACGAATGATCAGGAATATTGAAAACCTGAATCTGTTCTCAAAATTTGTAAAACTAGCTGCAGCAAGGTCAGGACAAATATTAAACGTAAATAACCTCGCGAATGAAACGGGTGTGGATAACAAGACAATAAGTGCATGGATTGGTGTTCTTGAGAGTAGTTACATTGTTTATCGTTTGCAGCCATATTATAATAGTTTCAATAAACGTGTTATCAAATCACCAAAACTATATTTTTACGATGTTGGTTTGCTGTGTAATATATTAGGCCTGAACAGCGAAAGAGCGGTAAAAAACAGCGACATGTACGGTGCAATTTTTGAAAACATGGTCATTTCAGAAATAAAGAAAAACCGCTTTAATAAAAACCAATATGGTGAAATATATTACTTGCGCGACAGTACCGGAAATGAAGTTGATCTGGTTTTGGAAAAAGATGGAAACCTTATTCCTGTTGAAATAAAATCATCAGCTAGGTATAGAAGTTCTGATCTTAAGAACCTAAAATGGTTTCAGAGATTGTATAGAATAGAAGGAGGAATGCTAATAAATCAGAGCACTGAAAATCAAGAACTGGAAGACGGAATAATGAATATAGGTTGGGCCGAGGTGGCTAACGTTTAAATAGCAAAAAAACTCCCCACCGTTTCCGATGAGGAGTCCTTCTTAGTAGCGGGGGTAGGACTTGAACCTACGACCTTTGGGTTATGAGCCCAACGAGCTACCAACTGCTCCACCCCGCAATATATCTTATGTAAAATATGGTCTGTTAACGCTGCTTACCCGCTGCTATCCGGGTTTGCGGTTGCAAATATAACAGTATTCTGGTGAATCTCAAAATCGGACGGGGACTAATCACCATATATCCCGGTATCAGAAGCTTGAGTTTCCTCAGGATGAAACTGGAGTGACGGGTTTGTTCCCCACCACCGTAATACTGATAATGCCGGCGCCTGAAGCACGGTACTGCCGGACCGGTTCTTCCGGAACGTGCTGCAGCAGGAATTCATCGGGGACATCGTTGAGGCGCTCTTCTTTTACTTTCACGCCCGAAAAGCCGGCCGACCGGATCTGATCCAGGTACTCCTCTTTTTGAAGGGCCCCGGAGATGCAGCCGGCATAAAGAGAGGCGGCCTGGCGGAGTTTATCGGGCAGATGGCCTTTCAGGACGATATCAGAAACGCAGAAATGGCCGCCGGGTTTCAATACCCGCTGGATCTCGCTGTAGGCTTTTTCCTTGTCGGGCACCAGGTTCAGCACACAGTTGCTGATCACCACATCGAAAAGGTTGTCGGCCAGGGGGATCTCTTCGATGTCGCCTTGGACGAAGTTAACATTCCGGTAGCCCATCCTTTCGTTGTTTTTCCGGGCTTTTTCCAGCATCTGATCGGTGAAATCGAGGCCGGTGACATGGCCCGTTTCTCCCACCAGCCGGCGGGCCACGAAGCAGTCGTTCCCTGCTCCGGAACCCAGGTCCAGCACATGGTCACCTTCGCGGATCCCGGCATATTCGGTGGGGATCCCGCATCCCAGTTTCAGGTCGGCATCTTCCACGTATCCCTCCAGTTTCCTGTAATCCATGCTGAGCACCGTATAGTCGGGTTCCTTATCTCCGCAGCAACACTTCTTATCGCTTGCCACAGCGATCTCGGAATATTTGTCGCGAACTATCTTTTTCAGTGATTCTGATGTATCCATGGGTAGTTGTTATTGGTGACGTAAATATACGTCATAATCTTCAGATACCCAAATACAGTTTCAGGAATTCCGGTGATTCCGGGAAATCATCGATTCGGAGGATTCCCTCTATGGAGACAGCATTTGCTTCAGCTGCTGGTAATTGGCATCTGCCGGATAGTTCTCCACCAGTTTCTCAGCATACATCAGGGCCTCCTCCGGTTTTCCGCTCTCCATGGAGATGGTGGCCAGGCTGTAGAGAATGTTCCGGTCGTAGGGGTGTCGTTCCAGGGCATCGCGGAGCACCTGCAGTGCATTTTCGGGTTGCTGCTGGGAGTTGAGGCCGATGGCGTAGACATAGGCATAGTGGGGATCGCCCGGATCGAAACGGGCGGCCTTTTCCAGGTATTCCAGAGCCTCCGGTTGAGCCCCCCGGCGCACCTTCAGCAGCCCCAGGGAGTAGTTCACCGCAGCCAGTTCCGGGTATTTCTCCAGGGCGCTTTTCAGGATCTTTTCTCCCTCCTCATCACGCTCCATCCTCCGGTACAGATCGGCCAGGTTGATATAGGGGGCCACCAGTCCCGGTTCGATCTCGATGGCCTCCAGATAGGAAGCCTCCGCCTTCTCCAGGTTCCCTGTGTTCAGGTAGAGATTGCCGAAGTTGAGGTGGGTGGAGGGGTGGTCGGCATTGATCATCAGGGAGGCGTTGTACTCTTCCAGTGCACTGTTCAGCGCTTCGGCGGATGCAGCAGGAACCATCTCCCGCGGCACGGCGGTGAGCGAACTGGCCGCCAGCAGCCGGACCAGCTTCACCGTGTCGGTCAGCCTGGGAACAGCCAGTTCGCGGATCAGTTCGTGATCGGCGAACTGCACCACTGAAAGGGTGGCATAGCGGATCAGGGGATCGGGATCGGTGATGGTGGAGCGAAGGAGTTCGGAGGTGGCAGGTCCCGGGTAGTTCCGCAGAAGGGAGATGGCTGTGGCCCGGACCATGGGAGCCTCTTCCCTGTCGGCTCCCATTCTGAGCAGTGCTGGTTCTGCCTCCGGATAGTTGCGCCTGCCTGCCCAGATGGCCTCTCCGTAATGAGGGGTGTCCAGCAGGTCCTGCCCGTACCACTCCTTCAGGTAGCGGGTGGACCAGGCGGTCGATTTGTCGGTGTGACACTGGTTGCAGGAGTTGGGGGTTCCCAGTTTGTCGGACAGGTCGGGCCGGGGGATCCGGATGCTGTGGTCCCTTCGCGGATCGACCACCATGTAGGTGCGTTCATGCATGTGGCACTCCGCACAACTGGCCCCCTCCTGGGCAGGATCGTGGAAATGGTGGCTGCGCCCTCCATATTCCGTGGCCATGTGGCACCGGTAACAGAGCGCATTCCCATCGGAATAAACTTTGCCGCTGTGGGGCTCGTGGCAATCTTTGCAGACCACCCCCGCCTGGTACATCCTGCTCTGCAGGAAAGAGGCGTAGACATAGACCTCCTCCAGGATCTGCCCGTCGGCAAAATAGAGGTCCTCCTCCAGCAGGGAGGGCCAGTGAGTGTCCAGCAGGGAGCCCCCGTGGTAATAATCTTCCGTGGCCACTGAACGGCGCGAGTGACAGCGGGAGCACATCTGGACCACTTCATCCGTACGACGGGGAACCGACCGGCGGGCGGTCGAAGAATCGGGATCAAAGATCCAGGTGGCATTGTCAGTATCTTTCAGTCGCACCACCAGTCCCATGTCGGGGGCGATGTCGGGACTGCTGCCGGCTTCCACCTTCCTGGCCCAGTCGATATGTTCCGAGCCCGGTCCGTGACAGGCTTCACACGATACATCGATCTCCGACCAGGTGGTGTGGTAGACTTTCCCGGAGTAGGAGTAGTTTTTCCGGAGGTTGGTCGAGTGACACTCGGCACACATGTAATTCCAGTTCTGGGTGACCCTGGTCCAGTGAAGCACATCGTCGGGGGCGATCCGTTCATCCTGGTATATGTGGAACCATCGCTGTCCCCCTTCGGAGGCCGGCCTGGTGTCCCAGCAGATGGGCAGGCACTGGTAGCGCCCGCCGGGAAATGCGATGAGATATTGTTGAAGCGGGCGGATCCCGAATACGTAGGAGATTTGATAATCCTCCATGACTCCGCCGGGGCCTTCGGTGCGGACCATGAATTTCCCGCCCGACCGGTAAAACCGGGAGGTCACCCCGAAGTGGGTGAAGGTGACGTCATTGAAATCGCCGAGGACCGTCTCCTCGTTGGCCACATCCATGGCCAGGTCGTGGTCCGATCCCCTGAAAAGTTCGTACTCTTTCTCATGGCACTCCCTGCAGCTCTCCCTGCCCGCATATTCGGCCGAGGGAACAAAAGCAACGGGAGAACTTCCGCTCCCGTCTCCGGAATCCTCACGTTTACAATAAATTGCTGTTATGGAAATCACAAAGACCGCGGCGGCGGCCATCATCATTTTCGGCACTGCACCCTTCCTCATCGCTAAACATCTCGAAATGACATAATTTCAAATGTATATAAATTGAGTAAATTGGCTTTCCCGGAGCTCCTATTCAAAAAGAATCTATATAATTTAGGCGGAAATTCGGCAGAGCATGAGGAGACGTCAATTCATAGGCAGAGCGGCACTGGGACTGGCTTCGGCAGCCGGAATGGTGGCAGCGTTCAGTTACCTGAGGCAGTTCTTCCCCCGCCGGGCAGGACAGAGGAGGCGGATCGAGATCGGTGATCCGGGGCAATTTCCGGTCGATACCTACACCTTTATCGAATCGCATCAGATTTATCTGTACAGGGATCATGAAGGGATCAAGGCGGTGTCGGCCGTATGCACCCATCTGGGTTGTATTCTGGACCGGAGCACCGACGGGTTCGAATGTCCGTGTCACGGTTCCTGCTATGATGAACAGGGGAAGGTACTTTCGGGCCCTGCACCCAGGGACCTTGCCTGGTACAGGGTCGGACGTACCTACAACGGGAAGATCGTGGTCGATCCCGGTACGACGGTCCCGTCCGGTGAAAAATTCCTGATCACTTAAAGGAGAGGATACCCGGATGAGGTCCAGCGGAGAGAGGTACGGGGATGAATTGCGAAACAGCACCACCTCCCGGGCGACCGGCAGGAGCCGGGCGGGGATGATGTCGCGAAATTTTTTCCTGCACATCCATGCTCCCAGGGTCCACCCGAACTCCATGAAACCCGGTTATACGCTGGGGCTGGGGGTGATCCTCGGATTCCTTTTCCTGGTGATGGTCCTGACAGGCCTGATCCTGATGGTCTACTATACCCCCTCGGTGGAATCGGCCTATCATTCGGTGAAGGACATCGTTTACCTTGTTCCCGGGGGACGCATCATCCGCAATATGCACTGGTGGGCCTCCCAGGGAATGGTGATCGTCGTGTTCCTCCACCTGCTGCGCGTTTTCTATACGGGCTCTTACCTGGGCGGGCGCTCCCTGAACTGGGTGCTGGGAGTGGTCCTGCTGATCCTGACCCTTTTGAGCAATTTCAGCGGGTACCTGCTGCCGTGGGACCAGCTGGCCTACTGGGCGGTGACCATCGGATCGAACATCGCCGCATCGGCCCGTGAGCTGACCGACCTGCTGGGGATCACCCAGGGGTTCGATCCCGGGGGCTTTCTCAAGAAGCTGCTGATAGGCGGAGAGAGCGTGGGACAGGCGGCACTCTCCAGGTTCTTCGCGCTGCACGTGATCTTTCTGCCCCTCTCGATCCTGGTCATTATGGGGATCCATTTCTGGAGGATCCGGAAGGACGGGGGGCTCAGCCGGCCGCCGGTGGCCGGAGAGCCGGGCATTGAAATGCCGGCCAACATGAAGTCGGTCGCCGGGACACTGGGTGCCGGAGAGCCGGGCATGGAAACGCCGGCCAACATGAAGTCGGGCGCCGGGACACCGGTCGCCAAAAAACCGGGTGCCGGAGAGCGGGGCACCGAAAAACCAGTCGCCGGAGAGCCGGTGAAGAAATGGTATGCCTGGCCGGTGCTTATGTGGACCGAACTGGCGATCCTGATCGGGGTGGTGGCTGTGGTCCTGCTGATCGCCCTGATCGCCGATGCACCCCTGCTGGAGCAGGCCGATCCCTCCCATCCGGAGAATCCGGCCAAATCGCCCTGGTACTTCCTGGGGATCCAGGAGCTGGTTTCCTATTCCGCGTTCGCGGGAGGACTCCTGGTGCCGGTGCTCTACCTGGTTTTCCTTTTCTCCATTCCCTACAGGGACCGGGAGGACCGGTATATCGGGGTCTGGTTTTCCGGGCCATCCGGCATCACAACGCTCTGGAAATCGGCGGTCTTTGCCCTGGCACTGGTGCTGGGTCAGCTGTTCATCCTGATCCGTTTCGGGTGGCTGAGGGACTGGATTCCGGGGATCTCCCAGTGGTTCGTGATGCTGATCAATCCGGCCACCATCACCGCACTGGCTTTTATACTGTCGGCCGAATGGGTGCGAAGGCGTTCCGGTTCGTCGAGAAAGGCGGCGGTATGGTTGTTCACCAGCTCCTTTGTTGCACTGGTCCTGTTCACCGTTGTGGGGATCTGGTTCCGGGGGCCCAACTGGGAGTTCTACTGGTCGGCCGGTCAGTGGCCGGCACAATGAGAAGAGCGTAAGGATGGCGGAACGAATGGACGAGAAAAAATATACATACCGGGCTGTCTGGGCAGTTTTCACAGGATCGGCCCTGCTGGTGATATTGCTTTTTGTCGCCTGGCTGTCGGAAGGGAGGAGCAGGCAATGGAGAGCCTACCAGCATGAGTACCGCGACCTTCTGGAAACGGCTGCCGGCGGGCAGACCGGACCGGTCGATTTTCCCGAGCAGGGGATTCTGCAGGTGGAACTTCCGCAGCTGGACCGGGTCGACCGGTGCATATCCTGCCATTCGGGACTTGAAGACTCCCACATGGAAGGGGCCCCGCCACCCCATTCGAGCCATCCGGGCAGCTTTCTGGAGGATCATCCTGTTCAGCAGTACGGCTGTACCATCTGTCATGGAGGACAGGGAAGGGCCCTGACCACGGCATCGGCGCATGGTATGGGCGAACAGGAGCACTGGCCTCAACCCCTGCTCCGGTCTCCCTATATCCAGTCCTCCTGCGGCAAGTGCCATCTGGCGGTCTTCAGCGGATCTGACCTTGCGCGGGAGGGGGTCCGGGGAAACGGATGGATGCCTTCCGGTGGCCCGGACCTGACCGGTGATCAGCAGATCCCTGAAGGATCGTGGAGCCGCGATATGGAGGTGCTGCTGTCCGGGAGGTCCCTCTTTTCCAGTGAAGGGTGCCTGGGATGCCACCAGGCGAGGGGGGTGGGGGGGATCCTCGGTCCCGACCTCACCCAGCAGGGAGAGAAGACCAAACACGACTACAGCTTCAGCAATGTGCAGGGTGAACAGACGGTTTCCAACTGGCTGAAGGAGCATTTCAAGGATCCGGAGATGGTTTCACCCGGATCGCAGATGCTTCGGATCGACCTGCAGGAGAACGAGCTGGATGCCCTGGCCACCTTTGTCATGGGGCTGGCCAAGCCCGATATCCCCATCGATTATTTCTCCATGGAAACCCTGAGTGAATTCAAGGGGATCCGGAAGGAGATGGGAGGCGGTCGCGGTTACTCTTCCTTTTGTTCGGCATGCCATGGCAAACAGGGAGAGGGGAAAGAGTATCTGGAATATGAGACCGGGATCCCGGCCATCGGGAATCCCGATTTTCTGAGAGTGGCTTCGGAAGACTTCATACGTTTCACCCTGGAAAAGGGGAGGAGCCTCCGTCAGATGGCTTCATGGGCCCCGGAAGTCTCAGGCACCACTCCGGGTGAGATGGACCGGATCACTGAACACCTGAAGGAAAAGGTCCGGCGGCCGTATCCGGGGATGGATCGTTACCGGGGCGGTTCCGCTGTCGCTGGGAGCAGCCTGTTCGGGACAAATTGTCAGGCCTGCCATGGTCACGGAGGGGAAGGTGGAGTGGCAGTGGCACTGAACCAGCCCGATCTGATGGAACGGGCCGATGACTCCTATTTCATCCGGACAATCCTGAGAGGGAGAGAGAACACGGCCATGCCCGCCTGGCCGGACCTGGAGGAAGGGGAGCTGGCCGACCTGCTCTCCTATCTTCGCTCCTGGTACAGTTTCAGGAGCACACCCGGATCGATGGAACTGAAGGCCACCGATATCAGGGACGGTTACCTGAAATACCATTTCCTCTGCTCCCGCTGTCACGGAGATTTCGGTGAGGGGGAGACCGGTCCGGCCATTATCAACCTGGATTTTCTGGAAGTGGCCGACGACCGTTTCCTTTACGAAACCATCGCACGGGGAAGGTCCCACACCGCCATGTTCGGATGGTCGGCCCATCTCTATAACCAGGAACAGCTGGGCAGAAGCGAAATCGCCAACATTATCGGGTACATGCGGCAAACCGCCCGGGATACCCTGACCTATATCTATCAGGGCGCCAATCCCGGGAATCATCAGACGGGAGCTCTGCTTTATGCCGATCATTGCACAGAGTGCCATGGTGCCTCGGGAGAGGGGACCGAAGGACCGGCTCTTCATAACCAGGAGTTCCTGAGTGCGGCATCCAACGGCTACATTCTGGCAACACTCACCCTGGGAAGGGAGGGAACCCGGATGCCCTCCTGGGGCTATGGTGACGCGGAGTATCCCGAACTCTCCGGGCCACAGCGTCAGGACCTGGTGGCCTATCTGAGGGCCTGGCAGCGCATCCGGATCAAATACTGAACATCGAAGGCCGAAGATTTCGGATGAATTTAAATGAACAGGGCAACCATTTGCATTATTTCACGTACATTAGATATTGTATAATGACGACCGCTTCCAATGAGTTATAAAGTTTTCGTTCTCTATTCCTACACACATGACAGGCTTTTCGTGGGATATACCACCAGTCTCACCGACTACATGGTCACCATGAATGTGATGGAGTCGGACAATCCGCTTTACGAGTTCCGGCCATGGACCCTGATCCATATGGAACTGTTCGAGACCGAAGACGAAGCGATGGTCCGGGAGGGTTTCCTGAAGAACGAGATGGGCCAGGAATATATCCGAAGGGAGATACTTCCGATGTTTGACTTCCGATAGTCTTATCAAAGCCTTATTCTTATTACCTTTATCCCGGTACGGTCATCCTCCCTATGAATAAACAGCCTGAGAATCAACGGAAAAAACTTTTTCTCAAACTGACCCACAAATACCGGATGGTGCTCCTCAATGAGGACACCTTCGAAGAGGTGGGCCACATGAGGCTGACGCGTCTCAATCTGATCGCTTTCGTGGGACTGATCCTGATGGTCCTGGTGGCGATCATCTATTCCCTGATCGCCTATACCCCCGTTCGCGAGTGGATCCCGGGCTATCCGGATGCAACCATGCGTCATCATATCCGGCAGAACGCCATCATGGTCGACTCGCTGAAATATGAACAGGCGGTCCGGGACCAGTATTTCAGGAATCTGAACCGGATCATCTCAGGGGAATATCCGGAAGAGTATCTCAATGATACCACGGGAATGGCGGAGGTGCAGGCAATCAACTTTCCGCGCTCGGCCAGTGACTCCATTCTCAGGCAGCAGGTGGAGGCGGAAGAGCAGTTCCGGTTGAGTGCACTTGAAAGCCAGCAGCTTGAGCGAAATCTGCACGATATGCATTTTTTCACCCCGGTCAACGGGATCGTCACCCGCTCATTCAATCCGGTGGAGGGGCACTTCGGAGTCGACCTCGTGGCTGCTCCAAACGAAGTGGTCAAGGCGGCACTGGACGGTACGGTCACCATGTCGACCTGGACGCTGGAGACCGGATACGTATTGCAGATACAGCACGATAATGAGTTGATGACGGTTTATAAGCACAATGCCACTTTGTTCAAATCGGTGGGTCAGAAGGTACTGGCCGGTGATGCTATCGCCATCGTCGGGAACTCGGGCGAGCTTACCACCGGCCCCCACCTCCATTTTGAAATCTGGCATGACAGGGTTCCTCTGAATCCCCTGGAATACATAGTCTTTTAGCATGCAGAAAAGAATTGCCATACTCGGTTCCACCGGATCCATCGGGACCCAGGCACTGGAAGTGATTTCGGCTTATCCCGAAGAGTTTGCAGTGGAGGTGCTTACGGCCCGTGACAGTGCTGAACTGCTTATTGAGCAGGCGAAGAGGTTTGTGCCGAACGTGGTGGTCATCGGAAACCTGGGTCACTACAGCCTGGTGAAAGAGGCACTCAGGAACTATCCGGTGAAGGTCTTCGCGGGGAACGATTCCATTGCCCAGGTGGTGGCGTTTGAATCGGTCGATATGGTATTGACGGCCATGGTCGGGTTCATCGGGCTCCGGCCCACCCTGGAGGCCATCCGGGCAGGAAAATCCGTTGCCCTGGCCAATAAAGAGACCCTGGTGGTGGCCGGTGAACTGATCATGAAGGAGGCTGCCCGGAACAATGTCGCTATCATCCCGGTCGATTCGGAGCATTCTGCCATCTACCAGTGCCTGGCGGGAGAACAGGGGAACCAGGTGGAAAAGCTGATTCTGACTGCTTCGGGCGGACCGTTCAGGGGTAAGGACAGCAGCTACCTGGAGCGGGTCACTCCCGAGGAGGCCCTCTGCCACCCCAACTGGTGCATGGGCCCGAAGATTACCATCGATTCGGCCACACTGATGAACAAAGGCCTGGAAGTGATCGAGGCCAGGTGGCTTTTCAAAGTACCGCCTTCATCCATCGAGGTGATCGTGCATCCGCAGTCGATTATCCATTCACTGGTCCAGTTCACCGACGGATCCATCAAGGCCCAGATGGGACTTCCCGATATGAGGCTGCCGATCCAGTATGCCTTTGCTTACCCGCGAAGATTGCCCAATAATTATGAACGGTTCCGGTTCACCGATTTTCCGCATCTGAGTTTCGAGAAGCCCGATACGAAAATTTTTCGTAATCTTGCAATCTCCTATGAAGCACTGGAGAAAGGTGGGAACTGGCCCTGCATCATGAATGCGGCCAATGAGATTGCGGTGGAGGCATTCCTTGAAAGGAGAATTGGTTTCAGGAGCATCCCCGACATCATCGAAAAGACCCTGGGAAGTTCCAATTTCGTGAAAGAGCCGGTGCTGGAGGATTTTGTGGAATCGGACCAGCTGGCAAGGCGGGTCGCCAAAGAACAGATATAAGCAGGAATGGATGTAATCATTAAGATAGCGCAGCTGCTGGTAAGTTTATCCATCCTGATCGTTTTGCACGAACTGGGACATTTTACCCTGGCGAGGATCTTCAAGGTCAGGGTGGAAAAGTTCTACCTCTTTTTTGATGCGGGTTTTTCTCTCTTCAAAAGGAAGTTCGGCGATACGGTCTACGGGATCGGCTGGCTCCCCCTGGGGGGGTATGTGAAGATCAGCGGCATGATCGATGAGTCGATGGACAGGGAGCAGATGAAACAGCCTCCCAAACCCTATGAGTTCCGTTCAAAAAAGGCGTGGAAGCGGTTGCTGATCATGCTGGGAGGGGTCATGGTCAACTTTCTGCTGGCCCTTCTTATCTACATTCTGGTTTTCTTCCGCTGGGGTGAATCCTACGTGCCCGCCGACCGGATCGAATACGGTTACATGTTCGAGGAGACTTTCAGGGAGATGGGGCTCCGGAACGGAGATCAGATCCTGGCCCTCGACGGGCAGGAGGTAGATAGGTGGACCTCGATCCATCATGATCTCGTGGTCAACGAGACCGATACCATTACGGTGAAAAGGGACGGAAGGATCATCGATCTGAAGGTTCCGGAAGGAATGACCTCCAAATTACTGAAGGTCCAGTTCGCACTGGAGCCCAGGGTACCGGCCGAAATCAAGGAACTGGTGGATGGCAGCCCGCTTGCCGAAGCGGGCGCACAGCCGGGGGATCGCATTGTGGAGGTGAACGGGGAACCGGTGAAATTTTACGATCAGTTTATGGAGATTACCGGAGGTGAGGCCAATGAAACCTTTCAACTGGGTCTTTTGCGCGACTCCGATACCATCCGGAAGGAGGTGACCACCGGCGAGGAGGGGAAATTCGGGTTCTACAACATGACCTATCTCGATTATTTCGACCCCGTGGTGAAAAGATACTCATTTTTTCAGTCGATCCCGGCGGGAATCAGCCGCGGGGTGGAAATCACCCGGAGCTACCTGAAGCAGCTGAAAATGCTGTTCAGGCCGGAGACCAAAGCCTATGAAGAACTGGGAGGATTCATCAAGATCGGAAGCATTTTCCCCTCTACCTGGAACTGGCAGAGCTTCTGGAACATGACAGCCTTTCTATCGATTATTCTGGCCATCATGAATATTCTGCCCATTCCCGCGCTGGACGGCGGACATGTGATGTTCCTCCTTTTTGAAATGATCACCGGCCGGAAGCCGGGTGATAAATTCCTGGAGTATGCCCAGATCGTGGGCATGGTGATTTTGCTCAGCCTGCTGCTTTATGCCAACCTGAACGACATCATCGGTCTGTTTAATAAATAAGACCAATTATTTCGTTATTTTTGTAGTTCAAACCTTTTAATTGATCAAAATGGAAGCTTTTATAATCCTAGCAATTGGAGTCTGGCAGATTGTAGTGGTCGTACTGCTGGTGCTGTTGCTTTTCGGAGGCAGGAAAATCCCGGAACTTATGCGCGGTGTGGGTCAGGGCATGAAGGAGTTCAAGAAGGCCACATCGGATGATTCGGAGGATGAGGTGGTGGATGATACCGGTGACCCCAAAAAGATCAAGGATGGGAATAACTAAAGGAACCAGAAAACCTGAAGCCTGTCCTGGATCATGGACAGGCTTTTTTTTATATGCGGGCCTGATCCTTTTGCTTTTCTCCTGTGATACCGTCAAGCAGCAGGGAGGAGCAGCAGGAAAGATCATGCCCAATATCACCGGCGGGGCGGGAGAGGTGCTGGTGGTCATGGACGATTTCAACTGGAAGAACGCCTCGGGTGAGGTGCTGAAGGATATCCTGATGGAGGAGATGGTCGGGCTTCCGCAGTCGGAGCCGCTCTTTGATGTCATTCAGGTGACAGCAGCCGCATTCGACGGTTTCTACCAGTTTCACCGAACGATTATCCTTACGACCATCGAGTCGGGCCTGGAGCCCAATATCCGCTTCAGAGAGAACGTATGGGCCAAACCGCAGATCATGGTTCAGATGCAGGCACCCACCGGTGCTGCACTGAAGGAGCTCATGCTGGAAAATGAGAGTCGCATTCAGGGATTCCTGGTCCAGTACGACCGGAAACGGCTGATGGATGTCTACAGGGAATCGAAGGATCCGGCCATTCAGAAGGAGATCGCCGACCATCATCAGATCAGGCTGGCCATTCCCAGGGGCTACAACATGGATTTCACCAAGGAGGAGTATACTTCCGTATCCATCGAAGCACCCGACCTGTCACAGGTCATCCAGGTCTACGATTACCCGGCCGAGGGACCGGAAGACCTGACTACCGAGAAGTTGATCAGGGCCAGGAACGAATTCACCAGGAAGTATGTGGAGGGTCCGAGAGACAATTCATACATGAAAATCGCCGAACTTTACAAACCGGTGGCTTTCGACCTGAAGATCGATCAGAAGGAGGTGGTGGAGCTACGCGGTCTGTGGGAACTGGAGAACGGGTACATGGGCGGTCCATTTATCAGCCATTCGGTATATGATGCCAAAAGGAACCGCATCGTGACCGTTGACGGGTATCTCTACCATCCGAATCAAAAAAAGAGGGTGAAGCTGAAGCAGCTGGAAGCCATTATTTACTCCATGGAGGTCATCTGATCAGGTCAGATGTTTTTTCAGGTAGCCCAGCAACATATCCCTGGTAAAAGGCTTCATCACATAATCGGTAAAACACCCCGCATAAAGCCCGTTCTGCATCTCCCCCTCGAAGGTAAAGGCAGTCTGGGCCACCACAGGAATGCCGGAGCGGATCTCCCGGATCCTGCTGGTGGCTTCGTATCCGTCCAGTCCCGGCATAAGGATATCCATCAGTACCACATCTATCTCGGTATGTTTTTCGAAGAGTTCCACAGCTTCCAGTCCGTCCCGTGCACGGAGGATATTGATTTTTGTAGGCGCGAGAAGCTCTTTAATATACAGGTAGTTCGACTCCATATCTTCCGCAACCAGGAGATGGTATTCCGACCAGTCGGAATATGCTTTCCGGCTCTTCTTTTCCTCCTCCCGGCGCTGGTTTTTCGAATATGAAATGGGAAGGGTGAAATAGAATTTACTGCCCTGACCGGGTACCGATTCCACCCACAACTCGCCACCCATCAGCTGTACCAGCTCCCTGGCGATGGCCAGTCCCAGGCCAGCTCCCCGGAGTACGGTATCGTTCCTGTCCACCATCTTCACGAAACGATCGAATATGATTCCCTGCTTCTCTTTCGATATTCCGGGTCCGGTATCTTTCACATAGAACAGCAGCGAGTCATACCCCCCGTCGGCCTCCTCTTCCAGGTAAGCATATCCCAGGGTTATGCGGCCGTTGTCGGTGAATTTCACCGCATTTTCCATCAGATTGTTGAGGACTTCCAGGACCCGGATGGGATCTGCCTGGATCACGAAATCATCCTCTTTCCGGCCGGCCTCCAGGTTCAGTTCCACATGCTCCTTACCAGCCTCACAGAGGATGCCGGTGTATTTGGATGTCAACTCCTCCAGCCGTTTGTTGACAAAGAACTGCCTGCTGTTGATCTTGATCTGTCCCAGATCGATCCGCGACAGGACCACGGTTTTCTCGATCAGGTGGAGCAGATCTTTACTGCCTGTAACGATCTGATTCAGATAAAGTCTCTTCTTCTCTTCGGAGAGCTCCTCCATCTGCATCAGGGAGGCAAATCCCACGATGGCATTCATGGGGGTGCGGATCTCGTGTGAAAGATTGCCCAGGAAGGTGGTTTTCAGCCTGTCTGAGGCTTCAGCTGCGGCCTTGGCACTTTTCAGCTTGTTTTCATCGTTCTTCTGCTCCGTGATATCGATCAGGGAGAGCACGATCACCTCGAGTTCTTTGCGGTAAAATCCAGACAGACAGGCAACTTTCAGATTCCCTTTTCGGTCGACAAACCTGCATTCGCAGTTATCGGGCAGGTGCAGTCCGCCGGCCTTCAACATCCTGAAATGGTTTTTCAGAAAGTCACGGTCCCCTGAAAGAACCATATCCAGCCACTTCTTCTCCCCCTCCAGTTCTTCTGCACGGTAGCCCGTAACCGATTCCACCTTCGGATTGACAAGAATGATCCGTGTGCTCTTGTCCACCACCATAGTGGCTGCAGGGGAGTTGGCGAATAAAGCCTGCCACATGTCCAGGTTCTTCATCAGCGAGGCTTTGTCTGTCATTTTCGCATAAGTTACCTGGAGTAGAACAGATTGGGCTTTTCGAACTCAAAGAGGGTCGGGTAGTCCTCGTCAAACTTTTTGAGGATCTCGGTCATGATCGCTTCCCTCATGAATTTAGAGCGGTTGTTTATTTTGTACTTATCACAGTAAAGATTGATGGCTTCCAGTTCCCGGCTGTTGAACAACAACGAGGCTCGCTTCGTGCGCCGCAGCTTTAAATCTTTCTTCTGATCCACCCTGTAAGAATTTGGTTTCCTTAAAAATATATAAAGCCCGACAGGAAGAACGCGATTAGACAGAGATTGAATTAACAAATTTCTAACATGATCAGATCTCTAAATATATATGCGCGTAATAAAGGCTATTAATTAATTACTAATAGACTTATAAATAAGTATTTAATAATAGTTAATTTAATGATAAATGTGTGTAGAGAAAATTATTCCGATTTCAGAATCATTCGGATTTCTGAAGGTCTGATCAATCTCAGCAAGAAAGCCGAAACCAGGCAGGAGGCCAGAAGAACCACAAAACCGGTTACCCATCCGGGAATCCACTGGGTGGCATAACCGGCAACCATGTTCAGGGCAAAGAAACCGGCCAGTCTGAGCAGGATGTCCCGGTTGAGAGGGATCCGGATCAGGCGCATCGAAAGGATCAATTGCATGATGGCATAGTAGGCCTGGGAAAAAAGGCTCGAGACCGCTGCCCCCAGGGCCTGGTGCCGGGGGATCAGAAAAAGGTTCAGGCACACATTGATCAGGACGGTCGATGCGGCAAGGATATTCAGCTGCCGGAGATTGTTGTTGGCGGTCAGAAGGGTACCGTATATATAGCTGATCGATACGAACAGGAACCCGATCATCAGCAGACCGAAGATCCTGGAACTGTATGGTGCATGAGCCTCGTAAAGAAGATCGATGATCTCCTCCTTATAAAAGTTGCAGGAGAGGGCGGCCGTCAGTCCGGCAACCATCAGAAGAGGCACTGCGATTCTGAGCAGTTCGTTCACAGGCTCCTTCAGCCGGAGCATCCGGGAGAACATGGGGAGGAGCAGGGCTGCGAACAAAAGGGAGAACTGGGAGGCAGCATCGAAGATCCGGAAGGATTGGGCATAGATGCCCGCCTCTTCCTTACCCTGTTCCAGCAATCGCTCGATCATGACTGAATCGATGCGGTTGAAGAGTGACATCAGAAGGATCAGGAGGGCAAACGGGTAACTCCAGCGGAGAACACGAAGTGACCTTGCAAAACTCACCCGCCTAAAAAAAGGTCCCGACCGGAAGCGGACAATGGAAGCCACCGTAATCAGGGTAATGCTGTAGGAAAGGGTCTGTGCATAGACAAACCATTCGATACGGAATGGTTCACTGGTGAGGTTCCCCCATAGCAGGAGACCTGTAAACAGGATCATCAGGGTCCGGTCCATCACCGAAAGCAGACTGTCGGTCCGGTAGTACTGCAATCCGCTGATATTGGTACGGAAGTAGAGAATGAATGAGGCTAAAAACTGATTAAAGATCAGAACTTTGAGCAATTCGAACTGTTCCGTGCTGTAACCGATGATCTTTCCGGTGAAGAGGGCGAGGCCGGCGTAAATAAGAAAAAGTACAAACTTAAGGGGAATGATCGCTGCCAGGTAATCCCTGATCAGTCCGTGATCCCTGGAAATGGATCGGTTGTTGAAGTTGTTGATACCCACATCCAGGAATATGTTGAGAATGAATGCAAAATTGAACAGGGAAAAATAGAACCCGTAGATTTCCTCACCCACCCTGTTCTGAACACCCACCTCTATTCCGAAGAACCAGAAAGGTTTGATCAGCAGGTTCAAGATGACCAGAAGCGCCAGGTTGGTGAGGAAACGCTTTTTCAAAAGGCAGGGAGATAGAATTATTTTTTAAATCCCTACAAATGTAATAAGTTCGTTCAGAAAAGTGACGGGCATTGGACCACGAGCCTTTAAAGAGAACGATTGCGGTGAACACCAGGCTTCTGATGCCCGGTAAACTGGATGGCATCGGGTGGTTCACATTTGAAACCCTCCGGCGAATCACAGAATCCCATCCCGAGTTCCGGTTCATCTTTCTGTTCGACCGGAAATACAATTCAAAAGTCGTATTTTCTGACAATATCATCCCTGTGGTCCTCTGGCCGCCCACCCGCCACCCGCTGTTGTGGTTTTTCTGGTTTGAATTCAGGGTGCACCGGTTCCTTAAAAAGCACACACCCGACCTATTCCTGAGTACCGACGGATTCATCCCTCTCCGGGCCGGCATGCCGGTGGTCAATGTGATTCACGATATTAATTTCGAGCATCGTCCGGGCGACGTACCATGGCTGGTCAGAAAGTATTACCGCTATTTCTTTCCAAGGTTTGCCAGAAAGTCCACCCGGATCGTCACTGTTTCGGAATACTCCAGACGCGATATCATCAACCAGTATGACATTCCGGAAGAGAAGATCACGCTGGCCTACAACGGAGCCAACGAGCAATATCACCCCATGGAGGAGGAGCAGGCAGACCAGGTCAGGGCGGATTATTCGGGGGGAGCGCCCTTTTTCATTTTTGTGGGCAGTCTTCACCCCAGGAAGAATATCACCAACCTGCTGAAGGCCTTTCAGCTTTTTAAGGAGGAGACTAAAAATGAACTGAAACTGGTGCTGGTGGGTGAGAAGTTCTTTCTGACCAAACCCATGGAGGAACAGCTGAATAGGATGAGTCACCGGCAGGACGTCGTTTTCACGGGCAGGCTGGCACCCGAAAAGCTGCGTGAACTGCTGGGAGCCGCTTTTGCCATGACATTCGTGCCCTACTTCGAGGGATTCGGAATCCCCATCGTGGAGGCCATGAGGTGCGACATTCCGGTGATCGCCTCGAAGGTCACCAGTCTTCCGGAGATCGCCGGAGATGCGGCGATCTATGTAAACCCCGACAGTCCTGGCAGCATCCGCGACGGGATGGTGCGTATCTGGAAGGAAGAGGGTCTGAGGGAGGAGCTGATCGAGAAAGGAAGGAAGCGAAGAGAACTCTTCAGCTGGGATCAGACGGCCCAGACATTATGGAATGCCATCGCTGAGGTATTGAACGAACATGCTTAAACCCTTTTTGCATCCTCATATTCAGGAGGCCGGCGTGGATGAATCGGGCAGGGGGTGTTTGGCCGGTCCGGTTTATGCCGCGGCGGTGATCCTTCCCGAAGGATTCCGCGAACGCTCACTGAAGGACAGCAAAAATTGCAATCTGGTTCAACGAGAGAAGCTAAGGATCATCATCGAACGCGAGGCAGTGTGTTTCGGGATCGGTGTGGCCACCAACCAGGAGATCGATACGGTGAACATTCTCCAGGCCTCCTTTCTGGCCATGCACAGGGCCCTTGAAAAGCTCGATCCGGCACCGTTACATCTGCTGGTGGACGGCAACCGCTTCAAACCGTTCAGAGAACTGCCTTATACCTGTGTGATACAGGGTGATAACTTCTACTCTTCCATTGCCGCCGCTTCCATTCTTGCAAAAACTTACCGGGACGAATACATGGAAAAGTTGCACCATGATCATCCCGGATACGGATGGTCGAAGAACAAAGGTTACGGCACCAGGGAGCACCGGCTGGCCATTCAGTCACTGGGGTTCACTCCCCATCACCGGCGCTCATTCCGGTTTTAAAACAGTGAATTTCGTGGCTGATCCAGAGAGATTTTTTACAATATTTGCAGATTACATCACAAACAGTACTATTCATCTAAGGATTTAAATCAAAATAACATGAGGAAAATTGCATTGCTGGCACTCGTTCTGGCATGTGCCTTTCAGCTGAAAGTACAGGCAGACGAGGGAATGTGGCTGCTGAGTCTGGTCAGACAGGTCAATATGGACGAGATGACCGAAATGGGCCTTGAACTCACTGCCGAACAGATTTACAGTATCAACCAGGCCAGCCTGAAAGATGCCGTGGGAGCCCTGGACAGAGGTTCCTGTACAGCCGAACTGGTCTCTCCAGAAGGGCTTCTGCTGACCAACCACCATTGTGCCTACGGGGAGATCCAGTACCACAGTTCTGTGGAGAATGACTATCTGAAGAACGGATTCTGGGCCATGACCCGGGAGGAAGAGTTGCCCAATGAAGGGAAGACCATTACTTTCCTGGTGCGAATGGAGGAGGTGACCGGCCGGATCGCTCCAGAACTCACAGAGGAGATGTCCGGGGAGGAGCGCTCATCAAAGATCCGCTCGCTTTCCGGCGCCATCACTTCGGAGGCCACCGGGGGCACCCACTACGAAGCCAGGGTGAGGAGCATGTTCAATGGAAACCGTTTCTTTCTTTTTGTCACCGAGACCTATCTGGACGTGCGGCTGGTGGGGGCCCCGCCCGAGTCCATCGGGAAATTCGGAGGAGATACCGATAACTGGATGTGGCCGCGTCATACCGGCGATTTTGCCCTTTTCCGGGTATACACCGGTCCCGATGGTAAACCCGCCACCTACAGCCCCGACAATATTCCCCTGAAGTCGAAGCACTACCTGCCTGTCTCTCTGGAGGGAATCGAAAAGGGAGATTTTACCATGGTATTGGGTTTCCCCGGTAGTACCGACCGTTATATCACCTCCTGGGAGGTCAACGAGCTGCTCGAGGTGGAGCACCCCAACAGGATTAAAATCCGCGGGATCAAACAGGAACTGATGCTGGCCGATATGCAGGCTGATGAAAAGGTGCGGATCCAGTACGCTTCGAAGTATTCCAGGTCGTCCAATTACTGGAAGTACTCCATCGGGCAGAGCGCCGGACTGGAGAGGCTGAACGTGGTCGGCAAGAAGGAGAATCAGGAGGAGGCTTTCACCAGGTGGGTTAACCAGGATCCTCAGCGCCGGATTCTGTACGGGAATGCACTGGAGGATATCCGTCAGGCCATTGAGGAGAGAAGGGAGTTGCAGAATGCCTCGCAGTATCTGATGGAAGCGCTGTTCTTCGGAATGGAATCGGTCTATTTTGCCCGGAACCTGGGTGAACTGGAGCGGCTATTGGCCGATCCGGAACCCGATCCCAATGAACTGGAGGAATTTATCGCAGCTCTAAGAGAGTATTCACTGGATTTCTATAAAGACTACAATCCTCCTACCGACAAAAAGGTGATGAAGGCCATGATCGAGTTGTTGATCGAGGACCTGGATGAGCAATATTTGCCTGAAAACATCCTGGAGGTGAAAGAGAAATATGATGGAGACGCCACCAAATATGTGGACAGGTATTTCAAGAAGTCGTTTGTGACCGACAGGGACCGTTTCATGGATTTTCTGGATGATCCGTCACTGAAGACCCTGAGGAAGGATCCCGCCTACCAGGCCAGCCTTCAGGGACAGAAGTTTTTTGAGATTCGCGGAAAACTGGCTGAATTCCAGGAGCCCTACGAACGGGGCAGCCGTCTCTATCTGAAAGGGCTGATCGAAATGTACCCCGAACGGGAGTTCTACTCCGATGCCAATTCCACCATGCGTCTGAACTACGGAACAGTGGGAGACTACTCCCCGAGGGATGCGGTCATCTACACTCACTACACCACCCTGGAAGGGGTGATGGAGAAAGCGGATCCTGACAGCCGTGAATTTATCGTATCCGGGAAGCTGAAAGATTTTTATGACCGGAAGGACTACGGGCGTTACGGAGAGAACGGAATTCTGCCGGTCTGCTTCACCTCCGACAATGATATTACCGGAGGTAATTCAGGCAGTCCGGTGATCAACGGCAGGGGAGAACTCATCGGGATTGCATTCGACGGGAACTGGGAGGCCATGAGTGGTGACGTGGCTTTCGAACCCGAATTACAGAAATGCATCAGTGTTGATATCCGTTACGTTCTTTTCGTTATCGACAAGTACGCCGGCGCGGGACACCTGGTGGATGAAATGACCGTCGTTGAGTGATGCAACCATGTCCCCGGGCAATGTAGTCATTTACACCGACGGAGCTGCCAGGGGAAATCCCGGACCGGGGGGTCTGGGTGTGGTGATGCTCTATGGGAATCATCGCAAGGAGCTCTCGGAAGGTTACCGGCTCACCACCAACAACCGGATGGAACTCCTTGCGGTAATCCGTGGCCTGGAAGCTCTGAAAAGGGCGGACCTGGAGGTGAAGATCTATACCGATTCCCGTTATGTGGCCGATGCCATTAACCGGGGTTGGCTGTTCAACTGGGAGGCAAAAAGGTTCAGAAAGAAGAAAAATGCGGACCTCTGGCAGCGATTCCTGGAACTTTACAGGAAATACCGGATCAGCTTTATCTGGGTGAAGGGACACGCCAGCATTGCTGAGAATGAAAGATGCGATCAGCTGGCGGTGGAGGCCAGCTACCGGGACGACCTGCTGGAGGATAAGGGGTATGTGAATAACATCGATGATTCGTACTTGAGTTTTTCTTAAATTGATGTTCAAACCTGAGGTGCAATGGTGAGTAAATCCATTCTGTCTTACCAGGGTCCGCTATCATTCAGTACTATCGACTGGTTGTTATCGGAATTTAAATTAGCTGCCCATGACCATCAGATCTCCTTCAAAGCATATAAGAAGATGATCTGCATCATGATCGAAGTACTCGAGAACATCACGAAATACGGAGAACAGGTACAATGTAACGGGAAGCAGACCCCCGAATTCTGCCCCTCCTGTCAGATCAATGCCGATGGAGCGACCATCGAGATCATCACCCGGAATCCCGTAAAAAACCAGGATGTGGAACCGCTGAGGGAACGCATTGAGCTGGTCAACCAGAAGAATCCGAAGGAGATCAGGGAGCTCTACCGGACCATAATCACCGATGGAAAGTTCTCGCCCAAGGGCGGAGCGGGACTCGGTCTGATCGAGATGGCAAAGATCACCGGTAACAAACTGGATTACTCCTTCAGGGAGTTAATAGACGGCTACAGTCTCTATTCCATCCGGGTGTATTTCCATATCTGACGTCCGGATTCGTACATCCATCATCCGGATCCGCACACTCTGTCTGACAATTCTTATCCGGAACACCCATGAAAGCCAGAATAAGTACCTTTTTATCAACATCTTGATTTTATTGGCACGATAGCTGCGATAGATTTGGATTAGACGGACGGATATGTGGAGGAATTTTCTAACAGTCGCTTTCAGAAACATTCAGAAGAACAGGGCTTTCACACTGATCAATGTTCTGGGGCTGGCCATCGGCCTGGCCAGCTCCATTCTGATCATGCTCTTTATTTTAAAAGAGCTCAGTTACGACAGGTATCACGAGAAAAGCGACCGGATCTACCGGTTATACATCGATGGGGTCATGGGGGAGCAGAGTTTCCGGGGAGCCTGGACCTCCATGGTGATGGCACCGGCCTTCACTGAAGAGATCCGGGAGATAGAGGATTTCGTAAGGTTCGATGTATATAATCAGCAGCTCATATGGTCCGAAAAAGAGCAGCGGATCGAGGACCATTTTATGTTCGCCGATTCCACCATGTTCGATATTTTCACCATTCCCTTTGTGCGCGGGGATCCTTCCACTGCATTGTCGAACCCGAAATCGATCGTTCTCACCGAGCAGAAGGCGCGGCTCTACTTCGGGGATCAGGATCCCATCGGCCAGCCGTTAAGCGTTAACCGTGACAGCAACTATTATGTGGTAACGGGGGTCATTGAAGAGTTTCCGGATAATTCCCATTTTTTCGCCGACTTCATCGCTTCCATGTCAACCCTCGACTGGAGCCAGAATGAAACCTGGTTCCAGAACTCCATATTCAGTTATGTACTCCTGACCGAAGGGGCGGCAGAGAAAGTCGTTGAGCAGCGGATGCAGGGGGTAATGCTGGACCACATCCGGGGTGAGCTTGAAAAAGTGCTTGGAGTGGGCCCCGAGGAGTGGGAAGCAGGAGGGAACAGATATGGGGTATATCTGCAGCCACTGAAGGATATTCATCTGCAGCCCGATATCGAAGTGGGGCTGGAGATCTGCTTCCGTCCGGTCAATGACCGGCTCTACATCCATATTTTCGGTCTGGTGGCCTTTTTTGTCCTGGTGATTGCCGGGATCAATTTCATGAATCTTTCTACCGCCAGGGCAGCTACCAGGGCCAGAGAGATCGGGTTGAGGAAGGTGGCAGGTTCAGACCGGAGACTGCTTTTCAGGCAGTTTCTCACCGAGTCGGTTCTCTTGAGCCTGATCGCCCTGGCCTTCGCACTGATCCTGGTGGAACTGACTCTCCCCTGGTTTAACCGGACCATGGACCTCGATCTGATGCTGGAACCGGGAATGCAGGTCGGACTGCTGCCCCCGATCCTGCTTCTGGCCGTGGTACTGGGTCTTGTCAGTGGAGCTTATCCTGCACTTTATCTTTCCAGGTTCAGGCCGGTGGAGGGCATCCGCGGCGATTTCCGGGGAAAACGGGGTGCATTCCTGTTCAGGAGAGTGATGGTGGTGGTTCAGTTCACCATTTCGGTGGCCATTATTGTTGGTACCCTGATCGTATCCAGGCAGGTCAGGTTCATGCTTAACAAAGATGTGGGGTATGATAAAGAGCAACTGCTGGTCCTGAAGCGGATCTACCCTCTCGGGAACAGTATACAGTCCTTTTGCCGGGAGCTGGAAAAGATCCCCGGGGTAGTGGCCGCATCCAACTCCACCACCTACCTGGGCTTCAATAACAGCACCGAATCCTACCAGATCGAAGGCAGAGAAGCCTCGAAGAATTATCTCTTCGCCACCAACTATGTGGACCAGGAATTCATGCGGGCCTATAACTTTGAACTGTTGGGTGCCGGAAGCAGGTTCTTCCGGATGGGAATGCCCGCCGACACTTCATCAGTACTGGTTAACAGGGCCGCCCTGGAGGAGTACGGGATCACCGATCCTTTCGAAACGGTCATCCTGGAGCCCACCCTGGAAGGGGATACGAACCGGTTGCGGATCATAGGGGTAGTGGAAGACTTTCATCACAGTTCCCTCCGTGAACCGGTGGCACCTTACTTGTTGAGATACAAAAGTGAAACGCTCGACTGGGCTGGTTACATTACGATCCGGCTGGGCGTGGCCGGACAGGGAATCCCGGCAACACTTCGAAGGATTCAGCAGCAATGGTTGGAGATGTCCGGTGATGCGCCGTTCCAGTTCTTTTTCCTGGAGGAGGAGTTGAATAATTATTACAAGGAAGAGCGCAGAACCGGCCGGCTGTCCCTGCTGTTTGCCATTCTTGCCACCTTCATCGCCAGTCTGGGTCTGTTGGGACTGACCATTCACAATACCCAGCGAAGGACCAGGGAGATCGGCATACGGAGGGCGATGGGGGCCACCGCTCTGGAGATTGTTATGGAAGTATCCAGGGAGATTCTTTACCTGATGGGCATCTCCATTCTGATCGCGTGGATCGCCTCCTATCTTTTTATGCAGAACTGGCTGCGCGATTTCCCCTATAACATCGGATTTCAGCCGTGGATATACGTCACATCAGCTTTTTGCGCCATTCTGCTGGCGCTGGTGACCGTCGCCTACCTCTCCTACAGGGCCGCCGTCACCTCGCCGGCCAGGACCCTCTACCACGAATAAACCGCCTGGTTATTTGAAAAGGTGGGCGATCCTCTCCAGGTCCTCCGGGGTGTCGACGCCATGGGAGGGGAAATCCGTTACCGAGGTCTGAATCGTGTATCCGTGCTCGAGCCATCGCAACTGTTCCAACGATTCGGCCTTCTCCAGGGGAGCAGGCGGAAGATGCACCAGTTCCTCCAGTTGTCCGGCCCGGAATCCGTATAATCCCACATGAGCAAAAAAAACGGCAGGGGCGGTCCCGCCCTGTTCCGGTTCTGCGAAGGAGGGGTTCTCTGTGGAGGATGGGATTTCCCTGGACAAGGGTGCCTCCCCGGATGTGGGGATTTCCCTCGACGAAGGGATTTTCCTGAAGAACGGGATGGGGGAACGCGAGAAGTAGAGCGCTCTGAAACGCCTGTCCACCACCACCTTCACCACGTTGGGGTTAGCAGCCTCATCCGGGTCCATCAGTGGTCTGATCAGAGTAGCTACGGAGACATCGGGGTTCCTGAATCCGCTGATCAGTGCATCGAACTGTTCAGTTTCCAGTAAAGGCTCGTCTCCCTGGATATTCACCACATGGGTGTAATCCACCTGTTCTTCCTTCCGAAGGATCCGGTAAGCCTCCGCACAACGTTCTGTTCCGCTCCCGTGCCCCGGATCGGTCATGACCGCCCGCCCGCCGAATTCCCTTACTGTTCGGAAGATTCGCTCGTCATCAGTCGCCACGGCCAGGTGCCGGAAATATGTGGAAGCCCTTTCATAGACCCATTGGATCATGGGCCGGCTTCCCAATTTAGCGAGTGGTTTGCCCGGAAAACGGACAGAAGCATACCGGGCGGGAATGATCCCCAACAATTCCGAATCCATATACTTTCAAAAATAGGCAACAAATTGTAATTTTGTCAGGCTTAAGGATATTTTGTCATAGAAGTGCATGGAGATTCAACAGATCAAGCAGCGGTTTACGATCATAGGGAATTACCCGGAGCTGGAAAGGGCCATCGACATTGCCAGGCAGGTGGCACCGACCGACCTGAGCGTTCTTATTTCGGGTGAAAGCGGCACAGGGAAGGAAGTATTCCCCCAGATCATCCATAGCCTGGGGGGAAGGAAGCATGGTCCTTATATCGCTGTGAACTGCGGAGCTATCCCCGACGGTACCATCGATTCGGAGCTTTTCGGACACGAGAAGGGTGCTTTCACGGGGGCCCACGATGCACGAAAAGGCTATTTTGAAGTGGCCAACGGGGGGACCATCTTTCTGGATGAAGTGGCAGAACTGCCCCTGTCTACCCAGGTGAGACTGTTGAGGGTCCTGGAGACCGGCGAATTCATCAGGGTGGGTTCATCAAAAGTAATAAAGACCGATGTCAGGATTGTGGCAGCAACCAATATTGATATCAGTCAGGCGATCAGTCAGGGCAAGTTCAGAGAAGACCTGTTCTACCGGCTCAATACAGTTCCCATCCATGTACCGGCCCTGCGGGACAGGGGGAACGACATCCTGCTGTTATTCAGGAAATTTGCATCCGATTTCTCGGATCGTTACCGGATGCCTACCATCCGGCTCGACGAGGAGGCCAGGCAGGTCCTGCTCAATTATGAATGGCCCGGTAACGTCCGGCAGCTGAAGAATGTCACCGAACAACTTTCCATCATTGAACAGGAACGGGAGATCGATGCATCGACTCTGATGCAGTATCTGCCCGATTATCACAGGAACAAACTGCCTGCGCTGATCAAGGATGCCAGAATGAGCGAAGAGGCCTTCCATTCGGAGCGGGAGATCCTCTACAAGGTACTTTTCGATATGAAATCGGATATGAATGATCTGAAAACCCTGGTCACTCAGATCCTGGAAAAAGGTTCCGTACCTTCCGAAGTGGAGGAGGAGAACCGGGGGATCATCAAGCGCCTCTACTCCGATCATGAAGATTATCCGGGTGATCCGGAACAGCTGATCTCCCCGAAAACGGGATCCAGGAAGGAAAGGGAGGATGAGAATATCATGGATACGGAGGAGATTGTGGAAGAATCCCTTTCGCTGGAAGAGAAGGAGATCGAACTGATCATCAAGGCCCTTGAGAGACATAACGGGAAAAGGAAATATGCAGCCCAGGATCTGGGCATATCTGAACGTACACTATACAGGAAGATCAAGGAGTATGATATTGAACAGAGGATGGGGTAGGTCAGCTATGGTGCTGATCATCTGTGTGGTTTGTCTTGGGGGGGTGCCGCAGTGCAAGGTGTCCTATTCATTCAGTGGTGTGAATATCTCACCCGAAGTTGAGACTTACTCTGTGGAGTATTTTCCCAACAGAGCGCCCATCGTGCAGGCCCAGCTGAGCCAGCTCTTCACCGATGCTCTCATGGACAAGATACAATCCAATACGAGCCTGAACCTGGCCAATGAGGGCGGGGATGTCCACTTTTCCGGCGAGATCACCGGTTACGAGACCAGGCCGGTGGCCATTACGGGTCAGGAGACCGCTGCGAGGACCCGGCTGACCATTACTGTCCGGGTCAAATACACCAATGAGGTGGAACCGGAACTCGATTACGACACCAGTTTCTCCCGCTATGAAGAATATGACTCCTCCCAGAACCTGACTGATGTGGAAGGTGAACTGATCGAGCTGATCGTAGAAGACCTGATCGAGGATATCTTTAACCGGGCTTTTGTTTCATGGTAAAACCTATTGTGATGGATTCTTCCGATGTCGTCCGCATGCTCAAGGCCACCCATTATGCTCCGGCACACCTGGAGGAGGTGGTGAATCTTTGCCGTAACTACCCTATGTTCAGCCTTGCCCGCATGCTGAGGGTCCGGATCCTGGAAGCGTTGGGCCGCGAAAAAGAAAGGGAGCTGAAGATGGCGGCTGTGTATGCATGTGACCGTTCGGTCCTGTTCGAACTGGTGAGGGGGGTCCATGAATCCACTGATGACGACCGGACTGTAAAAGAAACGGCTCCGCCGGCAGATCAAACCGGTGAGTTGCCTGAGGACAGCCTCCCCGGCCTTTCAACTGCCGGTAATGAAATCCATTTCGATGAGGATTCCGATGAACAAGCCGATGTGATTATCGAACAGCATGCCCCCTATGCCGCACCTCCCCCTTCGGAGGAGGAACTGCTGGAACTGGACCGGGAACAGGAGGAGAATGAAGAGATTTCCTCTGAAACGCTCATCGAAGCCGTGGTCAAGGAGGAGTCGGAAATGGAGGAGACCGGCGTCGAGCGAAACGGTACTCCGGCCATCGACCGGGTGGACGAAGAACCATCGGATTCTCAGGGGAATGAAGAGGAGATCAACCAGGATCACCTGATCCGGGATTTCATCCGCCAGGAACCTGGCCCCATCCGGGCCGACAACCAAACCGGATTGAAAGGAGATGTGTCAAAGGATTCGATTGCTGAGAACGACGCCTTCATCACCGACACACTGGCAAAGATCTACGTGAAGCAGGGATTGTATGCAAAAGCCATCTATGCATACGAAAAGCTGAGTTTGAAATATCCGGAAAAAAGTGCTTACTTTGCAGCGCAAATTGAGAAGATCAAGAATATAAATCATTCATAAAGAGGCAGTAAAATGTTTGTTGTTTTTATCGTGCTAATCGTGGTGATCTGCATCCTTACCATACTCATTGTACTGGTGCAGAATTCCAAGGGTGGGGGTCTTGCTTCGAACTTCTCATCGTCCAATCAGTATATGGGAGTGCGCAAGACTGCCGATTTTCTCGAGAAGGCCACGTGGACCCTTGGAGCGGCCCTCATACTATTCAGTCTTCTTGCCGGCATCACCGTTCCCAAAGCCGGAGAGGAGGAAGCTTCCAGACTGGAGGGACAGTTCGATGAATCGATCATGGACCAGCCCTCTCAGACAATCGATCTGCCCGAATCATTCGGCGAAGAACCTGTGCAGACTGACGAAGAGTAAGTCTGGATTACTCATTTTCGCATAAAAAGTGTCAGGATGTCATATTTCTGGCACTTTTTTTTTGCTTTTGCCCTTTGGCACAAATTGTGATCAGGGGAGGACGATTTTGATAATGTCGAACTAATAACTCTAATCAAAAATGGCAGAACTTAAAGGTAAAATCCTTGCAGGTAAGATTCTCGTTAAGCCCTCCGAGGCCGAAGAGAAGACCGCCAGTGGTATCATCATTCCAGATACAGCTAAGGAAAAACCACAACACGGTACAGTGGTAATGGTCGGAGCAGACAAAAAGGACGAGCCCATGGAAGTCAAAGTGGGCGACAAGGTTCTTTATGGCAAGTTTGCCGGTCAGGAATTAACCATCAACGAAGAGGATTATCTCCTTATCTCACAAAATGATGTGTTATTCATTACAAAGTAAGTAATCTAAAAAAAATCGAATAGAAATGGCAAAGGAAATTAGATTTGACATGGATGCCCGTGATCGACTGAAAAGCGGCATCGATCAACTGGCGAATGCTGTCAAAGTAACGCTGGGGCCCAAAGGGCGCAATGTGATCATTGAGAAGAAATTCGGTGCCCCGCAGGTCACCAAGGATGGAGTAACGGTGGCCAAGGAAGTGGATCTGGAAGATCACTTTGAGAATGTGGGAGCCCAGATGGTAAAAGAGGTGGCTTCCAAGACCAATGATGATGCGGGGGACGGTACCACCACCGCTACCGTGCTGGCTCAGTCCATCGTCCAGGTGGGACTGAAGAACGTTACAGCCGGTGCCAATCCAATGGATCTGAAAAGAGGAATCGACAAGGCCGTGGCCGAAGTGGTGAAAAGCCTGCATTCACAATCCAATGAGGTGGGTGACGACAACCGCAAGATCGAGCAGGTGGCCGCTATCTCCGCCAACAATGAAGCTTCCATCGGCGCTCTGATCGCCGAAGCGATGTCGAAGGTGAAGAAAGAGGGTGTGATCACCATCGAAGAATCAAAATCGTCCGACACCTACGTGGATGTGGTGGAAGGAATGCAGTTCGACAGAGGATATATCTCACCCTATTTTGTGACTGATACAGAAAAAATGGAGGCGGTTCTTGAGAATCCCTACATCCTGATCCATGACAAGAAGATCTCGACGATGAAGGACCTGCTTCCCATTCTGGAAGCAACCGCACAGAGCGGACGTCCGCTTCTGATCATCTCTGAGGATGTGGATGGCGAAGCACTTGCCACCCTTGTGGTCAACAAACTTCGCGGATCCCTCAAGATCGCCGCGGTGAAGGCCCCCGGTTTCGGCGACCGCCGCAAGGAGATGCTGGAGGACATCGCCATTCTGACAGGTGGAACCGTGATCTCTGAGGAGAAGGGTCTGAAACTCGAAGCGACCGAACTGGATATGCTGGGGCAGGCCGAAAAAATCTCCATCGACAAGGAGAATACCACCATTGTTAATGGTGCCGGTGAAAGGAAGATGATTGATGCCAGGGTGGGCCAGATCAAGAAGCAGATCGAGAACACTACCTCCGATTATGACCGTGAGAAACTGCAGGAGCGCCTGGCCAAACTGGCCGGTGGCGTGGCAGTGATCTATGTGGGTGCTGCATCTGAAGTGGAAATGAAATCCAGAAAAGACCTCTTCGAAGATGCGCTCAGTGCCACCCGTGCTGCCGTGGAAGAGGGAATTATCCCCGGTGGCGGTGTCGCCTACCTGCGTGCCCTGGATGCTCTGGAGAAATTCACCGGAGCCAATGACGATGAGAATACCGGGATCGCCATTGTCCGCAGAGCTCTGGAAGAGCCGGTTCGCCAGATCGTGGAGAATGCCGGACTGGAAGGCTCGGTGGTCGTGAAGGCGATCAACGACGGGAAAGGTGATTTCGGGTACAACGCCCAGACCAACAAGTACGAGAACCTGCTGGAAGCCGGTGTGATTGATCCCACTAAAGTGGCCCGCATTGCACTGGAGAATGCAGCTTCCATCGCCGGGATGTTCCTGACAACCGAATGTGCTCTTGTGGAGATCCCCGAGGATGAACCACCCATGCCGGCCGGCGGACCCGGTGGCGGAATGGGAATGATGTAAGAATCAACCGCTATAAAAAGAAACCGTCTCATCCGTAATGGGTGAGGCGGTTTTTTATTTTGCAATTGCCGAGGACCGTTTTCTGGTTTTCGGGGTCCCGTTTTGCGGTTTCACGGAGTAACAGAAATGTTTCGGAAGTAACAATCCTGCAACTTCGTGAAAAACCAAAAAGGGAATGCCCAAAAGAAATTGTTGGCGCCCGGATATTGCCTCGGGCACTGATATCCGCCTTGCCCGGGGTAATGTATCGTTGCTGAAATTCTCGCAATGCTTAATTGGTGGGCGCTCGGGGTATTGCTTCGTTGCTGAAATTCTCGCAATGCTCGAATTGTAGGCAACTCAACAATACCCCTTCGCAATCCATGCAGAGGCGAAGGCGAAAAAACGTTTCGCAAACCGCCCTTCCTGGCGAAGGATTGTTTCGCAACGCGCCTACAATTCGAAGAATTTCAGGGCATGAGTAATAATCCGGGCCAACGTCAGCGAGAAAACATTCTGAGAACCCGGATTTTGACTCGAAGCCGGTTTGTAGTGGTCCTTGAGAAGGATTTTTCTTTTGAAGGAGGCCTTTTTTACCTCAAAAAGTTGGGGGAACCGAAAGAAATCCTCAGTCTGACTACCGCGGATCGGGGGTCAGGGCCCCGGGCTTTTCAGGTACACGGCCGAATCGCCGCTCCCGTCTTTGAAAGTCGATTATGGCCTCGAAGAAATGCTCTTTGCGGTAATCTGGCCACAACACCGGCGAGAAATAGAGTTCGGTGTAGGCCAGTTGCCAGAGCAGGAAATTACTGACCCTTTTCTCCCCGCTGGTGCGGATCAACAACTCCGGATCGGGCATGAAGGAGGTGGCCATGTAAGATTCGACCACGCACGCATCGATTCCGTCGGGATCCAGCTTTCCGTCCCGGGCATCCCGGCACATCCGGCTGACCGCATCGGTGAAATCCCACCGGCCGCTGTAGCTGAGGGCCAGCACCAGCCGGAGCCCCGTGTTTCCGGAAAGGGTATTCACCGCCTGGTTCAGTTGCTTTTGCACACTGGCCGGCAGGTCGGAGGTGTTCCCGATCAACATCAGGCGGACATTATTCTCGTTCAGTTTTCTGGTTTCATTGGCAATGGTGTTGGAAAGCAGGACCATTAATCCGTCGATCTCATGCTTCGGGCGCTTCCAGTTCTCGGTCGAAAAGGCATAGAGGGTGAGGTAATCGATACCAAGCTCGCCCGCAGCTTCCACCACCTGACGCACCGATTCCACGCCGTTCCGGTGTCCGTACAGTCGCTCCATTCCCATTTTGCTGGCCCAGCGGCCGTTGCCGTCCATGATAATGGCCACGTGCCTGGGCGCCCTCTCCTTGTTGATCATTTCCTTCAATTCGGTCAATTTCATCATGCTTTCCTCCTTATTCGTTTCTTTGCCCGTATGGTTCGGGTTTTTGGATGAACAACCTGTTTTATTAAGATGAATGTCTGCTCAAGGTTTATTATTGACTTTTAATAGTTGCTCTATGACCTGCAGGTGTCTGGAGAATGCTTCCCTTCCTCCGGAAGTGGCATAGTATCTGGTGCGCGGTTTCCGGTTCACGAATTCCTTCCGGAAGGTCACGTATCCGCATTTCTCCAGGTTTCTCAGGTGGCTGGCCAGGTTACCGTCGGTCACATCGAGCAAATCCTTCAGGGAATTGAAATCCAGATGGTCATTGACCACCAGAGCCGACATGATCCCCAGGCGGATCTTGTTTTCGAATGCCTTGTCCAGCTCTTTCAGTAATTCCTTCACGATCGGTATTTCAGATACACCAATACTCCGTAAATGATGTGTAACAACCCGAAACCCAGCGACCAGAAGAGTAATCCGTACTGGATGAACTGCATGGCCAGGAGCCCCAGGACGATCTCCAGCAGACCCAGGCTGCGGATCTCATTCAGGGTATATTTACTGGCATTCAGCAGGGCCAGGCCGTAAAACACCAGGGTCAGGGGAGCCGCCAGTCCGAGAAACCCCTGATGGAGCAGTATGAGACAAATGATCCCTCCTGCAATTAATGGAATGAGAAAGTTGATCAGCAGTCTTCTGGTCTGGCCATCCCAGACCTTCAGGTTTTTTTTCCGGGTTTCACGTGTGGTAAAAAAGATACCCGACAAAAATGAGAGAAGGATAGTGGAGAGGGCAATGACCAACAGTAGTGTAAAGCTGCGATCCGACAGTTCCACAGGATGGTAACCCAGGTATTCCTGCTGCAAATACACCAGGCGGTAAGCCAGGTATGTGCCAGCCAGTGCGATGATTCCGACAGAAATACCAGAAAAACCGCTGAGCGAGATAAACCGGGATGAACGGTTCATCATCTCCCTGATCTCTTTCAGGTCCCGGAGATATTTTTCATTATTCATTGAAAGTACTTTGAAAACCAAAGTAAAAATAAATATGTCTACGAATCAATAGCCAAATGAGTTTATTTTTCACTCTAGTCTGAAATAGAGCTGCAGTTTTTCACCGTTGAGCAGGAACGAATTCCCTGAGGACCGCTTCGCGGATCAGTGCCGGAGGGAGCAACCCCTGGGTGAGGATAAAATCGTGGAAAGCCATCTGGTCGAAGTTTTTTCCCATTATCAACTCAGTTTCGGCCCGGAGTTCCATCATTCTGACATACCCGTTGAAATAGGAGGTGGCCTGCCCGGGTGCACGGAACCGGTACCTTTCCAGTTCGGATCGAACAAGAGCTTCCGACAGCACCAGTTCATTCCTGAGAATATTCTTCGCTTCCTCCGTCGTTATAGCACCGGTATTGAGTCCCGGGTCGAGGAAAGCCCTCGCGGCCCTGACCATCCGGCTCCAGAGGATCATGAATTGCCCCTCCATGGGCACAAAGGGCAATATCTGCTCCTCCATATAAAGGGCCCACCCTTCCACGTTCACGCTGTTCATGGCAAAGATCATCCGTGCCTGGGAGACTCCCCTTTCCACGATGGAGGTGAACTGGAGTTCATGACCCGGCCTTCCTTCATGGGCCGTGAGTGCCCAGGAGGCAGCTTTATGCATGAAATCGTCAACCTTCAGAGCAGAGCCCTCACTTCCGCCGGTCACTTTCAGCGGGAGGACGAACTCCCCGTACTCTCCGGTATTGCCGATCAGCCTGGGCGGGCTCATAAAAGGGGCCGGCGAAGCTGCACTTTCGGCAGGGGTGGCCAATCGTATCACCATATCCCGGTCAGGCAGGGTGACAATCCCTTCTCTGTGGATGATCTCTTCGATCGTTCCGATCTGGTCTCTGTAAAATGGCAGAATGGCTGCGCTGTCCAGGACCTCCTTTTTCAGAGACCGGATCACCTCCCTGTAATCGCCTGATGGAAATCCGTTCTTCTCCGCAATGGGTCCGGCCAGAACCTGCATCTGTGCCTGCAATTCTTTAAACGAGACCCTTGCTCTGCCAACCAGCTGGTCCAGAGGCATATCTACGCCGAACTTCTTTAGACTGTGTTCATAGAGCTCATCAGGCAGGCGAAAAGAATCCCGCGATCGGGGAAGGATCTCTGTACGGATGAACAGGTTGTAGGAATGGAGCTGTTCCTCCAGCATTGCAAGTTCCTCCTCCACTCCCTCGATTCTGTACTGCTGGAATAATACCCCGATCTCCTCCATGTAGGAAGAGGTGGTGCTCAGGCTCCGTTCCACCTCCTCCCGGAAGGGTGGCAGCCGGTCATCCCTCTCCCACTCCTTTCTGAAATAATTCATCGCCAGTTCGGTCACCGGAGCATGTTCCCCTTCCCTGCCCACATACTTCGAAAGGCGTATGGCCGCCGATTGTCTTCGCTCATCAGGAATCCGGTCTTCCAGCAGGTTCCTGAGACCTGAGTAGATCACTGAAGGCAGGTCGAAGAAGGGGAGCAGATACATATATTCCAGACGGATGGAACGTATCTGATCATCTACATATCCGATCATAATCTGCAGATCCTGCCGAACCGGACCTTCGGGCTCCGACTGGTACCTCGATTCCAGCTCTGTTTTCACCTGTTCCAGATCTTCCAGTTGCCTTTCCATAAAACCGGGGGAAAAATCGGTGATCTCCTCATCGAATCCATCCAGGCCCAGTCCTGCGGCATATTCCGGCGAGTGGGTTGCCTGAACTCCCAGGAGGATGGCTGCGTGACCGTTGCTTTTCTCCACCCAGTTTTCACCAGAATGATCTTCCGCGGGGTAAGCGGGGTATACAGGGTATGCAGCGTTTACGATGTAACCAGCGTTTGCAGGGTTTGCAGCGTATGCGGGGTCTGCAGTGTTTGCAGTGTTTGCTGATATGAAGAAGACCATTCCGGTGAGAAGGATGCGGACGGGGAGTTGGCGGAGGATACTCATTGGGTCGGATTAATGTGAATGACCATATCAACAAATTCACGATGAATTTGTTTGAGGTGTCTGAATTGCCTGATTATCTTTAATTTGACATATCGTTTGTGTTAATTTCAGTGGAGATTAATTTGCGGATTCTGAGCACAGGTGATGGCAGTGAGGAATGGCATAAATGGAGGGAACCCTCCACGGATGTATACGGATCGGCAAGAAACAGGGCGCTGGCGTACCATCATGATCTGCAGGCAAAGCAGTACCTGCGCCTTCCGGACTCAGCAATATCCTTTCCAGGATCGTCTTGAATCTGGTTCATGTTTCTTTCCGCCTGGCGTTCGTCAGACAGTGCATGAGAACGGGGATCCCGTTTTCCGGTTTCGCAAGTAACATTCCTGCAACCTCGTGAAATGCCGAAAAGGGAATGCCAAAAAGAAATCGTTGGCGCCCGGGGTATTGCCTCGTTGCTGAAATTCTCGCAATGCGCCTACAATTCGAAGAATTTCAGCGCATGAGAAATAATCCGAGCCA
>CAZOHA010000026.1:0-54263 GCA_964579515.1 uncultured Bacteroides sp. | reverse complement strand
CGGCGAGAACAGCAGACTCTCTTTTCTTACCGACCTGAACAAACTGATGGCTCCCCACCAACGGACAGAACTCTCCGCTCTCCAACACCTTCCGGTTCACTCTCGGAATGGAGATGGGCGATCTCCGAGGCACAGGTCAACGGGTGTTATAATACTCCAGCGCTTTCGGCATCCACTGCTCCAGATTTTTGATCCGGTTGGCCGGATCGGGATGGGTGGAGAGGAATTCGGGCGGACGGGCTCCGCCGCGGGCTTCCATCCGCTGCCAGAACTCAGGAGCGGTCCGGGGATCGTATCCCGCCATAGCCATGAAATAAAGCCCCAGTTCATCGGCCTCACTCTCATGGGTCCGTGAATAGGGAAGTTGCACACCCACCTTTGAACCCACTCCGAATGCCAGCAGGGCCAGATTGATGGTCTCCTCTTTCTGATTTTTAAGTGCTTCTGAAAGGGCTATCCCACCCAGATGAATGGCCAGCTGCTGCGACATACGCTCATTTCCGTGCTGGGCCACGGCATGGGCAATTTCATGACCCATCACCACTGCCACCCCGTTCTCATCTTCACATACCGGCATGATCCCCTCGTAAAAAGCGATCTGCCCCCCGGGCATACACCAGGCGTTCAGTTCTTCCGAAACCAGCACATTGAATTTCCAGTCGTAATTCTCAACAGCGGAACTCATCCCGTTCTGCTTCATGTACTGTTCTACGGCACTGCTTAGACGTTCCCCCACAGTATGCACCATGTTCACGTATCCGGTATTGGTGGAAAGACGGTTCTCTTCCAGTACCTGAGCATAACTCTCATCACTGAGCGCGATCATCTGTGAGGAGGGAATGGCCACCAGCTGTTTCCGGCCGGTCATGGGCACCGTTGCGCAGGAGGCAAGGTAAAGAAGAGATAAGAAAAGTATCTTTTTCATGGGACAGAAATATTTTACGGAATCCAGATTCAAAACACCCTTTGGCCCAATTTGTTGCGGCCAGGGCCGGTTTTTGATCCCACCAAAGTCAGTTTTCAAACAAACGAAGACCGCTTTTCATCAGCCAGCCGCCGGTTCCTCATCCCGCCTGTTTGACCTGGTAGAAGACTCCCCTTTCCAGACGGGTCGCTTCAATCTGACCTTCTTCTTCCAGCACGCTGAGATACTTGTTAATCTCGTTCACATGGAGTCCGAGGATATGTTGAAGGTCCTCCACAGTACAGGGCCTCCTGGAGAGAGTTTCCAGAATGGTCTCCTGCAGATCGGTCCGGTAGGATCTCTTCTCCTTCCGTTCGGCCACCGGGGCAATGATCTCCACACGGGGAAGGTTCCACATCCGGATGATCCGTTCCAGCTCCGCTGCCGAGGCGGCCCTTAATCCTTTTACAGCCCCGGGTCTGTCCAGTGTATTCAGCTGGATCCTGTCGGGAGCAATTCGTTTCAGCGCCTCTTTCAGCGCCAGAACATTGAGATCGTCATCATTGTACCCCGGCAGGATCAACACCTCCAGCCAGATAGCGCCCCCGAATTCCTCCCTGAATTTCACCAGGCCCTCCACATATTCATCCACGGTAAAATGTCGAAGGGGTCTGTTGGTCCTCCGGAAGGCTTCATCGGTTGCGGCATCGAGAGAGGGCAGGACCAGGTTCGCTTCCATAAGTTCTTCTCTTACCCCGGGATCAGACAGCAGCGTACCATTGGTCAGAACAGCCACAGGGATCCGGGGCCGGAGTTTCCTGATCCACCCGATCACCTCCCCGATCCTGGAATGAAGGGTCGGTTCTCCCGCACCCGAAAAGGTGATATACTCCGGATCGGGCCGGTGGGAGAAAAAGTCCTCCAGTTCCCGGGTGATCTCCTCCGTTGGTACATATTCAGCCCGATGGTCGGTCAGCCGGGTGGTACGGCCGCACTCGCAGTAAACGCAATTCAGGGAGCAGACCTTATGGGGCACCAGGTCCACTCCCAGCGACATTCCCAGCCGCCGCGAGGGAACCGGACCGAACAGATGATGGTACATTTTGTTAATTTTATGCAAACTAAATAAAAGTAATGTGAATCCGGTGGAAATTTTATTATAAATTGTGGGTATGAATTAAACGCATCAGCCATGAAACACAAATTTGCCGGAATCATCGCGTTAATTATTCTGCCTGTTGCTCTTATGGCACAGGTGAATCTGGGAGAAAAAGTGCCCAACTTTACAGCCATTGATCAGGATGGAGATAAATGGACCCTCCACAAGGAATTGGGAGAGTCGGACTACCTGGTGATCTACTTCTATCCTGCCGCATTCACCGGGGGATGCACGAAGCAAGCCTGTACTTACCGCGACCAGAAGGGAGAACTGGCTGAAGTGGGGGCCCGGGTGGTCGGCGTTTCGGGCGATAACCCGGAGACCCTGGAAATGTTTGCCCTGGAACACGCACTTAATTTCACTCTTCTTTCCGATGAAAAGGGTGAAATCGCTCAACTATTCGACGTTCCCTACAATGAAGGAGGTACCATTACCCGTGATGTAGAGGGAAAATCTCTCCACCTGACCAGGGGAAGCACCATACAGCGATGGACATTCATCCTGGACAGCAAAGGAAAACTGATCTATAAGGACACCGAAGTGGATGCTGCTCAGGACAGTAACAAAATAGTGGAATTTCTATCCTCTCTTTAGCAGAGTGTGACTGGTCTCCCGTCGCAAATTATACTGATTCTATTTAATTGCAGAATCCTCACGGAAGAATTCCCTATTACGGTGATTTTTTTATAATTTGGTTCCACAACTTATGATTATCAAGTAATTAGACTATAAATATAGCCTCTGATTTACAGCGGGCCAGACCTGTACAAACTTCAATTGAACTCTATGAAGCCTGTATACCTCCTAGGATTTGATGTTGGTTCGATCTCCATCAATACCGTGGTGACGGACAATAATGGGAACGTGATCGAGGATCGATATGATTATAACCACGGGAAACCTTTTGAAAGGCTGAGACAGATCCTCACGGAACTTGAAAATAAATACAGCCCGGAACAATTCGGACATATCAGCTTTACGGGGACCGGCGGAAAGCTGGGTGCCGAGCTGGTGGGCGGAACCTTTGTCAATGAAATCGTGGCCCAGTCCACCTCCGTTTCGAAACTGTATCCCCAGGTCCGGACCATCATTGAAATGGGTGGTGAGGATTCGAAGCTGATCTTTATGGATGACCTGGATGAGGATGGTTCGAGGCTTTCGGATTTCGAACTCAATACACTCTGTGCAGCAGGCACCGGCTCCTTTCTCGATCAGCAGGCCAAACGCATAGGGGTATCCATTGAAAAAGAATTCGGTGAGTTATCGCTGAGATCCAAAGAACCTCCCCGAATTGCAGGTCGATGCAGTGTATTTGCCAAAAGCGATATGATCCACCTGCAGCAGATCGCAACACCGGTCCATGATATCGTGGCCGGCCTCTGCTTTGCAGTAGCCAGAAACTTCATCAGCTCCCTGGGAAGGGGAAAAACGATTCAGTTCCCGGCCATGTTCCAGGGAGGAGTCTCCTCCAACATCGGAATGATCCGCGCTTTCCGGGAGCTGCTGGATGCGGGGGAAGAGGAGTTCCTGATCCCCGAATACAACGCCTCCATGGGAGCGATCGGCGCCGTTCTCCATCATCTGGAAAACGGTAAATCAGATGCCCCGGCCTACCAGGGCATTGCAAAGCTGGATGAATATATCCACAGCGAGAAGTCCAGGGGTAAATCCTTTGAACCTCTGGTGGAGTCGAAGGCGGAGATACACAAGGATGTCTATCCCATCCCCGAGACGGAAGAGAAATACGAAGTCTACCTGGGACTCGATATCGGATCGCTCAGCACCAATGTGGTACTGATCGATGACCAGAACCGGGTCATTGCACGCCGCTACCTCCCCACCGCCAGTAAACCTCTGGAAGCCATACGGAAAGGGATGACGGAGATCTTCGAAGAGGTGGGCGACCGGGTGGTGGTCAAAGCAGCCGGAACCACCGGATCGGGCCGGTATCTGACCGGCGACTTCATCGGAGCGGACCTGATCCGCAATGAGATCACTGCACAGGCCACCGCGGCCATCGCATTCGATCCCAGGGTGGATACGATTTTCGAGATCGGCGGACAGGACTCCAAATACATCAGCATCGATAACGGGGTGGTGGTCGATTTTGAAATGAACAAAGTGTGTGCGGCAGGTACCGGATCGTTTTTGCAGGAACAGGCCGAAAAGCTGGACATCAATATCGTGGAGGAGTTCGGGGAGTTGGGCCTGAAGGCGGAACGTCCTGCGGGACTGGGTGACCGTTGTACGGTGTTCATGGAGTCGGACCTGAACGCTTTTCAGCAGAAGGGGGTAGAGACCAGGAACCTGGTGGGCGGCCTGGCCTACTCCATCGTGCACAACTATATCCAGAAGGTGGTCCGGAAGAAAAGGATCGGCGACCATATCCTGTTCCAGGGCGGGGTGACCAATAACAAAGCGGTGGTGGCCGCTTTTGAGAAAGTCACCGGTAAAAAGATCCACATCCCCCCCCATTTCGATGTGACCGGCGCCATCGGAGCAGCCATGCTGGCCCGTGACCATATCAAGAAAAACAACCTGAAGACCCGGTTCAAAGGATTCGACATCAGCAAGATCCCCTATAAGGTGGATAAGTTTACCTGCAAATCGTGCTCCAACCAGTGCGAGATCAGGCGGGTAAGGATCGAAGGGGAGAAAAAACCACTCTTCTACGGGGGCAGATGTGAGAAATATGAGCGGGATGAACGCAAGGGAAAAGGCGCCGGAATCCCCAACTACTTCGAGGAGCGGATCGATATGCTCACAGAAGGGTTCGAGCCGGAACTGGATCCGGAAAAGATCACCATCGGGATCCCGCGGGGACTGATGGTCTTTTACCAGCAGTTCCCCTACTGGAGCACTTTCTTCAAGGATCTGGGCTTCAATGTGGTGGTATCGGAGGAGACCAATAATCAGACGGTCAAAAAGTCGCTCAGTATGATCGTGGCCGAGACCTGTTTCCCGGTGGAGGTGATGCACGGGCATATCTACGAGATGCTCGAGGGAGAGAGTGACTATGTATTCACTCCGTTCATGATCAATGCAAAGGCCGAGCAGGATAATCCCACCTCCAACTGCAACTGTCCCTGGGTGCAGACCGTTCCTTTCATGGTCAGGGCTTCTCTTCCGGAAGAGAAACGGAACAAACTGCTTGCGCCGGCTCTCAATTTCCGGTATACCGACAGGGTGACTGAAAAAGAGCTCTATGACTATCTGGGGAAAAGGTTCTCGCTCACGCGGAAGCAGATCAGCCGGGCCATGCAGAAGGCCAATGAGCGGCAGACCAGGTTCGAGGAGCGGGTGAAAGAACGGGGCCGGGAGGTGATGGCCACTCTCCCTGAGGACAAGGAGTGTTTGGTGATCATCGGAAGACCCTACAACACGGGCGACCCGGCACTGAACCTCAGCATGGTGGAAAAACTGATTAACCTGGATGTGTTACCTATTCCCATGGACTATCTCCCCCTTTCCGGGGAACGGATCACCCGGGATTACAATAAGATGTACTGGCCCAACGGTCAGAAGATCCTTTCGGCTGCGCGGATCATCGCCCGGGACGACCGCCTCCACGGTATCTACATGGGAAACTTCCGCTGCGGGCCCGATTCGTTCCTGGCACATTTCGTTCATGAAGAGATGTCAGGGAAGCCCTATATGGAGATCGAGATCGATGAACACGGGGCCGATGCCGGTATGATCACCCGTTACGAAGCGTTCCTCGACAGCCTGAAAGGCTCCAGGATGGGAGGGGAGAGGGAAAAACGAGTATATGTCCCTGGAGCCATGACCGCCTCCCCCATGAAAGACCGGGTGCTCTATTTCCCCTACATGAACGATGCCTCGCATGTGATCGCGGCCGTATGCCGCAGTTTCGGGATCAACTCCGAATCCCTGCCCATGCAGACTCAGGAGGACCTGGACCTGGCACGCAAGCACACCTCTTCACGGGAGTGCTTTCCCATGATCTGTACTACCGGAAGTTTCCTGAGGAAGATGATGGAGCCGGGAGTGGACCCCGCAAAAGTGAGTTTTTTCATGCCCGATCACAACGGTCCCTGCCGGTTCGGGCAGTACAACCGTTTTCAGAGAGTGCTGTTCGACCGCCTGGGATTTGACAAGACCGAGATCATCGCTCCCAGCAACGACAGTTCTTATGAGGATATCTCGGGCGGACACGGATCCAAATTCCGTCTGAATGCCTGGAAGGGATTCGTGGCCATCGATATGATCCGCAAGCTGAAGCAGGAGCGGAAACCCTACGAACTGGTCCCCGGCAGTGTGGAGAAGGTATACCAGCAGTCTCTGGCCGATCTGGTCCGATGCATGGAGAACGGAGGAAAAGACCTGACCGATACCCTTGCTTCGATAGCCAGGAACTTCACCTCCATTCCCCTTACAAATGGGAGAAGGAAGCCGGTGGTGGCGGTCGTTGGGGAGATTTTCATGCGCGACAATGATTTCTGCAGCGGTCACCTGGTAACGCGCCTGGAGCGCTTCGGTGCCGAGACCTGGATCGCTCCGTTTGCCGAGTGGCTCTCCTACTCGACCATCCGGTACACCAGAGACAGCAAATGGAAAAGGGATTTCAAAGGGGTGATCCGGTCGAGGCTCCAGGAGTTTTTCCAGGAATCGACTGCGAAAAAGATCATCAAACCGTTCCACGGACTGTTCGATTCCGACAAGGAGGTGGCGGTGAAAGATATGCTCAATGCATGCGGTCCTTACGTCCACCGGCATTACGACGGTGATCCGGCCCTAAACCTGGGAACCTCAGCCATCCTGGCCGACAAGGGGATCTCCGGGATCGCCAATATTCTGCCCTTCACCTGTATGCCCGGTACTCTGGTCACCTCGGTTTCGGATCAGCTCAGAAAGGACAAAGGAGGGATACCCTACGTGAGTATCGCCTACGACGGACAGGAAGACTCCTCCATCGAGCTCCGCCTGCAGGCATTCATGCATCAGGCCTACCAGTATTCCGAGGAGAAGGGACTGAACAAGCTCAGTCCGGCCCAGGTGCTGCATGTCTGAAAGGATTATACGCCCGGGATTCCGGTAACCGGCAGCATCCGGTAAAAGGAAATACCCCGGGGGGAAACCCGGGCCTGTGCCACACGTATCTCCACTCCCCGAAATACGGCCTCTTTCAGCGCATCACCATAGGCCGGATCGATCTCCATGGCCGGAGCGAAGGCCGAAACATCCTTGCGCTGCACCACATAAACCATCACCGCCCTCATACCGGCCTGTTTCACCCGGATCAGGGTTCGAAGATGCTTCCTGCCCCGCTCGGTCACCGCATCGGGAAACAGCGCCAGCGTACCCTCTTTCAGTGTTACGTTCTTCACCTCGATGAAACAGGGTCCTTCCGATCCCTCGCCATACAGATCGAACCGGCTGTCTTCCCACTTCACCTCTCTTTTGATCTCTGTCAGGTCCTCCAGTCCGGGGATCATTCCGGCCCTGATCCATTCCAGAGCCAGGATATTGGGATGTCCTGTGTTGATGCCAACCCAGCCGCCTCCTATGCGGATCATCTCCCAGGTATACATGGTCCTTCTCTTCGGGTCTTTCGCCGGCGAGAGTCTTACCTCCGCCCCCTCCTCCAGGCAGCTCATCATGGATCCGGAATTGGGACAGTGGGCGGTGACCGGTGTCCCGTCCTCCAGCATCACATCGGCCAGGAATCTTTTATAACGCCGGGTGAGTCTTCCGCGGACCAGTTCTTCGGTGAACCTCACATGGATGGAATTTGTCTATTGTCAAAGATAGACAGATCTGTGATTTTGTTATTACCTTGTAAAGCTGTTTAATAGTAACCCAAAACTGATTGGATCCATGAGACGTATGATGCTCCTTTTAAGTGCGATCGCCCTGATGATTCCGCTACAGGAGGCTTCCTCCCAGAGCCTCCGGTCGATCGTTAAGAAAAAAATCATTGAGGACAACCTGGAAGCCCAGGCCAAAAGAGACAGTATCCGTGCCGTGGAGGAGGGCCGGGAACCTGATCAATCGCCCAATACCACCATGACCCACGTCTATATGGATGCCCTGGGGCTTTCCGACAACGTGGAGTATGAATCCAGTTATCCCTTCAACGCCTATCTGCAGATGCAGGTGTCGGAATACAACGATAAGGGGAAGATGACCGGCGAAACGCTCTACGACTCCTACATCAAAAAAGACCGGATCGATTATGCCATGGTTTATAATGATCAGGATGTCCGGACCACGGTGGTGTTTGACTCGGAGAACAGCGTGATGCTGATCCTGTCGGCCGATGATGATGCCAGGACCGGATTTGCCATGGAGATCGACCCGGAAACGCTGGAGGCTCAGGCGGAGGAGTATGCCGAAGAATCAGAGATCCATCCGGCCAATGCCAGAAAGACCGGGAAAAAGAAAGAGATCCTCGGGTATACCTGCGAGGAGTACCTGATCGACGAGGAACATCTGGAAGCCCGCATCTGGGTCTCCGAAGAGCTGGGAAAGGATATTCACAAACAGATGCTCCGCAATAACCAGGTGTTCGGAACCTCGTTTTACCATGCCGGTTATTTCAACGGAATGGTTCTGGAGTATGACTATACCGATAAAGAGGATGGGGACCGGTGGGTCATGCAGGTGACCGATATCGACCTGAACCGGGACCACTCCATTTCGACCCGGGAGTATGCCGTACTCACCATGAGAAACAGTGATCAGGAAGAGGAGGGGGAAGAAGACCCGGAAGAGGAGTAATGGATTTCAGGTCGCTGCTGACCAGGTTCCCCTCGGGGATGGAGAAGGATCTCTACATCCGGGCGGTGGGTGATTCGGAGGAAAAATTCCGTTCACTGCTCGATATCTCCATCCATGATCAGGATCCCGTGGCATGGAGGGCGGCCTGGATACTCGACGGGAGTGACGAGGCCCGTCCCGGACTGGCCTCCCCCCATATTCCGGTTATCGTGGAAGCACTGCCCGGGCTGCAGAGTGAAGGAGCGCTCCGAAGCCTCCTCCGCCTCCTCACCCGGCATGAGATCCCCGAAGAGGGCCAGGGATTGCTGATCGATTGTTGCTTCAGTTACCTGGTCTCGGAACTCTACCCCGTGGCCGTTAAGGTCCATGCCATGCAGATCATCTATCATCATGTGCTGATCTATCCCGAGCTGAAGGAGGAGCTTGTCACGGTGATCGAAGATCAGATCCATCATAACAGTGCCGGATTCATGTCGAGAGGGAGGCGCATCATCCAGCAACTGGAGAAATCGGGGAATCCTTAACGGGGTTGAGAATCCCTGGGGTTACATGGAGATAGAATTCATACTTTACAAACCGGCCGTGCCGGCCAATGTGGGAGCCGCAGCCCGCGCTGTCAAGACCATGGGTTTTTCGCAGCTCCGGCTGATCGATCCCTGCGATCACCTGGCCGGTGAGGCGAGAATGCTGGCCCACGGTGCCCACGATGTGCTGGAGTCGGCCCGGCTGTTTGCCACCTTCGATGAGGCGGTGAAAGATATCGACCTTCTGGTGTCCACCACCGCCAAAGAGCGGACCGCCAAGCACGATTATCACTCCAGCCGCACGCTTCACGATCTGATCAGGGAGAAATCCTCCCACCTCAGCCGGGTGGGCATCCTTTTCGGGACCGAGGAGAGCGGACTCCCCAACTCCATGGTCCTGAAGTCCGACCTGGCCGTGACGATCCCCATGGCCGCCCCCTATCCTTCCCTCAACCTGGCCCAGTCGGTAATGGTGATCGCATACGAGTTATCCCCCCTGAACCAGCTTCAGCAACCGGGCAGCCAACTGGAGAAATCGGCCGAAGGATGGGGAGAGCTGAAAAAACAGGCATACCACCTGTTGGAACAGTCAGGCATTCCTCAGGGGAGTCCCCTGTTCCACCGGATCATGGAGCGGCTGGCCACGGCCGGTCCGGTCGATATCCCGCTGTTCCTCTCCGTGATCAGGCGGTTGAAGTGACCCGGCAGCGTTTCAGCCGGAAGAGTTTTGTTTTTTCCCGGCCCGGGTCGAGATCCCGAACGGCCAGTAGACCGGACAGAAGCTAACAAAGCTGGTAATCAGAAAGATCCCTGCCAGTACCAGCAGGATAATACCGAGAGTCCCCCCAATCACATCAGTGAAAAAAAGGACGGCTACCAGTGCGGCAAGCAGAACCCGGATGATCCTGTCCATGCCTCCCATGTTCTTTTTCATCGGATACAGATTTTTTGTTCGATATGGTTATAATTTTCCCCGCACTTGCCGGGTAAATCCCAGCTGATCGAGGACAATCGTCCCGTTCCGGTCGCCGTCGAATACCAGTTCGATGGACCGGATCTCTCCGGGAGCAATGGTGGAAAGAGAGTCATTCAGGAAGGCACCCAGGGGCAGGGCCACATACTGCAGGATCACTTCCGATTCGGGATCCTCCCAGAACAGGCGCGATTTGAAGACCTGCGGTTTGATGGCCGGCTGAAGCATCTGAAAATCGCTGAGCCTTGCCCGGTAGGCGCTCCCCCGGCTATCGGTCAGCACGACGGAAAAGTCCAGCGGGGCATCCTCTCTCACCTCCGGGGGAGCTTCGGTGGTCTTCTTTCCTGTGCCGGGAGTTTCAACCCCCTCTTCCCGCTCCGGACCGTCCACGGTGCCGGAAATGGATTTTTCCGGTTCCGGATCGCCCACGGTGCCAGGCAGGGAATCTGCAGCTGCAATTTCGATCCGCTCACCGGAAAGAGAATCTGCAGCACTATTTTCGATCCGCTCGCCGGGATCTGTCTGCGCATCGGCTGCCAGGAAGGTAAGATGGGTGGATCCCTCCAGCGAACCTGTGGCGGCAGTGTCGAGCACCACCCGGTAGAATCCCGGGATGGTGTCGCTGTCATTGTTCCAGCCCAGGAATACCCCGTTGTTCCGCAGATCGCCCCATTTCTTGGGCAGACGTCCCTCCTTCCAGAGCGCCAGTCCTTTTGCCACGATCGTATCGGTCCCCTCGGTGCCGGTGGTCAGATCAAGATCCTCGTCATATCCGCACAATACCGTGGCCGCAGACTCATGGAACTGGTTCAGGAAAACGAGACCGGGCAGCCAGTGCCTTCCTTTCCGGTAATCCCTGAACAGGGGAAGATATCCCGATCCAGGCTGTATGTTCTCCATTACGAATGCGGTCAGGTAGACCAGGGCCGTTCTCTCCTGCTGCTCAGCGGGAATGATCGCCCTCCGGTTCAGCATAAGGTATTGCGGATACCCGATATCGAAAAGCCCCCAGCTGGTGTTGAACTGTCCGTGATTGGCGCCGTGCACATAGAGCCCCGAAGCAAAATGATAGGAAGTATCGGTGAATTCCACCCTCACCATCTGTCTGAGTCCGTCGAAAGAGCGCATATCGGCATCCAGTGAACCGTGGATGGTAAAATAATTCACATTGCTGACCGGAGTGGCAATGCCTCCCGGCCAGTACTGTCCGTCGACCGGAGCGATGGCTGCCACTCCCCTGATGCCGAATCCGAAATCGAAGATCTCCTCAGCATTGTCGGGATAATAGGGCAGCTGGTTGAAAAGCGCGGCAATGGCCACCGCCTCCCCTCCCCTGGAGTGTCCGATCAGAACCACCCGTTCCATATCCACTTTCCCGTGAAACAGCGAGGTGTCTGTCCGGTTCCACCGGTCCCACTGTTCCAGGTGCTTCAGCAGAAGCCAGCCCCGGCAGTCGTTTTCAGACTCCAGTCTCCCGCCGATGTCGGACCAGGCTCCGTTCAGGAAATTTTCGTCCACACTCACCGCAATGATCCCGTGCGATGCGAAGTGCCGGCCCAGATAGCCGTATCCCGGATCGGAGAAATCCCGGTCCAGGTGATTTCCATGCACCATCAGGACCAGAGGGAAGGGCCCCTCTCCCGACGGGAACCATACCCGGCCGTTCAGTGCCAGTGAATCGGGTGACATCTTCCAGTAGAAGGTCCGCATCTTTCCTGAAAACTTCTCCCACCCCTCCAGAAAACTGCTGCCATCCACCACCGGGGTGATCAACCCTGCCTCCTCCCCGAACTCGGGACGTCTCCGGTCCTTTCCCCATCCGTAGGTAATGGAATCGACGGGGTACCGGCCGGATTGCGAAGGATCCTCCATATCGAGCACGGAAGGGAGGTTCGCAGCCTCCATGGACCAGGGAGTCAGCTCCGGAGGCCGCTTTCCGGGATGGGCAATATAAAACACGCTCCCCAGGAAGAGAACTGTTCCGATGGACAGGAACACCGGGGTGAGGATACGCTGGCCCCTCTTCAGCCCGTTCCACCTGCCTCCGGTGATGTTGTAAAGTCCGGCTCCCGTAAATGAGCCGCTCACCAGGATAATCAGAGTGATAGCGATCAGCGCTTTTTCTGGAAAATGGAAGTTGAAGAGTACAAAGAACACGGTCCCGAAGAAGAACCAGTTGTACCGTTCCGGGAGCAGATTCAACAGGGTCAGCCCCAGCTTCACTCCCAGTCCGGCGAGAAGCGGAAGCCCCAGCAGAAAGCCGAGGGCCGCCAGGTATACCCCCGGATGAAGGTCCCCCATGAAGTCGAACCAGAGCCCGGCCATCAGAAGGATCATGATGGAGAAAATACCCCATACGGCCCACTTCCAGTGACCGCCGGTGAGGGATACCATCTCGTTCAGCCAGTTCCGGACAGCAGTCCGGATCTTACCAATGCGTTGAATAAGTGGTTTCAAGTCACTCAAGTTAGTAAAACAACTTGTATTTTTGCAGTGCATGTCGCGTTCTGACCAGAAATACCTTCAGTCACTGATCGCCCAGGGCGAGCACCAGGAGCTGGATTTCAAATTCGAGATCAGTGATGCCCGCAAGATCGCACGCACCCTCTCCGCGTTCTCCAACACCGATGGCGGCAGGCTGCTGATCGGCGTGAAAGATAACGGCCGTATCAGCGGTATACGCTCCGATGAAGAGTACTACATGGTAGAATCGGCCGCCTCTCTTTTTTCCAGACCCGAAGTGAAATTCGAGAGTCATACCTACCACATCGACGGGAAAACAGTACTGGAGATCTTTATTCCCCGGGTGGCCAGGAAACCGGTGTATGCCCGGGATGATACCAGCCGGTGGATCGCTTTCCACCGGGTGGCGGATCAGAATATCCAGGCCAGCATTATACGGCTGCAGGTCTGGAAAGAGGAAAACAAGGCCCGGGGAAAGCTTCTCAGGTTCACACGGCGGGAAGAATTTCTCCTGCAGTACATCCGGGACTCCCCCGGAAAACATCTGAAGCAGATTCGGGAGGATACCGGTTTCAGGCGGAAGGAGCTGATCAACCTGCTCACCAAACTGGTGAGGTTCGATGTGGTGAAAATGTCATTCAGAGAGGGAGAGGACCGTTTCTTTCTGTCCGACCGGCCGGGAGAGTCTCAGCGCTGAGCCCGCAGAAGCCTTAAGTGTATTGCAGAAGAGAGTCAAAGAAGTACCTCCCGTCGGTGTTTCTGCCGTAAGGGAAGACCGCCCGCTCGGGCTGGGGGATCATCCCGAATACATTCTTCTTTTCATTGCAAACCCCGGCAATGTTATCCACCGACCCGGTGACATTGATCGATTCGGTGATGCGGGCATATTCGTCGCAATACCGGAAGAGGATCTGTTCGTTGTACCTCATCCTCACCAGCACTTCGTCCTTTGCCGCATAGCGGCCGTACCCGGTGGCGATCGGAATGCAGTAGGCCTTGTCGCCCGAGAGCTGCCGGGTTACCAGCGACGAATCGTTGTCGGGTTTGATGTAGGTATCCTTGCAGATGAACCGCTGCGACCTGTTCATGCGCATCATGCCGGGAACCAGCCCCGTCTCGCAAAGCAGTCTGAATCCGTTGCCGATCCCGATGAGGATCTTTCCCCGTTCGGCAAACTCCAGCATGGAATGGATAACCGGTGAATCTTTGATGCAGGCCGAGTTGGAACTGCCCTTGCAGGGAAATCCACCCGGTATGAACAATACATCAATACCCTCCAGACTGGTCTCATCGTTCCAGACTGCCTTTACGGTCTTGCCGTATAATTCCCCGAGGACCCGCATCAATTCTTTGTCCCCATGGGCCCCGGGAAATATGAGTATGCCGAAGGTCATCAGACAGGGGGAAATGGTGCTTTCCAAAGTTATACAGAAAACGATTTTATCCAAATTTGAACCTAACTATTAAATCGCTAGATTTACATAGAACAAAGTGCATCAGGCGATGGACCGTCCAGTGGAGGTGGTTGGAAAGGATATCCGGAGTTTTCAGGAGACTGTCCGAAACCACTCATCATATGATTTCTCCCAGTATTCCCATACCTCCCTGAAAAGGCGCCTCATACGCATCCTGCTGGAATGTGAGATGAGCATGGAAGAGTTGACGGCCCGGATGAGTTCCGACGCCGGCTTTTTGGAATCGGTGATACGGAAAGTGACGGTGCATACCACCGAACTGTTCAGGGATCCCGATGTATGGAAAAAGATGATGAACCAGCTCCTCCCCCTTTATGCCGGCCAGGAGGTGATCCGTATCTGGCATCCCGGATGCTCCACCGGTCAGGAGGTATTTTCGATGTTAATCGTTCTGGACCATCTGAATCTGCTCGACAGGAGTGAGGTGTATGGAAGTGATATCAATCAGGAGGTGATCGACAAAGCGGAAACGGGGACCTACAAATACCGCTTTAACCAGGTCTACCTGGAGAATTTCGATAAAGTGATCCTGAACGGTTCAGGGGAGGATTACGGGAATCAGAAAAAGCACTGGAGAAAATATTTTCAGATCGAAGAGGCCCATGATCGCATCCGGATGAGGGAATTCCTGAGAGAAAAGCCGGTATATAAGAAAATGGACCTGGTGAAAGATGATAACCTCTTTTTGGTTAATTTCGATCTGATCGTCTGCCGGAATGTGATCATCTATTTCAACAGCGACCTTCAAAACAGGGTGTTCGAACTGTTCTTCAATAACCTGAATGACCGCGGCTCCCTGCTTCTCGGGGTGCATGAGTCGATCATGGGACCCTACGCCAAACGATTTGTAAAACGGGGGCCTTTCTATTTCAAGGAACAGGAATGATCTTGCGCACCATATCCGTACGCACTCAATTGCTGCTTGCCACCCTGCTGGCAGTTCTGCTTATATTCATCCTGGCGCTTTTCTACATGGACGGCATCAACCGGCTCCGTGAACGGTCGGAGTTGCTGGAACAGCGCGCCACCCTGCAATCGGAATATCTGGTCCTGCGCATGGAACTCAACCGGCGTTTCCTGCACACCGGGACTGATGATGCCGGGAGCCGGCAGGCGACGGTCGCGCTGCGTCAGATCAGGACACTGCAGGAGTTGCTGGACGGTGACCCGATCCATCGTTCCATCGCCGGACATTCAACGGCATTAAATACACAGACCGACCTTCTTCACACGCTGAACCGACTCTCGGAAAGCCTGAGGGTTGAAAATGTGAGCGATCCGTCATCCGTCAGACATGTCAGGGCGAACGCCCTCTGGCTCGATGAGTTGATGAGCTCCTTCGACCGGCATCTGACCGGATCGGACCAACACCTTTCCAGTCGCCTGGCCCTTCAGGGATGGCTCACTCTGTCGCTCGGCTTGCTGCTGATTGCCGGAATACTGATCCTTTTCGCAAGAGGACTGCGCACTCAGTTCGATCAACTTCTGTCACAGACCGGGGCTCTGGCATCGGGGAAAATGCCCCCCCCGCTGAAAAACGATGCCGTGCATGAATTCGGCCTCTTGGCCCGGTACCTGGACACCCATCTTGCCGGTCTGGATAAAAAGATCAGGCACATCCGCTCGCTTTCCGAAGAGGGATATGGCGAAATCTACCAGCCCTCCCCCGGTGATGAGCTGGGCAATGCCCTCCAGGTACTTTCTGAATACCTTACCCGCAAGGAACTGGACGAGATCACCCGCAACCGGGAGGACAAAAAACAGAACTGGATCTCGGAAGGAATGGCCCAGATGGGCGATATCCTGAGGGCGGAACGGGAAGAGGTGACCGAACTTTCTTTCCTGATCATCCAGAAGCTGGTCACCTATATGAACCTGGAAATGGGGGCCCTCTTTCTTACCAACGAAAGCGACCCTGAAAAACCCTCACTCGACCTGCTGGCTTCGTACGCCTATGACCGCAGGAAATACCTGAAGGTAAACCTGGAATGGGGCAGCGGTCTGCCCGGAACCTGTGCCCAGGAGGGAAAACGAATCTTCATGACCGAAGTTCCGGAAGATTATTTTGTCATCGCTTCCGGTGCGGGTGAATCGAGACCCAACTGCATCCTGCTGGTCCCCCTGAAAATTGATGAACGGGTGACGGGCGTTATCGAGCTGGCCACCATCAGGCTGTTGCGGCCGTTCGAGATCGAATTCGTCGAGTCGATGGCCGAAAGCATCGCCTCCTCGCTGCTTGCGGTACGGAACAGTGAACAGACCGCCCGGCTTCTGAAACAATCCCGTGCCCAGGCCGATGCCCTTCAGGAGAAGGAGGCCGCCATGCTGGCGAGTGTCGAAAAACTGGAGCAGGCTCAGGAAGAGTCGAGAAGAAAAGAGACCGAGATCAGCGGGATCGTCCATGCCCTGAACCAATCCTCTCTGGTGGCTGAACTGGGTCTCAATAAAAGGTTCTCCCAGATCAACGACCGGTTCCTGTTACTGCTCGAATCGTCGCGCGAACAGGTGCTCGGAAAGGTATACACAGAATTCGCCCAGACCGATCCCTATTCAGACGAATACAAGAATTTCTGGGAGATGCTCCGCAAAGGTGAGAGTATCTCCAACACTCAGCAATATAAGCTCTACTCGGGAAAAGAAGTGTGGTTGCAGCAGACCTTTACCCCCATCGCTGATAAGGACGGCAGAGTGTCAAAAGTGCTCCTCATCGCCGATGATGTCTCCGGGGCCCGTCAGCTTCAGGAAAAGCTCGAGACACGTGAACAGGAGATCGCCCGCAGTCAGCTGGAGATGAAGACCCTGAACGAGGCTGTGAACAGTGCGCTGATCAAATGCGACCTGGATGCCGAAGGGATCATCATGGAGGTGAACGAGAACTTTACCGAAGTGACCGGTTACAGCCGCAAAGAGCTTTTAGGCAGAAACTACAGGTTATTCCTCAAAGACACTGAAAAAGAGCAGTTTGAAAAGATCTGGCAAGAGGTCAAAAAAGAGAAGGTCTACGAAGGGGTGGTGCGCCGCTCCAAACCAACCGGGGAGGAGGTCTGGCTGGTCTCCACTTTCTCTCCGGTAAAGGATGAGTCGGGGGTGATCTACAAGGTGTACTACATGGGGCTGGATATCACTGAAAAGAAACTGAAATACCAGTTGCTGGAGGATGCCAACCAGGAGATCGAACGGCTGAAGGGCCAGCTTCGAAACAATTCACAGGGGGAATCATAGGGAATAGCGAAGAGTAGATGATATCGATGAAGAAAGGAACGGGGAAAAACAGGTATATTCTGACATGGGTGTCTGCCACGCTGATGATCCTGTCGGGCATCGCCCTGCTGGGTTTCGCCTGGAACAGTTCGCTGGGGGCTTCCGCCTCCCGGCTCGTACTGATCCTGGCCTGGGTGATCCTGTCCTTATCGGGGATCTACCTCATTGTCGCGGCCTTAAGTCATGCACATTCGGAATGGATCGAGGAGGCCGCCGCAGCGAAACTGACCGGCGATGATGCCCCCGAAAAACAGAGATTGAAGAAAGGTGCAAAAAAGGAGGAGAAAGGGCTCGATTTTACCTCGGTGGCCGGAAAGCTGGTCCGGCGGATACCGGAAGAGACCACTCTGGAGGAGATGGGTACTCTGATCCTGAACAACCTGGCCAGAGAACTGGAGATCATGTCGGGTCTGTTCTACATGGAAAAGAAGGGAACGTTCGTGACGGCGGCCACCTATGCCATACCCCCATCCGAGGAACCCTACTCCTTCACACAGGGGGAGGGACTGACGGGACAGGTGGCCAGAAATCAGCAGCTGATGGTACTGACCAGTTTCCCGGAGGGCTGCCATGATGTCGCTTCGGGACTGGGAAAGGCGGCCCCCTCCTACCTGGCCCTGGTCCCTCTGCTGCACCGTCAGAAAACCGTGGCCCTGATCGAGTGTGCGGGTTACCGGTACGATCCGCACGAAATCGAAAGCATGTTCAGAATCTTTTCCCGCGATGTGATGGAAAAACTCTCTCCCCGGTTAACCCCTTAAGATGCCGAAAACCGATCCACATATCATTCAGCGTATCAACTTCCGTAAGGTGGTCACTGTGACACTGATCAGCGCCCTGCTGGTGGTCCTGATCCTGGTGGCTTTCATGATGGAGCAGGAGATTCCGGTCAGCTTCGGGAGCCTGGCGGCCATCCACCGTGAGCATCCCTCCCTGGTGCTGGTGGACCTTCTGCCGCTCTGGGTATTCCTGTTCCTTTACCCCATGCACCGCCTCATGAACCGGACCATCCGGCGGTATGAAAAACGGGTGGAGGCCTCGGGCAGGCTGCTTGCCAGGAATACCGAGTTTGCCATCTCCCTTTCACAGGGAGATAACCCCGATCCGCACGACGAGATTACCGGTTCGGAACTGGGCAAGGCGCTCCGTCTGATCCAGCTCAACATCAAATCGAACCGGCGGAAGGAGAGAGAGCAATCGTGGATTGCCGAAGGCAAAGACATTATCTCCAAGATACTGAGGGAACAACAGGACCCCGGGGAGCTTTCCTACCGGATCCTGAAGGCCCTGAACAACTATATCGATTCGGTGCAGGGCGCCTTTTATCTGTACGATGAGGAGACGAAGATCCTTACCAATTCGGCCACATATGCTTACAACCGCAGGAAATACCTGAACCAGCAGTTTCGAATGGGCGAGGGGCTGGTGGGACAGTGCGCTTTCGAGATGGACTATATTTACCGGACCGAGATCCCGGAGGATTACGTGACCATCACTTCAGGGATCCTGGGCGACCGGAAACCGAGAAGCATCCTGCTGATCCCGCTGATCACCAATGAATCGCTGGAGGGAATCCTGGAATTCGCCTTTCTCAGTGACCGCATTCCCAAGCTCACCATCCAGTTCCTTCTGGAGCTGGGGGAGGTTATCGCCCGGACCTTCCTGAACCTGAAGATGAATCTCCGCACCGCCACACTCCTGGAAGAGTCGCGGAAGATGACCGATGAGTTGCGTCAGAACGAGCTGGCACTCCAGGAGAACGCCCGGGAGATGGAGCATTCGAAAAAAGAGCTGGAGAAGGCCAACCTCCAGCTGGAACGGAAGATCGTGGAGGCCCGCCATGCACAGGACCGGCTGGAGCTGATGCTCGAGTATGCCGCCGAGATCATCTCCATTTACGACAGCGACTACCGCCTCATCTATGTGAGTCCTTCGGTGAACAGGATTTTCGGCTACACGCCCGAAGAGATGATGTCGGGAAAGGACCTGGAACGCATGGGACGCGACAACGCCAATCAACTCCGCCGCACCCTGGAGCAGCTGAAAGAGCATCCGGGCGGAACGGCCCGGCTGGAGTACTCGTTTATCCGTAAGAACGGAGAACGCATCTTTCTGCGCACCCATTGCCGGAACATGCTGGAAGATTCCGCCATCCGGGGATTCGTGCTCAACACCACCGATATCACCGAATCGAAACGGATGGAGCGCGAACAGCGGCTCAAGACCCGTATGCAATCCCTCTCGGAGAACTCCCTCGACCTGATCCTCCGCATCAGCCTTTCGGGAGACATCTACTATGCCAATCCGATGGTGGAAGATTATACCGACATCGCCCCCGGTGCGATGGTGAACCGGAACATGAGTGAGGTTCCGTTCAGCGCAGTATTCGGTGAGCTGCTCGGGGACATCCTCTCCTCCATGTCGTCCAAACCGGTGAAGAAAAACTTCCAGGTGACCCTTCCCCTGGAGATGGGGGAGTACAGGACCGACCGCATTATCAACGTGGCCGCCATACCCGAATTTCAGGAAAGCGAACTGGAGACCATCCTGGTGGTGGGGCACGATATCACCGAGTCGAAACGAATCGAAAAAGAGATCAAGGTCCAGAACCGGAAAGTGCAGGACAGCATCAATTACGCCCACCGGATCCAGTCCTCCATTCTTCCCGAAATCGGCCGCATCCGGAAAGCATTCCCGAAGAGTTTTGTATACTATCGCCCGCGGGATGTGATCTCGGGCGACTTCCCCTGGTTCTTCGAAACGGACGATTCGTGGTACATAGCAGCTGTGGACTGCACAGGGCACGGGGTGCCCGGAGCGCTGCTCTCCATGGTGGGGTTGTTCCTGATGAACAACCTTGTCAGCCTGCGTCCCGGTATCCCTGCGGGTGAGCTCTGCGATCTTCTCCATGAAGAGGTGCGGAAAACTCTCAAACAGGACCAGGAGAAACCCGATACCCGCGACGGCATGGACATGGCTCTATGCAGGTTCCACAAGGACCGGCACCTGGTGGAATACGCCGGAGCCCACCGTCCGCTTTACCTGCTGAGCGAAGGAGAAGTGACCGTGTACAAGGGCGACCGGAAGGCCATCGGGGGACTGAAACATCCCAGGAAACCGGAGCAACCGTTCAGGAACCTGGAGGTTCATTACCGGGCCGGGGACAAGTTCTTTTTCTTTACCGACGGGCTCACCGACCAGATGGGCGGACCGGAGGGACTGAAGTTCGGTTCGGGACGGGTCCGCCAGCTTATGCTGGAACATGCCGGCAGCACCATCCCGCAGTTCCATGAACTATTCATGAACGACTTCACCTCCTGGATGGGATCCGAAAAGCAACTGGATGACCTATTGCTGATCGGCATCGAGATGTAAAATCAAATATGCGGGATTCCTTTTTAAACCTTATTCCATATATTTATAGGTGCTATGGGATTCTCAGGCGACAGTAAAGGTTTTCTCAATTACATCTACGACAGGTACAAAAACCTGAAAATCAAAGACATTTCCCTGATCTACGAGGGTCAGATCACTCACCAGGTAATGAAGACCCTCTCAGGGCTGGTCGAAGAACAACTCGATGAAGTGGAGGAAGACAATGTTCTTCGCAGGGTTTATCATGTGATGGTAGAATCTTTACAGAACATCAACCGCCACGCCGAGGCCTATGAAGACATGGGCCATCCCTACCCGGGGGTGGGCGTGGTTCTGGTGGCCAAGAACGATCACCGGTTCCAGGTCACCACGGGTAACATTATTGAAAACAGCAGCGTAGAAGAGATCTCCATGTTTCTGGGGAAACTGAACAACATGAAACTGGAAGACCTGGACCAACTGTATAAACAACAGATGAGAGACGGTGGCCTCTCGGCCAGGGGAGGGGCCGGACTGGGATTCATCGACATCCGCCGGAAGACCCGCAATCCGCTGGATTACAGCTTTGTAAGGATCGACGACGAATCCTCCTTCTTCATTTTTACCTCAACTATTACCCGCAACTGATTATGCAAGCATTACAGATAGCACAGACCGACGACAGTCCCATGATCATCCTTGACCGCGACGAAAGCCGGTTCGAGATCTCCGGCAAATCACTTCCCGAGGATGTGGTCGATTTCTACCAGCCGGTGCTCGACTGGCTCCGCCAGTACCAGAAAGATCCCCTTCCGAAGACCGAATTCACCTTCCGCCTGATCTACTTCAATACCGCATCGTCCAAGCTGATCCTCGATATCCTGATGATCCTGGAAGAGTTGGCCGAAGAGGGCCATGAAGTGCTGGTCCGCTGGCTTTCGCTGGAATCGGACGAAGATATGCAGGAGGCCGGCAAAGAGTACGAGGAGATGATCGAGGTGCCTTTCACGCACGGGACCTACCCGAAATAGCATGAGTGAAGAGATCCTGAAGGCCCTGATGAAGCTGTTCGCCCTGATCACCAAACAGGACGGGGGAATCGGGCAGAAAGAGATCGATTATGTGAACGGCTTCCTGGAGCAACAGATCGGGGTCGACTCGGCCGGGGAATACCTGGAACTCTACAAAGCCACTGCCGCATCGGGCGAAGAGGAGAGTGTCCTGGAAGCGGCAGAAGACGGACCCGACCCGGGAACACCCGCCCCGGTCAGGGGATCCAGGAAGAAGCTCACCTCGGTAGTGGATTCAGTGCGTGTCCTGAAGCTCTGCAAGCAGATCGGCCGGACCATCAACCAGCGCCAGAAAGTGGTGGTCCTGGTAAGGATCCTGGAGCTTATCAATGCCGAATACAACCTTACCGAACAGCGCCTTGGAATCGTCCGCACGGTCAGCGACATTTTCCGGATCAGCAAGGAGGAGTACGACAACATCTTCACCTTTGTCACTTCCGGCCGCCCCGGGGATTTTAACAGCGAAAACCACCTGGTATGGCCGGAGGCCCCGCTCTTCTTCCTGCGGGTCTCCTCGGTGGGGCTCTATTTCATGAAATACACCGGAGAGCAGGAAGCCCTGCTGAACGGATTGCTGGTACGCCCCCGCGTCATCTACCTCTTTGCCAGCGGATCGACCCTCCGGCTGGCCATGGGACAGCCTGTCTACTACAGCGATGTGGCCTCACATTTCCTGTCCGCTGAAAGACCCGGGCAGATCACCCTTAAGGCCGAAGAGCTTTCATTTCAGTTTCCCGGCGGAGTCACCGGGCTCCGTCAGGTCTCCTTCGAGGCCGGGCAGGGGAACCTGGTGGGTATCATGGGCTCCAGCGGATCGGGAAAGACCACCCTGCTGAATGTCCTGTCGGGGATCTACCGGCCGGCCTCCGGAGCGATCCGGATCAACGGACTCGATCTCTGGAAGGAGCCGGAAAAACTCTCCGGCATCTCCGGGTTCGTTCCCCAGGACGACCTGCTGATCGAAGAACTGACGGTCTTTGAAAACCTCTACTTCAATGCGAAATTCTGCTTCAAACACCTCACCGGCAAAGAGGTCCGGAAAAAGGTCGATGAAACCCTCGACAGCCTGGGACTCCTGGAGAAGCGGGACCTCCGGGTGGGATCGGTGATGAACAAGACCATCAGCGGGGGACAGCGCAAGCGGCTGAACATTGCCCTGGAGCTGATCCGCGAACCCTCCGTCCTCTTCCTCGACGAACCCACTTCGGGGCTCTCCTCGAGGGATTCTGAGAACGTGATGGACCTGCTGCGGGAGCTCACTCTGAAAGGCAAGCTGGTCTTCGTGGTGATACACCAGCCCTCATCCGAACTGTTCAAGATGTTCGACCGGGTGGTGATCCTGGACGAAGGCGGCCGGATGGTCTACTACGGCAACCCGGTAGAGGCAGTGATCCACTTCAAGGAGGTGGACCGCCAGGTCAACGCCCGGATGGGAGAATGCCCGGTCTGCGGGAACGTGAACCCCGAACTGATATTCAACATCATGGAGGCCCGCCAGGTGGACGAATACGGGAACTATACCCCCCAGCGCAAGATCAGCCCCGAAACCTGGGAGCAGATCTACCGGGAAAAAAACGAATCCGCCGGTTCAGCGGCCACCGGCCGATCCGGCAAAGAAGATCAGGCAGGCGCCCCTTCCCCGCCTCCGGGCGATGAGCTGCCCCCCTCCAGTCTCCAGGTACCCGGCTGGTTCAGCCAGCTCTGCAACTACCTGAGGCGCGACCTGAAATCGAAGTTCAACAACCGCCAGTACCTTCTTCTGACCCTGCTGGTAAGCCCGGTCCTGGCGCTGATCCTGGCCTACATCATCCGTTACGTGGCCGATCCCGCCAGCAACACCTATATCTTCAGAGAGAACGAGAACATCCCCATCTATATCTTCATGGCGCTGATCGTGGCCCTCTTCCTGGGACTCATCGTCAGTGCCGAGGAGATCTTCCGCGACCGGAAGATCCTGAAAAGGGAGAAATTTCTCCACCTGAGCCGCTCTTCCTACCTTCTGGCGAAAATAGGCACTCTGGTGTCTATTTCTGCCATCCAGGCCCTCACCTTCGTACTGATCGCCAACGGGATCCTGGAGATCCGGCAAATGACCTTCACCTACTGGCTGGCCCTGTTTTCCACAGCGGTCTGCGCCAACATGATCGGACTGATCATCTCCTCTTCATTCAATTCGGCCATCACCATCTACATCGTGATCCCTCTGGTGATGATCCCCATGATGGTACTCAGCGGGGCTATGTTCTCTTTCGAAAAACTGAACCGGAAGATCACCACCGTGGACAAGGTGCCGCTGATCGCCGAACTGATGCCCACCAAATGGTCATACGAGGCCCTGATGGTCCGTCAGTTCAAAGACAACGAATTCGAAAAACATTTTTACCCCTACGATAAAAGAATCAGTTACAATAACTTCCGTTCGGCCTACCTGATCCCTGAACTGGAGGATCGCCTTTACGCCTGTGCCATCGAGTTCCGGGAGAGCGGCACCATCGACAGGAGCCGTCAGGCACTGGAGGTGCTCCGGAATGAATGCATGCGGGTGCGACATCTGGTCCCTGACATCATTTTCATGCCTGCAGAATGGGAGCCGGAGGCATTCAGCGAAGCGATGGCCGAAAAGACCGAAAGGTTCCTGGCCCAGCTCAAACAGCATTACATCCGTCAGTTCTCCACCGCCAGCCGTGCCAAAGAACAACACCTGAGCCTGCTGATGAAGGACCGGCGATCGTTCTATTTCTCCATGCTCGACCGGTACCACAACGAAAGCGTGGCCGATCATGTGAAAAAGATCTACGAGAAGAACCCCATCATCGAGCATGAAGGAAGACTCTACCAGCGGATCGATCCCATATTTCTGGACCCGGCTCCCGGGGGATTCCCGGGCATCCGCTCCCATTTTTTCGCTCCCCGGAAGTACTTTCTGGGGATGTACTATAACACCTATTCATTTAACATAGGATTCATCTGGTTCCTGACGGTTGCGGGCTATATCGTATTATATTACGACCTGGCCGGCAGGCTGGTCCGGAGCCGTTTGTTGAAAAAGAATCCTTAATTTTGAGGAACAAATACAGATCTTTATGATGCTTAATCGCACTGTTACCATGATCAAGAAAATTGCCCTGCTTTGGATCGCTGCCATGACGATCGTTTCCTGCGGACAAAGGCCTTCAGAGACCCTGGAAGTCGATATGGACCAGGTGGATCCCAGCGAGCTTCAGATCTCTTCGGAGACCATGAACGATATTATCCAGAACCTGGCCTCCCCCATCGAGGTGGCAGCCATGATCAACTCCCTGAACGTTCCGTTCTCCATCTCCTACCTGGCCGATCCGGAAGAACTCTCCACCAGCACCACCAGTTTCGAGATGGCTTACACCCTCGGAGCGCTCAGCGCCGACCTGGGCTATCTCAACATGTACGAAAAAACCGGCAGTGCGGTCAATTACCTTTCCAGCATCAACCGGCTGGCCGACGCCCTGCAGATCGGGCAATTCTTCGATTTCAACACCATCAAACGGCTGGCAACCACCAGCTCCGATCTGGATTCGCTGATGTTCGTCTCGGTGAATAGTTTCAACAACATGGATGATTACCTCCGGGAGACCGGCAGGAGCAACCTGAGCGCACTGATGGTGGCAGGCGTCTGGATCGAAGGGCTCTACCTGGCCACTCAGGTGGCCTCCAGCCACAGCAGCGAGGAGCTGAAGTCGATGATCGGCGAGCAGAAACTGATCCTGAACGACCTCCTGCTGATCCTCAACAACTATAATAACGAGGAGGTGATCCGGGGCTATATCAGCGATCTGGGGGAAATCAAAGAGGTTTACGACCAGGTGAGGATCACTTACGAAGTGGGTGAGCCGCAAACCATCGAAAAGGACGGGATGCTGATGGTGGTCCAGAGCGAAACCTCTCAGGTAAGTATGAGCGACGAGACCCTGCAGCAGCTGATCAGGGTAACCGCCCGGATAAGGAACGAACAAATGAATATAAAATCTTGATTGCCATGAAGATCCTGAAACCATTCATAGCCGTGTTGTTCTTCCTTCTCACCCTGTCCATGGTGCAGAGCGACCGGAAAGAACGTGTCCAGGAGTGTGCCGAAAAGGCAGGTGAGGGTGCCATCTACCTGAAGGAATTCGTGGTAAGCCTGCCCAAAGCGGGCAATGATGAACGCCCCCCCATGTACCGTCAGGCGGTGATCCTCCGCGGCAACAACATCTATCGCTTCAATGTCTGCAACGACAGGGGCCACGCCGTCATCCGCATTTACGACAGCGCCAACATGCTCCTGTCCAGCTACGACGCCAAAACCGAAAAAGAATACAACCCCATCAACTTCCTCTGCCGAAAGACCGGCCAGTACCTCATCGTGATCACCGAGAGAGACGGCAAAGCCGGTGAGGCGGTGGGGATCATGAGTCATGTGACGAAATAATGACAATTTTCACCATTCGGGATTCTACTAATTGATTGGCACCATTCAGGTACAGATATTTCGGAACTACTTTTCTTTCTGAAGTTGAGTTGCCCGAACTATATCCCTTCCATTCCGAACAGCCGCAAGTCACTATCCAAATCGGCGAGGTACCTCTTCACCTGGAAAAACCCTCCGTAAAGGGAGTACTTTTTGAAGCCTCACCCGGTGATTTTCTTTTGCGTCTTCCCTCCATTGGCTCTTACAGAGTCAGCGAGGGAAAACGAATTACACTGATGCCCGAAAAAGGAGTTCATCCTGAAAAAGTCCGGTTGTTCCTTCTGGGTTCGGTCATGGGTGCTCTGTTCCATCAGCGCAATCAGCTCCCCATGCACGGTACCACTGTGGTCAAAGGTAACTTTGCTGTATGCATACTTGGGTACTCTGCAGCGGGCAAATCTACACTGGGTGCCTCCCTGGCAAAATTGAAAGAATTCAGTCACCTGGCGGATGATATATCCGTTCTTCACGCTGGCAGCCAGAATAGGCTTGAAATTTTTCCCGGGCAACGAGTTCATAAATTATGGAAGGATGTCGCCGAGAAGCTTTATCCGGGGCATCACTTTAAAAGAGTGAGACCTGAACTTGAAAAGTATTATGTACCTCTTTCCCTCCAGGATGAGCTTCAAAGTTCCTTTGAAATCGGCAGTGTCCTCATTCTGACTCCGCGAAATGAAAAGAAATTCCATCTGGAGGAAATACGCGGAGCAAAGAAATTATTTGAATTGAGAAATCATGTATATCGTGATCCGCTCATCAAAGGTCTGGGATTGGCGGAACATCATTTCGATCATCTTTCACAACTGGCTGCACAAGCAAAAACCTATAGGCTATACAGGCCACAAAGGCCTCTGCTTATAAAGGAACTGACCGACTTTATATGCGATGAACTTCTGGGGAAATGATCAATCGGGAGGGAAATATTATCTGGGTTGTATCCTACCCGAAATCAGGGAACACCTGGGTACGGTTGTTCCTGCATTTTATCCTGAATAAAGCTGACAGCATCATGGAGGATTTCCCTTCACTCCATGAATTTCCCGTCGCAAGCAACAGGTTGCTGTTTGATGAATATCTGGGAGTCAGCAGCTCCGATCTTACCGATGACGAGATCCAAAACCTCAGGCCATCCATTTACAAAGAGATCTCGAAGCAATCCGTAGGATTAAAACTTTTCAAAGTCCACGATGCGTATACTTTGACCAGCGATGGTCAACCGGTATTCCCTCCTGAAATATCACGGGCTGTTGTGTATATCGTCAGAAATCCCCTCGATATCGTAGTCTCCTATGCCAGTCATACCAACCGTTCTATTCCCAGCTGCGTGGAGTCACTCAATGATCCCGGTTACACTATTGCATCGGGTACCGACGAGCTGAAAGCTCAGGTCCCGCAATACCTGGGATCCTGGAGCGGTCATGTAACCAGTTGGCTGGAACAAGGTTTACTTCCGGTGGTCCTGATCAGATACGAAGATCTGCTGTGCGACAGCGCCAGGGAGTTTCAGCGAGTTCTGGAGAATTTAGGAATTCACGCCACCGAAGAGGTATTTAACCTCGCCCTGAAAAATTGCGACTTTGAACACCTCCGATCCCTCGAAATGAAGCATGGCTTCAGAGAAAAGCCTATTCAATCAGAACGGTTTTTCAGAGAAGGGAAAGCTGAAACTTACCGGGAGATCCTTGATCCGGAACAAATCCTGGAGATTTCAACAAAACATTCCCGTTTAATGAATAGATTTGGGTACACTCGCTAAATACCATGTTTTCTGATAATGATGTTGTAAGGATAGCGCCAGATGTCCTGGCTTCTGAGATAGATAACGAAGCAGTGATCTTAGGAGTGACCAGTGGTAAGTATTTTGGGTTGGACGAAACAGGAACGGAAATATGGAATAACATCCAGAACCCTATCCGGATCAGCGATCTGCTCGTCCGCTTATGGGAACTCTATGAGGGAAACCGGGACGAGATAAGGAAGGAAACCCTTTCGTTCCTTTCCGAGCTATTGGAAAGAAATCTTATCGAAATCGCCGATGAATCTCAGTAGGCAGAATGTCTTCCTGTCCTATCTGATACTTACCAGCTGGGCCAGGGTGTTCATACGGATCCATTTTCGAAAACCTTCTCAGTATTTAACGGTTTCGGATTCGGATACCTCGAATTGCGGAGCCATTCCAGCCAATGAGTGGGTTATCTCGAGGAAAGCAGTGAAAGGAACCCGGAAGATCCGGTTTTTATTTCACAACAGCCGAAAATGCCTGGTGGAATCACTGATTGTTCAGGAGGTGCTAAAACGCTATGGGATACAATCTGATCTTCACTTCGGAGCCAGGAGAAAACATAACACTGTTCAGACCCATGCATGGGTGACTTTAGGAGGGAAGACTATCGTCGGAGGGCCTGCTGGTAATTACAGGAAGCTGATCAAGATTCACTGAACCCGAAGGTGACATAATCATCACCACCGCCGGGATTACCCGCAGCAGTCTTTGTAAATGACTGCTCGAAAAGTATTTCCGGCTTTTTCCAGGTCCTCTTTCTAAGCTTTCTGGTCATTGATCAACGCCTTTCGAAACGTTCAATAAATATACTAAGCAATAATACTCTTAATAATTTATTCAAATCCCGTCGCTTGATCTGAAAGAAGTTCAAATAATTCCATTCTTTGACCAGTCTTTCAATATCAAAAACAAAATTAACTAAATAATTGGTATTTAAAAACCTGAGTTTTTCATAGATAGCATGACGCTCCTGTTCCAGTCTGAAAGGAAGATCCGAGCCCTGGATCCCTCTTCCCCGATTATTCAATATACTACCCGGAACGATTCCCCTGAGACCCAAATTCACCAGCTTCCGGGACATCTGGCTGTCGTGGTAATCCTTCAGGGGAAGCTTCAGGCAAAATTCAACAAGGTCTTTATCTGTCGAAGGATCGGTAACGCGAAAACCATACTTGATCGACACCTGTTTTTGCAGGGAGCTTACGTAATTGATACTGTTTTTAAGGTATTCCGCCTGAAGGGCAGTAATATCTCCCCGCATGGTGTTAATGGGGTCTGCAGCATGTTCCACTTCCTTCAGAAACTTGTCGGTAAAATATAGAGTGGTTTTTTCGGATGATAGATATCCAGTTTTCGCTTTCAGGTACTGTTTAATGGATCTGCGTTTTGTATGAACCAATTCAGCAGGGGGCCAGGAGAGTGTGAAATTTCCGCTTTGCCCGGTGAATAGAATTTGTATCTGGTCCGATTGTAATTGTCTGTGCATTGTATGGATCCAGAATTGATTGGAAGCTCCGTATACCGGCTCTCCATAAGTCTCCAATGAATTTTCCAGGCTTTCCAGGACCGAAATGGTCTCACTTTCCAAAAAATGAGGTTTCAAAACGGGGTAATTTTCAATCAGATCCTCCACCAGTGGAGATTCATCCCACGGAGGACCGGTTCTGTCCCGCTCTTCATCGAAACGTGGTTTAAAAGTATAGGTAAAGACCTGTTGGTCCTCGAGTTTCAACCGGGCGATCATTGCCGCAATGGCCGAGGAGTCTCTTCCACCGGACAACGCAATTCCCAATTTCTCACTCGTCATGCGTTTTTGAACACCCCTCTCAAAGATCGAACGAAACTCGGACAGATAATCCCCTGAGCCGGGTACCCGGCTCTTTTGATTTTCAAAAACGGAAGAGTAAGTCCGTGTCTCTGCCCCGTGACTGCTGAAAACTACATATTGCCCCGGTAACAGTTTCCGGATGTTAGTCAGGAATGTATCCTCTGAGCCCAGATTGTTTCCGGTTGCGATCTGGAAGATACGGCGAAAACTAATGTCGTTCTCAGATTCAAGTAATCCTCCTATCAGCCTGAAAGAGTTGCTGAAAAATAATCGGTCTTTCACGAACTGATAGAAAAAGGCACTGGATCCCGTCTCACTGCAGATGGCTATAACTTTTTTTCTTTTTTTATCAACAATCAGGAGGACATATTCACCATCGAGATCACTTAATACTTGTTCGAATTCTTCAGAAAGCTTCCTGGTCAATTCACACAGCATATCCGGATGAAACAGACGATCCCGGAAGAGATGCACCGTTCCGTCAACAAAGAACAAATACTCGGAATCCTCAAATTTTAATAGCTGATTATCTGTGAGATACACCTCATCCGATACTTTATTGAAATTCACATTTGCATTGCTCAGCATTTCAGTCACCTCGCGATCCAGATGTTCCTTAAAGAGGGCCGAACCCAGATAATCTAATCTCTGCATATTGATACCGTTGCAACTAAATCGAAAATCCCTGTGTATACTTAAATATAACCAAAGGTTTAGAAACTATCTATTTTTCATAATTTTAAGATAAAATCAACCAAAATGAATAAACTATTCTGTCTTTCTTTCGGTGTCTTATTGGCTGTAACGATTTCCGCCGCCGGCCAGGGAAGCTGGCTGGAAGCATCGAATGTGACCGGTAGCGGTGATATCATTGTAACGAAGATGGCCATTGATAATAACAACGACATCTTCATCTCCGGGTGGTTCAACGATGAAATAGTGTCTGATGCAGGTACTGTTACTTCAGCGGGCAGTTACGATATCTTCCTGATGAAGATCAACAGCGACGGTTCCCATGCCTGGATAAAGAGTTTCGGCGGCACCTCCCCGGACCTTCCGGGCAACGTGGTAATCGGGCCTGATCAAACCATTTACGTATCGGGGTCTGTCAATGGCACCATCTTTTTCGATGCTATTACCTCCATCGTGACACAGGCTGCCGATGCTTTCCTTGCCAATTACAACTCGGACGGCACGCTCAACTGGGTGAGGAATGTTGCGGGAGGCCCGTTCAACCAGAGGGCTGAAGCGATGGCCATTGACGAAAACAGGGTGGTCCTGGCAGGATTAGCCAGAGATTCTGTCATCTATGAAGATGAACGGGTGGGGTATGCAGGATTATTTACCCACATATCTTCCTATGATCTGAACGGAAATCACCTGGATGGCAATATTATCGGTTTCAAGGATGTGGGCCTGCCCACCAGCATCGCTTCAACTCCCGATGGTTTTGTTATTTCAGGCTATTTCAGGGATTCTTTGTTCCTGGATATTGACTCGGTCTTCAACGCAAGTTCCAGTCCAAGCTCTGATATATATCTTTATAAAACGGACAAGAACCTGAACGGTCAGTGGATCAGGCGTACCACCAGCACTTCCGGAGAGAATGTGGGGTACAATGTCAAAGCGGATAATACCGATGGAATCTATCTGGTTGGTAAAATTTCAGGCATATTAATAAATATCGATTCCACCTCTGAAGAAAGTATCACGGTCCCGATGCAAGAAGGAGGCGATTATTTTATGCTGAAATACAGCAATTCTTCGGGCAATCTGGAGTGGTATGACATTGATGGCTCGAACCGGGATGATGCCCTTTATGGAACGGTGATATTACCGGATCGCATTATCTCCACAGGATATTATCTGAGCGATTTTAAATTCAAAGATGACACCCTTAAAAATACTCCGCGAACCAAAGAAATATTTATTACTGAACACGATCTGAACGGGAACCTGCTTCATGCACGAGACGCATTCAGCGATCCAGAAAGGTTCAGCGACCAGGGATACCAGATTGCTCAGAATCAGAACGGCGATATTATCGTGGCAGGTGTCTACCGGTCCGAATTCGTGAACTTTGAAGATTCCGTTCTCACAAATGCACTTGCAGGTGAAGCCAACATCTTCATCGCTCAATACGGATGCAAAAGCGATGGGAACCTGGTTACCGCTTCCAATGATTTCCTTTGTTACAATGACGGCTCCAGTGAGTTGACCCTGACGGCTGACGGCGGATTCACCAATATGCATTACCGGTATGCCTACAAGGCTTATCTCGATAACGGGGAAGGAGGAGACACCGTCCGTTTTGACGGGGATACCACGATCAACGGCATCGGCGCAGGAATCTGGGACATTACTGTTTACGACAATGCCAACTGCCTTATCGGCACCTCCCAGGAAGTGATCATTGAGCCCGATTCGCTGGAATATACCTACGAAGTGGTTCATCCTGATTGTTTTGGGGCTGCCACAGGATCCATTTCCATAACGCCTTCCGGCGGAACGGAACCTTATCAGTATTCGGTCAATTGCGGAGTGGACTTCCAGACCGGATCCCTATTTTCCGATTTGCCGGCAGGTGACTACTGCATTGTTGTGCAGGATGCCAACGGATGTCAGACTGCACCACTGGACACCACCCTTTTCGAACCCGATTCCATTGAGTACACATTCACCGTGGAGCATTTGGTGTGTCCGGACGCAAACAACGGATCGATTATCATCACCCCCTTAGCGGGTGAGGCTCCTTTCCAGTACTCTGTCAATTGCGGTGCTGATTTCCAGACCGATTCCACATTTGCCGGACTGGCCGGCGGAAGTTACTGCATTATTGTGCAGGACGCCAGCGGATGCCTTTCCGTTCAGACGGATACCCTCGTAGAGGAGCCGGATTCACTGATGTTTGAATATGAGACCTCTGATGTTTTATGCTTCGGCGAGTCCAATGGCGAGATCACCTTCCAGAATCCATCCGGTGGAAGCGGAACATTCATGTATTCCATAGATGGTGGCGAAAACTTCCAGCCCGAGCAATCATTTACAGGCCTTGGTCCGGGCATCGTTCAGATGGCCATTATGGATGACAGTTCCTGTGTATCGGCACTGATGGAAGATGAGATTCTGGAGCCTGAGGAGCTACAGGTAGTTGGTCTGAATCACCAGAACTATGTCGATAGTGCAGGTGCTTTCCTTGAAGTAACAGTCACCGGAGGAACTGAACCCTATACATACCAGCTGAAAGAGGAATTACAAACGGAGGTTCTGTCAGAACAGATCGACAACAACAGATTTGAGATCGGACCTGAATTCGACGGACTGTATCTCCTGGTAGAGGTAACGGATGCCAACGAGTGCGGCCCGGTGAAATCCCCGAGCCGTCAATTCGTGTTGGATATTTATGAAAAGGAGTATCTCGACGCGCGTATTTATCCCAACCCGACCAGTGGTCAGATAACCATCGAGATGGACTATGACAAGCCTGATTGTCTGATAGAGTTACTGAACTTAACAGGGCAGGTGGTATGGAGCGGCAAGTTCTTCACTTCGGGAGGATTGTTAAATGAGGTGATCGACCTGAGTGATCAGGCTGAGGGAATGTATATGCTCCGGTTAGATGGACAAACCCTCCCGTCCGGGATCGTGATCCATTAATGAGGATAGGGGATAAACCCTCCTGGCAATTAGCATTCTACTGTGAAAAGCCCTGCCTTTGGTGCAGGGTTTTTTCATTTACGAGTTTCGCAGTACCTTTAGTTGCACGTTTTTTAAATCACACACCATGAACATTCTCATCATCGGCGGAGGGGGCCGGGAACATGCCCTGGCCTGGAAGATGGCTCAGAGCCCGAAACTGGATAAGCTTTTCATTGCACCGGGAAATGCAGGGACCTCGGAGCTGGGGACCAATGTATCGGTTGGGGTCGATGATTTTGAAGGGATGAAAAAGCTGGTGATGGATGAAGGGATCGATATGGTGGTGGTGGGGCCGGAAGCACCCCTGGTGGCGGGTCTGACCGATTTCTTCCGGGATGATCCGGAATTGCACAAGGTGAAGGTAGTGGGGCCCGGAAAAGAGGGAGCCCGTCTGGAAGGGAGCAAGGATTTTGCCAAGCTGTTTATGCAGAAATACAGGATCCCAACGGCCGCGTTCAGGACCTTTATCAATTACAGCCTGCCGGAGGGTAAAGAATTCCTGAAGACCCTGGAACCTCCTTACGTGTTGAAGGCCGACGGCCTGGCCGGAGGTAAAGGGGTCCTCATCCTGGATGATCTGAAAGAGGCACAGGAAGAGCTGGAGCGCATGCTGGAGGGGAAATTCGGGCAGGCCTCCAAAAAGGTGGTGATCGAGGAGTTCCTCAGGGGGACCGAACTGTCGGTTTTCGTGCTGACCGACGGAAGGGACTATGTGATCCTGCCGGAAGCCAAGGATTACAAGCGTATAGGAGAGGGGGACACGGGTCTGAATACCGGCGGGATGGGAGCCGTATCACCGGTACCCTTCGCGGATACTGCTTTTATGAAAAAGGTGGAGGAGCGCATCATCATACCCACCATCGAAGGGCTTCAGAGAGAAAAGATCGATTACAAAGGGTTTATATTTATCGGGTTGATGAACAGGGAGGGAGATCCCTGTGTGGTGGAATACAATGTTCGCATGGGAGATCCGGAGGCGGAGGTGGTCCTGCCCCGGATCCAATCCGATCTGGTGGATCTCATGGAAGCTGCGGCCGACGGAAAACTATCAAATATGGAGGTGGGGATTGAAAATCAGTCGGTTGCAACTGTCATGCTGACCTCCGGAGGGTACCCCGGGAGCTATGAAAAGGGTAAGGAAATCAGTGGGCTCGATCAGGTGGAGGAGAGTATTGTATTTCATGCCGGAACAAAGAGCCGGGAAGGGAAGGTGGTGACCAGCGGGGGACGGGTGATCGCAGTGTCATCGTTGGGAAAGGATATGAACGAGGCGCTGGAAACTTCCTACCGGAACACAGAAAAAATCCGGTTTGAAGGGAAATATTACCGGAAGGATATCGGTTTCGATCTATGATCTTCCTTCGCCTTTTCAAGAACAGTCGCGCCGGCGGAATCACAGGATTGGTGATCCTGGCAGTGGCGCTGTTCCTCATCTCATTTCTGAAAGAAGGTTCGGGGATAACCGGACCGGGAGGCGGGCTCAGGGAATTCACAGCGATGCCTTTTTACGACCTGATATTCGGGCCGCTGCAACAGAGGCCCGTCTGGAACAGGATCATCGCCATTATTCTGCTGCTGGTCTCTATATACCTCCTGATCCGGGTCAGTGCCACCTATGGCCTCATAGAATTCCGGTCGGTGATGCCGGCCTATTTCTTTCTGCTCTTCACCGCAGCTTTACCCTCCTCCCATCAGGTCTCCCCTGCCCTGCTGGGATTCATCTTCTACCTGCTCAGTTTCTATATTCTTTTCGGTGTTTACGATAAGAAACCCGACACCTATAGTGTATTCAATGCCGGACTGGTACTGGCGCTCGGGGGTTTGTTCTACCTGAAGCTTATCTGGTTTATTCCTTTGATCTGGCTAAGCATCTGGACGTTGCGGCCGGCTACAGGCAGGGAGATGTTATACCCGGTGGTCGCATTCCTTCTGCTGGGCCTCTTTTTGTTTGCCTGGTACTGGGGGGTAATGGATGATGCAGAAAGACTCGCCACCCTTCTCCGGGAAAACCTCTCGTTCCGAATGGAAGCGAGGCATGTACATTACAGTGCTTACCTCTATTACGGATTCTTCCTGGTTCTGATTATTGCGGCCAGCCTTTACATGATCTACCGTTTCCAGGCCCGGAAGACAATGATACAGAATATTTACCAGGTGATGTTCTATATGTTCGTAGCGGGGTTGCTTTTCTTCGTCCTGATCGCCCGGTTCGACTCCACCTCCCTGATCTTTATCGCCTTTCCGGTGGCATTCATCCTCTCCAACTATTTCCACCGCCGCAAAAATCACTGGAGCCATGAACTGGCCCTCTGGATCCTCTTCTCCCTGCTGGTGTTCATGCAGTACTCCCTTTCCCTCTCCCCCTCCCAGTAGGGCCTCAGGGAGCAAGTTCTGTATTCTGCGAAGGAATTTTTCGAAGCGACCTACAATCCGCAGGATTTCAGTCGCTGAGAAAACATTCCGAGCGTTGCATACTTCGGCTAACGGTTGATTTTTTTGGGCACTGCCTAATTCGGTGCCTGCACATTTCCCAGCCCCTGCCTCGGTATCAGTTTCATCGCATACCCCTCCTCCTGCAGGAACTCCAGGGTGCGGGGAAGGGCGAAATACAGATTGTCGGCGGCCTTGTCGGAGTCGTGGAAAACGATGATGGAGCCGGGGCGAACATTCTGGGTGACATTCTTCAGGACCCTGTCGCCGGTCAGTCCGGTGTTGTAGTCGATGCTTAGCACATCCCACATGATAATATCGTACTGCTCCAGGACAGCCCGCACCTGACCGGGGAGGATCCGGCCGTAAGGGGGGCGGAAAAGTTTCGAGTCGATCATGTCGGACGCCAGCCGGATATCGTCCATATAGCGCCTGATGCCGTAGCGGAAGCCCTTCAGATGGCTGTAGCTGTGGTTGCCCACCGAATGGCCGGCAGCAAGGATCTGGTTGTAAAGACCGGGGTATTTATCCACATTGCGGCCCAGGCAGAAGAAAGTGGCTTTGGCTCCGGCCTGCCGGAGCCGGTCCAGCACCCAGGGGGTGACCACCGGGGTGGGGCCGTCGTCGAAAGTGAGATAAACCTCCTTCTGATCCCCGTGAAAGTCCCAGGTCATGCGGTGCAGTGCACGAGTGAGCAGAGAAGGTGGTCTTACGATCAGCATAAAAATCCGGTGCTTTAATAGCCGGAAAGCTCCAACCTATTAACGGAATAACCGGTCATATTCTTGCCCGTAACGGGAAAGCTTTTCCTCCAGTCGCCGGGCATCTTCCATTTCTCCGTAGGCCACACAGATGCTCCTGAGGGCATTGATATCCCTCACAGCCCCCAGGAAATCGTTGTTGGTCCTGGGAAACCTGAACTTGTTAGCATCTGAAAGCAATTGATAATAGTCCAGTTCCGACTCCAGATTCTCTTCGTATTTCCGAACCAGAGAAAGTGCCGTGGCGGTATCGTTCACACTGAAATAGCCCTGAATGATCGGAGTGATCCCTGCATTGTAGGGTACGGTCTCCTCCGGCATTTTGGTCATACATCTGTCCAGCACTGCTTTGGCACTGTCGATCTTGCCTTCATCGGCCAGCGCCCCGGCAAGCACCGAGAATGCATAGCGGTAATGAATAGTCATCCGGAGGTTGTTCTCATCCATGTAGATGCCCGGGGTATCGAGCCCGCCCCAGTCGAACTCCTCCATTAACTTTTGATACATCACGTCGCTTTTCACCTTGCCCAGGTAATCGGTATTTTCATTCAATACCGGGGCCACCCGGAGTCCCATCCCTTCGCGAACGAAATAGTTCTCCAGGTTCAGGTAGTTATCGGACGAGACGGTGGTGGAGAAATAGATGGGCCGCTCCCATTTGTTGTGCCCCAGCAAATCGAGCACCGTCAAAAGGTTTTTATAGAGCACCCGTTCGTCCACACTGAACCGGACCTCTTCCACACGATCCTCCTCGAACTCCTCCGGTACTACCCATCCGGGCACATCGGCCGAATCGGCCGGGATCACGAAGCGGCTGGCGGGAATGAAGTACTGACCCTGGCGGAACCTGGGATCATCGGAAAGGAAAAAGTCGAACGCTTCGCCCAGCGGGGCATAATCAGCGTCGATGGCCCTGATCACCCCGTCCATCCGGCTGCTCAATTCCTGCAGTCTGGTGCGGTCGAGCTCGATCCGGTTGGCAATCTCATCCGAATCAAAAGTCCGGATATAACTGTATAACCTCATGGGATCCATGTTCTGTTCCAGGGCCAGAATGGCATTGTAGTCTTTGGTATGGTTCACCGGCAGCAGAGAGGTGCGGAGCAGTTCCACAAGCCCGTTGTATACCTCCCTGACACTCTCTTCATGAGCCTCCCTGTTCAGCTCATACTTCTCCTTGATCAGTACCCCGGCATTGTCCACCAGGTAGGCGTAGTCGCGGTTCCCCTGCTGGTACTGCTCCCTGGTCATGCTGATGGGTAGAGAGTAGGAGTCGTAGAAGGTCTGCTTCATCTGCTCGATATACCAGTCGGCTGTCAGGTAACTCAGGTTGACGATCCGAACATCGGTTCCCACCCCTTCCACCTCCTGCATATACCAGAGCGGGAAAGTGTCGTTGTCTCCGTTGGTGAACATGATCCCTCCCGGCATACACGAATTGAGGAAATTCCGGGCGAATGCCGGAGCGGTGTACCGGTGTGAGCGGTCATGGTCATCCCAGTTCTCTTTGGCCAGGATACCCGGAACCAGTATCAGGGAGACCAGCACCACCAGCGAGGCGGTCACGGCCGATCGCTTCTTTTTTGAGATCCAGTCGATAAGTCCGGCCACTCCGATCCCGATCCAGATGGAAAAGGCATAGAAAGACCCTGCGAATGCATAGTCCCGTTCCCTGGGTTGAAGGGGATACTGATTCAGGTAGAACACAATAGCGATGCCGGTGAGCAGGAAGAGCAGTGTCACCACCCAGAAATCCTTGTTATGTTTCTTGTAGTGGAAATAGGCTCCGATCAATCCCAGCAGCAGCGGAAGCATGTAATACTTGTTATGTGCCTTGTTCTCCGTAATCGAATCGGGCATGTTGCGCTGCGGTCCCAGCCTGGCCTGGTCGATGAACTTAATGCCGCTGATCCAGTTGCCCTTGGTCAGCTCCCCGTGCCCCTGGATATCATTCTGCCTTCCGGCGAAATTCCACATGAAATAACGCATATACATGAAGCCGATCTGATAGCGGAAAAAGAAGCGCAGATTCTCGGTGAATGTGGGGATCGCAATGGGCCTGGAGCGGTCGTAGGAGTATTCACCGAACTGGTTCACCACGGGATTTCCCTCCTGGTCGCGCCGTACATCATACAGCTCTGCCTCGTCCATCCGGGCCCAGTAGATATACTCGTTGGCATGGCGGTCCTGGGTGCTCCACATTCTGGGAAAAAATCCCTTGGCTTCACTGTCATAAATATACTCCCGGTTCTTGTTCACCGGGTAATACTCCTCTTCACCCTTGTAATAACTGGGTTTTGCATCCTCCACACCGGTGGGCCGGGAGTTGAAAAACGCCCCGTAAAGCAATGGATTATCTCCGTACTGCTCCCGGTTCAGGTAACTTAGCAGGGAAAACACCGTATCGGGATTGCTCTCATCCAGCGGGGTGTTGGCGGCCGAGCGGATAACGATGATCGCATAGGAGGAGTAGCCGATCACCACCACGAACAGGGCCAGGATAATGGTGTTCCAGAGCACCTTTCCCTTATGATGGGTATAATAGATTCCGAAAATAAGCGCCCCGAAAAGCAGCAGGGCATAAACAACCACCCCTGAATTAAAGGGCAATCCCATTCCGTTCACGAAGGCCAGTTCGAATCTGCCGGCAATAGCTGTCAGCCCAGGTATCAGCAGATAATAGACCGCTCCGAGAATACCCACCGATATGCCCATGGCAGCGATCACTCCCCGCGTGGTAACGGTGTACTTCCGGAAGTAGTAGACCATAATGATGGCGGGGATGGTGAGCAGGTTCAGCAGGTGTACCCCGATGGAGAGTCCCATCAGGTATGCGATCAAAATAATCCAGCGGTTTGCCCCCGGTTCATCCGCAATATTCTCCCATTTGAGAATGATCCAGAATACCGCGGCAGTGAAAAGAGATGAGGTGGAGTACACTTCCGCCTCGACGGCCGAAAACCAGAATGAATCGGTGAAGGTAAAGGCAAGTGCGCCCACCAGGGCCGAACCGAAAATAGTGATCATGGGCACCGTACTGGTCCACTCTTCTTTCGGGAAGAATTTCCTCACCAGGTGGACAATGGTCCAGAAAAGAAACAGGATCGTAAAGGCGCTGGCCATGGCGGAAAGGATGTTCATGGTGATCGCCACTCTGGTCACATCGCCCCCTGCAAAGAGCGTGAAGAAACGCCCCAGGACCATAAAAAACGGTGCCCCCGGTGGATGCCCCACTTCCATTTTATAGGCAGTGGCAATGAACTCCCCGCAGTCCCAGAAACTGGCAGTCGGTTCGATGGTCAGCAAATATACGACCAGGGAGATCAGGAAGACTCCCCAGCCCAGAACGAGATTATAAAGCCGGTACTTTTTCATTCATTCAGCGTAATGAGAAACAACAAAGTGACGCAAATATATAATAATTTACAGGGAAGGAGGATACAATCAGAGGTTCATCAGGAACCGCCAGGGCATATCCTTCCAGGGTTCTCCCGCATAATCGATCCCGACCCGCGGACCTGTGCGGTACGGGGGAGACTTATCCGCCTGTTCGATCCATACTCTTCCGGACGATATCAGGTCCTCGCCATTGAAACCACGGTCGATTCCCATGAGCCGGGTCAGTCTCCCCGGACCGGTCGACTCCAGGAGTCCGCGTAGCAGGACCGCCTGAGGATCGCCCTGCTGACCGGTCACCACATTCATCATCCAGTGGATCCCGTAAATGAGGTAAATATAGAGATGTCCTCCCGGTCCGTACATCACCTCCGTGCGGCTGGTCCTGCCCTTGCTGGCGTGGCAGGCCCTGTCCTCCTCCCCCCGGTATGCTTCCGTTTCGGTGATGGTAAAAACGGAACGGGAACCATCGGGCCAGACCCGGATCAGTCTCTTGCCCAGCAGCCCCGGAGCCACCTCCAGCACATCCCGCGAATAAAACGATTGGGGCAACCTTTCGCCGTGCCCTGTTTCATCCATAGGCAGATCGCCTTGCCGGTTGCCGGTCATTTTTACTCAATAGGTTTCGCCGGAGCCAGGGGAAATCGGGCCCGAATAGGAACAATGTGTAGAAGTAAGCCGTGAAGGCAACGCCGGTGGCGGTCTCCAGGGTATCTTCGTTGAGCATCGATAACATGATCAGGATCAGGAAACCTGTGGCCATGAACGAGCGGTTCCTTCCGGAGAGCATCAGAGGGGCCACCAGCGTGAAAAGGCAGAGAAGCGCTCCCGGAATGCCGAATGCGATCAGGAAGGTGAGGTACTGGTTGTGTGCCCTTCGCCTCCACTTCTCCCTGAGAGGGGATCCGGTCTGCTCATAGTAGCTTTTAAAGGCCTGTTTCACATCGCCGGTACCGACTCCAATGAATAGATTCTCACGGGCGATCTTCCAGCCGGCCTCCAGGTACAGGAAACGCTGAACTACTGATTTATCATTGGGACTGTACCCCATCCGGTACCGGTCGATTTCCCATATCACCTCATAGATCCGGGGGTAGAGCCGGAACCGCTGCAAATAGATGTAGTTGGCCAGACCCCGCTCCACCGCTCTGATCTCCTCAGAAGTCAGCCGGCTGAACCCGGCGGCATCCTTGCGGAGCCCTTTGGAGGTCAGGAAACGGATCAGGGTTCCCCTGATGGAATTCCCGTTATGGGTCTTGCCCCTGTAATCGATCTCACTGACCTTGTTCCATTCCCTCTCCAACTCCCTGTCGCAAACATACACCCAGATATAATGGCCGTTCTCCACTTCCCTGGGATTTTTTTTATGAAGGTATTTATTCCCTTCCCGGGTATATTTATCCAGGCCGGATACCTCCAGCGGCTCGAAAGAATAGAATTTATTGACCGAATGACCCAGATACATGATGGAGAACACCGGCAGCATAATGACCGGTACCAGAACCATGAAACGGATCACCGGGTCACGTATTTCCATTACCCCTCTGATCATGAAGAAAAAAACGAGGAATGCGGCGATGAAGATCCCTGATAATGATTTCAGGAGGACCAGAAAGACCGGCAGCCAGATCAGGCATACCATATAAAACATGCGCTCGGCCGGAGAGATGGTGTTGCGCATGATGAAAATGAACCAGACGCTCACCAGCAGAGCAAGTACGATCATCAGGGAGAACCGTATATGACTCATGAAAAGTGAAAGATCGCGGTACCCCTGGACCTCCCCGGGAAGCAATCCCAGGAGCTTCATCACCGAAGCCATGGAGGCAATGAAAACACCTGCAGTAAACATCAGCAGGATCCGGTTGGTCTGAGTTTTCGTCAGCGATGGAGAAGTAGCCACTATCAGAGGCAGAACGAAAAGCGGAAGCTTGATGCGTATATCCTTCAGGCCGTAGACCAGATCATCCGACCAGAGAAGGCCGACCAGATGGATCAGATAAAAGGAGAGTAGTATCCACAGTGCCCTGTCAGACCTGAATCTCTGCCACTTCATCCTGAATTCTCCTTCGGCCAGCCAGTTCACCAGTAAAAGGATCTGAAAGACGGAGGTGAAATAAACGGAGAGCGGAAGGCTGAGCGCCACAAAACCCAGGGTATAGAAATACACCTGCTTATGAAAGTGTGATCGGGTTAGTTTCATGGATAAGCAGCAATCCTGTTATATTAACTGATGTGGACTATTTCTATTGTGTAAATCTGTTCAATTATCCTGAATCCAGATACAGGAGAAACTGATTTTAAAAACATAAGGTTGCATCGCCTGAGGGGAGACTCCTTTGATCAGATATAATACTGATATTCTGGTGTTTAGTGTAGAAGGAAATTAATTGTTGATATCTTCTTGTTTTAAAGAAATTAATTGTATTTTTGCGATCCACAAAATTAGGGACAAAAGGATATAGAAGTGAATACATTAAGTTACAAAACTGTTTCGGCAAACAAGTCCACTGTTGAGAAGGAGTGGTTCATAGTAGATGCGAAGGATGAGGTGCTCGGGAGGCTCGCCTCAAAAGTGGCCAAAATCCTCAGGGGAAAACACAAGCCCAGTTTTACCCCCCATGTCGATTGTGGCGACAATGTGATCGTGATTAATGCTGAAAAGGTGAAGTTAACCGGTCAGAAGATGACCGACAAAAAATATATACGCCATTCCGGTTATCCCGGCGGTCAGCGCACCGAAACCCCGGAAGATCTTCTGAACAAGAAGCCCCGGGCTGTGGTGGAAAGGGCCATCAAAGGCATGCTTCCCAAGAACAGGCTGGGAAGCGAACTCTTCAGAAACCTTTACGTGTATGTGGGGGATTCCCATCCACACGAAGCACAGCAGCCTAATAAACTGGATCTTAACAATATCAAATAAGCAGAATGGAAGCCATCAATACGATCGGAAGAAGGAAGGAAGCCATCGCCAGAATCTATATGTCGGAAGGTAAGGGTCAGATCATCGTTAACAACCGCGACTTCAAGGACTATTTCCCCGATAAGCAACTGCAATATATTGTTGAACAGCCGCTCAACCTCCTGGAGGTAAACGGCAGCTACGACATCAAAGTGAACCTGGACGGCGGCGGCATGGCCGGTCAGGCCGAGGCACTGCGTCTCGCCATCGCCAGGGCACTTATCAGGGTTAATCCCGAGTATAAGTCTGCACTGAAAGCCGAAGGATTTGTAACCCGCGATCCGAGGGTGATCGAGCGCAAAAAGCCGGGACAGCCCAAAGCGAGAAAGCGCTTCCAGTTCAGCAAGCGTTAATATTTATCTATTCATTCACATTGCGAAACTTGCAGGACTCCCGGGATGGGGCTACCTGTGGGTTGACCAGCAAACGAAAGAAAAATGCCACAAACAAGTTTTAAGGAATTACTGGATGCCGGTGTCCATTTCGGTCACCTGAAGAGAAAGTGGAATCCTGCCATGGCTCCCTTTATTTTTATGGAGAAAAATGGCATCCACATCATCGACCTGAACAAGACGGAGGCCAAACTGCAGGAAGCATCGTCAGCCATGAAGCAGATTGCCAAAAGCGGGCGGAAAATCCTGTTCGTTGCCACCAAGAAACAGGCCAAGGAGATCGTTTCCGAGAAGGTGAAGGAGATCAACATGCCTTATGTGACCGAACGCTGGCCGGGCGGGATGCTGACCAATTTCCCGACGATCCGTAAGGCGGTCAAAAAGATGGCTGCCATCGATAAGATGTCGGCCGACGGCACATTCGATACCCTCTCCAAACGTGAGCGGCTGCAGATCACCCGTCAGCGTGCCAAGCTGGAGAAAAACCTGGGCAGTATCTCCGACCTGACCCGTCTGCCCGCCGCCATGTTCATCGTGGATGTCCATAAGGAATATATTGCTGTCAGGGAGGCCAACCGGCTGAATATTCCTGTATTCGCCATGGTCGACACCAACTCCGATCCCAGGAATATCGATTTTCCCATTCCTTCCAATGACGATGCATCGAAGTCCATCTCGCTGATCATCAATTATGTATGTGATGCGGTGGCGGAAGGGCTGAACGAGCGCAGAATGGAGAAAGAGAAAGAGGCCGCCGAAACCAAGGCCAAGAAGGCGGAAAGCCAGAAGTCCCAGAAGGAAGAAAAGAAGGTGAAGGAGGAGGGTACCAGGCCGGAATCGGCCAGGGAGGCAGCAGGAGAGTCCAGGCCAAGGGCCAGGACAAGGACAGTGCAAAAAGCGAAAGCAGAAACTGCAGCCGGAGCCAAACCGGAATCCAAAAAAGAAGAGCCTGACCGAGCCGCCGAAGGCGGTGAGCCTACGAGCGAGCCGAAGGCCGCGAGTAACGCGGAAAAGCCTCAGGCTGAAACCGCTGACAAGCCCAAAGCAGAGGAGGTAAAGCCCGGGGAGACAAAGGGTGAAACCGCTGACAAGCCCAAAACGGAGGAATCTGAGGCCAGCCAAAAGGCAGAAGCCGTGGAAAAGCCGGAACCGAAGGCTGAATCGAAAGTGGAAGAAAAAGCAGAGACCAAGGCTGAAACCAGGAAGGAAGAAGTGAAGGAGAAAGCCCAGGCAGAGGCTGCTCCCGAAGCAGAGAAAAAGGAGGAAACCCAGGCAGAGGCTGCTCCCGAAGCAGAGAAAAAGGAGGAAACCACTGAGAAGAAAGAGGAAGCCGGGGCCGGCCAGAAGAAATAATTGAACATACAGTTGATAACCCGATAAATCTTATACAAATGGCTGACATTAAAGCTGCTGACGTACAAAAATTAAGAAAAGTTACCGGTGCCGGTATGATGGACTGCAAAAAAGCACTTCAGGAGGCTGATGGTGACTTCGATAAGGCAGCGGAGATCATCCGGAAGAAAGGTCAGGCCATCGCCAGCAAGCGTGCCGATCGCGAAGCGGCCGAAGGGAATGTCCAGGCCAAGGTAAAAGGCAATTACGGAGCCATCATTTCACTGAACTGTGAAACGGATTTCGTGGCCAAGAACGAGACCTTCATGAACTTTGCAAGCTCCATTCTCGAGCTTGCTCTGACTGAAAAACCGGCCGACCTGGAAGCGTTGAAAGCTCTCCAGATGGAAGGGAAAAGCGTAGAGGAAAGGGTCACCGAGCAATCAGGTGCCATTGGAGAAAAACTGGAATTGGCCTATTTCGATTACATCGAGGCCGAAAAGGTGCAGGCCTACAACCACTTCAGTAACAACCTGGCCACCCTCGCAGGCTTCAATAAAGCTGATGTGGACGAGCAGGTAGCCAAGGACGTGGCCATGCAGATCGCCGCCATGTCGCCTGTGGCTGTCGATAAGGACGATGTTCCTGCCGAAGTGATCGAGCAGGAGCGCAAGATCGGCCGTGAGAAAGCCATTGAAGAAGGCAAGCCGGAAAACATCGTCGACAGGATCGCCGAGGGAATGGTCGGTAAGTTCCTGAAAGAAAATACGCTGCTGAACCAGGAATTCACCAAGGACTCCAAAAAGACCGTCGGACAATATCTGAAAGAGGCCGACAAAGAGTTGAAGGTTACCGGATTCAAGCGTTATTCGGTGAAATAGACCCCGGTCTGAAGAATTTTTTCAACACATTTAAGCTGTTCCGCTTCATTGCGGAGCAGCTTTTTTGTTTGTACATTCGCAGGAACCATTCACCGGAAGAACGGTAAATCCCATGAATCCCTACAAGAGAATACTGCTCAAGCTCAGCGGCGAGGCATTGATGGCCGGCCGTTCCCACGGAATTGACCCGAAACGGCTGGAAGATTATGTGGAAGAGGTAATCGAGGTGGTCCGTATGGGCACCCAGGCAGGTATCGTCATCGGCGGAGGCAATATCTTCAGGGGGATCTCCGGAGTGGAGGCCGGTTTCGACCGGGTGAAGGGTGACTATATGGGCATGATGGCCACGGTGATCAACGGACTGGCCCTTCAATCGGCTTTCGAGGCCCGCGGAGCCAAAGCAAGGCTTTTCACGGCTATCCGGATGGAACCGGTGGCTGAATTCTATTATAAGCCGAAGGTGATCGAGGCGCTGGAGAACAACGAAGTTGTAATTTTCGTCAGCGGAACAGGGAACCCCTATTTCACCACCGATACGGCATCCACCCTGCGGGCCGTGGAAATGGAAGCCGATGTGATGCTGAAGGGGACCCGCGTCGACGGGGTTTATTCGAGCGATCCGGAAAAAGACCCGGAGGCCGAATTATATGATGAGATCACCTTCCGGGAGGCCCTGGAGAGGGAGTTGCGCATTCTCGACCTCACCGCCTTTACCATGTGCAAGGAGAACGATCTTCCCATTATCGTGTTCAATATGAACAAGAAAGGTAATCTGAAACGGCTTATTTCAGGGGAAAAAGTTGGAACATTAGTCAAAATTTAAATAAATTAGGCTCGCTTAACCTATTCCTCCCGATCATGAATGAAGAAGTCCAACTGGTATACGAAATGACCAAGGAACGCATGGAAAAGGCCCTTGGGCACCTGGAAGATGAACTTGTGCGGATCAGGGCCGGCCGGGCAAATATCCATATTCTGGATGGTGTGGAAGTGGAGTACTACGGTACTCCCACGCCATTGAACCAGGTCTCCAATATCAGCACTCCCGATGCCAAGACCATCATGATCCAGCCATGGGAAAAGAACATGATCGATCCCATTGAGAGAGCCATTATGAACTCCAATGTGGGGATCACTCCTGCCAACAATGGCGAAGTGATCCGTCTGACTATCCCTCAGTTGACCGAGGAGCGGAGGCGCGACCTGGTCAAACAGGTGAGGAACGAAGGAGAAAACGCCAGGGTAAGTGTCAGGAACGCCCGTCGCGACGCCAATGAGGAATATAAGAAAATGCAGAAGGAAGGGCTTTCGGAGGATGAAGCCAAATCGGCCGAAGAGGAGATCCAGAAGCTCACCGATGAATTCACCGAGAAGATCGAAAAGGTGATCGAGGCCAAGGAAGAGGATATTATGACCATCTAGCCTCGATTGATTCACTTGATCCCGCGACCGCTAAAATCTGTTCCCCCTTTCTTTCCGGTATTGCTGGTGCTTCTTTTGCACCTGGCATTTCTTTTCAGTTCGCAGCTGAATCCCCCCGCAAGACTCAGTGACTCCCAGGATTACCTGTATGCCTCCGGGAACATCTTCCGGGAAGGGATCCTTTACAGCGGCGACCTGTCCGAACCTTTGCGCGAAGAGCAGTTCACCCGGCGCCCCCCTCTCTACCCGGTTTTGCTGGGGATCACCTTCGCCCGCCAAATCCCCCTACTGCAGTTCCTCCTTCAGGCGCTCTTCTCCCTGCTCTCCATGTTCCTGGTTTTCCGGATCTTTGCCGGACAGCCTGGAAAGCCGGCAGACAACATGAAAAAAACCATGCACCGGCTGGCGCTCCTTCTGACTGTCCTGCTTCTGGTTCTCACCCCCGCCCAGTTCATCTATTCCAACCGGATCATGGCTGAAATCCCGTTCCAGCTTATCCTGACGGGAATGGCCTGGTGCGTATTCCGCTATTTTTCTAGTTCGAAAAGGGATCCGGCATTGATCTGGCTCTACCATATCCTGCTGGTTCTGGGAATGGCCACCAAACCGGTGCTGTTTCCCTTTGCACTGTTCTCCGTTGCCCTATCTGTACTCCTTTTTTTCAGAATCCGGACCCGCGCCCTTCTGCTGGCCTCCCTTCTGCCCCTGCTCTGGACCGGAGGATACAGTGCCAGAAATTTTCTTCAGACGGGATCTGCCCAGTATTCCAGCATCCAGACGGCTAACATGGTCAACTACAACATGCGGTACTTCCTGGTGGAGACCGAAGGAAGCAGGGCTGCAACCAGAAGGATCGATTCTCTTTACGGGCGATGCGGATCCATGATGGATTATGCTGAAAAAAACAGTTGCCTCCAAAAGGGAGTACGGGAGATCATCGGAAACCGGCCGTTCCGGTTCGCCCTCTTTCACCTGAAAGGGACCCTCAGGTTTTTTCTCGATCCCGGCCGGTTCGACCTGGTCACCTTCTTCCGCCTGGATAGCCCCGATGGTTCAGGTTTCCTGCGGAAGATCAACGAAGAAGGCATCCGGGGAGCCTTCCGGTTCCTGAGGGATCAGGGAGGAGGGATGATCCTTGCCCTGGGATTGATTTTCCTGGGAAAACTGTTGAAACTGGGAGGATTCCTGATCTACCTTCTCCGGGGTCCCGGTCCCAAAGCCGGATCCATTTTCAACCCTGAGAGTCCCCACTTTGCCTTCCGGATCTTCCTGATCCTGCTGACGGGCTACCTGGCCCTGGCCACCGGTCCGCTGGGAGCTTCCCGGTTCTTCCTGCCGGTGGAACTGCTGGTGACCGGTGCCGCCGTAGCCGGGTTGACGGGCCTGATGGCAATGGCAGACAGAGGAACCGCGTGAGCTGCCCGGCGCAAATCCCACTGAACTGGGTATTCCCTCAGCCGGCTGTCAGGAATGGCGATTCAGGGGATTCAGCGGACTCTCCTGAAATGATAGCTGTACATATCGGGGTAGATGGTATTCAGGTGCAGGGTATCGGTTGACCCGATTCCCACCGTAAAAGGCGATCCGTAGTATGGATCCCTGTCCGCGGGATAATCCTTTATAAACCGGATCTTTAAATCCACCCATGGCCCCGGTCCGGCAAACGGTAGCAGTTCCACATAGCCGTTTTCGAACAGGGTGTCGTGCCGCACGAGACCGTAAATCCCGAAGGGCTTCAGCTCCAGGTATTTAAAATCGGGCTCGTATCCCTGTCCGTGAAATCCTCCTGAAATCCTGTAAATCTTCCATAGCCCGTAGATGTCATGAATACTGTCATTTAGAAATTCCTGGTTGTAGTAGGCCGAGGAATCGACGGATGCCAGAAAAGAGGCCGGCACCTCCGGATGTTCCTTCTCACAGGCAATCAGCAGGCCTGTCAGGATTGTGAATATGAGCATGCAATTTCTGAAGACTTTCATACCAGAAAGACGGACATGCCGGCACTCGGGTTGCGTGCGGGTGGTCTCCTCCGATGCAGGGAGCAGGTTGTTCGCTCTGCGATTGCCAGCGGATTTATCCTACAACTCCAGGATTTCGAACACTTCGGAGAGATCGGGAGACAGGATGATCTCGGTACGCCGGTTCTTCCTGCGGGCCTCTGGGGTGTCGGCCGGATCCACCGGAAGGTATTCGCCCCGGCCGGCCACGGTGAACCGTGTGGGATCGATGCCGGAGCCGTCCAGCAGGATGCGCACGATAGAGGTGGCCCTCAGAACACTCAGATCCCAGTTGTCTTTAATGGAAGAGCCTCTGCGGAAGGGAACATCATCGGTATGACCCTCTATCATAATGTTGATATCGGGATTGTTGGCCAGAACGACCGCCAGTTGCTTCAGGGCTCTGACTCCGTTGGGATCCACCACGGTGCTCCCCGATTTGAACAGCAGCTTTTCCTCCAGGGAAACATACACCTTGCCATCCTTGCGGGTCACTGAAAGCCCCTGACCTTCGAAACCAAGCAGGGCGTCGGCCACCTTCTGCCTCAGCTCATCCAGAACCCGGTCCTTTTCGTAGAGCATCTCCTCCATCTCCATCAGCCGGGCATTGCGGGCCTCCAGTTCAGCCTGCAAAAGGTTCACATCCTGACGTTGTCCGGCCACGCTGGCCTCCAGTTCTTTCAACATCTCCTGCTTCCGGGTCAGGTCCTCCTGGGTCGACTGCAGTTCGTTCAGCAGACGGCGGGTTTCCCGGGCATTGCCCCTGAGCAGGGCTTCATGGGTCGACTCGAGATCGGAATACTGCCGCTGCAGGGTTGCCAGTTCCTCCTCCACCTCATTCAGTTTCCCGTAGATCCGGATGCTGTCCCGGATAAACTGCTCCTTTTGTTCCTCCACCTGGTCGATCCTTGCCGACATCTCCCTGTTTTCCACCGTGAGCTGTTCATTCTCGGCCATCAGCCCGTCGCGCTCGGCCTGGAGAGCACTCTTATTTTCCGAAAGCTGTGAAAACTCGCTGGCCGGCACACAGGATCCCAGCAGGGCAGCTGCCAACCCTACATATAGTATCTTCCTCATCATAATTACACAACGGTTCATTCGATGAAAATTACATAAAATGACAGCCGAAAAAACGCCGAAATTTCACCTGGCCCGGCCAAGATATCAACAAATGAATTTATTTTTAACTTTGATGAACATTTCAGTGGAGTAATGGCAGAGAATAATGAGGAATACCGGCTGTTGCAGGCCATCGACAGTCCGGACGACATGAAATCACTCACCCCTGAACAGCTTCGCCAGCTGAGCGATGAACTCAGGCAGTATATTATCGAGATCGTTTCCTCCAATCCGGGTCACTTCGGTGCCAGTCTCGGGGTGGTGGAGCTCACCGTGGCACTCCATCACGTGTTCAATGCCCCCTACGATCAGATCATCTGGGATGTGGGACACCAGGCCTACGGACATAAGATCCTGACGGGCCGCAGGGATAATTTCCACACTAACCGGAAATACGGCGGGATCAGCGGCTTCCCAAAGCCCTCTGAAAGCGAGTATGATGCTTTCGGGGTGGGGCACTCTTCCACCTCCATATCGGCAGCGCTGGGAATGGCAGCCGGAAACGATTACCGGGGAGAGGGCGACCGGCAGGTCGTAGCCGTCATCGGCGACGGTTCCCTGACAGGAGGGATGGCCTATGAAGCTTTGAACAATGCAGGACATGCCGGTAAAAACATGCTGGTGATCCTCAACGATAATCACATCTCCATCGACCCCAGTGTGGGAGCCATGAAGGATTACCTGCTCGATATCACCACCTCCAAAGCATACAACAAGGTCAAGAAGGATGTCTGGAACCTGCTGGGGTACCTGGATAAACTCACACCCAATGCCAGGAAATACGCTCAGAAGATCGAAAATGCCATCAAATCGATCGTGCTGAAGCAGAGCAACCTGTTCGAATCGCTGAACTTCCGTTACTTCGGGCCGGTCGACGGCCACGATGTGCTGCATCTGGCCGAGGTCCTGAAAGATATGAAGGAGATTCCGGGCCCCAAGCTTCTGCATGTGATCACCCAGAAAGGGAAGGGATTTGCCATGGCCGAGAAAAACCAGACCGCCTTCCACTCACCTGGGAAATTCAACAGGTTCACCGGCGAATTCCTGAAGGCTTCCGACCAACCTCTGCCCCCCAGGTACCAGGATGTTTTCGGGGAAACCGTCCTGGAGCTGGCCCGCAGCAATAAGAAGATCATCGGGATCACTCCGGCCATGCCCACCGGTTCCTCTCTGAAGATCATGATGGACGAAATGCCGACCGTACCTACGATGTGGGAATCGCCGAACAGCATGCGGTCACTTTTTCCGCCGGACTTGCCACCTCGGGAATGGTCCCCTTCTGCAATATATACTCCTCTTTCATGCAGAGGGCCTATGATCAGGTGATCCACGACGTGGCGCTTCAGAACCTGCCCGTGGTCTTCTGCCTCGACAGGGCCGGCCTGGTCGGATCGGACGGGGCCACCCACCATGGTGCTTACGATCTCTCCTTTTTCCGATGCATCCCCAACATGGTGATCGCTTCACCCCTCGACGAGGTGGAGATGCGCCATATGATGTATACCGCACAGCTCGACCCGAAAGGTCCGTTCGTGATCCGCTACCCGAGGGGCCGCGGTCAGCGGGTCGACTGGAAGAAACCGTTCGAGGCTCTGGAGATCGGAAAGGGAAGGCAGATCAGGGAAGGAACCGATCTTGCCATTCTGACACTGGGACCCATCGGTCATGAGGCCGGCAAGGCCATTGCGCTCCTTGAAAAGGAACAGATCCATGCGGCCCATTTCGACCTGCGCTTCCTGAAGCCCATCGACAAATTGCTCCTGAAAACTGTCTTCTCGCAGTTTGATAAAGTGATCACCGTGGAGGATGCCTCGGTGGTGGGCGGACTCGGTAGTGCTGTCATCGAGTATGCCAATGACAACAGCTACAAGGCGAAGATCATCCGTCTGGGAATTCCGGACCGGTTCATCGACCACGGGACTCCGGAAGAGCTCTACCGGGAATGCGGATATGATGCCGAAGGCATCGCCGCTGCTGCCCGCAACCTTGTGGTTTCCAAAATCCTTACAAGGGCGATCTAGATCATCTCCGGTCCGGCGACCGGGACTGGAATGGCGGACTCATAGATCGAACCTGATCCCCTGTGCCAGTGGCAGGTCGGTTCCGTAATTGATGGTGTTGGTCTGCCTGCGCATATAGCTCTTCCAGGCATCGGACCCCGATTCCCTTCCGCCGCCGGTATCTTTTTCCCCTCCGAATGCACCGCCGATCTCGGCACCCGAGGTGCCGATGTTCACATTGGCGATGCCACAGTCCGATCCCGCTCCGGAAAGGAACAACTCGGCCTCACGCATATCCAGAGTGAATATCCCTGAAGAAAGTCCCTGTGGCACACCGTTCTGTAAAGCAATCGCCTCCTCAACACCCTTTCTATACCTGATCAGGTACAAAAGGGGTGCAAACGTCTCCTCCTGGACGATCTCGAAACTGTTCTCCACTTCAGCCAGTGCCGGGACCACATAAGTGCCTGACTCGAATCCCTCTCCCTCCAGGATCTCCCCTCCGTAAAGAACCTTGCCGCCCTCTTCAGTCACCTTCTTCAGGGCATCGCTGAGCAGCTGTACGGCGGAGGTGTCTACCACCGGGCCCACCAGGTTCTGCTGTTCCAGGGGATTACCTATCCGTTTGGAGATCTGTTTGTACGCCTGCAGAAGCCTCGCCTTTACCTCTTCGAAAACAGCCTCGTGGATGATCACCCTCCGGGTGGTGGTACAACGCTGTCCGGCGGTTCCAACAGCTCCGAAAACAATGGCGGGTACCGCCATATCGAGATCGGCTTTATCGGAGACGATCACGGCATTGTTACCGCCCAGCTCCATGATGGTACGTCCCAGCCGTTGCCCCACGATGCCTGCAATCTGCTTGCCCACTCTGGTGGAACCGGTTACCGAAAAGATCGGGATCCTCGGATCGCCTGTGAAATTATCTCCCATAACCGACGAACGGGCCACGATCATGTTAAACACACCCTCGGGAACATCGTTCTCCTTCAGCACAGGTGCAATGATATTCTGAACGGCTATGGCTGTGAGGGGAGTCTTGGAACTGGGTTTCCATACGATCACATCACCTGCCACCGCGGCGATCATGGCGTTCCAGGACCAGACTGCCACGGGGAAATTGAACGAGGTGATCAGCCCCAGGATCCCCATGGGATGGTACTGGTCGTACATCCGGTGAGAGGGCCTTTCCGACTGCATGGTGAAACCGTAAAGCTGGCGGGACTGACCCACGGCAAAATCGCAGATATCAATCATCTCCTGCACCTCACCCAGCCCTTCCTGGTAGATCTTTCCCATCTCCAGACTCACCAGAAATCCCAGGTCCTCTTTAGCCTCGCGCAGCGCCATGCCGATCTGTCTCACCACCTCACCCCTTTTGGGGGCGGGAACCCTCCTCCATACCTCGAAGGCCTCCCGGGCCGTCCGGATGACCGTCTCATAATCGTCGACGGTGGCATTGTCAATACGGGCAATGACCTCTCCGTCGATGGGCGAAACCGAGCCGGTCACCTCACCTGCAGTTTCCAGCCACTGAAGGCCGGTCGTGGCACCCCGGTTCTGGTTGTCGATTTTCAGGCGGTTCATCACCTGAATAACCCTGTCTTTGTATGAATGATCCATTTTATCAGGTTTTTAGCAGTGTCGTACCATACAAAATTAGCAATGCATCGCTTCCCAAAAGATATTTCACAACATGCAGGGCGCAGAAGGGTACGATTCTTGTCTTTATTACTCAAAAGCATTAACTTCGCTGCGCTCCGGTGGACCGGCAATGGGATTCCCCCGCATGCAGGGCGGCCAATTCCGCCACCTGGCCAAATAGGAATGAACGAACAACCGTTTTGGATTATA
>CAZOHA010000025.1:0-54471 GCA_964579515.1 uncultured Bacteroides sp. | reverse complement strand
GGAAGGCTTCGGCGGAACCGGGAAAAAATTCGACTGGGAGTTTCTGAACGGCATGGAGGCGGGAAGGCCCTTTTTTATAGGAGGGGGGATCGGTCCTGCCGATGCCGGAGAATTCGGAAGGATCCGGAACGAGCGTTGGACCGGAGTGGATGTGAACAGCCGGTTCGAAACGGAACCCGGTCTCAAGGATGTGAGACTGCTGGATGAATTTATCAATGAGATCAGAAAAAAGTGAGAGATGGGTTATCAAGTGGATTTAAAGGGGTTTTACGGAGAGTTCGGAGGGGCCTTTGTGCCTGAAATGCTCTACCCCAATATCCGGGAGCTGGAGGAGAGTTACCTGGAGATCATGGGCTCGGATTCCTTCCGGGAGGAGTTCCGTCAGCTGCTGGAGGATTTTGCAGGGCGGCCCACCCCACTTTTCAGGGCGGAGCGGCTTTCAGAACATTACCAGACGCAGATCTTCCTGAAGCGTGAGGATCTGAACCACACCGGGGCGCATAAGATAACCAATACGCTCGGACAGATCATCCTGGCAAGGCATCTGGGAAAAAAACGGATCATTGCAGAGACCGGAGCCGGTCAGCACGGAGTGGCCACAGCCACGGTCTGTGCACTTTCGGGACTCAGCTGCATCGTCTACATGGGGGCCCTGGATGTGGAGAGGCAGGCTCCCAATGTGAAGAAGATGAAGATGCTGGGCGCCGAGGTGATACCGGTCCACAGCGGGAACAAGACCCTGAAGGACGCCACCAATGAGGCGATCCGCGACTGGATCAACCACCCGGTCGATACCCATTACATCATCGGGTCGGTGGTGGGTCCGCATCCCTATCCCGATATGGTCTCCCGGTTCCAGTCGGTGATCTCGGAAGAGATGAAGGTCCAGCTGACATCCAAGACCGGCCGCGACTATCCCGACTATCTCCTGGCTTGTGTGGGCGGGGGAAGCAATGCTGCCGGTGCCTATTATCACTACCTGGATGACCTGAGGGTGAAACTGGTTTCGGTGGAGGCCGCAGGTCTGGGTATCGAAAGCGGGCAGACCGCGGCTACCTCATTGATCGGGACCAGCGGAATCATCCATGGCAGCCGGACACTTTTGATGCAGGACGGTGACGGGCAGATCGAAGAGCCCTATTCCCTCTCGGCGGGACTCGATTATCCCGGTGTGGGACCCCTCCACTCATGGCTGGTAAAAACCGGAAGGGCAGAGGTGGTGGCAGTGACTGACCGGGATGCCCTCCGGGCTGCCCTGCTCTGCACCCGGAAGGAGGGCATCATCCCGGCCCTGGAAACGGCCCATGCACTGGCGGCTCTGGAAAGTGTACATGCAGGGCCGGAGGATACGGTGGTGGTTAATCTGTCGGGAAGAGGCGATAAGGATATGGAGACTTACATTGCCCATCTGGATATCTAAACAGGACCGGAATGAATCGAATCGACCAGCTTTTCGCAGAGAAGAAAGAAGGGATCCTTTCCATCTACCTCACCGCCGGCTTTCCGCAGTTGAATGACACACCCCGGCTGATCTCCCTGCTGCAGTCGGCCGGTGTGGATATGGCAGAGATCGGAATCCCGTTTTCGGATCCGCTTGCCGACGGACCGGTGATTCAGCAGAGCAGCCACGTGGCGCTGAAGAACGGGATGACCCTGGACCTGCTGTTCGACCAGTTGAAGGAGATCAGGAGGTCCGTACAGATGCCACTGGTATTGATGGGATACCTGAATCCGATCCTTCGCATGGGAATGGAGAAGGTCCTCGACCGCTGTCACCTGGCGGGGATCGACGGACTGATTATCCCCGACCTGCCCCCTGCGGAGTTTGAAACCAGTTACAGAGAACACTTCCGGAGCAGGAGCCTGTATCATACCATGCTGATCACCCCGCACACCGCAGAAGAGCGGATCCGCTATATCACCGGTCTTTCCGACGGATTTTTATATATGGTCGCCGATGCGGCCACCACCGGTGCCAGGGACCGTATCGGGGAACATCAGATCGCCTATTTCGAACGGATCGCCCGGATGAACCTGCCGCTTCCTGCACTGATAGGATTCGGGATATCCAGTCACGAGACATTCAGTACCGCATGCCGATATGCCAGGGGGGGGATCATCGGCAGCGCATTCATACGTGCGCTGGACGGAGAGGGTGCACTGGAAGAGAAAGTGGGAAGGTTCATCTCCTCCATCAGGGGAACCAGAGAATCAGCCTGACCCCTGCACGCCAGCCGGTCCAGTCGCTGGTGAGAATACGATCTCTCTCCCGGGGGTCCTCCAGCGGGGAACCGGTTTCACGGTCCTTCATCTCACCGGTCAGATCGACCAGATATCCGCCATGGAGCCCTGCGGAAATATCTCCGAGACGAGCGAGAATCTCGAGTCCTGCGGAGAGTTGGGGACTGAATGACCGGAAATCCTGTCTGACGCCGCTGGTGTATCCGGGGACATAGATGGCCGAGATCAGCTCCATGGAGGAGAGGTTGCCGTCCAGCGCACCGTAGATAGAAAACTCGAACAGGCCCGGATCCATGTATGCGTAGGAGAACCAGGCCCCCAGGCCGTGGGATACCAGCGTGAGTTCCGTGGTGACCCGGCCCGAGTAATCGGTGTAGTTCGACCGGCCCCCGGTGGTGGTGTAGGAATAGCCGGCTCCGGCCGTAAGGTGCGGCAGAACCCGTCTGACCAGCCCCACCGAGGCAGCACCGTATACGGGGAATGAGCTGGTGATCCTGCCCTCCACCGGGTACTGTTCCAGGAGCAGGTTTTGAAGATATTTCATATCCCCCATGCGGTATGAGGCGCCCCCCAGAGTGACATAGACCCCGGATTCCTGCGCACGGACCTCCGGCATCAGCAGGAGGGTGATGATCAGCCATGTGGTCAGAAACCTGTGCTTTTTCATGGGAGCCCTCCATAGAGAAACCGGACCTGGTAGTCCCTCTGCTCGCTGAATGCTTCCGCACCGACAATATCGGCCAGACTGTTGGAATTGGTGCTGTAGAAGAAGTAGAGGGAGAGGGTCTTAACTCCCGGAAGCTCCACCTGGGAAGTCCGAAGCCAGAAGGAACCTTCCAGTGAATCCGAAAGATGAATTCCGGAACCCTCCAGGTAGACCTCCGCCTGGTAGAATTCACCGTTCTCAATGGTGGCCCGGTAGGTTATCCGCATGCTGTCGGCCACCACTGCCTCGCTGACCGTATCGAGACTGGTGGTGACCGAGAACAGCGGCCGCAGGCCCGGAACCGGGTCTGCCCGGTACACTCCGTCGTCGGAGAATACACAGGAGCCAGCCAAAAACACCATACCTGCCAGAAACAGGAACCCGGGCAATTTCATCGGAACGAAGGTAGCCAAACCCTGAATACTGTTAAAATGGAAATAAAAATTCAACAATTTTGCACCGATATTGTTTAAGACATTAGTAAAAATATTAAACATTTTAATCATGAAAAAAAACAACTGGTTTATCGTCATAGTCTTTCTGGCAGCGAGCAGTACTTCATTCGCCAACGGCCCGGCATACTCTTATAACAGTTCGAAAAGCACTCTGTACTGGGAAGGAGCGCGGCCCGGGAAGTCTCATTATGGCACCATCGAAGTGATCAATGGTCAGGCACAGACCGACGGGGAACGTATTACCGGGGGTTCGTTCGAGATCGACATGTCGTCCATCCGGAACACCGATATCGGAAATGAATCGATGAACGACAGGCTGGTGAATCATCTGAAGTCAGAAGATTTCTTCCACGTGGAGAAGTATCCCGTGGCCACTTTCGAGATCACCGGCGTGGAGGAAAGAAGCGGAATGGAGCATATGGTGACCGGTAATCTGACTATCCGGGGAAATACCCGTGAAATCTCCTTCCCCGCAGAAATCACCATGGACGAACGGATGATCCATGCAAAGACAGGTGAAATCAGCCTGGACCGAACCAAATGGGAGGTGAACCATATGTCCAAATCGGTCTTCGCAGAGATGAAGGACAATTTCATTAACGACATGATGGTGGTGAAGCTGGATGTGCAACTGAGCAGGAATTAGTCTGACTTCGTAAAAAGCTGCCTTATTTCCTGTTGCCCCTTCTGTTCCTGTGAGAAGACAGAGCTTCCCGGATGACCTCTTCCAGAACCTCTTCCATTTTCATTCCCATCTCCTCCACCTGTTGAGGGACAATACTTTCTTTGGTCATTCCGGGAATGGAGTTGAGTTCCAGGAAGTAGATCTGGTTGCCTTTGATAATAAAATCGACGCGGACGATCCCGCTGGAGTCAGTCAGCTGATAGATTTCCACCGCCAGCTCGCTGCACCTCCGTGCCAGGTCCGGATCGATCCTGGCCGGAGTGATCTCATCGGCTTTCCCGGGGGTATACTTGGCTTCGTAATCGAAGAACTCATTTTTGGAAACGATTTCGGTCAGGGGGAACACGGTGAACCCTTCATTCGATCTGAACAGGCCGCAGGTGACCTCCGTCCCTTTGATATACCGTTCAACGATCGCTTCAATATCCTCATCCAGTGCGCCATATACAGCTTGTTCCAGATCTTCAATCCGGACCACCTTTGCAATTCCGAAACTTGACCCCCCGTTATTGGGTTTGACGAAACAGGGCAGTCCCACCAGTTCAGCCACCCTCTCCAGGTCGGTCTCCATATCCTTCCTCACCAGGCTGGCCTCGGGTGTGAGTATCATGTGCTGCTTCAGGAAACTCTTACAGGTATACTTATTAAAGGTCAATGAGGAGGAGTGCTGGCCGGAGGTATTGTAAGGAATCCCCATCATATCGAAATACCCCTGCAGTTTTCCGTCCTCTCCGGGAGTGCCGTGAATGGTATTCCAGCAGAAATCGATCTGAATCACCGATTTCCCTGTGCGGAAGGTCAGTTCGTTCTTATCGAGCGGCACCCTCTGGCCGTTATGATGGACGGTCCACCGAGCTCCCTTCACCTCAATCAGAAAACAGCGGTGATCCGAGTTTTCGAGCCATCGCCTGACCTGATCTGCGCTCTTCATGGAGATCCCGTATTCCGAGGAGTCCCCACCTGCAAATATGCCTATATTCATGGCTGTCTTTGTGGAACTGATACCCTTTACATAAAGGTACGATCTTTTCTGCGAAGCAGCTATTTGAATGGCCGTATCATTTTGATGAACGGAGCGGAACATCCATGAACGGTTCTTTTTTTGGGATCATTACAGGGCTTATTCCTGCCGGCTGGAGATATACTGCCGCCACTTATCCAACAGGGTTGAGAATCCTGGGGGAGGAGCGGATTCATAGGTTACCTCTTCCCCCGAGGAGGGGTGGATGAAACCGAGGGTGGCAGCATGGAGAGCCTGGCCGGGAAGCAATCTGAAACAGTTCTGCACAAATTGCTTATACTTTGTGAAGGTGGTTCCCCGGAGAATCCTGTCGCCTCCGTATTCAGGATCGTTGAACAGTGGATGGCCAAGGAACCGGAAGTGGACCCTGATCTGATGCGTTCTCCCTGTCTCGAGCCGGCATTCCACCAGGTTGACATAGCCCATCCGTTCCAGAACCCGGTAATGGGTAACCGCCTCCTTTCCCTGGGATCCGTCGGGGAAGACGTGCATCAGCCTGCGGTCTTTGGGATGGCGGCCGATGTGCCCTTCCACGGTCCCCTGACCGGCATCCAGGTCTCCCCATACCAGGGCCAGGTAGGTTCTCCGGGTGGTCTTGTGGTAAAACTGGCTGGCAAGCTTATTCAGTGCGAGTTCGTTTTTGGCCACCACCAGGAGTCCCGAGGTATTCTTGTCGATCCGGTGCACCAGTCCCGGCCTCTCCTCACCGCTCTGAAAAAGCTGCTGGTCTCCGAGGTGGTGCATCAGTGCATTTACCAGCGTGCCTGTGTAGTTCCCGAAACCCGGATGCACCACCATTCCTGCCTGTTTGTTGATTACGATCAGGTCGTCATCTTCATGGACGATTTCCAGGGGGATATCTTCGGGGACCAGTTCCAGTTTGCGGGGAGGGTGAGGCAGCAGGATGGTCACCACGTCTCCCGGTTTGATTTTATAATTGGGTTTGACAGGGTCACTGTTCACCAGAATATTCCCGGCCCTGGCAGCCGCCTGGATGCGGCTTCGCGAGGTGCCCTCCAGCTTAAGATTCAGGAATTTGTCAATTCTCAGCACAGCCTGACCGGGATCTGCTGAAAAGCGATAGTGTTCGTAAAGCTCAGCTGCCTCCGAATGTTCCTGTATCATTCTCAGCGGTGGATCAGGAATTTCGAATGGAACACCCTTCCTCCGCCTCTGACCCTCAGGTGGTATATGCCGGAGGGCAGGGAAGATACTTCCAGAACCGTTGTGCCGGTGTCGGAACGCTGGAGAAGCCTGCCCGAAGTGTCGAAAACCTCAGCCACTATCTCATGGCCAGGTATCCCGGGCGGCAGTTTCAGGTGAAGACGGTCGGAAACCGGATTCGGAAAGAGAAGAAGCCTCTCCGTTCCGGGCCGGATCTCCGGTTTACCGGTGGGTTCACGATAGAGATAGGGCCTTATCAGGATCACACCCGGGGCATCGGATGGTTCCCATACACCCTGAATATTGTAGTACATGACCTGCGGGGATGGAGGATTATTCAGATCCAGTCCCACGTTGAGCAGATATTCATTGTACTGCCTCCACCCCACGTAAAACGGCCCATCCACTTCCACGGGTCTGCTGAACTCATACTTCACGAATCCGGGATAAGCCGTGCTGTACCGCACCCTGTATTCCTCATCATCCTCCCAGATCCGGTTTCCCGGTACCCCTTCATTATCGTCCCATACCAGCAGATCGAAGTAATAATCCAGATTCAGCGAATCGTATACCTGGTTGAAATAGAGGTATACCCCTCCCAGCTGGTCGGGGAGATAGGAGTTGAACCTGACCGCAACCAGACCGTTGGCGGTTCCGCTTCCGCGGAGGCCGTAACCTGCCTCGGCCGTTCCGTCATCATATGCATAGTAGTCTCTGAAATACTGATCGTGTATCACGGTATCGTTGACCTTCGGATCGAAGGCGTCGGTCCGGAGAGATGCCTTGAGCCTGATAAGGGCTGAATCCCCTCTTTCAAAATCGAGGGGATAGATGAAGTTAAATACCACCGAAGTGTCTTCCGAGGCAGGAAGATCCTGTGCGGTGGAGGGCTCGGGCATTCTGTCCCGACCGTAATAGGGCTCCTCGATCAGAAGCGAACGGGTCACATTCCGGGTGATGGTATCGTTGTTGCGATACCTTGCTTCAACAGGGGGATCGATGACCGTATTGTAAGCGGCTTCGAAATGATCCCAGGGGAGGGCTGAAAGCGTTTTCAGGATAGAACTCAAAGGCTCGTGAAAAGCCACATCCCTCAGAACAGTGTCGCCGGCAAAGCGCTGGCTTCCCAGTCGTACGTAGTCGATGTTCCAGAAATCCACATTGTTCCTCAGATCGGGGTAGTCGTTGCTGCGGGATAGGCTGGCCCGGTTGCGGAATCTGAACCGGAACCCGCTCTGCAGATACCTTCCCTCCCTGACGGGAATCATGACCTGACGGAAGGGTTGAAGCTCTCCTCCTCCTCTCTGCCATACGGTATACCACCGTGCCGAATCGGGTGCATAGAAATCGACGGCCAGCGAATCGGGCCCTTCCGGCTGGTCACCCAGTCCGCCGGGCTGGTAGAGAAAACTCAGGTAGATGCTGTCGGCAGGAGAGTAATCCAGGTTTACAGGCCGGCTGGTCAGGTGATCGGCAATAAAGGTGGACGGACTGAGGGTTGCACCGGGATAGAGGTTTCCTTCCTGGGTCAGTGCATCGAGTGTGGCAACCCCGTTGGAGACCGGGTCGATGCAGAAATGATTGTTAACGTAAGCATCCCGGTCGCTCCAGATGGTCTGATCGGGTGCCGGACCCCCTGTGGCGAAATCATCAAACAGGGGCAATTCGATCAGCTGGATCGTATTTGACTGCACAGCTTTCCTCTCCTCCGGAGCCGGACTCTTCCCCGGATCATCTGCGGCGTGAGGATTCCATCCCGGTGGAAGGATCACCTCCTGTCCGAGCAGAGGAGGATGAGAAACCATTCCTGACAGCAGTCCCAGGCTCCATGCCAGCAGATATATGGGGAAGGATCTATTCATCGAATGCTTCAATCTGGAATCCCGGGATAGAATCGGGCTTCGGCAGCATTGAAGAATCGGTGGTGAGCCAGATATCGACCTCCATGCCCATCTTGAGTCTCCGGAATTCATCGTATTCGGGATACTGCCGCCATACGAAGGGTTGAATCGTATCGGCAGGATCTTCTCCCGTAATTGCGACCGATTCTCTGTCCATCATCTGTTCTTCCAATTCCTCGTCGTAGGTAATGGCACCGATATTCAGGTAGAAGTCAGCTATCCTCTCTCTGGCCAGATCGAGACTCAAGCCCACCAGCTGGGGAACCCGGGTAGTCTCATTGCTGAGCCCCATTCCCAGGACCAGTTCGATCACAGATCCTTTCTGGATCTCGGTGCCTTCCATAATAACGGAGTCCTGGTGCATTTGTTGCAGTACATTATTGATGGCATAGTCGGGACGGTATTCGATGTCGCCCAGCGTCAGGCCTGCATTCTGGAGCGCGAGTCTGGCCTGCCGGATGGAGAGCCCTACCAGCCGGGGCATGGTGACGGTCTCCGGATTCTCGGCATTCATGGTCAGGAAGATCCTGCGGTTCTTCTTCACATCGGAGTGGGGAGATGGATTCTGCTTCAGAACCGTTCCCCTGGGCATTTCATCTGAATATATGGAATCGACCACTTCGTAACGCAACTGCCTGGAGGAGACCACATCCGATACTTCATCCTCGGTAAGCCCGGTCAGGTCCGGCACGGTAATGGTGTGTCCGTGATGGGTATAGATCCTCAGCCAGAGCATGGTACCCAGTAACAGAATAATCCCGAGTGCCACCGCCAGACCGAGGTGCCTCAGGAATAGTTTCGTCTTAAGGAACCTGAGAAAATCCATGAATATTTCTGTTTAAAACATTGATTCCATCGATAACTATTGCATCTCATTGGTGACCAGTCCGGTCCGGGTGATAAACGAGGCTTCCTGGTAAACCTCATAATCGGTATTGATGGACCAGAGGTTGTGTCCCGCATCCTCCAGAATATTTTCCGATACCCGCATTCCCATCAGGATGCTGTGATCCTGGTTATTGTATTTATAAGCTCCGTAGCGGCCTATGGCATGCAGACCGCTGACCGAACCGAGGTACTCCTCCACCGGTTTCATGATCTCCCGGTAGCCGCTGAAGTATACCGGGTAACAACGGGGCAGCCGCACCACATGTCCGTCGCTCACTTCTCCCTCATCCACCAGTCCCGTTCGGACGATCTCCTCACCTGCCAGACCAATGAGTTCGGATGAATCCATATTCCACATCTCGTCCTCAAAATAGCACCAGTATTCCAGGCAAAGGATGGAGGATTTCGATTTTCCGTAAACAGTGGGTAACCAGTTCCTGAAATTGGTGACCCTGCCCGCCCTCACAGAGGGTTCATGGATATAGAGCCACTGGTCGGTGAAAAGGTCGCTTCGGTCGATCTTCAGATAAACCAGGATCGTATTCCGGAAGGTAAGTTTCCGGGCTGACTCGAGAACCGGCAGGGGGACCCCGGGCAATCGCTCCATCAGCAGCGATATGGGCATGGTCGAGATGACATGGTCATAGGTCCTTACCTCACCGTCTTCCAGTTCGATGCCGGTTACCTTCCCGCCGGAGCTGAGCACCCTTTGCACGCCACGCTCCAGCCATACTTTGCCCCCGCGTTCCTCCACCTTGCTCTGCATGGCTTCATAAACACTTCCGGTTCCTCCGAATGGGTAAGCGAATTGTTCCACCAGAGTGGCGTGTGTATTTCCTTTGCCACGGATAAGGGCATTTCTGATCGCTTCCAGAAGGGATAGTTTCTTGATTCGCTGGGCGGCGAAATCGGAGTCGAGCTCAGTGCACGGGATCCCCCAGAGTTTTTCCGAGTAAGTCTTGAAAAATATGGTATACAACCGTTTCCCGAACCTGCTGGTGACCCACCCTTCGAAGGTGGAGGTATCCCTGGTGGGGAAGATCCGCTCGACCATGTAGCTGAGCAGGCAGCGGGCCGCTTCGATGATTCCCAGTCCGGAAAGAGCATTGAAAGCGCGTATGGGATAATCGAAAAACTTCCGGTTATAATAGATCCGGGTCTGCCGGTTCACAATATCGTAACGGTCCTCCACCACCTCCAGCCAGAGGGAATTGATCTGTTTATCCTGGCTGAAGAACCGGTGTGGCCCCAGGTCCACCCGTTGATCCCAGAGGTCGAGCGATCTGGAAAGCCCTCCCACCCGGTCACTTTTCTCGAACACCTCCAGCGCATGCATTCCGGATCCCAGTTTCTTTGAGATCTGATATGCAGCGGTCATCCCCGCAGGCCCTCCTCCTATGACTGCCACTTTCATTACCGGATAGTGTTTAATCGAGCCCTGACCGTCCTGGCCATTTCCATATTTCCTGTGTACTCATAAAGTTCGGCCAGCTTCTCGTAAGCAGGGACGTACCTTCCATTATAACGTATCGCCTGCCGGAAATTGTTAATGGCATTGTCGGTATCGTTCTTCATGATGTAGCAAAGCCCCAGGTTATAGTAACCCGAGAAAAATTTATAATTGGAGGCAATGGACTGATTGATGATCCGGATCGCTTCATCCAACAGGGCGGGCTGTCCCGTTACTTCCGACTCGATCAGGTAGGAGTATCCTTTCAGATTCAGAGCCTTGTCATATTCCGGATAGATCTCCAGCAATTGGTCCATGGTCTCCCTGGTATCATCGAATCGCAGGAAGGCCGTGTAGGCATTTCCCAGCTCGAGAAGGGCTGCCGCATTGGTCGAGTCATACTCCACGGCATCTTCCAGGCGGAGGATCGCACGTCCGAGTTTGTCCGGATCCTCCTCTTTGATCGCTTCCTGCAGGAGGGAGTAACCCAGGTAGTCATCCCGGTTGACACGCTCCACAATGGCAGCCACCGTGACATGATCCACCTTCAGCTCATGAATGGTATTCCTGGGGGGCCAGAGTCCGTTGTTGAGCTGGAAGGGATGGATATAATTGCAATATAGAATTGCATAATCCCAGTCATACCTGCCCCTGTCATAATAGCGGCTGTAGAAGGCCCTCACCCGTTCACCATGATTTCTGAAGTAGTAGCTGATGTCTGAGTTGCTTACAACCGTTACGGGTTCTCCGGCCTTCCGATCGGTTTCAGGGAGGATCTCTTCCAGAAAATAGTCGGTGGCCGGCCCCAGGCTGTTGGCGTAATAATCGGTCTCAAACCTTCCGTAGGCCTGGTTGATCCCTCCGATGATCTCATTGAAATAGACATAGGTATGAGGATGATTGACTATGACATGCCGGAGGGGGTGGATCAGGCCGGCGGCCACCAGGATCATCAATGCGGCCCGCACCCACGTACGCGAAACCTGCCTGATCAGGGTGGTGATTCCGGCGGCAGCCAGTGCCAGGATGGACGGGTATATAAATATCATATGTCTCCATCCGCCATATACATTCGAATCCCTGATGATAATGAATACCATGGGAAAGAGCACTGTGAACCAGAGAATGAAATACCAGAATGACTGCTCCTTTTTCCTTTTTATGTACCAGGTCGCCAGGGAGACGATGAGGCCGGCCAGCACGATCGACGGGACAGTGTACAGAATATGCCGGGGAATGTAGTGCCAGGGCAGATTGTCGGACCAGAGGATGAGTCCGTCGTAAAGGACGCGTATGGAGACCTGAATGTCGGTCATAACCTTGAAGGCCTGGATCGGATGGTGGATGATATCCTCCAGGGCATACGGCCAGGTGAGCAGACTCAGCAGATAACCGGAGAAGGAGATCAGTACCAGGGTAAAGAAGCCTCTCATGGCCAATCTCCACCATCCGGGAGTGAAGATCTTCCACGGCCATTGGCGGATCAGGAGATAGAGCCCCGCAAACAGAAACAGATAAGGGATCAGCAGCAGACCCCCGATCCTGATCCCGTTGGTCCATCCGATCCCCAGGGCGATCAGGATGGCCGACCGGGAACTGATCCTTGGCAGTTTACGCAGGAACAGGATCATATGATAGAGGGTGAAAATGTTTCCCAGGGCGAAGGGGATATCCATCGGATTGTTCAGTGAGTGACCAAGGAACCGGGGAGAGAGGAACATCAGGACCAGGGCCAGCAAGGCCCCGGAATATCCCGCGAAGAGTTTGACAAGGAGACCCGTACAGAGGATGGCAGCGGCACCGGTCAGAGCCACCATCACGTGCCTCGCTTCATAGGGATGCTCCTCCAGGCCGAACCACTTGATCAACAGATAGGTGAAGAAATCGAACGATTGCCCGTAGTAATTCAGTTTCAGTCTCGGATCGTCCAGGGCGGCGGGATCGTCCTCCGTGAAATACCGGAAAACCTTTTCCGCATGCTGGTAATGTTTTTCATCATCGCCCGAAAGTCCCGCATCGAGACTCATGAAGGGAAGCAGCACGAATATGGATAATGCGGTGAAAAAGAATGCCAGCCTGAAAAGCGGATGTTCTGTGAAAAAGAAGGACCTTCTGGCCTTCGTAAGCTTAGCCTCCCTCAACGGAAGAATGGTATTCCAGGCCAGAGCCAGGCGGATTGACCGGAGGAGACGGTGGATGACCGGAACTGGCTTCTGTCCTTCGGCGGGCGGGTCCTGATGGATAACTATCCGGTCTTTCCGGAATCCGCGCTTCTCCAGGATCCGCTCAATAACAGCCGGTTCCAGGGTTCCGGTGGTTCGGGAGATCCCGGTGAGATAGGGAAGAGATGATTCGGGCAGGATGATCCCCGCCTTCTCCTCCTGTTCCCTTCCGATGAAGTGGAGTTCATAATACCTGAACCGTCTGGAATCATGATCCAGCTCGAGCTGATAAAACTCGTTGGGATTGAACAGATGACCGAGGAAACGGTGATCGAACAGGACCGCATAACCCTCTCCTTCAGGGTCACCGGCGGGAGCCTCGCCACTCCAGTGGATGACCCTGCCCCGGGAGCCGAACTCAGGTTTGATCCTGCCGGTTAGTTCCCTGCAGAATTCCTCCCCGACCTGCCTTTTCCCGCGCGACTCAAAAAAGAAATGAAGTGCATACTTCGATTTCTGAGTCTGCTGGTCCTTCCAGGGCTGTTTCCTTCTTTTATCCGATTTCTTTCTGGCCATGGGACCGGGTTGACACGTGCTCAAATACCTTCTCTCCTCCAAAGGCCGAGCGAGCCCAAAAATACAAATAATGGGTGTAATACTGCAATTCCGCAACCGGATCCGCTGCGTTCAATATCAAAAGGGGTGAAGAAATCTGAAACAGGGAATGTATTTCAGGTCACGTCTTGTGCCTGGGCTCGTCAGAAACGGAAAGTTTCTTCCGGCCTTTTCTCCTGCGGCCCGCCAGAACATTTCGTCCGCTTGCGGTGGACATACGCTCCCTGAACCCGTGCTTGTTCTTTCTTTTCCTGTTGGATGGCTGGAATGTACGTTTCATGACTGCCTCTCCTTTTTAAGAGAGTGCAAAATTAGTCATTTTTTCAAAAAAACAACCGATTTTGATAAAAAAAAGGGTTCTGAGAACCAATCCGAAATGGGATAGCACTCCACCCTGTTTCCGAAGGGTTCCAACTCCGCTTTCAGGTTTCCGCCCTTCAGGGCAATCAGACCTCCCGGCGTATCCTCAGAACCGGAACCGGACGAGAGAAGTTCCCGGGTCCAGCGATGAAGGGTGGGCAGTGGAGCAACCGCCCGGGATACCACAAAACGGGCCTGCAGTTCCAGATCCTCGACACGTTGCCATACCGGTTCCACATTGGCGAGTCCAAGTTCCCCTGTGATCTTTTCCACCATCCGGATTTTTTTCCTGATGGAGTCCGCCAGAATGAATTTTGCCATCGGGAATAATATGGCCAGCGGGATACCCGGGAAACCGCCTCCTGTTCCTGCATCCACCGTGATACATCCGTTCCCGAACTGAAATAACCTGGCTATGGCCAGGGAGTGCAGGATGTGCCTTTCCTCCAGATGTCCGATGTCTTTCCGTGAAATGATATTGACCTGTTCGTTCAGTTTCGGTACGATACGGAGAAGTTGTTCGAATAGGGAACTCTGTTCCTTTGTCAGGCCGGGAAAGTATTTGCCGATCAACTGCATCCTAGGGTTTTTCCCTGGACCGGTTGAGGATATTCAGGAGCAGCTCACGGGCGCGGAACAACTGGGCTTTGACCGTGCCGATGGGGATGTCAAGCTCCACTGCGATCTCCTCATAGGAGTATTCCTTGAAGTAGCGCAATTCCACCAGTTGACGGTATCTGGGCTTCAGCTTCGATACCACATTTCGCATGTGCTTCACCTTCTGTTCGTTGATCATCGATGATTCGGGGTCGGGAGAATCGGACTGGATCAGCGAGGAGGGAGTCAGAGAATCCTCCCCGTCCACCGACTGGTCGAGCGAAACATGGGCAGCCCTCTTTTTGCGGATGAAATCGATGCAATTATTGGTGGCTATCTTGAAAAGCCAGGTGGAGAAGGCGAAATTGGGGGTATACTGATCGATGTTCTTAAACGCTTTCCCGAAAGCTTCGATGGTCAGGTCTTCAGCGTCTACCGGGCTGTTCACCATTTTCAGCAACATGAAATAGATCGCGTCCCGGTACCTGCCAAGCAGCTCCCCGTAGGCCAGCTGGTCACCCCTTCGTGCTTTCTCCACTAATTCAATATCCTGTTGGGCCTTGAGGGACAGGTTGGAATTCAATTCCATACTTGATACTTTGAATCTAAAAGATTGCTTAACCAGATGATCCCGAGAAACAGCGGCAAGACCGGGTCAAACAGCAGCGAAGGTAATAATAAATACTTTTCGTCCAAACGGCGCATTCCCAATTTCAGAACCACCATCCTGACTCCAGTGTAAATCAGGAAAACCAGGGCTGCGACCCACTTCCAGGGGGTGAGTGATATCAATAAAATCAGGCCTGCATAGAGCATTAATCTGCTGACCCAGTCGGCTGCCAGGATGAATCTTGTTGTTTTTTTATAGTGGATCCCGGCGGTAACATGACGTTTTTTCTGCCGGATCCAGGCTCCTGCCGACTCCGGAGGAAGGGAGCGGGTGAAACTCGACCTGTTCAGTTCCACGGCTGTGTTTTCGCCCGTGGCAACTGCATTGACAAAGAGGTCGTCATCACCTGAAGGAATATGGTAGTGGTTCCTGAATCCTTCGCTGCTGAAATATAGCGTCTTATCATAGCCCAGGTTCCTGCCCACCCCCATATAGGGTCGACCTTTCAAAGCGCGTGAAAGGAACATCATGGCGGCGGCTACAGTTTCATACCTGATCAACCGGTTGAGCAAACCTTTGCGGTATTCGTAAGCCCCGTAGCCCAGCACGATCTGTTTCCCGCCTTCCAGATGAGATGCCATGTTCCCGATCCACCGGTCGCTTTCCGGATAACAATCGGCATCGGTGAGCAGAACGCGGTCGAAACGAGCCGCCTTCAGTCCGATGGTCAGCGCCAGCTTCTTTCCGTGCCTGAATTTATCATTTAACGGGATCGATGTAATCCGCAGCCGGGAATATTTCCGGGCAAGGTCATTCAATAATTCGGCACTGTCGTCGGTGGAGGCATCATTGACCACCACCACTTCAAAATCGGGATAGTCCTGTTCCAGGATCCCGGGGAGAAACCTCCTGAGATTCTCCTGCTCGTTCCGGGCACAAATCACTACGCTGATCCCGCCCGGATTATCCTTAACCCTGACGGGATCCGCCGGCTTTCCGGGTCGGTGGAGGCCAAGTTTGAGCTGAATTCCCAGAAGGTAGTAAAGCTGGATGGTCACTGCCAGCAGATAGACTGCCCCTGTGAGCAGATCGGAAAGATCGTAAGTGGCAAGGAGTTCTCCCATATTCATGGAATACAAAGTTAACCGGGGGATCCTTACAGGTAAATACAGATTTTCAACAATTGCGTATCTTTGCAGCTCTTATGGATCCCCTGGACTTTACCATTACAGAACTTGACCGGCAAAGCAGTGCGAGGGCAGGGAGGATCCGGACGGCACACTCCGAGATCCCGACACCGGTATTCATGCCCGTAGGCACATCGGGGAGTGTGAAAGGGGTGCATCAGCGGGAGCTTGAGGAGGATCTGGACGCACCTGTCATCCTCGGGAATACCTATCATCTATATCTGCGTCCCGGTCTGGAAACCCTGAGGGAGGCAGGTGGTTTACACCGTTTTATGAACTGGAACCGCTCCATCCTCACCGACAGTGGCGGGTATCAGGTTTTTTCGCTGGCGGCCAACCGCAAACTGACCATGGAGGGGGCCTGGTTCAGTTCACATATCGACGGTTCGAGACACTTTTTTACCCCAGAGAACATCGTTGATATCCAGAGGATCATCGGTGCTGATGTGATCATGGCCTTTGACGAATGCACCCCCTGGCCATGCGAGGCAGGTTACGCCAGGAAATCGATGGAACTGACACATCACTGGCTGGACCGGGGATGGCAGCGTTCCGGGGAAACCGAATTCCGGTACGGCTATCCTCAGGCCTTTTTTCCCATCGTTCAGGGCAGTGTCTTTGAAGACCTCCGGAGAGAATCTGCTCATTTTATCGCCCGGAAAGAGGCACCGGGCAACGCCATCGGCGGATTGTCAGTGGGGGAACCCCCCGAGATGATGTATGGCATGGTGGAGGTGGTGAATTCCATCTTACCGGAGGATAAACCCAGGTACCTGATGGGAGTGGGTACCCCGGTGAACATTCTCGAGGCCATTGCCCGGGGAGTGGACATGTTCGATTGCGTGATGCCCACCAGGAACGGGCGTAACGGGATGCTTTTCACCGGGGAAGGCATTATCAATATAAAGAACAGGAAGTGGGCGAATGATTTCACCCCGGTCGATCCTTCCGGAACCAGCTATGTGGACGGGCAATATTCCAGGGCCTATCTCCGTCATTTAATCGTATCGGGTGAGATGCTCGGTGCACAGATCGCCACACTGCACAATCTGGCCTTCTACCTGAGGCTTGTCAGAACAGCCCGCGAAAACATATTAAAAGGTACTTTCACTGCATGGAAGGAAAAGATGATACCCGCTTTAGGTACAAGATTATAAGGTTCCTGGGGCTGAAGATCTTCGATCTCTATGTGATCCGGAAGTTCCTGGGTTCGTTCGTCCTGTCGATCGTGCTGATTCTGTCGATCGCAGTGATCTTTGATCTGTCGGAAAAGATCGATGATTTCATTGAGAACGGAGCGAATCTGCGGGCGATCCTGTTCGATTACTACCTGAACTTCATCCCCTATTTCGCCGTTCTTTTCAGCTCCCTCTTCGCGTTTATCGCCGTGATCTACTTTACCTCCAGGATGGCCTACAATACTGAGATCATAGCCATACTCGACAGCGGGATGAGTTTTCGAAGGCTTTTACTGCCCTACATGATTTCCGCCACCATGATCGCCTCCGCATCCTTCTACCTGAGCGACCGCGTCATTCCGGATGCCAACAAGGTGAAGCTCGAATTCGAGGAACAATATATCAAGAAAAGGCCCAGGAGGTTTAAAACCACCAATTTTCACCGCCAGATCGAACCGGGAATATTCATTTATCTTCAGAATTACAGCAACATCTCCAGGGTGGGGTATCAGTTCACCATCGAAAAGTTCGAAGATGGTCAGCTGGTCTCCAAGATGTTCGCCGATCAGATCCGGTGGGATACCACCTCCAACAAATGGCAGGCGCGGAGGTACTATATCCGCACCATCGACGGGCTTAACGAGACCATCGAGGAGGGAAGGCTGATCGATACCGCGCTGGCCATCCATCCCGACGACTTCCAAATGAGGATGAACATTGTGGAAACCATGAGCCTGAAAGAGCTGGATGATTTCATCGATCAGCAGCTGATGCAGGGAGAAACCAATGTTACCGCTTACAAGATCGAACGTCACAACCGGATCGCTTTTCCTTTCTCCACCTTTATTCTCACTCTGATAGGCGTGGCGGTCTCCTCCCGGAAACTGCGCGGGGGGATCGGGATGCAGATCGCCATAGGCGTGGTGATCAGTTTTACCTACATTTTATTCCAGCAATTCTCGAAACAGTTTGCCATCGGGGGACTGCTGCCGGTAATGGCGGCCGTCTGGCTGCCCAACCTCCTTTTCCTGACCGTGGCCATTTTTCTGATGCGTCTGGCGCCCAGGTAACCATATATTCTCTAACAGTTTTTATCACAGGGTTGTTTTTCGTAAGATTGTAACCGCAAATTAATTCCAGAAAGCAATGGCATCTTCAAAAAAGGTCCAGGAACTGAAAAAACGCCGCGAAGAGATCCTTCAGGGGGGCGGCGAACAGGCGATCCAGAAGCAGGTGGCCATGGGTAAAATGACTGCCCGTGAGCGAATTGTCAAACTGCTGGATGAGGGGTCGTTCAACGAGTACGACCTCTTCGTCGAGCACGATGCAAAGGATTTCGGAATGGACCGGAAAAAGCTTCACGGTGACGGGGTGATCACCGGGACCGGCACCATCGGGGGCAGGCCGGTCTGCATCTTCGCGCAGGATTTCACGGTTGCAGGGGGTTCTCTTGGATTCATGCATGCGCGCAAGATCACCAAGATTATGGACCACTCTCTGAAAATGAGGATGCCCCTGATCGGGATCAACGATTCGGGAGGGGCCCGTATCCAGGAGGGCGTCAATTCACTGGCGGGCTACGGAGAGATCTTCTTCAGAAACACCCTCGCCTCCGGCGTGATTCCCCAGATTTCAGTGATCCTGGGTCCCTGCGCGGGCGGTGCGGTCTATTCCCCGGCACTGACCGATTTCGTATTCGTGGTGGACAGCATTTCAAAGATGTTCATTACGGGTCCCGAAGTGATCAAGACGGTTCTCGGTGAAGACATCACCATGGAGGAGCTGGGCGGCGCCAGGGTGCACAGCGAGATCACCGGGAATGCCCATTTCTTCTCCGAAACCGAAGATGAGTGCTTCGAACAGATCAAAGCACTGCTGAGTTACCTTCCATGGTCCAATACCGATGTGCCCGCCAGGCGGGAGCTTCGGGAACCGCTGGAGGAATTTGATATCACCAAGATCGTTCCGGACGATCCCAGGCAGCCCTATGATGTCCGAAGTGTGATCCGTGCGGTGACCGATGGTTCCGATTTCTTCGAAATCCAGGAGAGCTGGGCGGCCAACATTGTGATCGGATTCGGCACTGTTAACGGCCGGACGGTGGGATTTGTGGCCAATCAGCCACTGGTTCTGGCCGGGGTCCTGGATGTGGATTCTTCTGATAAGGCAGCCAGATTTATCCGGTACTGTGATGCGTTCAATATTCCCATCGTCACCTTCGTCGACCTGCCGGGCTATCTGCCCGGTGTGGACCAGGAACATGCAGGGGTGATCCGCCACGGGGCCAAGGTACTGTACGCCTACAGCGAAGCCACCGTGCCGAAAACCACCGTCATTCTTCGCAAAGCATACGGGGGAGGATATATTGCAATGAATTCCAGGCATCTGCGTGCCGATTTTGTGTTTGCCTGGCCCGATGCAGAGGTGGCTGTCATGGGACCGGAAGGCGCTGCCAATATCATTTTCAGGAAAGAGATCGCCGCCGCAGAGGATCCCGAGGCCATGCGCCTTCAGAAGGTCCAGGAGTATAAGGAGAAATTTGCCAATCCCTATGTGGCTGCGGCAAAAGGGTATATCGATTCGGTGATCGAACCCTGGGAAACCAGGAAATCACTGCAGCATGCGCTGGAGGTATCCGGTGAAAAGAGTGTGGGGATGCCTGCAAAGAAACACGGGGTTCCGCCCTTTTAATCATTGAACCATGGACAAACTTCAAATCGGCACGGCAGTATATACGACCCGTCTGAATTCGAAATTCAGAAACCGTAAGTTCTGGACCAGGCCCAATGAAAAGCAGGTGCGGGCACTGATTCCGGGAACCATACAGAGAGTGATGGTCAATGAGGGGGATGTGGTGGTCCAGGGTCAGCCCCTGCTGATCCTGGAGGCGATGAAGATGCGGAACGAAGTGCTGTCGCCCGTCGATGGAACGATCGGCGGGATCTTCGTCCAGACCGGCGAAAAAGTGGCCAAAACGCATCTGCTGGTCGAATTCAGTTAGGCGGGATTGAAGACCGTACCCTTCCACAGGAAGAAATCCTCCAGTTCTTCCGGCAGGGCAGGCGGGGAACTGAACAGTCCGTAGATCGCCGAACCACTGCCGGTCACAGAGGCATAGAGCGCTCCTGAGCGGAGCAGTTTCTCCTTGAGTTTCTGCAGCAGCGGGTATTTACGGAAGAGAAATGGCTCAAAATCATTCGTCACGAGATCTTCCCACTGCCCGGGCGGTTTTAATATCTGTTCCCCCAGATCCACGGTCCGCCTTTCAGGTACCACCTGGCTGAACGCTTCCGCAGTGGAGATATGGATGCCCGGAAAAAGGACCACCATATGGAGCGGGGCTGGTTTGGAGGAAAGTTCACGGAGGATCTCACCCCTGCCTTCTGCCCGCATCGGGCGGTTGCAGAGGAAGAAAGGGCAGTCGCTTCCCAGGGAGGCTGCCATCGATTCCAGCTCCTTCATTCCCAGAGGATAATCTGCTAACCGGTTCAATCCCATCAGCATGGTAGTGCCGTTGGAAGAGCCTCCACCCAGTCCGGCTCCGGGCGGGATCTGCTTGTGAAGGTGTGTTCTCAGAGGGGGCAGGGGAACCTTTTCGGTAAAGATAAGCCAGGCTCTGTGGCAGAGATTCTCCTCCCAGGCACCCTCCACCGGAATACCGCTCATCTCCATTCGAAAGGGTTGGCTTAAGGAGGAAACCGCAGCGGAGTGATTAATTTCCAGGATGTCACAAAGGTCGAACGGGACCATCACACTCTGGAGGTCATGAAATCCGTCCCCTCTTCGCGAGAGGATGTGGAGTCCCACATTGATCTTTGCGGGGGAGAACAGGATCATGGGGGATAAAGGTATTTCATTTTTCAACATCTGTGAATAATAACTTGAATGGAGGATGTGCAAATTTCCCTGCCACGGATGAGTGGAGAGACCACCGGGATGGTTACCTTTGAACGGAAATTTCTGATCATGGCCAGGCAACAGCAAAACAGTCCGAGAAAGCAGTCCCCCGAGGTCCTCGATTACGGAAAAATCCCTCCTCAGGCCCTCGACCTGGAGGAGGCAGTTCTGGGTGCGATTATGCTGGAGAAGGATGCGATCCTGTCAGTTCTGGATATCCTGGAACCCGCCAGTTTCTATAAGGATTCACATCAGCAGATTTATGAAGTGGCCCAGTCCCTTTCTCAGCATGAGAAGCCCATCGACCTTCTGACTGTGATCGAAGAGTTGAGAAAGCTTGAGAAACTGGAAGCGGTCGGAGGGGCTGCCTACATCACTCAGCTCACCTCCAGGGTGGGTTCGGCCGCTCACCTGGAGTATCACGCCCGGATCGTGGCACAGAAATATATCCAGCGGGAACTGATCAGGGTTTCTTCCGAGATCCAGCAACGGGCTTTTGATGAAGGAATCGATGTGGACGACCTGCTCGATTTCTCCGAGAGTGAGTTGCTTAACATAGCCGAAGGGCATATTAAAAAGGAGACTGTAAAGCTCGACAACCTGTTGAAGGCAGCCATTGAGCAGATCGAGGAAGCCGGGAAAAGGCAGGACAGCCTCAGCGGTGTCCCGTCGGGGTTCACCCGGCTCGACCGGCTCACCTCGGGCTGGCAACGTTCCGACCTGATCATCATCGCGGCCCGTCCCTCGATGGGAAAGACAGCTTTTGTACTCTCCATGGCCCGGAACATGGCGGTGGACCACAGCCGGCCGGTGGCTGTCTTTTCGCTGGAGATGTCTTCGATACAGCTGGTGAACCGGCTGATCATCGGAGAGACGCATCTGGCTTCGGATAAGATCAGGACCGGGCGTCTTGAGAATTACGAATGGGAGCAGCTGGAATATAAGATAAAAGATCTGGAGAAAGCCCCGGTCTATGTGGATGACACCCCTGCCATCTCCATTTTCGAGTTCAGGGCTAAATGCCGGCGACTGAAACAGAAGTTCGATATACAGGCAGTGGTGATCGACTATCTGCAGCTGATGACCGGGACAAAGGATTCAGGGAGCAGGGAACAGGAGGTGAGCAATATCTCCAGGTCACTGAAAAGTGTGGCCAAGGAACTGGACGTTCCGATCATCGCCCTTTCGCAGCTGAACCGGAGTGTGGAGATGCGATCGGGCAATAAGAGGCCTCAGTTGTCGGACCTCCGGGAATCGGGTGCCATTGAACAGGATGCTGATCTGGTCCTCTTTATTCACCGGCCCGAATATTACGGCATCGATGTGGACGAAGAGGGAAATTCACTGAAAGGGATTGCAGAAATTATCGTTGCAAAACACCGGAACGGTCCCACCGGAGATATTCAGCTCAAATTCGTCAGAGAATATGCCAAATTTGTCGATCTGGACGATACCCTGGCATTGGTGGAGGATGGTGAAAACGGTTTCACCATCCCGTCTAAGATTAATGAATCGAACGAGGATCTGGGTGCCAATGAGGGATTTCATGAACCCCCGCCCTTTTAGATCCGGTTATCTTTTTCAGTCCAGTTATCTTTCATCCAGCTCTCCATGATAAGCTGGTCTTCGGTAACAAAGTACTCCTCCCCGAAGGGATCCTGCATCCAGCTCTCCACAAACAGGTTCTGCTCGGGGAGCACAGCGCTGAAAGAGGTGGTCATCCAGGATTCCAGGGAAATCTCGGATTCCGCCAGAGGCTCATTGAAAGATACCGCCATCCAGGTTTCCACATTCAGCTCTCTCTCCTGAAACGGAGCGGTAAAGGGAACAGTCATCCATGCCTCCATACAGATATCTCCTGCGGCGTCCCCGGCACGTACCCGGTCCGCTGATGCGAAAATCATAATGGAGGCCATCATTGCGGGGAGCATCTGGCTGAACCGATTGGATCTATCTTTTCTTTCCATGATTTTGTTTATTTGTTTAACTCAAAGATTAAACAAAATACGAACAGAAAGGTTTGTTCTCCATTTGTTAAAATCTATTAAAACGAAACCATGTCACGCACAGTGAAGAGGCTGCCCGGGTTGGGGCAGCCTCTGAATTATATGGACTCCTGACAGAGGAAAGTGAGTGGACTGTGATAATTGAAGTTCAATCATCATGCCATTCGTTGTAAAGTGCAGAATAACAGAAGTATAATAACAAAGGACCTGCTGGATTCCTTGGATCGTTCTGTCCGCTGGTGCAACAAAGGTGTTCGGAAACGGACGTCAGAGGCATCCTCTTTTTTTTCATGTTTTAAGCATCTTTTTTCTCCTGCGGTTGTCTTTCCGGTAAAGTGAATTCTTATTGATCCTAACTTTGATATAATGAGAAAATTACCGATAGCATTGATATTTGCCCTCACAGCGGCCTGTACCGGTTGCTATTACTACGGACCCTGCATGAACGGATCAGGTCCGGTAACAAGCGAGTTCCGTGAGTTACACACCTTTTCCGGCATTCATAATACCGGCTCCTTCAATGTGTATGTTGCGAGAGACGATGATTACAGTGTGGAGGTGGTGGCCCAGGAGAACCTGCTGCCGGTCATCGAAACCTATGTCTCAGGATATACCCTTACTGTAAGGACCAGGGACGGAAGCTGTTTCAGGTCCAACGCACCTGTGGAGATTTATGTGACTCTTCCTGAACTGGATTACCTGAGGCTCTCCGGGTCCGGAAGACTGGAGGCAGATATTGGATCGGGACCGGTGGTGGAGTGTTCCAACAGCGGATCTGGTTACCTCCGGCTCGATACGGCCGTCACGCCTCGGTTTGAAGCCGGAAATTCCGGTTCGGGAACTGTCCAGCTGGAGGAGATCCATGCCGGAGAGGTAAGTCTCGATAATTCAGGTTCCGGGACAGTGGACGGAGGTATTGTTTACGGACCCGAATACCTGTCCATTCGTCACAGTTCTTCCGGAAGGGTCAGGGCTTCCGTGGAGGTTGCGGTTGCGGTGGATGCCTTACTGACAGGTTCGGGCAGGGTGGAACTGTATGGTGATGCAGCAGTTGCGGAATACCGGTCGGCCTCCTCCGGCAGGATCGATGCGCTGGAACTGGTGGCCTCCGAAGTGGAAGCCACAACGACCGGGTCCGGAAGAATATTTCTGTTTGCCACCGATTATCTGGATGCCACCATAACGGGATCGGGCGACATCATCTACCGAGGAAATCCCGAAATCAGGGTGCGCATTACCGGATCGGGCAGGCTCCGCCCTTACTGACCCCAGGTGAATCAAGATCTTCCCGGTCACTCAGGAGCCGGATCCTTCCACCACGATCACGATCTCTCCGCGGGGAGGATGTGAAGTGAAATATTCGACCAGCTCCTCCAGAGTTCCCCTGACGGTCTCCTCGTGGAGTTTCGAAAGCTCGCGGGAGACCGATGCTTTTCGCCCGGGGCCCATTTGTTCGGCCAGCTGTCCGAGAGTTTTTCCGAGCCGGTGGGGGGATTCGTAGAACACCATGGTCCGGTGCTCGGATTTCAGCTCCCCGAGTCTTTTCATTCTTCCCTTTTTGTGAGGAAGGAAACCTTCGAATGTGAACCGGTCACAGGGGATACCGGAATTGACCAGCGCCGGAAGGAATGCGGTGGGACCCGGAAGGGTCTCCACCTCCAGCCCATGTTCCAGGCAGGCCCTGACCAGCAGGAATCCCGGATCGGATATCCCCGGTGTTCCTGCATCGGTGATCAGTGCCACATCAGTCCCTGCCGACAGTCGCTCGATCACCGACCGGACAGTTTTGTGCTCATTGAATTTGTGGTGGGCAAGGAGCGGCTTGGTGATCCCGTAGTGCTTCAGCAGGTGGCCCGACTTCCGGGTGTCTTCGGCCAGGATCAGATCCACCTGCTTCAATACCTCCAATCCTCTCAGGGTCATATCCCCCAGGTTACCCAGCGGAGTGGGGACCAGGAAAAGTTTCGACATCTATTTCAGGGTGTACCTGCGTTTGACAAGTCCCTCCAGGATCTCTGCACCGTCGTGATCTCTGTTCCCTGAGAATGCTTCGTCGAGCAACTTTTCGGCCTCCTCATAGTTCCCGGCCTCATCCAGCTGACGGACCAGCCTGCTGAAACGGTCGGCATCTCCGTCGAACATCTCGCGTATGATCAGGAACCGGTCATTGATCCCGATATTCCGACCGATGCTGTCGATGGGCTTTCCAAGGTATTTCGACTCTGGTTTCTTTTCCCTGCCACCGCCCATGTTATCGTTGATGCTCGATGAGGCGGAGAATTTCTCTGCCAGAATGGAGGGTGCCGGGCTGGTGGCTACGGGATCTTCCCGTTCCCGGGGCGGCTCCGCGGGCAGAGTCCCAGATCCGGGCCCGGAGTCAGCCCCGGTTTCGTTTCCGGCCGGCGTACCGGTCTGTTCCTGAGGAGGAACGCCTGTCTGCGCCTGAGGAGGAACGCCTGTTTCTGCCTGTGGCGGAACACCGGTCTGCGCCTGTGGAGGAACGCCTGTTTCTGCCTGTGGCTGCTCTCCGTCCCCGGCCAGCGGACTGATACCCCTCCTGTCCTGCGGGGCGATCTCCCTCCTTTCGGAGGGAGGCGCCGGGGCTTCCCGGCGAGGTTCGGGATTACTCGCCGCAGCCGACCGGTCGTCTCTGATAAGTGTCAGGATCTCGTAAACGTTCCTCAGCTTGGAAAGCGCCAGATCCAGTTCTATGGTGGAACCCCCTCCGGAATTTTGAAGGCTGGCCACCAGTTTTTCTATATCTTGTATATCTTTAGTCAGGATTTCGAAGGTGTTTTTGAATTCCATAGTATATCTCGGATTTCACGAACTGGATCTTCACAAAATTAACGATAATCTTCTTATTATCTTGTACGATGTTTCTTGAAAACACGGGTGAGGGGAAGAGCAGACAGGGATGGATCGAGGTGATCACCGGATCGATGTTTTCGGGAAAGACCGAGGAACTCATCCGGAGGCTGAAGAGAGCCAGGTTTGCCAGGCAGAAGGTGGAGATCTTTAAACCTCAGGTTGAAAAGCGCTATTCGGAAGATGAGGTGGTTTCCCATGACGAGAATTCCATTCTCAGTTCGGCGGTGGATTCCTCCTCCAGTATTCTTCTGATGACGAGCCAGGTGGAAGTGGTCGGGATCGATGAGGCCCAGTTTTTTGACCCGGGACTGGTCGATGTGTGTAATCAGTTGGCAGATAGCGGAATAAGAGTTATCGTTGCCGGACTCGATATGGATTTTAAGGGTGACCCGTTCGGACCGATCCCGCAGCTGATGGCCGTGGCTGAATATGTCACCAAGGTCCACGCCATCTGCATGCAATGCGGAAAACTGGCCAGTTATACCCACCGGCTATCGGATGATGAACAGTTGATCCTGCTGGGGGAGACCGGCACCTATGAGCCTTTGTGCAGGGAATGTTTTTCACGGGTAAATCCCAGGAAGTAGTCTATGGGACCGGAATGGACACTGGAAAAAATCAGTGAAAGCTGTCAGGGGTCATTGCATGGCAACTGCCATCTCGCAGTGGATGAACTGGCCATTGACAGCCGGACCCTCCTTCCTTCGCCCCGTATTCTGTTTATCGCACTTGTCGGGGAACGGCATGACGGTCATGATTACCTGGAAGAGCTTTACAGGAGCGGCATCAGGGCTTTTCTGGTCTCCCGGCTTCCCGATCCCGGTAAATTCCCCGGAGCAGGCTTCTGCCGGGTGGATGATACCCTTGTAGCTCTGCAGGGGATCGCTTCAGCCAGGAGGGAGGAATTTGCCGGAACCGTGGCCGCCGTCACCGGAAGCAACGGAAAGACCATTGTGAAGGAGTGGATCTTCCAGATGCTGAGAGATCATCTTCCTGTCTACAGAAGCCCGAAGAGTTACAACAGTCAGGTGGGGGTGCCCCTTTCGCTTTGGATGGCCGGACCGGGGCACGATCTGGCAGTGATCGAGGCCGGTATCTCCAGGCCCGGAGAGATGGCACGACTGGAGAGGATCATCCGGCCGCGGATCGGACTGTTTACCCACCTTGGAACGGCCCATCAGGAGAATTTCAGAGGGATCAGAGAGAAATTGCAGGAGAAACTGAGCCTGTTCAGGGGATGCGAAAAACTGATCTGCCGTTCCGATGTGTTATTGGATACGAGGCCTCTTCCGGAGTATTTGCAGGAATTTAACGGGGTGGTTGCGGACTGGTGCCTGGAAGGTGATGCCACCTACCGCTACGGCATCAGCCGGGGAGAATGGCAGGGAACGGTTGTCACGGCTCAAACCCCTTACGGGCAGGCAGAATTTCGTCTGCCGTTCAGTGACGATGCTTCCATCGAGAATGCACTGCACGCCTTCACATTCTCTCTGGAATCGGGAATGCCGCTTTCCGCAGCCTCCATCCGCATCGGAGAGCTGGAACCGGTCAATATGAGGCTGGAGATGCTCAGGGGTATCCACCGGAGTATTTTGATCAATGATACCTACAATTCCGATACCGGGGGACTCCTGGCAGCGCTGGACCTGGCCGATCAGCAGGAAAGCAGCCGGGGTACCGCGGTGATCCTCTCCGATCTGCTCCAGAGCGGCATGGCCGAAAGGGAACTCTATTCCGAGATCGCCTCCATCCTCAGGCGCAGGGGCATCCAACAGTTCATAGGGATCGGTCCGGCCATGCTCAGGAACAGGGAGCTGTTCGGCGAGAATGCTCTCTTTTACAATGATACCGGGGATTTTCTGGAACGGGCCGACAGGAACCTTTTCAGGGAACGAACCGTTCTGGTCAAAGGTTCACGGAGTTTCGGATTCGAAAGGATCACCGCCGATCTCCAGCAGCAGACCCATCAGACCGTACTGGAGATCGATCTGAATGCCATGGTATCGAACCTGAATTATTTCCGTTCTCTCCTCGCTCCCGGTGTCCGGACCATGGTCATGGTCAAAGCGCTCTCCTACGGAACCGGCAGTGCGGAGATCGCCGGACTTTTGCAGTTCCACCAGGTCGATTACCTGGCTGTGGCCTTTATCGATGAAGGGGTGCAACTCCGGAAGGCCGGGATCCATCTGCCGATTCTGGTGCTCAATCCCGACCCGGCCGGTTTTGGAGTGATGACCGATTACAGGCTGGAGCCGGAGCTTTACAGTTTCAGGGTGCTGGAGGCCTTTTATGCCCATGTTCGCTACCGTGGCCTGGACCGATACCCGGTCCATATCAAAATCGATACCGGGATGCACCGGCTCGGATTTATGGAGGAGGACCTGGAGGATCTGATCCCTATGCTGATCCGGCCTGAATTCCGGATCGCCTCCGTTTTTTCTCACCTCTCGGCCAGCGATGAGCCTGAACATGATGAATTCTCCTCACTCCAGTTCACCCGGTTCGACCGGATCACAGGGAGCATTTCAGGAGCGCTGGATTACGCCTATCTGAAACACATGCTCAACTCGGCGGGAATCGAGCGGTTCCCGGGTGCCCAGTACGATATGGTCCGGCTGGGGATAGGACTCCATGGCATCGGGCGTTCAGGCAGCCTCAGTCCGGTGAGCACTTTCCGTACCTCCGTTTCACAGGTCAGGAAAGTACCTCCGGGAGAAACCGTGGGCTATTCCAGGAGCGGGCCTTTGGAACGGGAAACCCTGGTGGCCACTATCCCGGTGGGGTATGCCGACGGAATGGACCGGAGACTCGGCAACGGGACGGGCAGAGTCTGGGTGTCAGGAATGCCGGCGCCCACTATCGGCAACATCTGCATGGATATGACGATGGTCGATGTCACAGGGCTCCGGGTAGCCGAGGGGGACCCGGTGGAGGTTTTCGGAAAAAGCCAGACGGCAGGGGAGGTTGCAGCCCGGATCGGGACCATCCCCTATGAATTGCTTACATCGATACCCGAGCGGGTGAAAAGAGTATATTTACACCATTAGAAGCCCATGCAGGTCAGGATATCAGCTGTCATCATCACTTTCAATGAGGAGCGCAATATCGAGCGGTGCCTTCGCTCATTAAACGGCATCGCCGACGAAATCGTGGTGGTGGACAGCTATTCAACCGACCGGACCGGGGAGATCTGCCGATCTTTCGGGGCGAAATTCATCCGACACCGTTTCATCGGCCATATCCAGCAGAAAAACTGGGCGATCCTTCAGGCACAATCACCCTATATTCTCTCTCTCGATGCCGACGAGGCATTGTCGGACGAACTGCGCGCTTCCATACTCCGGGCGAAGGAGAACTGGACCCACGACGGTTTTTATTTCAACCGGCTGACCAACTACTGCGGCAAGTGGATCCGTCACACCAGCTGGTATCCGTCAAGGAAGCTGAGGCTCTGGGACGCCAGAAAAGGATACTGGGGCGGATTTAATCCCCACGACCGGTTCTATCTTCATAAGGGGGCTTCCAGGAAATACCTCAGAGGGGATATTCTCCACTATTCATATTACTCAGTCAGTGAGCATCTTATCCAGATGAACACCTTCTCCACCATCCTGGCACGCTCCTATTTCGAAAGGGGCAGGAGGGTTTATTTTTACAGCATCCTGCTTCATCCACTCTGGAGATTCATCAAGGATTTCATCCTCAGAACCGGCTTTCTGGACGGTTACTACGGATTCATCGTCAGTGTGAATTCGGCTCACGAGGTATTCCTGAAGTATGTGAAACTCCGGAATATCTATAAAGATGAGCGGAGGCTGCTGAAGCAGACGGTCTGCTTTTTCAACACCATGCGATCGTGGGGAGGGGGTGAAAAATGGCATTATGATGTGGCCTCCTACCTGGTGAGACAGCAACGGAGAGCGCTTTTTATCTCTTCGCCTGGGAGCCCCCTTTCACAAAAACTCAAAGATATCTCCCTGGCCGGATACGGGTTGCACATCGCCAACCTGAGTTTCCTGAATCCGGTGAAGATCTGGAAGGTATTCCGTATTTTGCGCCGGGAAAGAGTGGGAGTGCTGATAACCAATCTTTCGGGCGACATGAAGATCGCAAGTATCGCCGGCAAACTGGCAGGAGTGCCGAAGATCATTTACCGGAGAGGAAGTGCGATCCCTATCCGGAATTCCCCCATCAACAGGTATCTGTTCAGACGGGTGATCACCCGGATCATGGCCAATTCACACGAGACCAAGCGGACCATCCTCGCCAACAACCCCCGGCTGGTACCGGATGAGAAAATCACAGTGATCTATAACGGAGTTTACCTGCCCAGATACCATCAGGAGGTGAAGCCGCTCTACAAAGCTCCAAAGGGAGAGATCGTCCTGGGCAGCGCCGGACGGTTGTCGGAAGAGAAAGGGCATGTGCATTTGCTGGAGATGATGCCACTCCTGACCGGGAACGGTCAGGAATTCCGGCTGGTGATCGCCGGAGAGGGCCGGCTGATGCAGTACCTGCAGAAGCGGGCCAGGAGGTTGGGGATCGAAGACCGGGTCGATTTTTTAGGGTTTGTAGAGGATATGCCCTCTTTTTTCCGGTCGCTGGACGTTTTTCTGCTTTCGTCACACTATGAGGGATTCGGGTATGTGATCGCCGAAGCGATGGCTAGCAGAATACCGGTGGTGGCCTTCGATATCAACTCTTCCAGCGAGATCATCCTGGACGGCCAAACCGGTTTTCTGACCGACCGGAACGATATACGGGAGATGGCCCTGAAGGTTCAGCTTCTTGCCGGAAACCCGGCGCTCCGGCAAAGCATGGGGGAAAACGGCCGGAAACGGGTGGAGGAGCTTTTCTCCTTTGAAAAGAATCAGCAACAGATCCTCCGGCTGCTTACCCCCCGGAACGGCCTTCAGGATCTTTGAAGGGATCGCTCTTCTCCTTCTTTTCCAGATACTCCCGGTAGGAGTGCTTCCAGCGGCGGTGCGACCAGAGCCAGTAGGCAGGCTCCTCCCGGATGAGGTCTTCCAGGATCCGGACATGGGTTTCGGTGATCTGATAAGGTTCCTCGGCGGCAGGATCGTCACAGACAGGAACGATCTCCGCTTCATAGCTTCCTCTTGCCAGTTTCCGTATCTTGAGGAAGATCACGGCGGCCTCCAGTTTCCGGGCCAGTTTCTCGGCACCCAGGAAGAGCGGGGTGTCCTGACCCAGAAACCTGGTCCAGTACTGGATATTATGCATCATGGGGCGCTGATCGGAAAGAAATATCGTGAGTGCCGGTTCTTTGTCCCTGTGATACCGGATCATTCTCCGGGCAATCTGGTCCATCGGCACCGTCACCAGTTTAAAACGTTCCCGGTTTTCCCTGATCAGTTTATCGAAATATTTATTTTTCAGGGGTTTATAGGCAGCCAGAATGGTGTGGGGGGTAACCGATCCGATGTTCGACAGCAACTCCCAGTTCCCGTAGTGGGCGGTGACAGCGATCACCTGTTTCCCTTCCCTGTAAAACCTGTCGAGTATTTCGGGATTGCGGTAGGTCATCCGCCTGTTGATCCGGTCTTCGGACCAGAAATGGGCAGCAGCCGACTCGAGGATCAGGTCGCACAGGTGGTGGTAGAATTTACGCGCAGTAGCCTCAGCCTCCCGGGGACTGAAATCGGGAAATGCCCTGGAGATGTTTTCTCTCACTATCTGTTTCCTGTAGCCGGCCACATGTCGAACTAGGAGGTAAAGGAGGTCCGAAAGCATATAAAACAGGCGCCGGGGAAGGAGGTGCAATCCCCAGATCAGGCTGTAGGTCAAAATATACCCCAGATATTTCATACCCTACCCCAGCTCACTGATCCGTTCCAGCTTGGGCAGATCGAGGATCCTGATCTTCCGTCCGTCGATGGAGATCACTCCCTCCTGGGCGAAGGTCGATAGGGTCCGGATGGCGTTGGAGGTGGTCATATTGGAGAGATTGGCCACATCCTCACGCGAGAGATAGATTTTGATGGTTTTCTGATCATCCTCGTAGCCGTAGGTGTCTTTCAGAAAGATCAGCGATTCGGCGAGGCGTCCCCGGATATGCTTTTGAGTGAGAGTGACTGTGCGGTCGTGTGAGAAACCCAGCTCGCTGGCAAAAGACTGGATCACACTGAGACTCAGTTCTGCATTGCTGCGCATCACACGGAATATGCTCTCTTTGTCGATGATGCAGGCCACACAATCTTCAATGGCAACCGCTGTGGCCGTATGGTTCTCATCGGCGAATAGAGCGCGGTACCCGATAAACCCCACAGGCTTGGCCATACGTACGATCTGTTCCCTGCCGCCCACTCCTTCTTTGAAAATCTTCACTTTCCCCTCTGCCAGGATCATCAGGCCCATCGGTTTGTCGCCCTCCTTGAATATGATTTCTCCTTTTTTGTAAAAGGCACAGGTATAATTTTGCTTCAGGAATTCCTTCTCTTTGGGCGTAAGCACGGTGAATACAGATTTTGGATTGTCGATGCAATCATCTGCATTATAATTCCTCTCCTGCATAGTGGTAGCCTGGTTTTGGTGTGCCGTTATGTTAAATAACACACAAAATTAGAAAAAAAATCAATGCCGGGGGCCATATCTCGCCACCAGCGGTATCCGCCGGCCCACTCCGAATGCTTTCGAGGAGATCCGCAGTATGGGTGGTGTCTGGTACCTTTTATACTCGTTCCGGTTGACCATGGTGATGATTCGCTGCACCTCCTCCGGGTCCACCTCTGGGCTGCGGATCTTCTCCACGGGAAGCTGCCGTTCGATGTAAGCCTCCAGGACCCGGTCGAGTTGCTCATAAGGGGGAAGAGAGTCCGTGTCCCGCTGACCTGGTTTCAGCTCGGCCGAAGGGGGTTTGGTGATGATATTCGGAGGGATCACCTCTCTTTCACGGTTGAAGAAACGGGCCAGCCGGTAGACATCGGTCTTGTAGACATCCCCTATCACCGACAGCCCCCCGCTCATATCCCCGTAAAGGGTGCCGTATCCAACGGCAGTCTCGCTTTTATTGCTGGTGTTCAGCAGGATGTTTCCGAACTTATTGGAGAGGGCCATCAGCAGCACAGACCTGATCCTTGCCTGGATATTCTCCTCGGTGACATCTTCCGGCAGATCCCTGAATAGGGGTTTCAGGGTGTCCCTGAATTGGTCGAAAAGAGAGGCAATGGAAAGGATATGGTAGGTCACTCCCAGGTTGCGGCAGAGCTGCACAGAGTCGTCCACGCTGTGCCGGGAGGAATATTGCGAGGGGAGAAGGAGCACATGCATACGATCAGGGCCCAGTGCTTCTGCGGCAAGGACCAGGGTGACCGCCGAATCGATGCCCCCGGAAAGCCCCAGGGTGGCACTGGAAAGTTTCAGCTTGCCGAAGTAATCTCTGATTCCGCAGACAAGGGCATCGGCGATCATTCCGATCCGGTCGGGAATCTCCGGAACCTCTCCGGTCGCCTTTTCTGAAAGCAGTGTTTCAAGCTCCACCACAGCAAAGTCCTCCCGGAAAAAAGCGAGTCTCTGCAATACTCTCCCCCGGCTGTTCACCGCCAGCGATCCTCCCTCGAAGATCAGTTCGGTCTGTGCACCCACCTGGTTGCAGTAGATCACCGGAATGCCGTAGCGGGCAGCTTTTCCTGTGAATATGGATTGCTTCACCTCCATTTTCCTGTTGGAGAACGGCGAGGCTGCCAGGTTGACCACCAGGTCGGGTTCCATTTTCATGAGTTCTTCCAGCGGATTGACCGTGTAGAGCCTGCTTCGCGAGAACTCGCTTTCAAAAGGCTGTTCATCCCAGAGGTCCTCACAGATGGTCACCGCGATCCGTTTTCCCCGGAATTCCAGCAACCGGAAGGAACGGTTCGGTTCGAAGTAGCGGTATTCGTCGAAAATATCGTAGGTGGGCAGCAATGATTTCCTGAATACCTGCCTGATAGTCCCGCCCTCCATAAAAAAGGCGGAATTGAAAAGGAGTTTGCCCTCTTTTTCCGGGTTGAATTCGGGAGCTCCCGCCAGTACACCCAGCGAAGGGGGCAGCGAAGAAGCCAGTTCCCGGAGCTGATCTTCACAGGTGCGGACGAATTCCTCCCTCTCCAGCAGGTCCAGTGGCGGATAACCGCAAAGGGACAGCTCTGAGAGGATTAAAAGTTCGGCGTTCTTTTTGACGGCCTCGCGGGCTGCATCCAGTATGTGCCGGGAGTTGCCTTCGAAGTCCCCGATAAAAAAGTTGAGCTGTGCAATAGCGATTTTCATAGGACTCAGAATACGATCCCAAGATGGACAGAAACCGCCCGGTGGGTCACATTGGCCTCATCATTCCCGGTGATATCGGTGAGTCCTGCATTCCACCTCAGTCCCCCGATGAGCGCGGTGTTTCCGCCGAGGCGATACTCCACCCCCAGCCCTGCATGGTAACCCAGGTTGAATGTTTTAACACTCTCTCCGATGCTTTCCCTGTCGGAAAACGGATCATCGCCGGAGGCGTAGGCATTGATACGTATCATGGGATTGAATCCCAGTTGAAGGAAGAGGGTGAGATATCCCAGCTCCTCGGTCTTCAGTTTCAACCCCAGCGGGAAATCGATATACTGGAATCTCTGCCTGACCGACTGGCCGGGATTTGCGGTAAGAGTATCTTCGCCCGAGTAGAATGCAGTGGAATCGATGTAAAGAAGTTTCCCGCCCATATTGTTGATCCCCACACCGGCTGTGAACGCGTAATTGGGTTGAAAGAAGTATTCCATTTCCAATCCCGCCCGAAGATGAAGAATCGAACCGTCGGGCTCCACCTCCTCTTCATCCGAATGGAGCCAGGCGAATTGCGGATCCACATGTGCGCTGAATGAAACCGGCCGCTGTGCGGCGAGTCCGGCCGGGAGTGTCAGCCAGAGCAGGATCATGATCAATCGGTTCATAATATCTACCTTTGAAGAACGTTTACCTCTCAAAAGTAACACTTATGATGAGATTGGTCCCCGGAACACTTTTTTTTCTGGCGGTGGTTATTTTATCCGCCGGATGTCGTCAGGATCCCCTGGATGTGGATGTATCGGGGATCGACCTGCAGTTCCGCATCGAACGTTTCGACCGGGAACTGTTCGGGATGGATCCTGACACGATCCCGGCCGCGGTGGACTATTTTTACAGCCGTTACGGCGATTTCTACGATATATTCAACGTGCATGTGATCGGGATCGGTCCAGCCTCTTCCCGAAATTACAGCTCTTATCTGTCCATGTTCCTCAACGATCCTGTCAACAGGGAGGTTTACCGGCACACCGTCGAAAAGCTCGGTGAGATGGAGGGGATCAACCGCCGGCTCACCGATGGGTTCAAACATTACCTTTACCACTATCCCGATTCCTCGCCTCCCCGGGTGGTGGGATATGTGAGCAGGTTCAACCAGGGGCTTTTCACGGTGGACCGCTATGTGGGGGTGGGCCTTGACCAGTACCTGGGACATGACAGTGATTACTACAGAGACCTGGGGATACCCCGCTATCGGTCCAGAAATAAGATACCGCAAAGAATTCCGGTGGATGTGATGTATGCCTGGGCCACCCAGATCTACCCGTACAATGATTCGGTCGACCATCTCCTGTCCAGGATGGTCTACCAGGGTATGCTGACCTATTTCGTCGATGCCATGTACCCCGGGATGGAGGATTCACTGAAGATAGGGTTCACCGCCGATCAGCTGAAATGGTGCCGCAACAACGAGGAGCAGATGTGGGTGCACCTGGTGGAGGAGAAGTTGCTCTTCTCCTCCGATCCGCTGGTGATCCGGAAACTGGTGGAGGATGCCCCCTATACCAGCTACTACACCACCGAATCGCCGGGAAGGGCCGCTGTCTGGCAGGGCTGGCAGATTATCCGTGCTTTTGCGGAGGAGAACCGGGACCTTTCGCTGCACCAGATCATGTCCGAAAGAGACTATCAGGAGGTGCTGCGGCTCTCCAGGTACCATCCTTAAGGTACGCCACCGTTCCCGAAGGATTATCAGCCTTCAGGGTGTTTCTTTCCACCCCTGGCCAGTGAGGCGAATACTCCGAGGAAACAGAGCACTACGAAGATCAGGAAAGTGGTTCTCATGGCCGTGAGAAACTGTGGTGCCACCTCCGGAATCAGCTCCCGGTCCCCCAGATTCAACTGCAGAATCAGTGTGGCGATCCCCATGCTGATCATCTGTCCGGTGAGGCGCATGGTACCCACCATGGCTGAAGCTATGCCCAGCCGGGTTCTATCCACCGAGCTCATGATGGCATTGGTATTGGGGGAGGAGAACAATCCGAATCCCAGCCCCACCACCACCAGGGAGATCAGAAGGAAACCGGTCCGGGTTTCGGAATCCAGAAAGGTAAGCATTACCAGTCCCCCGACGATCACAGCCATTCCGGCGGATGCCAGGATCCGCGGATCGATCCTGTCCGAAAGCCTTCCCGATACAGAAGCCACCAGGGCCATGACCAACGGCTGGGTGACCAGAATAATTCCGGCATCCCGCGGTGATAGACCCATGACCACCTGCAGGAACAGGCTCAGCAGGAAGGTGATGGCGAAGGTGGTTGCATAATTGATCAGGGCGGCCAGATTGGAGAAAGCGAATAACCGGTTCTTAGTGAACAGGGAGAGCTGAAATACCGGAAAGGCAGCACTCAGTTCCCACAGCCCGAAGATAACCAGACCCAACCCGCCGGCTGCCACCATCAGGACCGCAAAGAGCTCCGGGATGCGGGAAAGTCCGTACATCACCGCCGACATGGAGATCACATAGAGGAGCGAGCCGGTCAGATCGAGCCGTTCACCGGCTGCATCGGCCCACTCTCCTCTGATCAGCAGCCATATGGAGACAGCAATTCCAAGTTCGAAGGGGATGACCAGGTAGAAAATGCTGCGCCAGCCAAGATATTCGGTCAGGATGCCGCCCAGGAAGGGGGCCAGAGAGAGCCCAACATATACTGCGGTGACCGAGAGGCCGATGGCTTTTCCTCTTTCTCCGGGGGGATATACAGAGGTGATGATGGCCATTCCTGTGCCGAAGACCATGGCACTTCCGATCCCCTGTATAGCTCTGACAATGATGAGCATATCACCGGATACGGAGAAAGGAGCTGCCAGAGAGGTGGCAGCGATCAGGAGGTTCCCCCAGAGAAAGACTCTTTTCCTGCCCCGGATATCGGCGAGTTTCCCCAGGGGTACCAGGAATACGGCGGAGGTCAGCAGGAATGCCATGGAGACCCAGCTCAGGCTGACGGCATTCATGCTGAATTCGCTCCCGATAGAGGGTAGGGCAATATTGATGGAGGCCCCCAGGAAAGGGTTCACCAGGGAGGTGACCACGATCATGAGCAGGATCAGCCTTCTCTGCGCATGTGCCGGATTCCTCATCCGTTATCTGTACCTGGAAACGCGGTCGTCCATGATCACTCCGCTCCAGTTGAGCCCGAATCCGAAATCATAGCTGTTGCCTTCCGAATCAATATATGGGGCCATGTCCCTGGGCACATCTTCCAGCTGTTTTTCCACCGCCTGCATATTCAGCGGCATCTGGAAAGGCAGAAGTGCCGAAGGTTCTTCGGTCCCCGAAACAAGGTCCATCAGAGCCTGGTCCTGGACCCCCATATGGATCAGGATCGCATCGGCAGCAGGCTCGATCTCTTTGAATATCATCGGATTGGAGACATCCACAACCACCACCACCGGCTTGTCTCCCATGAGTCTCCTGGTTTCCAGCACCAACTCCATATCGCTCTGGTTACTGGCATTTACCGTTTTACCCCGGTAGCTTCTGTTCGTGAAGGACTCGAACGGACTCCCCCCGGCGAGGCTCTCTGCCCTTGCCGATTCGGCCGTGTAGGTATCATATTGCAGAGTGATGGGTACATATCCGTTTCCTCCCGATTCAAAATCGTTGCGGTCGTAACCGGTACCTCCGGAAGGACTCTCGATACCGACCAGAGCAAAATCTGCGCTCTCCGGGTCGTCGACCCGCTCAAAGAATCTGTCGACAATCGCCGGATGAAATCCTTCCTCCCACCGTTCGGGGGTCTCCCTGCCAAACCAGTTTCTGCCAGCCGGGACGTATCGTTCCGGGATGTAGACTCTGGTTCCTTCCCGTTGTGGCAGAGTGGCTACTCTGTTTTTGAGCATGATCACCGAACGGAGTTGTGCATGGTATCCCGCTTCCATAAAGGTGGGATGCCCCAACGTCTCTTCCGTTTCGGCCGGTTCCAGGTAGGGATTTTCGAAAAGTCCCACCCTGAAAATATTTATCAGCAACCGGACTGCCGACTGTTCGAACCGCTCCCGGGCCCAATCCTCTCCGTGTTCCCTGAGAGCCATTTCATAAGCTTCCATCACCGGGCCCATCTCATTATTTCCACCGAACTGGTCGATCCCTGCCTCGATCGCTTTGTAATGCCGCCCGGCCACCGAAAGATGCTCCACCCCCCAGCCTTTCCCGCTGAACATATCGACCGATTCCACATCGTTGGTGATGCCCCAGTCCGAGCAGATCACTCCCTGGTAACCGTAAGTATCCCTGAGAAGGTCGGTCAGGAAGAATGTGCTGAAACCGTTCCCCACATTTTCCCCGTACACCGTATCCTGATCGAATGAGATGGTATAATACGGCATGACCGCAGAGGCCATTCCTGTCTCACCCTCCAGCCGGAATGCTCCTTCGGTGAAGGGGATCAGGTGATCCTTCAGGTTGTCGCCGGGATATACTGCGTAAGCACCGTATCCGAAATGACCGTCCCTGCCCCCCTCTTCGGGTCCTCCTCCCGGCCAGTGTTTGACCATGGCATTGACGCTGTGGTAGCCCCAGCCACCTGCGATCTCCGTGGAACCGGCGGAGGTCTGGAATCCGTCCACATAGGCCCTCGCCATATCGGCTGCCAGATACGGGTCTTCACCCATGGTGCCGTCAAACCTGCTCCAGCGGGGTTCGGTAGCCAGGTCGATCTGTGGTGAAAGGGCAGTAGCGATACCCAGTGCACGGTATTCGGCCGACGCGATCTCCCCGAACTGTTTCATCAGGCCGGGATCGAAGGAAGCGGCAATACCGAGTGTTCCGGGCCACATGGAGATCTTTCCCCCCGCTCCTGCATTGTACTCCGCATAGGAATCGCTTCCGTGCCTCGGATCGGAACTGATGTTGACGGGGATGCCGGGGGGGATCCCTTCGGCCAGCCGCTGAGCATTGTTATTCCAGCCTGCAGCAACCGCCGGACTCTCCACCGAGGTGATGAGCACATGACGCAAATGGTCATCGGTCAGGAACCGGATCTGGGCGTCCGAGAGATCAGAGGGAGCTGCCCCGCTCTCTTCGAATGATTTTCCTCCGTAGGTCGCTCCGAACCTTCCCCTTCCCCTGGAAGGGATCGACTGGTGCCCGCTGTAGAGCATCAGTCCGGCCATTTGTTCCACCGACATCCTGCCGGCCAGATCGGCGGCCCGCTGACCGGCAGGCAGCCGCCAGTCTTCATAGGGGTCCAACTCACCGTTCTGGTTCAGATCCTTGAATGCCAGCCTGTTCACGGAAATGATCTCCACACCCGATCCGGACGAAAGGCCCAGAACAGGACCCCTTTTATTTTCGATCAGCTGATGGCTGTCGCGCTGTTCGACGGAATACCTGGGACTGCAACCCAGGATAATGATGGCAAAAACTGCCGGGATGAATGCTGTGTGTCTCATGGTAAGGCGGTCAGGTTAGTATGTCGGTTCAACAACTAAGTTAGATAATCCCGGCCACAAATCGTTTAAGAGCACACAGCTTCAAAAGTCACAGTTTTTCGCCGCAGATTTTGCAATATTTGGCGTCCGCGTCGTGATAGGGCTGCCCGCAGCTGGTGCATGGCTGCTGGCCGGCTTTCTGACCATCCCTCACCGCCCTTCCGATCTCGATGGAGATAATCCCCGTGGGAACCGCAATAATGGAATAACCGGTCAGCATGGCCACGGAGGCCAGGATCTTGCCCATGACCGTACCTGGTGCAATATCGCCGTAGCCGACCGTGGTCACGGTCACAATGGCCCAGTAGATGCTCTGGGGGATGGAGGTGAATCCGTGTTCCTCACCCTCGATCATGTAGAGCAGGGAGCCGAGTATCAGCACGAGGGTCAGAACGGCCCCGAAAAATATGATGATCTTATGCAGACTCGCCTGGAGGGCTCTCACCAGGATGGCAGCCTCCTTGACGTACCTGCCCAGTTTGAAGATCCGAAACATTCTTAACAACCTCAGTGCCCTGATAGTGAGCAGGAAAGTAGCCGAATCGAACAGAAGTCCCAGGTAGGTGGGGAGGATGGCCAGCAGGTCAATGACACCGAAAAAACTGGTCATGTACTTCAAGGGACGGGGTGAACTGTAGATCCGGAAAAGGTACTCCACAGTAAAAATAATTGTAAACACCCATTCGGCAGTCAGAAAGAGATCCTGGAACTCATCCCTCAATCCGCTGACGCTCTCCAGGAGGACGGCCATGACACTGAGAAGGATCAATGTGAGCAGCATTACATCGAAGGCCTTGCCGGCGGGGGTATCCGTGCCGAAGATGACCACAAATATCCTTCTTCTCAGTTTCATCTGCTCAAAGGTATGATTTTTACAGATTCGGCAGTTGAAACAGCCCGAAACCGGGGGCTCCCGGTTGAGTTCTCCGCGAACGGAGCAGGGGGGAATAAAAAGAGGCCATCCCCTGGAGACAGCCTCTGAAAAGCCAGTGGTATCGGTGTGTTACCTATTCTGGGTGAATTGCTTCAACAGGGCACACGTCGGCACATGCTCCGCAGTCTGTGCAAAGTTCGGGATCGATCACATAGATATCTCCCTCACTGATTGCTTCCACCGGGCATTCATCAATGCAGGTGCCACATGCCGTACATTCATCCGTAATTACATAAGCCATGGTTGTTCATTTTTAAATACGACGGGACAAAATTAACGGCAAATTTCTTTTGGCCAATGATCCGGTGCTTATTTATTATCCTTATAAGTAAGTGCCGGCGGAAGCAGCTCCACGGCCAGAAAAGCAAGCATGGACATCCCTGTCCTGAGAGACTCCTCATCCACCATGAAGCCCGGAGTGTGCAGGGGATGAAAGTCGCCTGCGCCCGGTATTCCGGTGCCCAGCCTGTAGAGCATGCCGGGGATCGTACGGGCGAACCATGCAAAATCTTCAGCGGTCATGCGGATATCCAGATCTTCCACGTGTTCAGCGCCCAGCAGTTCGACGGCTTTTTTTCTGGCGTCCCCGGTGAGCATTTCATGGTTTACCAGCACCGGGTAGCCGTGCCGGATTTCCACCGAAGCACCTCCGCCCATGCCGGCTGATATGCTTTCCGCCACCCGCCGGATCAGTGTGTGCGCCTCCTCTCTCCACGGCTCGTCCATGGTCCGGAAGGTCCCTTCCAGGTGTACGAGGTCAGGAATCACATTGACGGCTCCGTCGGCAGCCATCTTTCCGAAGGAGAGTACCGTGGGAATGCCGGCCGGGGCTTTTCTCTGGACCTCATGTTGCAGGGCCAGGAGAATGTGGGAGGCCATGAGAAGGGGATCGTGGATCTGCCTGGGTATCGCCGCATGCCCGCCCTTTCCCTTCACATCGATGTAGATCTCGTCGCTGGAGGCCATATAGATGCCCGGACGGAACCCGACCTGTCCGGCAGCCATATCGGGCTGCACATGCTGGGCGATGATCACATCGGGTGTCCGCTCACTGAAGATCCCCTGCTCCAGCATCAGACGGGCACCGCCGGGAACCTTCTCCTCTCCCGGCTGAAATATGAAGAGGATCTCACCCGTGATCTGTTCTCTCATTTTGTCTAACAACCGTATGGCTCCAAGGAGTGCTGCCATATGCACATCATGTCCGCAGGCATGCATGTAACCCGGATTTTCGGACTGATAACTGAGTCCCGTCCTTTCGGTTACCGGAAGCGCATCCATATCGGCGCGAAGAGCTATGCAGGGTCCCGGTCTCGTGCCTTCGATCCTGGCAAGGATCCCGGTTTCAACAATGGGAAAACGAAATGGTATGCCCCAGTCGCTGAGAAGCCCCCTGATGAACGCTGAAGTCTGATGTTCCCGGAAGGATGGTTCCGGAAACCGGTGCAGATGCCTTCGGATCTCCACGATCTCCCTGAAGAGCTGTTCACTGAGCAGTTCGCCGATCCGGCTGCGGGTATCCATGGGTTTAGAAATCAAGGCTCAGAGAGAGGTAGAACATTCTGGGCTGGACTTTCAAGTTTTCGACTCCCCAGGCCCAGTCGAGCCGTATGAAATATCCCAGCAACTGACTCCTGACACCCACGCCGTATCCGCCGACGATGGGATCTCTGTTGGCGTCCAGGGTGATGGTCATGGGGCCATTGGTGATCACTTCCCGGTTCCATGCATTCTCATCGGTAAAGGGGTGAAGACCGTTCCATGCTGCACCCACATCGGCGAACCCGACCACCTGAAAGTTGTTCAGGAATCCGGAGCTGAGCGGATGACCTGCCAGATATCGGAAGATGGGCCATCGCAATTCGGTATTGAAAACGGCAAAGTTACTCCCGTTCCTGATATTCTGGGAGAAACCTCTCAGGTTGGTGGCCAGGGCCTGATAGGCGTAGTTTTTCGAGTAGTCGATATCCACCGACTCATCGAACGTGGGAGTGCTGCCCTGGAAAAGGTTGATCCAGTTGTCGACGCTTCCCAGGTAGTAGATCAGCGGACTTCTTCCGAAGGAGCCGCTGGCAGCAAACCTGTTGGCCCAGATGAGGGTGCGGTGGATCCTCAGGTAGTGCCTGAAATCTCCGCCCACCACGTAGAGGTCCGATTTGGCTGCATTGATCTGCCGGTAAGCTTCGGCGAAGACCTTAAAACGCATTCCGCTGTAGAGGTTGGTTCCCAGAAGCCGGGTATTGTCGAAGATCAGTTCCCCTTTCAGCCCCCCCCAAACCTTCACAATACTGGGTTCGTTAAGGTTGGTGATATCGGAGGCCAGGAAGACCGTGTTATCGTGCCGGAAGGAGGCGGTTCCCTTTATGGCCAGGGTCTGGTTGAAGGGGAATTTGAGGGCACCGTGCACTTCGTGGGTATAGGTCTTGATCCAGGTATCGGAGTTAAAATTGTAGTTCTTGAAAACCTGGCGATGGAAAATCATTTGCTTGTCGAGCCTTTTCTTCAGGTTCTCGAAGCTAAGCAGGTATTCATTGCTGTCGAAATCGGTGGCGAAACGCACCCCGCCCACCAGCCTGTAATCTTCGAAAAGATCGTTGGCCCCGACTTTGAAAAGCAGATTGAGTCCGGGATTGAAATAGAAAGCTCCTCCGGTGAACGCCTGGTAGGAGGCATTCAGGAAACTGAAATCGATCTGATTCACCAGCTGATTGGGATAGAAGGCGGTGGTATAATCGATGTACATCATATTCCGGTCCTGGACCGAGTCCAGTACCAGGTTCAGGTTCCTGCTCCTCAGCTGGCTGTTGTAATAATTCAGCTTTTCCCTCTCGAAGATGTAGTTGTTGATATCGATCCCGAACTGCTGAAAGGTGATGGTATCGCCGTCGAGGACCAGCTGATTGTCGGCGATATCTTTCATCGAAACCACCTTACGCTCCACGTGATGGACAGAATCCTCCTGGATGAGTCTGTTGACATGCCGGTCCCTGTATTCGGTCGGCTCCAGTTCATCCCCGTATTCTCGCTCCAGATCCATGGGATACTGGTAAAGATGATAGCGACCTTCATTGTAGATGATCTCTGCGATCTCGCCTGTCCCGGGATTGATGTCGTGTGAAAGGATGTTTCGCTTGTAATTGGTCAGGGGATAGCTGTTGGCGAAATACCGGTAATGTATGGTGGTGTCGACCAGGCTGATGGTACTGTCGTACTCCGCGTAGTACCGGTTGATGATCCCGTTTTTGTCGCTCAGGTAGAAAAATTCGTTTCTGGCGGGCGAAAGGGGCTGGTAATGATTGATATAATCACCTTCCGAGATTTTTTGCAGCTGGCGGCTCTTTCCGGCATAATCATAAACAAATACCGCATAGGCCGTGGTGGTGTTGTTCTCCGGATCATTTCCCATAAAAAGAGTGTCGCGCCTCCGGTTGGATACAAAGGAGATGCTCTGCATCTGATTGTTGAAACGGGGATGAAAATCATCCGCCAGGTCGTTGGTGACCCTTTCCGTAGTGGATGAGGCGAGATCGAAGACCCATATATCGGTCTGTCCGTCGGTCACCGCGGAAAGAACCAGTTTGGTGGCATCGGGCGAGAAACTCATATCCAGGATCTTCTCGAAAAAGAGAAGGTTCCGGGTGGTTATTTCCCTGGTTTCCCGATTGTACACATGGAATTTGAGGAGGCCTTCCTCTTCGGTTACGAATCCCAGTATCTGAGAGGAGGGGTGCCAGGCGATGACCGGTTGGGAGTAATCATTGATCTGGTCCAGTTTCTGCCCCCTTTTGTAGATCCTTTTACGTTTCCCGGTGGTTTCATTATGGATCCATATTTTATATTGCCCGTCCTGGTTGGTCACATAGGCCACATGATTCCCGTCCGGACTCAGCCTGATGTTCTGGTAGACCCTCTTTTTGTGCGATCGCTTCAGCAGTTTATAGGAGGGGTCGGGCAATTCGGCATTCTCTTCCACCGAGGTGTATAGTCCCAGGTAATAGGCCGTCCAGTCGATGGAGAGCTCCTTCAGTTTGCTCCCGATCACATACAGGAACCCGCTTTCCGCGTTCTTGTTGATCTTGGTGATGTAGAGAATCTGGGGGATGATCGAAGCACCGTAAAGATCGGCGATGTATTTCCAGAATGAATGGCCCGCATACCGGGCATCCTCGTCCTGAAGGGTCACGAATTTCCGGTATTTCCCCGATATGATCCCATCCTTCACCCGGTTCTCCAGGTCATAGTCCCATGGATTGGATACGAAGGAGATGAGGCCCTCCAGATACCATTCGGGAAGGTTGATCATCGTGGAGTTGGTCAGGTTGTCCCTCAGTCCGTTTCCGAACATCATCTCGGTGAGCAGGACCTCGGCGATGGCGGCCCTGATCTGTCGTTCAAATTCCACGTGGTCGCCCTCAAAATAGAGGAATACCTTATTCTGAATAATCTGTGTGGTACCTCCGATGTTGTACTGTTCATTTTCCGAGATCAGTCCGATATTGCTCTGCCGGAAATCGGATAATTTGTTGTATACGAGAAATATCAACCTCCTCTCGATATCGTAGTCGAAGAACCGTTCGATCAGTTCCAGCTCTTTCTCCACGAAATCGGCCACATAGAGAGACAGGTCTGTCCCGTTTTCATAGGAATAGACATCGAATCGCTCGAACCGGTAGTATTTCCAGTAGCGGTTATTATACTGCACCCGGTTCTTTCCGAAAGTCATCTGCATCCCGTTATAGAACTGGGCAGATACGGAAGAGGCGCCCCAGATCAGCAACAAAACCAACCCTGTGCGTAAATGAGCCTTCATAAGGTATTCAACGGCTTAAAAGTAAACATTATTGGATACAAACAGGTTCAAATCTCACCAGATAATCCATGCTGTCGGTAACCTTCAATAATTATGCAACTATTTCTGGTTTATTTGTGTTAATTTTATGGATTGAAACGTTTTCTGATAGAGTAGATCACTGAAAAACTGATGAAGAGATGAAACGTATATTTCTGGTAATTATCACATTGGCCGTTAGTATCCCGGCATTGACCCAAACCGTCCAGCCCAAGATCTCCTTTGAGCAGACCACCCATAATTTCGGAAAATTCAAGGAGTCGGACGGCAAGGTGACATACCGGTTCGAGTTTGTGAATACCGGGGGCAGCGACCTGATCGTTCACAGGGTAACCGCCTCATGCGGATGCACCGCACCCAGCTGGACCCGGGAACCGGTACCTCCGGGCGGCAAAGGATATGTGGCCGCCACCTACAATCCTGCGGGCCGGCCCGGAGCATTCAGGAAATATGTGACTGTGATCTCCAACTCCAATCCCGGAAATGTCCGGCTCACCATTACGGGGGAGGTGGAACCCAAGCCGAGGACCATCGAAGATGATTACCGGTATGCCATGGGTCCCATGAGGCTGAAGTCGAATCATCTGGCCTTCGGGAATGTGAAAGACACCGAGGTGCCTGAAAGAAGGCTCGAGGTGATCAACAATTCCGACGGTCCGGTCAATGTAGCTTTCGAAGGAGTCCCCTCTCACATCTCCATCAATGCAGTACCTGCTTCCCTGCAACCCGGGCAGAAGGGATTTCTGGTGGCCACCTACAATGTTCCCCAGAGAAACGACTGGGGATTCGTCATCGACCGGATGAGACTGAAGATCAACGGAGTCACCGAACGGAACTACAGCCTGGTGGTGAGTGCCAATATCGAGGAAGATTTCTCCTCCCTCTCGCCGGAGGAGCTGGCCAAAGCCCCGGTGCTGAAAGTCGACGACCCGGAGTTCAGGTTCGGCAAGATCGAGCAGGGGCAGAAGGTGGAGCACGTTTATGTGCTTACCAATGAGGGAAAATCGGATCTGCACATCAGAAAGGTGAAAGCTTCATGCGGCTGTACGGCCGTTCAGCCCCAGAAGAAGGTAATCGCTCCCGGGGAGAAGGTGGAGATCAAGACCGTTTTCAACTCCGCAGGGAAGGTGGGGAACCAGAACAAAACGGTGACCATCATCACCAACGATCCCAAGAAGAGTAAAATGATCCTATGGGTCAAAGGCGAAGTACTTAAGTCTTAAAGTCCTTAAAGTCGTAAAGTCTGTAAAGTGCAGCCTGACTTTCGACTAACTTTACAGACTTTACAGACTTTACAGACTTTACAGACTACAACAGGTTTTCGATCGCTTCCCGGAGTTCCTGACCGTGCAGTTTCTTGGCTGAGATGATCCCCTGCCGGTCGATCAGCACCGTATGGGGGATAGCGGGTACACCGTATAATCTGGCTCCCTTACTGTTCCAGTATTCCAGATCCGAAATGTGGTGCCAGGTGAGGTTGTCCTCCTCGATGGCTTCGAGCCAGCTTGTCCTGTCGCGGTCGAGGGAAACTCCGAGGATCTCAAAGCCACGGTCGGTATAGTCATTGTATATCTCCACCAGTTCCGGATTGGCCCGCCGGCAGGGACCGCACCAGCTTGCCCAGAAATCGATCAGCAACACGTTTCCGTCATGGATAGCGGAGACCCTGAGGTTTTCACCCTCGGGAGTTTCGAGGCCGAAGTCCTTGTAGGGCTGGCCGACAGCCACCTCTTTCTGCCGCTCCAGCAGACCGGCCATATACTGGTACTCCTCCATCTGGTGAAGGGAGGGATCCAGTGCATCGAGGGCCGTTTCGAACTCTTCCAGGTCGAGCGAATAAAAGGATCCCCTGAGCAGGAGCACCGATGCGTGGGAGGAAGGGTGCTCGCGGAGATAGACTGAATCCAGCTTCGCTTTGCGTTCGGATACCTCTTCGTAAAGAGTCAGGATACTGTCCGCAGCTTTCTGATCCTCCTTTTCCATGGCACCATAATAATCATCCACCATTGCGGAGAGCGACTGATCCAGTTCACTGGTGAGGGTGTTGTACTCATTCAGGTCCTGTTGTGCCTTGCCGGTGGTTTCGATCCGGGGACTCTGCAGGCTGCCGCTGACGGTGTAACCGGCATTTTCGAGAAGCAGCCGGAGGGTGTTCTGTGCACCTTCCACCGAAAGATAAACTGTTCTCATGCTGTCCAGCTGCCCGGCCATTTCAGCCGATCCGTCCGGACCGGCAAGGACGGAATCGATCACCACATACTCACGGTCGATCCGGGTGGTCAGTTTGATCCATTTTCCACCTGCCTCCTCCAGGTCCAGCGTGACCGTATACCCCTTTTCTTCCTGCTGACACGCCTGAAACAGCAATGCTGCGAATCCTGCAGCGATAAACCATCGTAACTTCATATTCTATCCTTTTTGGACCCCAATAATACAATATTTTCAGTTATTCGCGGCTGCTTCTGAACCGATCGAGAATCGATGTTGCAGCCATAAAGGAGGTGATCTTTCCTTCCATAATCTCCTTTTCATACTTTCTGAGTTCTTCTTTGATACCCGGATCATTGAATATATGATGAAAGATTCCTTCGCGGATGGTCTCATACATCCAGTATCTGGCCTGCTCCTGCCTCCTGACCTCCAGATAACCGCTCGAGGAGGTCATCTTCCGGTACTCCATGATCATTTTCCAGACCTGATCGATCTCTTTGTCATAAAGTGCCGAACAGGTCTGGACTTTCGGAGTCCATCCGGAAGGGGAGGGCGGGAACAGATGAAGCGCGTTGGCGAACTCAGTCTGTGCTTTTCTGACCTTGTGTATATTATTCCCGTCGGCCTTGTTGATCACCAGGGCATCGGCCATCTCCATGATTCCTCTTTTAATGCCCTGCAATTCATCTCCCGCACCGGCCAGCATCAGCAGGAGAAAAAAGTCGACCATCCGGTGAACGGCCGTTTCAGATTGCCCCACGCCCACAGTTTCCACAAACATGGTATCAAATCCTGCCGCTTCACAAAGAATAATGGTTTCCCGTGTTTTCCTGGCCACACCGCCCAGTGTTCCTCCGGAAGGAGAGGGCCGGATATATGCCATGGGACTGGAGGCTAACTCCTCCATTCGGGTTTTATCCCCCAGAATGCTTCCCCCGGAACGTTCGCTGCTGGGATCTATAGCCAGCACGGCCAGCTTTCCTCCCTCTGAAATGATATGTCTTCCCAGGGATTCGATAAAGGTGCTTTTGCCTGCTCCCGGAACCCCTGTGATCCCCACCCGGAAAGATTTCCCCGACAAGGGAAGACAGGCAGTGATCAGTTCCTGTGCATCGGCCTGATGGGAGGGATGCGAACTCTCCACCAGGGTGATGGCCTGACTCAGCATTCTTGTATTTCCCTCCCTGATCCCTTCCAGAAGTTCGGGAACGGTGTGGCCCTTCTTTCTGGCCTGCCTGTATTTTTCAATGGCATCCCGGTTAACGGAGCCGGGATGGAGCACCCCTCCGGATACCGAAAGGGCCGATTTCTTATCTTTTTTCTCAGGATTCGACATCCGAGGTGTTGAAGTGCTCCTCCAGGATCTGCTCCACCTGCTGCTGACTCTGAATGCTTGAAGTGGCTCTGACCACCTTCCCGTTTTTGAAATAGACGGTGAATGGAAGTCCCATAAATCCACTGCATTCAGGCAGATTCTTGATCACATGGGCATCCGGATGATCGAACGCCATATCATAAAAGGCCACATGAGAAAATCTTTCCCTCAGGATCTCCATAGCAGCATAGACAGGCACGCACATGGGGCCCATCCGGCCGCAGCACACCATAACATTCTCTTTTTCTCCGATAATCTGGTTGAATTCGGCTTCTGAGGTAATATGATCCAATCTGGTCTGTAGCTTCATCATTAAAAAATATTGGTTTGGGATTTTAACAAATATGTCGGCCGATGGTTCTTCAGCTGCCGGCCGACTGTGCCCGGGAGGAACCATATTTTTTTCTGAAGTAATCGTGGGTGGCTATCTGGGCCCTTACATCCGGTCCGGGAGTGACGATCCTGTTGTTATTGAGATTCTCATCGATTTCGCATGCCTTCACATTGTCGGCCAGCTGAATATTCAGGATATCGAGCAACTCCTTTCTGGCGTCACCGTCATATATGGGGAAGATGCACTCTACACGGCGACGGAGATTCCGCTTCATCCAGTCGGCCGATCCCATATAGACCAGATGCTCCCCGTCATTCATGAAGACGAAGACCCTTGCATGCTCCAGATAGCGGTCCACAATGCGGATCACCCGGATATTCTTACTGTAAGGCTGACCTGTTTTCAGCGTGCAGACCCCCCTGATGATCAGGTCCACTTTCACACCGGCCTCGCTGGCCCTGTAGAGGTGGTCGACCATTTCGCCGTCCTGAAGTCCGTTCATTTTCAAAAGAATATACCCTATCTTTCCCTTCTTCACATTCTGAATCTCCCGGTTGATCAACCGGATGAATTCCGGGATCATATTGAATCCGGGTACCAGTATGTGCCTGAACCGGGGCCTGTAATTCTGGTCCTCCAGGTGTTTGTAGAGATGCTTCACCTCCCGGAGAAGATCGGGATCAGCGGTAAAAAGGCCGTGATCGCAGTATAGCCGGGCAGTTTTCTCATTGAAATTACCGGTGCCGAGATAAGCCTGATCCCCATGTTTTGAACCTTTCTTCCGGATCACCAGGGCCAGCTTGGCATGGACCTTCAGCTTGGGGATGCTGTAAATGATCGAAATACCGGCTTTAGTCATTTCGTTGGCCCATTTAAGGTTGGCTTCTTCATCGAACCTGGCTTTCAGTTCCACGAAAACGGTCACTTTCTTACCGTTCTCAGCAGCTGCGATCAGCGAATTGACGACCACCGAATGATCGGAGACCCGGTACTGTGTGGCTTTGATTTCCCTGACTGTCGGGTCTGTGGCAGCTTCACGCAGGAACCGGATGTAATGTTCGAAAGGCTGGTAGGGCACACTCAGCAGGTAGTCTTTTCTGGCGATCAGAGATGCGATGGGGCGCTTCTGGTTTGCCAGTGCAGGGATGGGTACCGGATTCAGGCTTTCGATCTCCAGTTTGGGATAAACCGGATTCGGGAAACTGAAGAAATCCCTGAAATTGTGCCTGCTGCCACCCATTACCAGGAGATCTTGGGAAATGTGGAATGAATCGGTGAGGTAGTTGAGCAGTTTCTCCGGCATTCTCCGGTCGTACTGGAAGCGGTTGGGTTTCCCAACCGATCGGACCGACCGGATCCGGTCAATGGCATCGATCAGGTCATCCCCTTCATAATCGTCATATTCCATATCGGCATCCCGGGTCAGCTTGAGGGAGTACCAGTTTAACAAGCGGTAACCCGGAAAAATAGCATCGATATGTTTCATGATCACATCTTCCAGGAAGACGATGTAGTGATTGCCGTCATCGGCCGGGAGCTCCAGGAACCTGGGTATATTGTGATCGGTGGGAATCTTGACAATGGCATACCTCTCCCTGTAAGGCCCATCCTTACTCTCTTTACTGGCCATCTCCATGGCGATGTAGGGGTGCCCGGTCTTTAAGAAAGGCCTGACTTTCCTTCTGACCAGCAGAATGGGCTGGATGGAGGTGATGATATCGGAATAGAAGACATCCCTGAGATACTCCTCCTGTTCTCCCGACAGCTTGTCCTCTTTTCCCACCACAATAACCTTGTTCTTCCGGAGTGCAGGCAGGATCTCGTCTTCATAGATCAGGTGGAAGATCGACTGCTGGTTGGTTACAATTTCATTGATCTGCCGGATGATACTCTTAGGATCGATATCCCTGAAATGCTGGGTGGGGAACTCCCCCTTGTGCCTCAGCATGTGCTTGTAGTAACTGACCCGGACCTGGTAGAACTCCTCTGTGTTGTTCGAATAGATCGCCAGGAACTTGACCCGTTCATAGAGCGGAAGCGTCTTGTCCATTGCTTCCTGGAGAACCCGGAAGTTAAACGATAGCCAGCTGATGTCCCTGTTGAAGTATTCGTATTGACTCATTTGAAGATAAACAATATACGCAAAAGTACGGAATCATTTATGTTGCTGCTAATTTTTTAATCCGAAGGGGTGAATATCTTTTTTCGTTGATCCTGCAAGTTTTGAGGAGATAGTTATAGATTTGCATCCTTGATCTGATTAGCAGTCCGAGGATTGAATTACGGGTTTCAGAAACGGTTTGGGATACTGTTCGCCATGCTGGCCGCTTCGGCCCCGGTGGTGATTCTGCTGCTGTTTTCACACGGCAGCCAGTCTTATTCAGCAAACCAGTCCGTAAGGACCCCGGATCCGGCCACCCCGGCCGACAGCAGCAACAACATTCTTCCTCCTTCCCACCCGGCGCTGCGCAGTTTTATTCACTTCCTGGACAGTGAACTGGACAGCAGCCGTACAGTGGGAGCAGCATATACTATCGTTCATGACGGGAGGATCGTATTTACTTCCACCTACGGGGAACGAGCCGCGGGAACAGGAAAGCCGGTGGACCGGCATACGCTGTTCAGGCTGGCTTCAGTCTCCAAGGGATTCTCAGGAGCACTGGCCTGCCTGCTGGAGTATGAGGGGTATTTCTCGCTTGATGACAGGGTGGTCGATCATTACCCCGGTTTCAGGCTGAAAGACTCGGCGAATACCTACGGACTCACCCTCGGCCACCTGCTGAGCCACACCTCCGGACTGGTACCTTATGCATTTGATAACCTGGTGGAGGCCGGGGAATCTCTTCCGGCCATCATAGACCGCCTGCCCGAGGTGGACATATCGGCTCCTGCCGGGGAGATCTACGGCTACCAGAATGTCCTCTTCAGTATGCTGGATCCCATCGCCAGGCGTGCAACGGGAATCCCCTACGAACTTTTGCTCAGTGAGAAAATTTTCAAGCCCCTGGGAATGGATGATGCGGTGGCCGGAAGAGTGGGAGAGCGGCAGCTGGAGAACATGGCCCTGCCCCATGTCCGCACCCTTGACGGTTATGTGACCCTGGACCCCCACGAGGGGTATTACAATGTATTGCCGGCCGCCGGAATCAATGCCAGTATTTCTGACATGGGCCAGTGGCTGCTGGCACTGCTTGGACTAAAATCTCACTATCTGCCCGATACGGTGCTTTCCAGGCTGTCCACGCCCATGATCTATACCCCCCTGAAAGCCAGATACACCAGGTACTGGAAACCATTCCGGGAAAGGTACTATAGCCTGGGCTGGCGGATCTATGAATATCAGGGCAGAAGGATTGTCTACCATGGCGGATATGTCCGCGGTTACAGGGCCGAAATCGCGTTCTGTCCCGAGGAGGGAGCGGGTATCGCCTTTCTGCAGAACTCCCCCAATCATCTGGCAAGCCGTTGCGTACCGGCATTCTTTGACCAATTGTTCAAACCCTAACCTTTTTCGGTTGTTATTATCTTAATGATCCGACCCAAATCACAATTAAATATCCGACCCAAATGAAATTTGATCTGATTGTTATTGGAAGCGGTCCGGGCGGTTACGTAGCGGCCATCCGGGCTGCCCAGCTCGGCCTGAAAACTGCTGTGATCGAACGTGAATCTCTCGGAGGAGTCTGTCTGAACTGGGGATGTATTCCCACCAAGGCTCTGCTCAAGAGTGCCCAGGTTTACCACTATCTCAGTCATGCGCAAGAGTACGGCATGACCATCGACGGAACGGTACATCCAGACATGGAAAAACTGGTTGGCCGGAGCCGGACCATTGCCGACGGAATGAGCAACGGCATCCAGTTTCTCTTTAAAAAGAACAAGATTGAATCGATCATGGGAACGGGAAAGCTGAAAGCACCCGGTGTGGTGGTGGTGACCGATGATAAGGGGAAGGAGACCGAAGTGAAGGCCGATCATGTGATCCTGGCCACCGGGGCCAGGTCCAGGGAGCTTCCCAATCTGAAGCAGGATGGAGAAAAAATTATCGGATACCGGAAGGCCATGACGCTTCCCGGCATCCCCAAAACGATGGTGGTGGTGGGTTCCGGTGCCATTGGTAGTGAATTTGCCTACTTTTACCAGACAATGGGAACACAGGTGACGCTGGTGGAATTTCTCCCCAATGTGGTTCCGCTGGAGGACGAGGAGGTTTCGAAGCAACTGGAACGGGCTTTCAAGAAAATGAAGATGAAGGTCATGACCTCCTCCTCGGTCGAGTCGGTGGATACCTCCGGGAAGGTATGCAAAGTGAGTATCAAAACGCCCAAGGGAAACCAGGAGGTGGAGGCTGAGATTGTGCTCTCGGCAGTCGGCATCACCCCCAACCTGGAGGGGATCGGTCTCGAGGAACTGGGCGTGGAGACAGAGAATGGCAAGGTGAAGGTGGATTCTTTTTACCGGACTAATGTGAAGGGGGTTTATGCCATCGGAGATATCGTCAGTGGTCCCGCTCTCGCCCATGTGGCATCGGCTGAGGGGATCGCCTGCGTGGAGAAGATCGCCGGGCATCATCCCCAGCCACTGGATTACAATAATATGCCGGCATGTACCTACACCAACCCCGAAGTGGCCTCAGTGGGTTACACCGAAAAGGGAGCCAAAGAGGCTGGCTATGACATCAAGGTGGGCAAATTCCCCTACAGTGCTTCAGGAAAGGCCTCTGCGGCAGGTGCCAAGGAGGGCTTCGTGAAACTCATTTTCGACAGCAAATACGGTGAATTGCTGGGGGCCCATATGATCGGGGCCAATGTGACCGAGTTGATCGCCGAGGTGGTGATGGCCAGGAAGCTGGAAACCACCGGCGAAGAGATGATCAAAGCCGTTCATCCGCACCCCACCATGTCGGAAGCGGTGATGGAAGCCGCTGCAGCCGCCTACGGCGAAGTCATCCACATATAGCCCATAAGAGTCTGTAAAGTCTGTAAAGTCTGTAAAGTCTGTAAAGTCTGTAAAGTCTGTAAA
>CAZOHA010000024.1:0-58021 GCA_964579515.1 uncultured Bacteroides sp. | reverse complement strand
CTCTGGTGAACCGGGAGTATGGAAAACCTACAGGCATTTTGAAAATGGCGGTAATTCAAATTCATGGGAGATAGAATTACCCGGGGGCATTTATCGCATCAGGCTGGGGATGGGAGGTACAGTAATCAGGGGCTGGGCTGTAGAAACGGAATTAAAGATCAATGTGGAAGGGATCTTAATTGAAGATGATGATGGTGTGGATCTGGTGGATGAGCACATCCTGGAAAGTGTTCCGGTGCTGGACGGACAACTGACGCTTACAAGCGTAGAGCAATCCAGGATATGCTTCATAGAGATTGAATTGCTGGAACTGTTATCCCCCGGTACACTTACGGTTGAAAATGGGAGCGGTGACGGAACCTATTTCCCGGATCTGGAAGAAGACATCCTGGTGATGGCGGATCCTCCTCAGGATGGCCGGACCTTCCACATGTGGGTTGGAGATACTGCCTATGTCGAAGATATATATGCATCAAGTACCCTTGTTACCATGCCCGATACGGCTGTGTTGATCACTGCCACTTACAAAGAATCTTTGCCGGATACAGCTTATTATCTGATTGTGGTAAATGGTTCCGGAGGTGGTTATTATGCTACAGGCACAGAGGTTGAGGTTTCAGCACCGGATACCCTGGCAGGTGGCGTTTTCTCCCACTGGGAATATGGTTGTACAAGACCTGTTTCCTTCGATGGCGAAAGTCGGCAGCTGATCATTTCCATGCCAGATGCCAACGCTGTCTTTGAACCGGTCTATGAGATACCCGCCCCGGGTGAAGGGTACATTTATCAGGGTGAAGATGCCAGCCGTGACGCTGCTTCCACCGTTGAGCGATATCACAATGGATATTTTGGGACCTCCTATGTGAATTTCAAGGATCAGGAAGGCTCCTTTGTCCAGTTCTCTTCGGTGGACGGAAAGGAAGGGGGCTACTTCTCCATCAGGCTTCGCTATTCTTTGAATGACAAGGCACGGGAAGGAGTGGTGATGGTCAACGGAGTCCGGGATACCATAGTGATGACCCAAACCGGATCCTGGTCTGACTGGAGCGAACTGGAGGTCCGGGGAATGCTTGAGCCGGGCAGCAACAATACCATCCGCATAGAGACCACCGGGGATGACCTGGGTTACCTGGACCAGATCGAGCTGGTCCAGCTGAATACCACACGGGTGGAAGCCTCCCGTCCTGCCTCCACATTGAATGTGCGTTGTTACCCGAATCCCTTGGAGGACGCAGCCACGGTCTCTTTTGAGCTTTCCAGGACCTCGGATGTACGGATACAGCTGTATAACCTGCAGGGGCTCAGAGTGAGGGAGCTTAGCCTTGGCGCCTGTCCGTCAGGAATCAATGAGCTGAGCCTGCGCAGGGAAGATTTGACACCGGGACTCTATATGCTCCGTGTGGTCAGCGATCAAACTGAAAGTATGCTAAAAGTACTGATCAATTAAAAAGAAGACAGGAATCGCCATGAACAGGACTTTGCTAATCATTCTGGTTTGTTTGGCAGCAGGATACAGTCTGGTGGCCCAGGTGGAAGAAAGAATCTCTGCATTTCCCGGAGCCGAGGGGCATGGGATGTACACCACGGGTGGACGCGGGGGACGGGTCATCAAGGTGACCAACCTGAACGACAGCGGGGAAGGAAGCTTCAGAGCAGCTGTTGAAGCAAGCGGACCCCGGATTGTGGTGTTCGATGTGTCGGGTACCATTTCATTGGAAAGCAAGCTCTTTATCAAAAACGACCACCTCACCATTGCTGGCCAGACGGCTCCCGGCGATGGAATATGCCTGAAAAATTACTGTGTCTACATCACGGCATCCAATGTCATAGTGCGTTACATGCGGTTCAGGATGGGAGATGAGGCCAAGGCGGTGGATGATGCATTGGGAGGCCAGGGCAGCAGGAATATGATCATAGACCATTGTTCCATGAGCTGGTCCATCGACGAGTGTGCCTCCTTTTATGCCAACGAGGACTTCACCATGCAGTGGTGTTTGCTTACCGAAAGTTTGCGTAATTCCTTTCACTACGGTTCCCATGGCTTCGGAGGGATCTGGGGAGGCAACAGGGCTTCGTTTCACCACAACCTGCTGGCCCACCACAGCAACCGGAATCCCCGTTTCCGGGGTCACAAGCGAAACAGTCCCACCGATGCCGAGCTGGTGGACCTGCGGAACAATGTGTTCTACAATTACAACGGCACCTGTTATGGGTCTGAAGGAGGGGGGAGGTATAACATGGTGAACAACTATTACAAAAGTGGTCCGGCATCAGGAGATCCTGACAAGGAGATTTTATTTGTGAATACCGCTACCGCTGAATATAACTGGCTGGAACTTGAAGGGGCTCACGGGGTATTCTATGTCAGTGGTAATTATGTTTCCAACAACCCGGGCTACAGCAAGGACAACTGGAGCGGCGCGGTGGCCTGGGAGCATCTGACCACACTGGAGCGGGTGAAAAGTGAAGTGGAATTTGACAGGGGAAATATCAGAACGGAGGATGCAGAAACTGCTTATCTGAAGATCCTGGACTATGCCGGGGCTTCCATATCCCGGGATGCGGTGGACCAGCGTGCCGTTCATGATACAAGAACGGGGACTGCCACCATCATGGACGGAGGCAGGGGGAGTACCAATGGATATATCGATACGCAGGAAGCCGTAGGCGGCTGGCCCGTGTTGAAGTCCTTGCCTGCTCCTGAAGATTCAGATGCAGATGGAATGCCTGATGCATGGGAGCTTGCCCGCGGGCTTGATCCTGATGACCCCATTGACGGGAACAAGGACAGGGACCAGGATGGCTACACCAACATCGAAGAATACATCAACAGCCTGGCCCTTGCCCATGTGGAAGCAGATCCGCCCCTTCCCATGCCCGAAAACCAGAAAAAAGAGGCAGAGGAAAGCCAGGAAAGGGAATATGTCATAAAAATCAATTTTCAGCCGGAGGAGGATTATCTCATCCCGCAGGGTTACATGGCTGACTTCGGCGGAAAATATTGCGATAAATGGACAGGTTATACGTATGGTTGGCTGGAAGCCTATCATCCCCATAATGGCATCAACGCCGGTGAAACAGGGGTCTGGGAAACTTTCAGGAGTTTTATTGGGGAAGAAGGGAAACCATATACCTGGGAGCTTGAATTGCCCGAAGGCAACTACCGGATCAGGCTGGGCCTGGGAGGAAGGCTGCCTGGAGGAGGAATGACCGAATTGAAGATCGAAGTGGAAGGTCTTGTCCTTGAGGATCCCGATGGTGTTGATCTGCTGGATGAACACATTCTGGAGGATGTTCCTGTGATGGACGGTCAGCTTTCCTTAAGGAGCATTGATCAGAGCAGAATCTGCTTTATTGAAATTGAACCAACGAATGAAAAAAAACAGTGATATGAGAACTGCAAGTGTACTAATGCTGCTTTTTACACTGATGGCATTTTCTTCCTGCAGGCAGGGAAGAGCGGAGGCCAATTCGGATAAACCCTTGTATTCCATCTGGATGGCCGAATCCGAGATGACCCGGTTCCCCGAGGCCTGGATGACCGAATATGCCACCTATGCGAAATGGAACTACCACATCGGGGTACTGACCAAGTCGATGATGGACATGTGTGAGTATACCGGGGACATGAAGTATTTCGACTACGTGGAGGAATACTACGATATGATGATCGATGATTCGGCGAATATCACCAGGTACAAAATGGACGTCTTCAACATCGATCACGTGAACCCGGGAAAGGATCTTTTTGCCCTGTATCGGCAGACCGGAAAGAAAAAGTACCGGATGGCTGCAGATACCCTGCGAAAGCAGATGGCCCTTCATCCGCGCACCTCGGAGGGCGGTTTCTGGCACAAAAAGCGGTATCCCTGGCAGATGTGGCTCGACGGGCTCTACATGGGTTCGCCCTTTCTGGCACAGTATGCGAAGGAATTCAATGAACCGGCCCTGTTTGACGATGTGGCGAATCAGGTGATCCTGATGGCAAAACACAGTTATGATCCGGCCACCGGACTGTTCTACCATGCCTGGGATGAGAGCAGGGAACAGCGCTGGGCAGATCAGGAAACGGGAAAATCCCCGCATTTCTGGGGCCGTGCCCTGGGATGGTATGCCATGGCACAGGTGGACATCCTGGATTTCATGCCGGAGGATCATCCTCAGAGGCCCCAGCTTCTTGAAATTGTGAAGAAGACCGCAGATGGTATTGTGAGATTCCAGGACCCGGGATCCGGGGTCTGGTACCAGGTGCTGGACCTTCCTGACCGGGAAGGGAATTACCTGGAGTCTTCGGCATCCGGAATGTTTGTTTACTTCCTGTTCAAGGCGGTGCGGATGGGCTACCTGGACGAAAGCTATCTCCAGGCAGCGGAAAAAGGGTACCAGGGGATCCTGGAAACCTTCATCCGGGAGAACGGGGACGGGACCATCACCCTGACCAGTACCTGCTGCGGCGCCGGCCTGGGCGGGGACCCATACAGGGACGGCAGTTTCGAATACTACATCACCGAGGAGATCTGCGAAAACGATCCCAAAGGGACGGGGCCTTTTATCTGGGCCAGCATGGAGTACGAACGGCACAAGGGCATCAGTCCGGATCTCACAAAGCGGCAGCTGGCTTTTCCCGGTGCCGAAGGCTTCGGTGCTTATGCCAGAGGGGGCCGCGGAGGGAAGGTGATCTATGTGGAGAACCTGAACGACAGCGGACCGGGCAGCCTGAGGGCCGCCGTGGAGGATACGGTTCCCCGGACGGTGATTTTCAGGGTTTCGGGCACCATCGAACTGGAATCTGACCTTCTGATAAGCTCGCCCTATATCACCATTGCCGGCCAGACCGCGCCTGGGGAAGGGATCTGCCTGAAGAATTACCTGCTTAAAGTCAAGAGGACCCATGATGTGGTGGTGCGTTTTCTGAGGGTACGACCCGGAATTGCAGGCGGAAAACCGGATGATGCCATTAATATCGATCATTCAAGAGATGTGATCATCGACCATTGCTCGGCCAGCTGGTCCACGGACGAAACCCTGAATACCTGGCATGGCAGTCATGACATCACCGTCCAGTGGTGCCTGGTATCCGAGCCTCTGAATTTTTCCCTGCACGGAAGGCCGCATGGGTATGCTGCTTCCATCGGAGGAATGAGGGCTTCCTACCATCACAACCTGTTTGCCAATGCAGCAGGAAGAAATCCAAGTCTGTCAGGAGGGTTAGAAGGATACGGCCAGGTTTTTGATTTTAGTAACAATGTGGTCTTTAACTGGCAGCACAGAACCTGTGACGGGAAGCCCGAGATGGTGAATTTCACCGGCAACTACTATAAAGCAGGTCCGGCCACCCATGAAGACCGGAAACGGAGGCTGGCCCAGATAGAGGATGCATCCAGGTACGGATACACCTCCCAATGGTACATCAGCGGTAACCTGATGGAAGGGCAACCCGATATCCTGGAGGATAACTGGAGCAACGGGGTGGTATTCGATAAGGGCACCAGCATGGAAAAGAACAGGAGTTATACTCCCTTCGAGAACGGCGGATATGTGGTCCGGGATGCCGCTGAAATCTATGAGGAGGTACTGGCCCATGCAGGGGCTGTTTTGCCCAAAAGAGATGGGATTGATGAGCGGATCATCCGGGAGGTAAGAACAGGAAAGACCACTTACGGGAACGGCATGATCGACCGGGTGGATCAGACCGGAGGATGGCCCGACCTCAAAAGTGCCCCTGCTCCCGGGGATACCGATCATGACGGCATGCCGGATGAATGGGAGAAACTGCACGGACTGGACCCCGCGAATCCGGCCGACGGAAACGAGGACCGGGATAGTGATGGGTATACGAACCTGGAGGAATACCTGAACAGCCTAATTACCGCAACATGAAAAATTTTGGTTATCATTTCTTGCTTTTGTTATCCCTTCTAGTCGGTTGTTCTCAGGCAGAAGATAGACCCAACATCATTTACATTATGGCGGATGATCTGGGCTATGCAGAGTTGGGTAGCTACGGCCAGAAGTTGATAAGGACCCCTAACCTGGATGAAATGGCCAGTGAGGGAATGCGTTTTACCAGCGTGTATTCCGGATCGCAGGTATGCGCTCCCTGCCGCAGTGTCCTGATGACCGGCCTGCATACCGGCCACACCCGCGTGCGGCAGAACAGCGGACTGACGGGAGGAGTCCCTGACGAAATGTCCGGGGGCGGTCATCGCATTCCTTTGGAAGATGAAGACCATCCTTCTGGCCCCTGGAGAAATGACACATCAACCATGTAGAACCTGAATACATGAAAAAGCCAACCCTGTTTACAATCCTTGGTATCCTGACAGTTTCAGGCCTGCAAGCCCAGATAAATGAACACTTGCCGGCCTTCCCGCAGGCTGAGGGATTCGGGGCCTACACGCTGGGGGGACGTGGAGGGAAGGTGATTTTTGTGGACAATCTGAACGACGACGGGCCGGGAAGCCTGCGGGCCGCCGTCACGGATCCCGAGCCCCGGATCGTGATCTTCCGGGTGTCGGGCACCATCGAACTGGAATCCCACCTGGTGGTCCAGCATCCCTATATCACCATAGCGGGTCAAACGGCCCCGGGGGATGGCATCTGCCTCAAGAAGTATCTCCTGAAAATTGATAACACCCACGATATCATCATACGGGGGATCCGGGTGAGGCCCGGCATAGAATCCGGTCTATCCGGCGGCAGCATTGACGGTATAGATGTGCAAAGGTCCCACCATGTCATACTGGATCACTGTACCGCCGGCTGGTCCTGCGACGAAATCCTGAATACCAATAAAAACACCCGGGATATTACCGTGCAGTGGTGCATTTTTTCCGAATCACTGAACAATTCCATCCATGAAAAGGGAGAACATGGCTATGCAGCCACCATCGGAGGATACCGGGCTTCCTATCACCACAACCTTTTTGCGCACAACAAAGGCAGGAATTCCAGCATTGGAGGCGATGACGATAACCGGACAGAATTGCTTGACTTCCGGAACAACGTGGTATATAACTGGATCAGCCGGGTATGTGACGGGAAGCCGCGGACTATGAATTTTGTAGCAAACTATTATAAGCAGGGACCTGCTACCCCGTCGGATAACGAATACATCATTGCCGAGATCCAGGCTTCGGAAAAGTATGGCTACACCTCCAGGTGGTATATCGGTGACAATTTTGTGACAGGCTATCCTGACTTGACCGCTGACAACTGGGGCGGGGGGGTGAGATTTGGTGAAGGCACTTCCATGGAAAAGAACAGGGAATACACTCCTTTTGAAAATGCCGGTTACATGACCCGGGATGCCGCTCAGGCATACGAGGAAGTGCTGGATCATGCCGGGGTGACCGTTCCGCGAAGGGATACGGTGGACAAACGGGTTGTAGAGGATGTGCGGACAGGCAGTGCCACGTTCGGAAATGGTATCATCGACAGCGTGGATGAGGTGGGCGGATGGCCGGAACTGCTCACCTACGATGTGCCTGTGGATACCGATAACGACGGGATGCCTGATGAGTGGGAAACACAGGAGGGACTGAACATCAATGATCCCTCGGACCGGTTCGATATCAAAGAAGGAGAGGTCTATGACAACCTGGAAAGATACCTGAATGAACTGGCCTCAGACAAACCTTACCTCCTGCCTCCTGTGGACCTTTCGGCAAGTGTTCAGAACGCCACAGAAGTGGTATTGAGCTGGAAGGACATCACGGAAGACGAGTTGGGTTTTGTGATTCAAAGGGCCGATGCGGACGGTACATTCGTGACTATCGACACAGTTGAGGCGGATGTGACGGAATTTACCGACATTCCTCCCGGCCCGGCCCGGACGGTGGTATACAGGGTGTATGGGATGGGTGATTCGCTTATTTCCGTTCCGTCCAGTCCGGCCAGCATTGAACTCTCGACCGGTTTGCAGCACCATGTTTTCAGGGAACAGGCCAGAATCTATCCAGTTCCGTTTAAGGGACAGTTCACTTTCGTATATGAAAGCTCCCGGGCGCAATCGGTCCGCATCCGTTTGTTCAGTATCACCGGATCGTTGTTGGTGGACAGCGAGGAAGTCCCCGTACGGGCCGGGACCAATGAAATAGTAATAGCCGAAGAAAGTCTTTCTCCGGGTATTTATCTCCTGGAATACCTGCCAGTGGAAGGAAAAGCTGGATATCTCAGGATAATTGGTAATTAGTTTTATCGATAAATAGCTATTTGTCAATATTATGCAATCTAAAAAAAACACAAAATGAGAAAAGGCGAATCAATCCGGTCCCTCCTGCTACTCCTGGGCGGATTAATAGTATGCTCGTTGAACGCACAGATTTCACAAGATCTCCCGGCTTTCCCGCAGGCTGAGGGATTCGGGGCCTACTCGCTGGGAGGCCGTGGAGGGAAAGTAATTTTTGTGGAGAACCTTAACGATGACGGTCCGGGGAGTCTGCGTGCCGCTGTGATGGATCCCGGGCCAAGGATCGTGATTTTCCGCGTTTCTGGGACCATCGAACTGCAATCTGAACTGAGGGTAACGCATCCTTTTATTACCATTGCCGGCCATACGGCACCCGGAGACGGGATTTGTCTCAAGAACTTCCCATTGAAGATCCACCGGACCCATGATGTCATCGTCCGCGGGATCCGTGTCAGGCCGGGAATTGAATTGTTGCGGCCGGGAGGAAGCACTGATGGCATTGCGGTGGAGTGGTCCAGGAATGTCATCATCGATCATTGTTCTGCCAGCTGGTCGACCGATGAGATCCTCAATACCAATAACCAGGCGATCGATGTTACCGTTCAGTGGTGCATTTTTTCCGAATCGCTGAACAATTCCGTCCAGGGGAGGGAACACGGATATGCCGCCACCCTCGGCGGGACCAGGACTTCTTATCACCACAATCTGCTGGCCCATAACAAGGGAAGGAACCCGAGCATCGGCGGGGGAGACAGGGGCAGGCGGACCGAGCTGGATTTTACGAACAATGTGGTGTACAACTGGGAGTCGAGGGTGTGTGACGGAAAACCGCAGACCATGAATTTTGTGGCCAACTATTACAAGCAGGGTCCTGCCACCTCGTTGAATAACGATTTTCTCATCCTGAAGATCCAGGCTTCGGAACGATACGGCTACACTTCCAGATGGCATGTCCGTGACAATTTTGTGAGCGGGTATCCTGAGCTGACTCAAGACAACTGGAGCGGGGCTGTTTTATTCCAGCATGAAGGTACCTCCATGGAAAGGAACAGGGAATACACTCCTTTTGAAAATGCCCGTTATATGACCCGGGATCCCAGTCTGGCCTACCTGGAGGTACTGGATCACGCCGGGGTGACTGTTCCGCGGAGGGATGCGGTGGACCAACGCGTGATAGAGGATGTCCGGACAGGCCGTGCAATGTTTGGGAACGGCATCATCGACAGGGTGGATCAGGTGGGCGGATGGCCGGAACTGGCCACATACGATGTACCGGCGGACAGCGATAACGACGGAATGCCGGATGAATGGGAAATGAAGGAGGGACTGAACATTCATGATCCCTCGGACCGTTCAGGGATCAAGCACGGCGAGGTTTACGACAACCTTGAAAGGTATCTGAACGAACTGGCATCGGATCAACCTTACCTGCTGCCTCCGGTGGGACTTCAGGCCAGTTTGAAGAATGGCAATGAGGTCGAGCTGAAATGGAACGACATCACCGGTGACGAGCTGGGCTTTGTAATCCAGCGGACCAATACCGATAGTACATTCCTTACCATCGGTACGGCAGATGCGGATGTGACTTCATTTACGGATACTCCCGCCGGAACCGGCGGGAAGTTGGTATACCGGGTATTTGCCATTAACAGTGAGCGGAGCTCGGTGCCTTCTAAGCCTGCAACCATTGATCTGGTGACAGCATTGACAAAGGAAGACCGGAAAAGTTACAAAAGGTAAAAGTATACGTTATGAAGCGCAGAGAATTTGTAAAGAATATGGGAGCTGCGGGTCTGGCCTTTTCGGTGGTTCCAAGCTTCACCGTATCCGGACTGGGACATATACCACCCAGCGATAAGCTGAACATTGCCGCAATCGGGATCGGAGGAAAGGGGAAGGTCAACCTGGAGAAGATGGTGGGACAAAACATCGTGGCGTTGTGTGATGTGGATGATGATTATGCAGCACCCGTTTTTGAAACCTATCCCGGGGCGGAAAAATACACGGATTTCCGCATGATGCTGGAAGAACAGAAGGATATTGATGCCGTGGTCATCGCCACCCCCGACCATACCCATGCCATTCAGGCCGCAGCGGCCATGGAGCTGGGTAAGCATGTTTATGTTCAGAAGCCCCTGACGCATTCCGCGTGGGAGTCCCGCTACCTGACAGAGTTAGCCGGGGAAACCGGAGTGGTGACCCAGATGGGGAACGAGGGCCACTCCAGGGACAATGTATTTGAAGTGGCAGAAGTGGTTCAGAGTGGATGTCTGGGAACCGTCAGGGAGGTGCACGTATGGACCAACAGACCCATCTGGAGACAGGGGATGCCCAGACCCGTCAAAAGGGTGAGAGTACCCAGATCCCTGGATTGGGACCTGTTCATCGGTCCTGCGTCCATGCGTCGCTACAGCCCTGAATACCATCCGTGGATATGGCGTGGATGGTGGGATTTCGGGACCGGGGCACTGGGCGACATGGGATGTCACCTGCTGGATGTTCCGAACTATGCCCTGAAACTGGGACAGCCTGTTGCTTTCCAGGCCAGCTCCTCGCTGGTCAATACGGAGAGTGCACCGGTTTCAGCGAAAGTCACCTACAAATTCCCGGCAAGGGAGAACCTGCTTCATCTCGATCTGCCCGAGCTGGAGCTGACCTGGTATGACGGGGGATTGATGCCTGCCAGGCCTTTCGAACTGCCCAACGATGCCCCCATGGACCCTGGAGGCGGTTTTATGATGGTCGGTTCCGAAGCCATCCTGATCGCCAAAACCTACGGGGACGAATGGAAAACCTATAAAAACGGAGAAGAATTTATACCCGACACAAAAGTGGATCTGGGGAGGATCCCTGATCATCCGCTCGGTGGCGGGAGGCATGAAATGCATTTCGTAGAGTGTTGTAAGAACGGTGGCAAGCCGGCATCCAGTTTTGAATATGCCGGTCCGTTCAATGAAATGGTCGTGCTGGGCAACCTGGCCGTGCGCTTGCAATCACTGCAGAAGACCCTGCTCTGGGACAGCGAGCAACTGATGGTGACCAATATCGGTGACAATGAAAAGATCAGGACTGCACAACTTGCCCCTTATGGCAGTGACATCGTAACCAGGCAGGTGGAACGGGAAGCAGTGACATGGGTGGAGCAAAACGCACTGGAGATGTGCCATGAATGGATCAGGCATGAGTATCAGAATGGATATAGTAGTCTGTAAAGTCTGTAAAGTATGTTAGTCTGTAAAGTCTGTAAAGTTTTTAAAGTCTGTAAAGAGAAGAAATCATGAGAACGACGGTTGTAGTATTGATTACCAGTTTATTGGCCCTGCCAATTTTTTCCCAGGAGGAGGATAACACGCTGAGTCCGGAGGAATTTGCAGCCGGGTGGGAACTGCTTTTTGACGGGGAAACCCTGAACGGATGGAAAGCCTACAACGGAGATGAACCGAAAAGCTGGATGGTGAAAGAAAACGCAGTTTATTGCGATGGGACCAGGGGGGGTGATGATTTGATAACGGTGAAGCAGTTTGCCGATTTTGACCTGAAGTTTGAATGGAAGATTGCGGAGAAAGGGAACAGCGGGGTCATATACAGGACAAGGGAAGGAAAACAGTGGAAACAGCCCTACCATACCGGACCCGAATACCAGGTAATGGATGATCCCGGTGAATTCGATAAAAATTCGACGGGTTCTCTGTACGACGTGTATGCCACCTCCGGACAGAAGCAGATCAATCCGGCGATGGAGTGGAACAGCGGGAGGATCCGTATCTCCAACAATCTGTTGACCCACTGGGTGAACGGAGTGATGGTCATGCAGTGTCAGATGCACTCGGAAGACTGGAATAATGCGGTTGCCGTGTCAAAATGGAAAGACAACCTCTACTTCGGCATGTCTCCTTTCGGCGCTATTGATTTTCAGAACCATGGACACGAGGTGTGGTATAAAAACATAAAGATTAAGGTTTTAAACTGAAACCATGAAACAGGGAGTATTTCTGATGGCGAGTTTACTGTTTTTTGGAGTTTTCTGTCAGGCTCAACAACTCAATACATTAACCAAAAGAGAGAAGAAAGCGGGATGGGAATTGCTTTTTAACGGCAAAAACCTGGATGGCTGGAGGTTTTTTCAGGGAGGAGAGGTGAGCAGAGGTTGGCATGTGACAGACGGAATTATGAATAACTCCGGAATTGGAAGCGACCACGGCGGGGATATTATCACAACCAGGCAGTTTGAAGATTTTGAACTGTACATGGAATGGAAGATCGGACCGGAAGGGAACAGCGGTGTTTTTTACCGCGTTCAGGAAGGTGATGACCGGGGCATTACCGATGCCCCCGAGTACCAAATTCTTGATGACAAAGGCTGGCCATCCAAGCTGGATCCCGGCCAGTACTCTGGAGCCAATTATGCCATGCATCCGCCGGAAGGTGGTGAGGTGAAGCCCCTTGATCAGTGGAACACCACCCGGATTGTTTTAAAGGGAAGCAAGGTGCAGCATTATCTGAATGGGAAAAAGGTGGTGGAATATGAATTGTGGGCAGATGATTGGATTGAACGCAAAAACAATTGCAAATGGAAAGACAAGCCTCTTTACGGCATGGCAAAAAAAGGACATATCGGACTGCAGGATCACGGGGGCCTGACACAGTTCCGGAATATTAAAATCAGAGAGCTTTAGCAGGACTGGTATCTGCTAAAATGTATGTTATGGTTGTATGTTGATCTGAGGTATCAAATCATTATTCAATATGAAAAGAAGAGATTTCCTAAAAAGCGCGTCTGCATTTGCAACCATCACCATGTTACCGTCCCCGGTGTGGGCCTTGACAAAGCGTGGTAAATTGCGTACGGCTCATATTGGTGTTGGGGGAATGGGAAAGAGCGACCTGAAAAAAATCACCAAACACCCCATGGTGGAAGTGACCGCCCTGTGCGATGTGGATGCCGACCATCTGGCACAAGCCATGAAGTGGTTTCCGAACGCCAAAGCTTTTGTGGATTACAGGGTGTTGTTTGATAAACTTGGAAGAGATATTGATGCCGTGATTGTTTCAACCCCTGACCATACCCATGCTCCGGCATCGATGCTGGCCATGGAAACGGGCAAGCCGGTATACTGCCAGAAACCACTCACCCACCATGTATCAGAGGCGCGGGCCATGCGTAAATATGCCGAGGACAATAAGTTGATTACCCAGATGGGGATCCAGTGTCATTCAAGCGATGAGTACCGGAAAGCAGTGGTTTTAATCCAGCAGGGGATTATCGGGAAGGTAAGGACGGTGCGTGCCTGGTCTCCCAAAAACTGGGGATTCGATGGTCCCGCCCCTGTGGGAAGCGATCCGGTTCCTGAAACGCTGAACTGGGATCTCTGGCTGGGGACTTCCCCGGAACGTCCGTATAAGGAAGGGTATTATCACCCAGGGAAATGGCGGAAACTGCTGGATTACGGATGCGGAACTTTGGGGGATATGGGGGTGCATATTTTTGATACGCCCTATACCGCACTTGAGCTGGATGTGCCACGAACCATTAAAACCGAATGTCGTCAACCGACCGGATTCGGTCATCCCGAAAACAATGTGGTGACCTATACATTTCCCGGGACAGCTTATACCACCAGAAACCTGAAATGGGTTTGGTATGATGGTCCCGGTGCACCCGTGCAACACAAAGACTTAATGTTGCCCGGTGGAGAAAAACTTCCCGAGCAAGGAGCCATGTTTGTTGGTGAAAAGGGAAATCTGCTGCTCCCCCACTGGGACTATCCCAAATTGATTGTAGACGGGAAATATGAAGCCATCAGTTATCCCGAGCTGGGTGAGGCCATTAGTAATCCCGCGCAGGATGAGTCCAAACATTATCACCAGTTTGTGGATGCCTGTTTGGGCAAGGATACCTGCAGTGCCTCTTTTACCTATGCGGCTCGTCTCACCGAGGCTATTTTGCTGGGTGTAGTTGCCAACCGGTTTCCAAATAAAACCCTGCACTGGGATAGGGCAACGGCACAGTTTAAGGAAACTGACGCAAATTTGCTCCTGGACTTTGAGTACCGGAACTTCTAGTCATGATTATCGATCACAACCGATCAGATGTTAAGAGGCTTAAACGATTTTAATGAAATGAACAGGAAGATGAGAAAGAGACCAATAAGCTTACTGATCCTTCTCGGCGGATTTATTTCCCTCAGTCAGGGGCAGAGTCAGTTTCGTCCCCGGCTGGAGTACACCGGAGAGGACAGCATTGCCAACATCTCGTATCACGATGGTCAGATGAGGCCAGCTATCGGAACCCATAACTACCAGGTATTCCGGGCAAACAGGGATTATCCCGAATGGGCCGATGACATGGGCTGGACCTACAACCATGCCCCGATGCTGGCCTACTGGAACGGGCATTTCCTTGTCCAATACCTGACCAATACCATGGGTGAGCATGAGCCTCCCGGAGTGACCATGATGGCCCGTTCCAGGGATGGCATGGAATGGGAGAGACCCGATGTGGTATTTCCGGTCTATTTCACCGCGAAACCCGGGGAGAAATACCCGGAAATTGAGCATCACTACATGCATCAGCGCATGGGCTTTTATGTGGCACCCGACGGCAGGCTGCTGGTGATGGGCCATTATGGAGGAAACAGGGGGGTCGGTATCGGACGTGTGGTCAGAGAGGTCTATGAAGACTTTACCATGGGCCCCATCTATTTTATACGCCTCAATCAACAGTGGGAAGACGAGGTTAAATATCCCCATTATCACGAATCGGACGACAAAGGTTTTATCAGGGCCTGTGAGGCCTTTATGTCGGACCCTGTCAGGCGCATCCAGTGGTGGGAGGAGGACTATCTGGCCCCGGATGCAGATAGCTTTTATATGCCTTATGAACGTGGGAAGGCATTTTGCTTTTATACCATATCTGATTCACTGATTATCGGTTTGTTTAAATCCCGCCTGATGACCTATACCAGGGACGGAGGGCATTCATGGGCAGAGCCTTACGGAACAAAAGGCTTCACCTACAGCGGGGCGAAGATCTGGGGACAGAAACTGGAAAACGAAAAATTCGCTGTGGTATACAATCCCACGGATGCCTCCGAAAGGCATCCCCTTTGCGTGGCCACCAGTTCGGACGGGATTCATTTCGATCACCTGGCCGTAGTACACGGGGAGCTCCCGGTGAAGCGGTACTGGGGGATCGAAAAACGGCCGGGTCCGCAATATGTCAGAGGTATTGTAGAAGGAAACGGAGACCCCCCGGGGGATGAGTTTTGGGTGGTCTATTCGGTCAGTAAAGAGGATATCTGGATCTCCCGCATACCCCTTCCCATCGAAAGAACGGTGGAAGGCCCTGTGAAAGATGATTTTGACCGCATGGACACAGGTCGATGGATACCCGGATGGAATATTTATTCTCCCCGGTGGTGCCCGGTGAAGCTGGAGAAAGGCCCCGCCGACGGTCGTCATTCATTGTCCCTCCGCGACAGAGATCCCTACGATTATGCCAGGGCTGCCAGGGTCTTCGGGCAGGCAGAGCGTCAAAAGCTCAGCTTCAGCCTGTATGTGGACTCCAATCCCGAACAGTTCCAGTTTGATATATGCGATGCGAAAGGAATACGGCTCATTCAGGCCAGCATTGATTCTGATGGCCGGCTCTTTACATCGGGCGGTGATAAAGGAAGCCCGGTCCGTGCGAAGTTTCCTGCGGACCGTTGGGTGGAGATGGAGATCGAGATCGACTCGGAAAAGGGAAAATACTCCCTGTTGATCGATGGTGAAGAGGTGTGCAAAGGCCAACAATTCACATCACCCGGGAAGGCAGAAAGAGTGATCTTCCGCACCGGGGAATATCGCCTTGACAGGAAAATTCAGGAATACAAGATCGGCGATCAGTCCATTCCGGGATTTGATGAGAGCAGACCGGGCGAACCTGTCGCAGAGGCTGTTTTTTACCTGCGGGATTTTTCCATCAGGAAATCAGAATAAGACTCGAACCTGTACTCCAATGAACAATCAGTCATGAAAAAAGCCTCCTTTAATATTTCAATCATACTCTCAGTCCTTGGCATGACCTTGACCTTATCCTGCACTGAAGAGAGCAGGACCGGGCTCATCGGGGTATATTATAATAAAATTGATTTGACCTATCCCAAGGGCATGATGATGCTGGACCATCTTTCACAGAGCTGGGATGAGGACGAGGATTACAAGGAAGGAAGCGGTGCCGTCTGGCAGGGGTATCTGGAATCACCCTATAGCGGTGAAGTTAGTCTGCAATTGTCCACGACTAAACATACCGTTTTAAAAGTCAGCGATTTGGAGATGGAAGCCAGGAATAATACGGTCACCCGCAGGCTGGAAATGGAGAAAGGGAAGAAATATCCCATGGAGATCATTTTCCGGAACGTGAAGGACGGATCCCGAAAAGGTGCATTTGAGGTGAAATGGAGCTGGTCAGATAAGGATTTCACACGGATAGAAAGAGAATACCTGTCGTATACAGAAAAGCACGAAGAAGAGCTGGCCTGGCTGTCTGATCTGGATAAGAGCAATTTCGAACCTGATGATTACTTAAGGGCTGTCAATGCCTCTCATTTCATCGTCTACTACGAGGAGGGCGGATTTGGCGCCTGGCCGGCCAATAACGGAATATGGAACTGGGGGAACGAAATACTGGTCAGCTTTTCAAAAGCGTATTACAAAAACAAACCCTACCAGCACTCCTACGATGCCACCAGGCCGAGCAGGCGGGTGTTTGCAAGAAGCACCGATGGGGGAGAGACCTGGAACCTGGAGGAAGAAACGGACGTGTATCCCGGTAATTCATTGCCTCAGGAGGAACTCAGAGAAACCATCAACTTCAAAGATCCAGGGTTTGTATTTACCAGCAATGGAAACCGGTTCAATTATTCCTTTGATAAGGGCAGGACCTGGGCTACCCCCCATATCTATCCGGACTTTCAGAAAGATTTTGCCGGGCATTCAGCCAGAACCGATTATCTGGTGCTGGATGAAAACACCTGCAGGATCTTCATCGCTTCGGAATATGTGGGGGAGAAGGGCTGGGCTCAGGACATGGCTTACATGGTAGAGACCCGGGACGGGGGGAAAACGATGGAGTTCATTTCATGGATTGCCGAGACCGACACGGTGCGTTCTGTCATGCCTTCCACTGTAATGATCACAGAAGACCACATGGTTACGGCCCTCAGAAGAAGATACAATGCCCCCAAACACGTGAACCATTCTCTGAGGGATAACTGGATCGATCTCTATGAAACCAAAGACGGGGGACGCAGCTGGAAATTACTGAGCAAAATAGCTGAAACTGACAGAGGCCGGCGTAACGGAAATCCTCCCAGCCTGGTAAAGCTGAATGACGGAACCTTGTGCGTGGCCTACGGATATCGCGGCATTCCCTGTTCCATAAGGGCACGTACGAGCAGGGATAACGGGAAAACCTGGAGCAGGGAAATTATTGTACGTGATGACGCCGTAAAATGGGATATGGGCTATGTGCGGTCGGTGGTCCGGCCCGATGATAAGGTGGTGATGGTGTACTATTATGCCACGGAAGAACGGGAGGAGCAACATATTGAGTGCACCATCTGGAATCCCGGAGAGGTAGAACCCTATTGAAAAACATGACAGTAGTTCGATCCGTATCGTCTTCATTCTGCTCGTCTTATAAATTACTGCCGTGACGGCTCTTTTGGGTGTATTAAAATAGTATCAATCTTTCCGAGAATAGTTGTGGCTTGATATGTGCTAAATATGGTATTATTGTTGGTGGGAACTGCTAACTAAATCATTGAACACTAACTGTCAAATCAGAAGAATGTATCCGAATTCGGACGATTGCATGCGCCGCGCTTTCAAAGCGATATTTCAGGAAGTTGGATAATACTGATGGTTTCTTAACCGTTCTAACCATTCAATAAAATTGCATTGTGCTGTATGACAAAGCTGGAAATAAATAGCCTCCTGGTGGTGTTTGTTCTATTGAGCCTTACCGGCCGGGTATGGGCCCAAACCGGGACATTGAGGGGAAATATATCGGATGAAAATGGGGTTCCTGTTCCCGGAGCTACCATATCTATTAAAAACTCAACACGGGGCACCATTTCCGATGTGGGCGGGGATTATCAGCTATTGAATGTTCCTGCGGGGAGGCAGCAGGTTCTGATCTCCTTTATCGGATATGCTAATCAGGAGCACGAAGTTGAAATAATTCCCCGCCGGGTGGTGGTACTGGATGTGACCCTGGAAGAGGAGGCTCTGGAAATGGCGGAAGTCGTGGTTTACGGGCAGGCTAAGGGGCAACAGGCCGCTATTAACCGACAATTGAACTCTTCAAGTATTGTCAATGTGGTTTCAGGACAGAAGCTTCGGGAACTGCCGGATGTGAATGTGGCCGAATCTCTCGGAAGATTGCCGGGATTGATGGCAGACAGGAGCAGAGGGGAGGGAAGTGCCATTACTATCCGGGGATTGGCGCCGCAGTACAACACCATTGCCGTAGGAGGGAACAATCTTCCCGCTACCAGTGATAGCAGGGGTACAAGTCTGGACATGATATCCAATGAAATACTGGGAGGAGTAGAAGTACTTAAGGCGAATACCGCCGATAAAGATGCGGAAGGGTTGGGAGGAACCGTGAACCTGACCCTGAAGGAGGCTCCTGGTAAATTTAGTGCCAAGGCGGAGATTGAAACCGGATTCAATACCCTGATGAGTGCCTTCAACAGATACAGAGCTTCGACTTTTGTCAGCAATCGTTTTCTGGACAATAAGCTGGGTGTGATGTGGACTGCAAACTATGACCAGGACACCAGGGAGTCTGATGCCTTCAGGGCAAGTTATGATATCGGGACTTTTGGGGTGATGGAGGTGAGGGATGCGGAAATTCAGGCCAATATTCAGGACAGGAACAGAACGGGAACCAGTTTATTACTGGACTGGAATATCCATCCCTCCACAACCATCAAATCAAGTAACTTCTTTACTTATCAAAACAGTAGAACGATCGACAGGAGCAAGAGCATCAGTAACGAAATATACTACCAGCAGCAACAGTCCCAGAGAAACAGATTTATGCTATCCAATGCCATCGGGGTGGAGCATTTTATTCTGGGTACCAGGATCGATTGGGGGCTCAGCCGGTCTCAAACCGAAGGTAAGACGCCTTATCACAATCAGTTGTCATTCAGAAAAGCGGGGAATGCTTACTATCCCGGAGAGAATCCGGGCAGTACGGGGATTTTAGAAGATATCAGGCAGGATGAGGGCGTTATTGTGGGTACCCAGGACCCTCTGAACAACGGCAGATACAGCATTTTCAACCCCGAATTTCTGGATGATGAGCTTAATCACTATTATCTCCGCAGAGGAAGGTCAAGACCTGAATTCAGCGGTGAGACAGAGATGAGTGCATATTTGGACTGGGAGATTCCTTTCAATATAGGGAATTTCATATCGGGTTATGTAAAGGCGGGAACGAAACTGCGGTACAAGGAGAGGTACAGTGAAAGAAGGGAGAGCGATTCCAAATTTAACCATGATGAGGGTGACGATGGCTACAGAGGGACCGAGTCCTACACGCAACTCTATCCCGATTTAATTCTGCATGGAGAGGCGCAGGAAGATGCGGTATTCCCCAATCAGATATCGATACTTAACTTCCTGGATAATGACTATGACCCGCGTCCCTTTATGAACGGGAAGTATAAATATCTGAACCTGGATCAGGCCCTTGACTATGATTTGATCTATGAGCATTATCTCGGTGGAGTGGATACCATCTATCAGAACAGAGTCGATGCAGCAAAGGATGACTATACCGCCCTGGAACGTGTATGGGCAAATTATGCCATGGCAGAAATTGATTTTGGCAGGTACGTGACATTTATTCCCGGCGTACGCTTTGAACAAACCTATGTGAATTACACAGGATATCAATCCATACTGGGGGTATCTCAGGATGATTTCGAGGAAGAATTAGGCAGAGATGCGGAAATCTTTGATCTTTTTACTGAAATCCAGGATGACAACATTTATTTGAATGTGTTGCCCCAGATACACCTGAAAATTAAACCGGTTCGCTGGCTGGATGTACGTCTGGCATACACCAATACCATTTCCAGACCCAGTTACCGTGAATTAGCGCCAAAAATCAGGGTGGTGCCCGCCAAGATTGGCCATGAGATAGAAAAAGGTAATACACAACTAAATCCTGCCCTGTCCAGAAATCTGGATTTGATCATGACATTCTATACAGACAGGGTGGGGCTTATCAGCGTGGGGCTGTTCCGGAAAGATATAGAAGGTTTCATTTATGAAAGGACTTCCAGGATCATTGAAGGCACCTCCATGGATATCAGTAATTTTGGCTTACCTGATGAGATCACCGCGAAGGTCAATAAAGGAAAAATTGAATACGTACTCAACAACCCCAATGATGCCCGGGTAACAGGATTGGAATTTGATCTGCAGTCGAACATGCTCTTCCTTCCCATTGAGGGGTTTGTATTTAATTTAAATTTCACAATGATGCAGTCGGAGCTGGGATATAACTTTGTATATCAATTGGATAAACAAATAGGGATCGATCCTGTCACCTTTCAGCCCATCTTCGAATACAACGATGTGGATACGGTCCTTTATGACCGGATGCTGAAGCAACCGGGTTACCTTGCCAATATAGGCTTAGGATATGATAATCCAAGGATCGGTCTCTCCACCCGGCTCTCCTTTAGTTATCAGGACGACATCCTCACCAATGAGCCGGCTGCTCTTGATGACCGTAATCTGAGAATAACGGATGCTTATTACCGGGTCGATTTTCAGGGCATACAGAGGCTCTACAAAGATCTTTCGCTGTTTTTTAATATCTCCAATGTGTTCAATCAACTGGACAGGGCGGTGCAGGTTGCCAATGGTTTTAATACGCAGGTGGAGTCGTACGGTGCCAATTACCGTCTGGGGTTGAGGTACAGGTTTTAATTAATAGAGTTCATAGAGTTTATCTCATTTATTAACTAATTCTTAAAACTAAGTGTTATGAGCAATTTTTACAAAGTGTTGTGCGTAGTCACACTGAGCATCTTCTCGTTGAGTATCTATGCTCAAAAAGAGATTATTAAGGTTACCCCTGATTACAAGATCGGTCAATCAGGAGCGGGGACCGTGGGAAATCTGAATGACACCATTGCTTACGTTGCTGCAAATCAAGGTTGTGGTAATGTTATCTTCGAACTGGAACGGGATGCTTTCTATTATTCGATCAATGAAATCCAGCCGGAACAGCAAGATTATCATGTCAGGGCTGAGGAAGGAGACGGCAGGCGCCCGATCGTGATGGCAGCGGCCAATCCGGATGACGGCAATTTCAACCAGGTCTTTTATGAGTTTACGGGCAATGTTACACTGGAAGGCTTGCACATATTGGGAACAACTACCGAAGGGTCGCAGCTGGACCAGGCCCTCAGAACAAATGCCGAGAACTTGAGGGTGATTGTCAATGACTGTATTATCGAAAAGTACAGAGACAGGGCATTGAGAATGAACCAGACAGGGACAAAGGCCTACTTCACAAACACCATTATCAGGAATATGGGAGAACCCTCTGGAGGCGGAGTAGGTATACGGGTGAATACTTACTGCGACTCACTGGTTGTGCGGAATTGCACCTTTTATAACCTGCAAAATTATATTTTCCAGAATACAAGGAACGGGTTGAATTATTTTGAGGTCACCAACAATACATTTATGAATTATGCTCTGAGCACTCACGTAGGGCTTGATATTGGACGTGCCAAGGAGGTGCTGATTGCTGACAATGTTTTCTACAACGGTGCTTTTAGAAGAAACAATACTTATCACCAGCCATTTTTCAGGGCCAACGTGATGGACAAAGAAGGCCTTCCGTTTACAGATGCTGATCGTGATATTCAGATCCTGAACAACAACTGGTATGTTGATGATGCTGTAGCTCAGATATATGATGATAATTATGATGCAGCTAGAGATACGTTGACCCGCGAAGTCGAGATCATTGATGGTGAAGACACTACGTATCAGGAAATCCCTTATAAAAGCATTGTTGGAGATGTTTGGATAATGGATGAAAACTTAGATCCAAACTGGGATGGTAAGCCATTTCTGGCTATGCTTCAGGACTCTGGAGTTGTTACTTTCGAGAATAACTTCAGAGAGGAACTGGACTTCACCAATCCTCCGGCTTATCCTGAGCTCTGGGTTTCTGCCCTGATCAAAAGTAACTGGAACGATGAGATCTTCGAGGAAATGGAGATCACCAATGATACGATGTACTGGGTTACGGAAGATCCGGCAAATCCATTCGATTTTGGTTATAGCGAAAATGCGATTTCGGCCACAGCTGGCATGGATGGAGGTCAAATCGGTGCAGATTGGGAATTGCGTTCTGGTGTTGGTATTCGCAATACCATCGACGGTGAGAACGAGATATCTGTCTACCCAAATCCGACATCCGGCATCCTGAACATTGAAAATGATTACCGGTCGCTCGAGATTTTTGATATGACCGGAAAGCTGGTTTATCAGTCCGGGGATCATTCTGTCAAGGTCCTGAATGTAGGCCACCTTAGCGAAGGCCTGTATATCATTGCCATCACCGGCATGGATCACCAGAAACTGGTTCACAAATTTGTGAAGAAATAGGGCATCTATGGTCCATCACACCATCAGAGAGGAAAGGAACTCCTTTCCTCTCTTTTCTTTGTCATTCCTCCCGGGCTAAACCCATTAGTAACCTCTATTACTTAAAATCAGTATGCAAAAGGAATACAGCGGAGTTGTCGTCCCCATGGTCACTCCCGTCAGGAAGGATCTCACGCTGGATGAAGAGGCCATCAGAAAAATTTGCGAGAACTGCTCCAAATACGGGGTATCCGTTCTGGCTCTCGGAACCACCGGGGAATCTCCATCCGTCTCCAGCAGGGACAGCAGGCGCCTGGTGCGGATCGTTGCGGACCAGTTGAGGGGAAAAGTGAAAACCTATGCCTGTCTGACAGGCAACAGCCTGGGCGATAATCTGGAAGATGCCAAAGCCTATATAGATTCCGGTGCCGATGTGATCGTTTCCATTCTTCCCTGTTATTTTTCTCTTCAGCCCGAGCAGATGCATGCATACTTCACAAAACTGGCCGACAATCTGAAGTTCCCGCTCATGATTTACAATATCCCTTCCGTTACCAACATGTCCATTCCACTGGAGATCGTGGAGGATCTCAGCCGGCATCCCTGCATCTCCGGCCTGAAGGACTCTGAAAGGGATGAGGAGCGGATGTCGCGCGGCATTGAAATCTTTCGCGACAGAGAGGATTTTTCTTTCTTTGTGGGGTATGCCGCTTTATCGGCCAGGTCTCTGATCGAGGGAGCCGACGGGATCGTTCCCAGCACCGGAAACCTGGTGCCCTACATGTTCAGGGCGTTGTACGGGCATGTCATGGCAGGTAATCTTGAAGAGGCCATGCGATTGCAACAACAGACCGATGAGATCGCGCGGATCTACCAGGATGGGAGGTCCCTCGGGGAATCCCTCCAGGCCCTGAAGGTCATGATGAGCGTGCTGGGCCTCTGCGAATCATATGCCATTCCTCCTCTTCAGACTCTTGACGGCCCTTCGCAGGAGAGGATCAGGGAACTGACCCGCCAGATGGTAAAAAAGTATGACCTTAAAAAATTGGCTGTCTTTCAGTTCTGAGCATATCAAAAATCCCAGGCGAAGATATGGAAACGGACCTGTACATGAATCCCCCATCACACCAGAAAACTGCTCTGCCCGGAAGACTGAAGTAGATGGGTCCTGTGACCATTGAATTTGGCAAAGCCATGTGCTTTTTTGAGCGGAGGGACAGAACACGGGGTTACCTTCCGTCATCCGTTTTCAGTGAACGGAAGCCTGCCTGAACAACGTTATGAGGGGAAATGGAGAGCCGTAATCAACCGAGAAACATAATTACCCATGAAATCCAATCAAATGCAGCACATCCCCAGGACCTCCCCGAAAGAACGGCTGAGATCGCTGGATACCCTTCGCGGATTCGATATGGCCATGCTGACCGCAGGAGCCGGGATCATCATTGCGCTGGCCGAAGCCACCAACGCCGGATGGCTGGATACCCTGGCCACACAGATGCATCATGTCTCCTGGGAAGGCTTCCGTTTCTACGACCTGATCTTCCCCCTGTTCATGTTCATTTCGGGAGCGGCCATTCCCTACGGCATTACCTCCAAGGTGGAGAAGGGGGTTCCGAGATCCCTTCTGCTGAGAAAAATTACCTTCCGGCTCTTGATTCTCATTGCTTTCGGTCTCATCTACAACGGTGCACTGAAGAACGGGTTCGAGCATCTCCGGTATGCCAGTGTACTGGCACAGATCGGGGTGGGCTATTTTTTTGCCGCGCTGATATTCCTGTACACACGGCGCTGGGGCAGCGTTCTTTTCTGGCTTGCAGGGATCATGTCGGGGGTCGCCGTCCTGCAGCTTTTCGTTCCGGTTCCGGGGTACGGGCCCGGCACCTTTGAGAAAGCCACCAGCATCAATGCATGGCTCGACCAAATGCTGCTTCCAGGCAGGTTGCATAATGAGATGTTCGATCCCGAAGGTGTGCTTTGCATGGTCTCTGCAGTGGCGGTCACCATGATGGGCGGACTGTCCGGCACCGTGATCCGGTCTTCCCGGAGCAGCATGCAGAAAAAAGCTCTCTGGATCGCACTGGGGGGAGCGGTGACGGTATTGCTCGCACTCGCCTTGAGCCCGGTCTACCCGATCATCAAGAGGATGTGGACCGTTCCCTATGTGATGCTTTCCGGGGGGATCAGTGCCCTGCTGCTGGCCCTGTTCTATTTCGTGATCGATGTGAAAGGGTCCAGGAAATGGACCCCGTTTTTCGTAGTCTTCGGGATGAATGCCATCACCATATACATGGCCAAAAAAATACTGGATTTTGAAGGTGTCAGCCACTTCTTCCTGGGGTGGACCCGGGTTCACATCCATGAAGGTTGGGGAGAGGTGCTCATCGCCAGCGGTGTGCTTGCGCTTCAGTGGGCCCTGCTCTATTTCCTCTACAGGAAAAAGATATTTTTACGGGTCTGATAATTCAGGTGGGATACGTCATTACGAAACAGGGGATGGATAGAATGGTCTTCCTTTCGGTGCTGGTTCTGTGGTTCCATATCGCCGCCGCACACGCGCTGATAGCCAAAGGCAAATAATCCACCGGAGCTTAAGTTGAGAAAAATGTAAAATAGATACTGGAACGGAAGTATATGAAAGAGTTGACCAAGATTTTCCAAATTAGTATAGGTCTTTTACTTATGGTTTCATTTATTTCATGCATTAGTAATGGCCAAAGTGAAGCCAACAAAACAAAAGTTACATCTGTAAATCAGATTATACAGGTTATTCCCGGTGAGGCAAATCAGCCTCCTTCTGATGCCATCATTATATTTGATGGCAATGATCTCAATAATTGGATGAAAAAGGATGGGTCTGTTGCTGATTGGATTGTTCATGATGGTGTATTTACCGTTAAGCCTGACAGTACTGGTAGAAACGATATATTTTCGAAACAGGAATTTGGAGATATTCAGCTACATCTTGAGTTTAAATGTCCTGAAACCGATCAGGATACAGGACAGCAAAAAGGCAATAGTGGCATATTCATTCAAGGACGTTATGAAATACAGATATTGGATAATTATGAAAACAGTACCGATCATAACAGACAATGCGGGAGCATTTATAAGCAATATGCACCATTAGTGAATGCCTGCAAGAAACCGGGTGAATGGCAGTTTTATGATATCATTTTCACAGCTCCGCGGTTCAATTTTGAAGGCAGTTTAATGACTCCCGGTAAAATTACTGTATTTCAAAATGGAGTTTTAATACATAATGGTGCAGAGATAAGCGGTCCAACTGGTGATGTCCGAACCACTAACTATGAAGAATCCGATCTTAAACAGCCTCTTGTTCTACAGGAGCATGGAGATCTGGTGAGCTTCCGCAATATTTGGATCAGGGAATTATAATTTAATAACAAACAAGAAAAAGTGAATTATTAGAACCCACTTATATTTAGAACTTCATACGATGTATTTAAATAAATCAAATTCACTATCCCGCAGAAATGCCTTAAAAACCATAGGTCTGCTGGGATCAGGAATTTTTATTTCACCCATCCTGTCAGCAACATCCATGCCGACAGGAAAGAAAAAGAAATTTGTAAACAAAGAGCTGGGAGTACTTTCAATTGGAGTACGTAAAAGAGGACTTGCAGTGGCCATGGGGGCAACCAATTATGGAAAGATGGTAGCCTGCTGCGATGTGGATACTGCTGTATTCGGTGCTTTTCAGAAAAAACTTGCTTCATACCAGGACTCTGTACCTGTGTATTACATCGATTACAGGCAGGCACTTGAAAGAGAAGATGTTGACATCGTTACTATCGGTACTCCCGATCACTGGCATGCATTGATGATCATAGATGCAATTGAGGCCGGAAAAGATGTATATGTGGAGAAACCCATGACTCTTACCATAGATGAGGGAATTGCTGTTTGTGAGGCTGTGAAAAGAACCGGAAGGGTCGTTCAGGTGGGGACACAACAACGAAGTGAATATAAAGGTATATTTTTAAAAGCAGTGGCCATAGCCCAGTTAGGGATTCTCGGGAACAAACTAACTGCTTCAGTCTATATTCCATCCAGCTATCGAGGTACAACAGAAGTATTTCCTGTAACCGAAGTTCCTGATTCTTTGTTATGGGATCAGTGGTGCGGACCGGTACAAAAATTTCCGTATACTACTGAACGCGCACATGCAAAGTGGCGTTTATGGGTTGAAACAGGCTATGGACCACTTACCGACTGGGGAGCCCATCATATCGACATTGCCCAATGGGCCCTTGGAGTGGATCAGACAGGACCGGTAAAGATCAAGGGCAATGGTACATTTCCACTTGGAAGGGAAAAAACACTTGCTGCAATTCTCGGTCAGAATTCTGATTCACCGCTGTCCAACAGTTTCAGCACTGTCATGGATTACAGTGCTGAACTGACTTTTAAGAATGGCAATGTCATAAAGATCGACGGAAAAAGAAATAGACCTGATAACCTGCCCGGTCAGAACGGACTTCTTCTTGAAGGGGAAAATGGAAATATTTGGGTGAGCCGCGAAGGGAGAGCCTTTCAGTTTGAAGGAAATCTGGCTGATGAAATTAATAACAACAAAGCATTACAAAAGCAAATAGATGATAAGGTCATTGAGTTATACAAAGGCCGTGTTCCTTCCTGGATGGATGCAGAACTCATCGGGGATATCGTTCCTACTGCCCATATGGAAAATTTTGTCGACTCTGTAAAAGACAGAACAGAGCCGATATCCGATGTCTTCACCCATCACCGTGCAAACAGCTCTGCAATTCTTGCTCACTCTTCCATGATTCTGAACAGAACATTGGAATGGAACCCCGAAAAACAGAAATTTGTTGGTGACAGTGAGGCCAATAAACTACTATCAAGAGAATACAGGGAACCGTACAGTTTTAAAAGTAGATAAAAGAGTATGAAAAGATATCAAATAAATTTAGGAACAGGTAGTATTTGGTGATTACGAGTTAATTAAAATACCAATTGCAAGCGGGGGACATGGAGGAGGAAATACTTGTCTCCAGGATCAAATCTTCAAGGATTCGGATGTGCCCGATCCATTACATCATACTGCAGGATCTGGAAAAACAACTCATGTCTCGTGAAAGTGTGGTGAAAGTTCAGGTGCCTCAGTATTATCACGAAATCATTGAATGATGTAATGAGTATGTTTTTAATTGAACAAAAGCAATCACCCATATTTTAAAAGCCAAAACAACCTTAAAATGAAAACTAAGATTCCGAAGAGATTAATTCTTTTTATATGGCTAATCCTTTCTTTGTCGTTTGGTTGTAAGGAAGAGAGCCCCAAAGACACGGAATCTTATCAAAAACCCAATATTGTTTTTATCATAGCCGATGATCTGGGCTGGTCGGATGTAGGGTACCATGGTTCGGTGGTAAAAACACCGAATATTGACAAGCTGGCGAAAACCGGAATCCGCCTTAAACAACACTATGTAATGCCCACCTGCACGCCAACACGGGTAAGCCTGATGACAGGAAAATATCCCAGCCGCTACGGAATTACCGGACCCGATTATGGAGAAGTTATTGATTTGGGCGACCCAACTTTAGCTTCGGTATTGAAAGAGAATGGATATTTTACAGCCATTGCCGGAAAATGGCACATGGGTTCCCCACCGTATACTCCGTTAAATTATGGATTTCAGTCGTCGTATGGGTATTTTGATGGTCAAATTGATCCATATACACACGAATATAAAACCGAAACTGAATTGACAAGCAGGAAGTCATGGCACCGGAATGATGAATATTTGGTGGAAGAAGGCCACGTTACCGATTTGCTGACTGCTGAAGCAATTCGTATCATTGAGGAAGAACGTGAAGAACCGTTTTTTCTTTATGTGGCCCATCACGTACCACATTTTCCGTTGGATGAACCCGATGAGTGGATGTCGCTTTACAATGGTTTGGCCCTCTATCCTTCGCGCAAGTTATTTGCAGCCAGTGTATCCCACATGGATGACGGAATCGGGAAAATAACAGATGCATTGGAACGCTGCGGAAAACGGGAAAATACCCTGATTATTATTTTGAGCGATAATGGCGGACAACATAGTTGGCACAGCAACACCGAATACCGCGGGAAGTACGCTGACAAACCGCATTCGGTGCTCGGTAACAATTATCCCTTACGCGGCTGGAAAGGCGATTTATACGAAGGAGGAATCCGGGTACCGGCCATTGCCAACTGGCCCGGAAAACTGGAACCTGGAGAGGCTGTTTTTCCAATGCACATGTCGGACTGGCTGCCAACGCTTTGCCATTTAATTGGTATCGAAAAGGACATGGAAGGCCTTAACCTGGATGGGAAAAACATCTGGCCTTATCTAACCGGGGATCAAAAAATGGTTGAAGAAAGGTCATTTTACTGGAAAACAAATCAAACGTATGCAGTAAGAGAGGGTCAATGGAAATTACTGATTAACAGAAATTCGGGGCAAAGCGAATTGTTCAATCTTGAAAATGATTTCAGGGAAATGGAGGATGTTAGCGAATTATACCCGGAAAAAGTTGAGCAATTAAAGAACTTACTCGATCAATTCAGGGAAGGGGACAGGTCCCATCATCCTGAAGATCCAGGCTTCGGAGTGGTAAGGCTACACCTCCATGGAAAAAAAAGCAGGGCGAAGTATACGATAACCTGGAAGGCTACCTGAATGAGCTGGCATCTGACAAGCCTTATCTGCTTCCTCCCGTGGGTCTTCAGGCCAGTTTGCAGAACAGCAAAGAGAGTGTACTGAAATGGAAAGACATTACCGATGACGAGCTGGGCTTTGTCATCCAGCGGACCAATGCCGACAGCATATTTATGACCATCGGCACGGTTCAGGCGAACGTGACCTCATTTACCGATACTCCGCCCGGAACTGACCGGACTGTGGTCTACAGGGTATTTTCCGTGAACAGTGAACGGACCTCGATCCCCTCAAAGCCTGTAACCATCGAACCTCAGCAAGCTTTTAGAAAGTGAGGAAAAACCTTCGATTTGGTAAAAGCTATAAAGGCAAACGATATGGGACGAAGAGAATTTGTAAAGAACGTGGGGGCTGCGGGTTTTGCCTTTACGGCAGTCCCCGGTTTCACCGTTTCCGGGTTGGGAGATATTCTCCCCAGTGATCAACTGAACATTGCCGGCATCGGGATCGGGGGAAAGGGAAAGGTGAACCTGAGGAATATAGTCGGATAAAATATCGTGGCCCTCTGCGATGTGGACGCGGACCAGGCACGCGTATCAGAACGGATGGGCACTCTGAGTGGATCAGTCAACCATAAACCAAAGAAAGCAAATCATGAAGGTGCAACAAAACCAAATGCAGCACATCCCCAGGACCTCTCCGAAAGAACGGCTGAGATCGCTGGATACCCTTCGCGGATTCGATATGGCCATGCTGACCGCAGGAGCCGGGATCATCATTGCGCTGGCCGAAGCCACCAACGCCGGATGGCTGGATACCCTGGCCACACAGATGCATCATGTCTCCTGGGAAGGCTTCCGTTTCTACGACCTGATCTTCCCCCTGTTCATGTTCATTTCGGGAGCGGCCATTCCCTACGGCATTACCTCCAAGGTGGAGAAGGGGGTTCCGAGATCCCTTCTGCTGAGAAAAATTACCTTCCGGCTCTTGATTCTCATTGCTTTCGGTCTCATCTACAACGGTGCACTGAAGAACGGGTTCGAGCATCTCCGGTATGCCAGTGTACTGGCACAGATCGGGGTGGGCTATTTTTTTGCCGCGCTGATATTCCTGTACACACGGCGCTGGGGCAGCGTTCTTTTCTGGCTTGCAGGGATCATGTCGGGGGTCGCCGTCCTGCAGCTTTTCGTTCCGGTTCCGGGGTACGGGCCCGGCACCTTTGAGAAAGCCACCAGCATCAATGCATGGCTCGACCAAATGCTGCTTCCAGGCAGGTTGCATAATGAGATGTTCGATCCCGAAGGTGTGCTTTGCATGGTCTCTGCAGTGGCGGTCACCATGATGGGCGGACTGTCCGGCACCGTGATCCGGTCTTCCCGGAGCAGCATGCAGAAAAAAGCTCTCTGGATCGCACTGGGGGGAGCGGTGACGGTATTGCTCGCACTCGCCTTGAGCCCGGTCTACCCGATCATCAAGAGGATGTGGACCGTTCCCTATGTGATGCTTTCCGGGGGGATCAGTGCCCTGCTGCTGGCCCTGTTCTATTTCGTGATCGATGTGAAAGGGTCCAGGAAATGGACCCCGTTTTTCGTAGTCTTCGGGATGAATGCCATCACCATATACATGGCCAAAAAAATACTGGATTTTGAAGGTGTCAGCCACTTCTTCCTGGGGTGGACCCGGGTTCACATCCATGAAGGTTGGGGAGAGGTGCTCATCGCCAGCGGTGTGCTTGCGCTTCAGTGGGCCCTGCTCTATTTCCTCTACAGGAAAAAGATATTTTTACGGGTCTGAAATATCCGGTTTTTCCTTTTGGGAGGGCAACTCCTGGCAGTGCAGCTGGTACGTGTCCCAATATGCAGGTGGCCTGGTTGTTTTTTTTATTCAGGAAGACCCGGGCTGACCCGGAAGTATTCCCGCGCCATCATGGACCGCTTTTGCGATAACTCACCTCGACCAGAGGTACTATCCGGGAAGGGAATTCGTGATCGAGACCAGGAACCAGTCGAAGCAGAACGTCTATATCCGTTCCATTACATTGGATAGTAAGGAAGTGAAGAATCCCTGGATCAGTTTCCGGGATATGGTGAAGGGAGGGAAAATGGTTTTTGAAATGGAACAGGCGAACCAATAGGGCATGCCCTTCCCGGATGCCAGGGTCAATCCGGGACTCCTCCGCTTATCTCCCTGCGAATTAACAAAAATTTTTATTCCACTACGGGATTCCCTACATTTGATTATTATGAAGATTTCTGGAGAAAAACCCGGCATTCCCAAAGTTCCGACAGGGATTCCGGGATTGGACGATATCACATTCGGCGGACTGCCCGAAGGCCGCCCGACCCTGGTCACCGGGTATGCCGGATGCGGCAAGACGGTATTTGCCATGCAGTTCGTCCTGAACGGGATCGTCCGGTATGGTGAGTCGGGCGTTTACATCTCTCTGGAGGAGGGCGAAACGGATCTCAGGCAGAATATGGCTTCCCTGGGATACCATCTGGAGGAGATGGAGCAGGCCGGCCGGTTGCACCTCGAAACCATTACTCTGAAGCACTCGGCCCTCTACCGTTCGGGGCATTTCGACCTGAGCCCCATCTTTCTCCGTATCGAAGAAGCAGTCAATAAGGTGGGAGCAAAACGACTGGCCATCGATACCTTCGAGTTGATATTCAATGATATCGAGGACGAGAACATTTTCCGGCAGGAACTGGCCAGGCTGATCAGGTGGCTGAAGGAGCGGGAACTCACGGTGGTTTTCAGTTCCGAATTGCCCCGGGATCCGCGGATCCGGGGAGGGGTCAATGAGTTTATCACCGATTGTGTGATCCACCTCAAACAGGAGGTCCTCGAGAGTGTCTACACCAGGAGACTCCATATTGTGAAGTACCGGGGCAGTGAACACGGGACCAATGAATACCCCTTCCTGATCGACAGGGATGGGATCTCAGTTTTGCCCATCACCTCCTCTGCCGTACCAGCGATATCCGAGGAGGTGACTTCCACCGGGATCAAAGGCCTGGATGAGAGGATTGAGAAAGGAGGGTTTCATGCGGGAAGCAGCATCCTGGTCTCCGGTAAATCGGGTGCGGGGAAGACCAGTTTTGCTTTTTCGCTGTGTGTGGAGGCGATTAAACAGGGGAAGCGAAGTATGTTTTTCACCTTTGAGGAATCCCCCCGGCAATTGAAACGGAATCTGAAGTCCATCGGATTTGACCTGGAACAATTCGAAAGGGAGGGATTGCTCAGGATCATATCCACCCGGTCGGCAGTGCTGGGTCTGGAGGCCCACCTGGTGAAGATCTACAAAACCATGGAGGAATTCCGGCCTTCGGTAGTGGCGTTCGACCCGGTCACCGATCTGGTACAGGTCGGATCAAAGACGGATGTCAGGGAAATGCTGCTCAGGATCATCGACAGCCTGAAGAGCCGGCTGGTCACCATCCTGTTAACTGCCGTAGATCGATCAGCATACCTGGAGCGAAATCACCTGGACCTCTCCACACTCTCCGACAGCTGGGTCCATCTGGACATGGTCAGGGAGGATGGATCGTGGAACAAAACCATCCGGATCGTGAAGATCCGCGGAATGGACCATCCCCGTTCGGAATTCCTCCTTGAATTCACAAAGGATGGATTGATGATCCGGGATATGGGCGATCTTTTAAGGGATAATTCACAAAGAAAATAACTATTTAGAATCGAGTCGGAATGCCATCGGATTTTAAGTTCATACTATTCATAGCAGGAATGAACCCAGGTTCGATCCGGGCCATTGAAAATGTCCGTGAACTTTGCGATCACAGTCTGGACGGCAGATATGAGCTGGATGTCATCGATATTTTTCAGGAGCGGGAGCTGGTCCGAAGGATGGATATCATCGCCGTGCCGGTACTGATCCGAACCATGCCTGAGCCGGAGAAACGGATCATCGGCGATATGCTGGATCAGACGGAGATCAGAAATGCACTCGATATTCCCGTTAAAGGCACATAGTAAACAATAGAAGAAGAATGGTCGGGCAGGTACATACGCTGGAAGAGGAAAACCGGATGCTGAAGGAGAGCCTGGAGGCTGCCAGAAAGCAGATCGCCAGCCTCAGCGACGTAAGCTGGGAGGATATTCCGGGCAGCCTGCCGACCGAGGATTTATTCGACATGATCACCCGGGATCACATGTACCGGCTGCTGGTCGAGAATCTGAGCGAAGGAACCGTGCTTCTGAACCACCGGCGGGTTATCGTATACAGCAACCGGCAATTCGCAGACCTGACCGGATATGAGCTGAAAAAGGTGATCGGATCCGATTTTGCCTCCTTTCTTTCGGAGGCAAGTGCCCGACAATTCTCCCGGAGTCTGAAAAATTCAGATCCGCAACGGTCGTTCTTCGAGCTGAGTCTGCTCACCCGTGAAAAGGGCCACCTGGACATTCTGGGCTCCGTGAACACCTTCCTGGCAGGCGGGAATGAGTATCACTCCATCCTTACGATCGATATCTCTTTTCAGAAAAAGATCATGGCCATATTGGAACACGAGGTGGATGAGCGCACCAGGGAACTGGCCGAGGCCAACAAGCGGCTCACCGGGACCAACCGCGAACTCAGCGAGGTCAATAACTACCTGGACAATTTTGTGCATGCGATCGCCCATGACCTCAGGGCACCGGTGGCCAACCTGAAACTGGTGGAGGAGATGCTCCGGGTGGCACCGGAGGAGCAGAAGCCGGAACTCCTCACTTCCATCTATGACAATATCCACCGGCTCGACTCCACCCTGAAGGGCCTGGTCAGGATTATCAGGGAACAATCTTCCAAAGAGATCGAAACGAACGGCGTAGATGTGGTCAGCATCGTCGAGGATGTAATAGAAGGGATGGCGAAGGATATCAAAGCGGCAAAAACCACCATCCGGATCGAGAAAAAGACCGATGACAAGATCACTTATGTGGAAGGATACCTGAGAAGCATAGCCAGTAATTTGATCAGCAATGCACTGAAATATGCCATGCCCGGCAGGCACCCGAGGCTGGAGATCGTATTCGATAAGACCGAAAAGGGATATCTCCTGATCTTTGCCGACAACGGATCGGGCATTGACCTGGAAAAGCACGGGGAAAATCTGTTCAGACCGTTCCAGCGCTTCTCATCTGAAACCAAAGGAATGGGAATTGGTCTGCATATCATTCAAAACATGGTCCGGAAAAGCGGAGGACGAATCGAAGTGGAGAGTGAACCCGGCAGGGGCACCACGTTTTACATTTACCTGAAAGATCCGGCATCATGAGGAAACACCGAATCATGGTGGTCGATGACGACACCTATACGACCGACCTGTACAATATGATCATCAGCTGGACCCCCTACAAAGATTACCTGAGAACGGAGAAGAATGCGGAGAGGGCACTGGAAATCCTGGAGGAACTTCACCAGAGTCCCTCCGATGGCTTTCCCGATTACATTCTGCTGGATCTCCGGATGCCCGAAATGCACGGATTCGAGTTTATCCAGAGGTTTAAGGAGCGTTTCCCGGGGAAGAAGGAGTTTACCAGCTTTATCATCACCACCAGCTCGGTGATCAAGGAAGAGCGGGAGAAGGCCGAGCAATTGGGCTGCGTCAGGGATTTCCTGATCAAACCCATTCCCCGGGATTACATCGAACAGCTGATCACCCGGGGTCTGGACCTGCCCGCCTAGCCTGCAGCTTCCCGGACCATCTGGCTGGCATATCCCCATTCGTTGTCATACCAGCTCATCACCTTCACCAGGTTGCCCTGCACCACCTGGGTCATGGAGGTATCCACGATCGACGCTCTGGAATCTCCGATAATATCGGAGGAGACAAATTCATCTTCGGCAATCCCGAGGACTCCCTGGTATTGTTCGGTGGAGGCCTCCTCGCGGAAGATCTGGTTCAGCTCATCCGCCGTGATTTCTCTGGAGGTCACAAAGACGATATCGGCAATGGAGCCCACCGGTACGGGACACCGGATGGCCACTCCGTCGAATTTGCCGTCGATCTCAGGAAGCGCTTTTCCCGTGGCCTGGGCAGCTCCCGTGGATGTGGGCACAAGGTTGACCGCCCCGGCCCGGCCACGTCTCACCTTTTTTGCAGGGCCATCGACAATCGCCTGGGAGGAGGTGTAGGCATGGACCGTAGTCATGATCGCCTTTTCGACGCCCACCCTGCGCTGCATCACCTCCACCACCGGAGCGATACAATTAGTGGTGCAGCTGGCGCAGGAGATGATGCGGTCGTCTTCTCCGGAGCGGTTCACCCCGTGGACCACGGTCAGCATCTCTTCACTTTTGGAGGGTGCGGAAAGGATCACCCGTTCTGCCCCGGCATCCAGGTGTTTCTGCAGATCCTCCTTTTCAGTGAAGATCCCCGTGCACTCGAAAACCATATCGATTTCCAGTTCATTCCAGGGCAGGCGGGAAGGATCCTTCTCCTTCAGGGCCCGGATCTTCTGGCCGTTCACCACCAGTGAGTCCCCTTCCTCACCGACCTCTTTTTCATACCGGCCGTACACCGTGTCGTACTTCAGGAGATAGGCCAGATTGGAGACCGGGACCAGGTCGTTCACAGCCACCAGCTCCATGTCTTCCCGTTCCATGATGATTTTCAGGGTCGCCCGGCCGATGCGCCCCAGGCCGTTGATTGCTACGTTCTTCATAATGCTTTTTTGTCCATGGAAGAGTAAAACCGTGCCATTCTGAACCGGCCTTGCAGCTGGACTCGCAATGATCAGATAAACAGCTGTTTAGATTCAGACTATCAGAGACGGGGACACCGCTGGGGAATCCGTTCCACACCGCCATTGTTGAAGGGATGCATCAGACCCCCGGCTCGCTCTGCGGTTTCTCCTCCGAAACACACTAGATCACGCTTTCGATCTCATCGCTCAGGTTCACGTTGTTGACGACAATGTGCGGAGGCACCCGCCCCGCCAGGGAGGTAGAATTTTATGAGAAATCAAATACCTATGTCAATTGCAGCATCAATCAGGAATTGTTTTATTTCAGTATCAGACGGTGATTGCGAGAGATATTCTACTGGTTCGGAATAGTCGATATCCTGGTGAAAGGCCAGTTGTTCGCGAAAAAGTTTCTCTGAGAATAATGTTCCGAAATTCTTGCCGGCTTCTTCAGTGATCTCACTGATGGCAAAATGGTCCCGGAGTATGAAGTAAATATCCACATAATCTTTCCATTTGGCTCTTCTTCCGAGTGCAAATGCTTTCATGGATGCCAGTGTAAGAAGGGTTGGTGTCTTAAGAAATATCTCAATATCAATGGGATAAGAGATTGAATATGGGAAACTTAAAAAGGTAATCTTGACTCCATTCACGAGCAGGTGAAGCTGGTCAGAATCTTCAAATAATCTGACTTTTTTAAATGGTATCTCACCAAGTTTCTTATTGATTTTGCTTTTACTGAGGTCCGCCGCTGTAAAGAGGTCAAAATCAATTGAACGTCTATGCCCTATTTGCAAAGCAATCGCAGTCCCTCCTGCGAGATAGAATGACCGGCCAAAGAGTTTTAAGTGGGGCAGTATTTGAAGTTGCTTCTCAGTCAGAACTTGAAGGAGCATACCGTTTAAATAACAGTGTGAAATAGTTTAATGTGAGCTCATGATAATTGCCTTTCCGCCTGTCACTGAGGTTTATAGATTTGAAGAAATGCTCAGCCGCTGCCTTGGTGCCAAGGATTTGGAATAACTCCTTAACAGCTTCCATATCTCCATAATTTAAGATAAACTCGACCAATACATCGTGGCTAATACTCTCCTTCTGTTCATCAGGGATGTACCAGAATAAATCGCTATGCTTGCGTATAAAAGATTTGACTTCGGGACTGTTCATTACTCCGATGCAGCTATATTCAAAAATAACAAAAAATCAATGGAAATCTTTACGGTTTCTCCGGCTCGCTCTGCGGTTTCCCTTCCGAAACACAATAGATCACGCTTTCGATCTCATCGCTCAGGTTCACGTTGTTGACGACAATGTGCGGAGGCACCTTCAGGATCACCGGGGCGAAGTTGATGATCCCTGTGATCCCGTACTCCACAAGCTGGTCGCACACCTCCTGGGCGGCGATGTCGGGGACCGCGATGATGGCGCATTTCACGCGAAAGCGGCGGATAACCTCTCCCATTCTTTCTGTCCCATAGACCGGGACTTCGGACCGCATCCGCTGTTTGGAGGGATCGATGTCGAAGGTGGCCACGATGTTGATCTGACGCTTGGCGAAATTGGTGTAATTGGTCAGTGATGAGCCGATGTTCCCTCTGCCCACCACGATGATGTTCTGCCTTCCCCCGCTGTAGAAGATCAGCTCCATCTCCCTGATCAGATCGTTCACCTGGTACCCGCCCCGCTGTTTTCCTTTGATGCGGTATTCCGAGAAATCTTTCCTGACCTGTTCGGGGGTGATCCCGGTCTCTTTGCCCAGGGTATAGGAGTAGACCCGTTCCACCCCCAGGGCCTGCAGACGCTGCAGGGTGCTCCGGTAGAGAAGGACTCTTCTCAGGCTCTTTTTAAGAGGGCATTTTGTGTTTTTTTTCACAACAAAAGAGTATATCCGGCTAATGACTCTACCTTTCCTTTCAGGATGATTATGGAAGATAAATATATAAAAACTTGAAAAACAAACGCTTCAAAATCAATAAATATGTTCTTCAACATCTTCACCCGTTTTTCGTCTTGACTCATATTGACATCGGCCCTACTTTTATGGTTATATTTTTCACATAATATGAACAGGATCTCTGTCCCGAAGCAAGAATGGGATGAGAAGCTCGCAAACCTGCTGACCTCATCCACTCTCTATGCACCGGTGAAGAACGAGTTCAGTTGTGATTACGTGAAAGTGGGGCCGGAAGTCATTCCTGAAATCGTCTACAACCAGCCCAAGCCGGTCACCCCGCTGAAGCAATTGTTCCTTCCCGTCAAAGAGAATGTCACTATCGATAATCCATCCATGGGACCGAGGGTGATCCTGGGCGCTCCCAACTGCGACGTGATGGCCCTGGCCTACCTGGATGAGATCTACCTGGATCCTGACTTTCCCGATCCCTACTACAGGAAGTGGCGCGAGCACACCACTCTGATCGCCACCGACTGCCTTTCCATCCTGGAGCATTGCCATTGCACCAGTTACGGCATCGAACCTGTGGGTAACGACCGGGCCGACCTTTCCCTGGCATTGGTGCAGGACCATGTGATCCTCACTGTATTCAGTGAGAAAGGAGAGGCACTGCTCGATCAGATGGGGGTGGTGGTCAGGGTGGCCCCCGATGAACAATGGCTCAGCACCCTGGAGGAGAACAGAAAGCAGGTTCGCAGGGATCTGGAGGAGCAGAACCGTTTGCTTCCGGGTTTCGAGGAGACGGGTGAACTGGTCAGTTCGGCCAACGGGGAGATCTGGAAAAAGTATGCCTCCACCTGCGTCTCCTGCGGGGCCTGCAGCGCCATCTGTCCCACCTGCTCCTGTTTCCTGCTGATCGACCGTCCCGGTTTCGAGAAGGTCCGGCAGCTGGATACCTGCCAGTACCCGGGATTTGAGCGGGTGGCAGGAGGGGAGGATGCCCTGGGGCCTCTGCCGGAGCGGTTCAGGAACCGGTATATGTGCAAATATGTCTGGAAGCCCGAAAAGTATACTCTGAAATCGTGTACGGGTTGCGGAAGGTGCATCGAGACCTGCATCGGCGAGATCAATAAGAACGAACTTATCATAGAGCTGTCAAACTGAGACCGAGATGGGTATCAACGGAAATATTTACAGGCCCCTGCGATCCGAACTGATCGAGGTCATCGACGAATCCCCCCTGATCAAGACTTTCGTGCTGGTTCCGGAGCATGAATTCGCTTTTGCCACCGGTCAGTTCATCGAAGTAACCCTGGACGGGGTGGGGGAGGCGCCGTTCACACCCTCCTCTTCGCCCCTGAGGACCGATCAGCTGGAAATCACGGTCATGAGAACAGGGTACGTCACCGATCGCATGCACGAGATGAAACCCGGCGATCTGATGGGCATACGGGGCCCCTTCGGAAGGGGGTATCCGGTGGAGCGGTTTCACGACAAGGAGGTATTGATCCTGGGCGGGGGCTGCGGATTCGCACCCATCCGGTCGTTGCTCTACAACCTGATCGCCATCTCGGACCGGTTGAAAAAGGTGACGCTCTGTTACGGTTCAAAAACGCCGGAAGACTGTATATACAAGCCTTACATTGCCGAGCTGCGTCAAACCCCCAAGTTCGAGGTGCTGCGCAGCGTGGATCAGGCCAATGCCGACTGGACCGGCCGGGTGGGGGTGGTCACCGTATTGCTGGATGACGTAGAGATGGATATACCCAATTCGGTGGCGGTGGTTTGCGGACCGCCGGTCATGATGAAATTCGGTACCCTGAAGCTGCTGGAGATGGGGTATCCGGAATCTGACATCTTTCTCTCCATGGAGAAGAACATGTCGTGCGGACTGGGAAAATGCGGGCACTGCATGATGGGAAAATACCTGGTATGTAAAGACGGACCCGTGTTCTCCTACGACGAGATTAAAGAGCAACCCCACATCTGGAACTGATATGGAACAGAAGATCCTGATCGACCTGGATAAATACAGAGGCGACGGCACCACCCCGGCCGACACTGCTCCGCCGGAAGGGTTGTACACCTCCCTCCACACGGACCAGGGACTGAAAAGTATCCGTGAACTGGCGGTGTTCCGGTTCAGCTGCCGCCGCTGCAGCGATGCCCCCTGCATCGGTGTGTGTCCCGCCGATGCTCTGGAAAAAGATGATTCGGGAATGATCACCCGTCACAACAACCTGTGCATCTCCTGTAAATCGTGTGTGGTGATCTGTCCGTTCGGGACTATGATGACCGATTTTTTTGCCTATCACCGCGATAAGGAGAATGACTACGACCTGGGCAACCGGGCGGAACTGGAGCAATTCATCAGGGATTCCCCTGAAGGGGCGGTCACCCTGGTCGATATGGAGGAGGATCCGGAGCAGAACATCTATCAGCTGAACGACCGGATCCTGATCAGGGAACGGGTGTGGGATCAAACGAACCTTTAAAGAAACTGACATGGGAGCATACCTTTTCTATTTCCTTGTCTATCCCGGATTTCTCTTTGCGGCCATCGTCGGGGGTTTTCTCTCCTGGTTCGACCGGAAGATCACCGCCAGGGTCCAGTTCCGCAAAGGGCCGCCGGTATTGCAGCCTTTCTATGATTTCTTCAAGCTGCTGCTGGTAAAGGAGACCATTCTTCCCGCACGCGGGGCACCGGGAGTCTTCCTGGCCGCTCCTGTGTTCGCCGTATTCGGCGCCACCCTGGCAGGGGCATTCATCCTTCTTCCCCTGATGGGCATCTCCACCGGATTCAGCGGGGACCTGATCGTGATCTTCTATCTGCTCACCGTTCCTTCCCTCACCTATGTGATCGGGGCACTCGCCTCGGGGAATCCGCTGGCTTCGGTGGGGGGATCGAGAGAGATGAAGCTGATCATGAGTTATGAACTCACCTTTCTGCTGGTGATCACCGGAGTGATCATCAAAGCCGGCATGAGCATCGATCTTTATCAGATTATCCGGATCCAGCAGGAGGGAACGGTCTTTATCGGAAGCATTTCCGGAGTGTTGTTGTTCATAGTTGCCATCTTCTGCCTGCAGGCCAAGCTGGCCATGGTCCCCTTCGACCTGCCGGAGGCGGAGACGGAGATCTCCGACGGGATCTTCATCGAGTACTCGGGGACTCCATACGCCATGGTGAAATTGTCCAAGTACATCTTATTGTTCATCCTGCCTGCCTTCGTGGTCGCCCTTCTGGTGGGCGGTTTCCGGCTGGAAGGCATCCATATCCTCTGGGCTGTTCTGAAAGTGGTTGCAGTGGTGCTCCTGCTGACCCTGATCCGGAACACCAATCCCCGGGTGAAGATTAAACAGGCGATCCGCTTTTTCTTCATCTGGATGAATCTGATTGCTGTAGTTGCCATTATCCTGGCGATCTTTGGTTTATAAACGGTCCTGTCGTGGGGTTTAAATCGTTCTGCTTTAAAAAGTCACTCTGGCTCTTCCACTTCGGCGGAGCCTCCTGCAACAATTGCGATATCGAGATCCTCGATTGCCTGACTCCCCGATACGATGTGGAGCGCTTCGGGATGGTCCTTGTGGGGAGTGTGCGGCACGCCGATGTATTGCTGGTGAACGGCTCCATCAACAAGAAGGACAAGCCCCGCCTGCTGGAGATCTACCAGCAGGCCCCCAAGCCGGTGCTGGTGGTGGCCATCGGAGCGTGCGGTTGTACCGGGGGGATCTTCGCGGAGGGGAATACCTTTGCCGGTCCGGTGGATCAGATCATCCCGGTGGATGCTTACATCCCCGGCTGTCCTCCCAAGCCGGAGGCCATCCTGGCAGGAATTGTCAAACTCATGGGTAAAAACTGAGGACTATGCTACTGGAAAAGATCCAACAATCCTTCGCCGAAGAGATCCTCGATATGGAGGTCCGGAACGACCGCCGGGCCACCCTGAAAATCGATCCGGCCGCCCTGGTGGCTGTGACGGAATCGCTCTGCCGGACCCACGGCCTCAGGTTTATCATTGCCTCGGCCCAGCATACCAGAATGGGATTTGAGATCTATTACCACTTCAGCCTCGATTCCACCGGGCTGGTCCTGAACCTTCACGTGCTCCTGGACGCAGCGAAGCCCGAAATCGAGTCCCTGACCTCGCTGTTCGAAGCAGCCAACTGGATCGAGAGGGAGATGCACGAGCTGTTCGGGATCGTCTTTCTGAACCATCCCAACCTGGAGGAGCTTCTCTCGGAAGGGAACTGGGCCAAAGGAGTTTATCCGTACCGAAAGAAATTCAAAACCAACGGGGAGATGCACCATGGGTAAAGAGACCCTGATACCGGTAGGGCCCTACCATCCGCTACAGGAGGAGCCCGAGCTTTTCAAGCTTTACTGTGACGGGGAGATCGTCAAAGATGTGAAATGGGAAACCGGCTACAATCACCGGGGCATCGAACAGCTGAGCGAGAAGAAAAGCTTCGACGAGGTCTTTTTCCTGGTGGAGCGGATCTGCGGCATCTGTTCCACTTCCCACCCGTTTGCGTTCGCCAACAGCGTGGAGGAGATCGGCGGGGTGGAGGTCCCCGACCGGGCCAAGTACATCCGGTCCATCATCGGTGAGCTGGAGCGCATCCACAGCCACCTGCTCTGGGTGGGGCTGGCCGGCCATTTTCTCGGTTACAACACGGTCTTCATGTGGGCCTGGAAATACAGGGAGCCGGTGCTGGATCTGTTCGAGATGATTACCGGGAACCGCAACAGCTATGCCATGTTCAAGATCGGCGGGGTGAGGCGGGATATCGAGAACTCGAAGATCCCGGAGATCCGGAAAGTGCTGGCCCTGCTTAAGAAAAAGACCGATCTGCTGGTGGGTGCGGTGATGGATGATCCGGTCATCCACGCGCGCACCAAGGGGGTGGGGGTGCTGACAGAGCAGGATATCATCGATTTTGCAGCGGTCGGACCCACCGCCAGGGCTTCCGGGGTGGACATCGACGTTCGCAGGGACGATCCCTACGCCGCCTACCCGCTGGTCGACTGGAAGGTGATCACCGCCACTGCGGGCGATGTGTTTGCCAAAGCCGAGGTGAGGCTGCTGGAGATGTACGAGTCGGTCTCCATTATTGACCAGTGCCTCGACGGGCTGCTGAAAGAGAAGGAGGGGGATACAGAAGTGAAGGTCAAGTACATCCCCGAGGGCTACGGCACCGGACGTGCAGAGGCTCCCCGGGGAGAGGTCTTTCATTTCGTGGTCTCCGACGGTTCCAATTCCCCCGTCCGCCATAAGATCCGGGCCCCCAGCTACACCAACATCGCCACCTTTAAGAAATCGTGCATCGGACAGAGCATCTCCGATGCCACCATCTCGCTGGCAGCGGTCGATCCGTGCTACTGCTGCACGGAAAGGCTGGCGGTGGCACTGGACAGCACTTCGGGCCGCAGGATCATGAATGCCAGGGAGATCATCGAGCACTCCGCGCAGCGGACACAGAAGTTACTTAAACATGTGAACACCCGATCATGAACAACGTTGTCCAAATCATCGCCCTTCCCGTTCTTGCCGGACTGCTGCTTTTCTTTCTCCCCGGACGGCTGAGGATCCTCAAAGGGATCCTGGCGCTGGCGGTGAGCCTGCTGACCCTCTGGTGGGCCGTCGTTATCTTCGGCGGTGAGCCGTTCAGCGGCATTCCCCAGCTGGCCGGGACCTGTGAGTTTTCCGGTTTCTGTACCATGACCGTGGACGGACTGAGCCGGCTGATCCTGCTTTTCGCAGCTGCCCTGGCCGTGCTGATCGCATGCTATACCCTGGGATATAAGAGGCTGGAGGGGATGCGCAATTTCTATTCCTGGTTCCTGATCACCCTCGGATTCACCTACGGGGCCCTGCTGGCGGCCAACCTCCTGTTCTTCCTGGTCTGCTGGGGGATCCTGGGTATCACCCTCTATCAGCTGATCCCCAGGAACGATGACGGTTCCAGCAGGGCAGCTTCCAAGACCCTGGTGATGATAGGGGCGTCGGACGGGATCATGATCCTGGGCATTGCACTGCTCTGGAGGATTACCGGTACCCTGAACATATACGAGATCCGGGTCCCCACCAGTGATGTGGTCCGGACAGTGGCCTGTCTCTCCCTGCTGGTGGGAAGCTTTACCAAAGCAGGAGCCTTCCCCCTCCACACCTGGATCCCCGATTATTCACAGCAGGCTCCGGCAGCCTCCTCGGCATTTCTTCCGGCCTCGCTGGATAAATTGCTGGGGATCTATTTCCTGGCCCGGATCACTACCCAGCTGTTTGTGCTGGGCGACGGCATGCGGATCCTGCTGCTGGCCCTGGGGGTGATCACCATCATTACGGCAGTGATGATGGCGCTCATCCAGCATGATTACAAACGGCTGCTGGGCTTTCATGCGGTCTCCCAGGTGGGATACATGGTGCTTGGATTCGGACTGGGTTCTCTGATCGGTATTGCGGCGGGGCTCTTCCATATGGTGAACAATGCCATTTATAAAGGGGGGCTGTTCCTTTCGGCCGGTGCGGTGGAACAGCAGACCGGCAAATCGGACCTGGAGGAGCTGGGAGGGCTTTCCCGGGCCATGCCTATTACCTTTATGGCCACGCTTATTTTCGCATTATCCATTTCCGGGATCCCGCCCCTGAACGGATTTGCCTCCAAGTGGATGATCTACCAGGGTATCATCGATTTCGGTCAGGGAAGCGGACTGGCCAGTCAGCTCTGGATCCTCTGGCTGGCCTGTGCGGTGCTGGGTTCCGCCCTGACCCTGGCGAGTTTTGTCAAATTCCTGGGGGGGATCTTTATGGGCCGGCGGAGCGAGGAGTTCTCCGCGGTGAAGGAGGTCCCGCCGGTAATGTGGCTCCCCATGCTGGTCCTGGCCATTGTCTGCATTGGTTTCGGTGTGCTGGCCACCGACCTGGTGGTACCGTCGCTGTTCATGACGGCTACCGGCGAATTCGCTTATACCGGTATCTGGAGCTCCTCCCTGGTGGGGATCATGGTACTGGTATCCATCGTCCTGGGCCTGCTGATCTACATGCTCGGGAACATCAGGAACTACCGTACCTCCGACAGTTTTGTGGGCGGCGAGAAGTTTCAGGATGAGCTCTCCTACCGCACCCCGGAGTTTTATAAGAGCTTCCAGGAGTTCTCATGGTTGAAATCCCTGTACCGGAGAGCTACCGAAAAATGGTTCGACATCTATGATCAGCTGAGGAACATTTTCTCCTGGATGGGCAAAATCCTGAGCCGCGCCCACAGCGGGGTGCTGCATGATTACGCCCTCTGGGTTTTTGCGGGACTGGTGATCATTTTGATCATTATGATTACGTAATCTTTAGAGTATATGGAACTGACGATCTCTATCATATTGGGTTTCATGATCATCGGGGCAGTGTTCGCACTTCATGCCCGCGATCTGCTGTCGGCGGTCATCGCCATGGGTATCGTGGGATACGGCCTGGTGATCTGTTTCCTTTTGCTGAAAGCCCCCGATCTGGCCATCGTTCAGATCGTGGTGGAGACCATCACGCTGGTCATTATGGTGGCGGTGGTCCTGGACAGTACACGGGAGGAGGTGAAACCCCTCGCTGGAGGAGGTTCCGTGATCAGGAATGCAACGGTTTTCGTGGTAATGGCCGGATTGCTCTACTTTTTCCTGGTGTCGGTCGAGAACCTGGATCCGCTGGGGATCCACACCCTCAGAATGTCGGAACCGTATGTGGCCGGTGCCGTGGAACGGACCGGCGCAGTCAACCTGGTCACCGGGGTGCTGTTCGATTTCAGGGCCTACGATACCCTGGGCGAGGCGGTGATTCTCTATACCGCCGCACTGGGGGCTATGACACTTCTACGAATGAAAGGAACCAAATAGCAGGTTATGGAAGGAATGTCGGTTATCGTCAAGAAAGTGGCCCAGCTGGTGGCGGGGCTGATCTTTGTTTATGGCATTTATATCATGGTGCACGGGCACCTGACACCGGGAGGGGGATTTGCCGGTGGGGCGCTGGTGGCCGGAGCCTTCATCCTGCTGATACTGGCCTTCGGCAGCAGCGCACTGAACCTTCGCAAGGAGGTGGCCGGCTCTTCGGTCACCGAGAGCGCCGCCATCCTGATCGTGGTCATCCTGGCCCTGATGGCCCTGCTTTTCGGGGTTAAAGTCTTCTTTCACAACTACCTTCCCCTGGGAACACCGGGTGAGCTGGTCAGTGCGGGAGTCATCCCGCTTTACAACATCTTTATCGGCATCGAGGTGGCAGGGGCCATCCTGACCATTTTCCTTGCCCTGGTCATTTTTAAAGAGGAGAGTTCATCATGACGGTCTTTGTGCTTTGCTTCGTTCTATTCCTGGTGGGTCTCTACGGGATCCTCACCCGGCGCAACCTGGTGAAGATCGCGATTTCGTTATCGATCATGGAGTTCAGCATCTTTCTTCTGCTGGTACTGATCGGTTATATCGATCAGGGAGTGGCACCCATCGTCGATCCGGAATCTCCCGTTCAGGTATACGTGGATCCGTTGCCCCAGGCCATGGTGCTGACGGCCATCGTCATCGGACTGGCCACCACCGCCATGCTGATGGCCATTGCCATCCGTCTGTACAGGAAATACAATACGTTCGACATTCGTGAAATCAAAAATCTAAGAGGATAGACCATGGATGCACTTATCCCACTGTTTGTAGCCATACCGCTGATCGCCGCCTTCCTGGTGGTCATCCTGGGAAAACTGGTGGCGGGGCTGCACCGCTGGCTGGGACCGCTCACACTCCTGGCGCTGCTGGTCATGGCGCTCTATGTTTTCACGGCCGGCGGGTTTACCTCATTCTCTTACGCCATGGGAGGATGGGGAATGGAATCGGGGCGACCGGTGGGGATCATTCTGGTGATGGACGGATTCTCGCTTCTGATGGTGACCGTGATCAACCTGATCGGTTTCGTCGCACTGGTCTACTCACTCTCCTACATCCGAAAGTACACGGCCGAGAGCAATTTCTACGCCCTGTTCCTGCTGATCATTGCGGGGATGAACGGGGTGGTGCTCAGCGGAGACCTCTTCAATCTCTTCGTTTTCCTGGAGGTATCGGTGATCTCCTCCTACGCACTGGTGGCTTTCGGGGTGGGAAAAACGGAACTGGAAGCCTCCTTCAAGTACCAGGTGCTGGGCGGACTGGCCTCCATGCTGATCCTGCTGGCCATCTCCCTGATATACTGGAAGACCAAGACCCTGAACATGGCCGATGTCCGGGAGGTGCTGTTCCTGGGAGGTGCGGAACCCTTCCACCTTTTTATCCAGATCCTGCTGATCGCCGGATTCGGACTGAAGGCCGCCATCATCCCTTTCCATGCCTGGCTGCCCGATGCGCATTCCTCGGCGCCATCGCCCATATCGGCCATGCTGTCCGGGGTGCTCATCAAAGCCGTGGGGATCTATGTGCTGATCCGACTCTTCTTCAATATGTTCGTCCTGAGCCAGGAGATCGCCCTTCTGATCACTGTGCTGGGTACCTTATCCATGGTGGCCGGGAGCCTGCTGGCCCTGATGCAGTGGGACGTGAAAAGGTTGCTGGCCTATTCCAGCATCAGTCAGGTGGGTTACGTGGTCATGGCTTTCGGCATGGGGATGATCCTGATGATCAGGGGCGGCAATGAGCCGGCCGCTATTCTGGCCATGGCCGGAGGCATGTACCATATGGTGAATCACTCGGTCTTCAAAGGATTGCTGTTCCTCAATGCAGGAGCCCTGGAACACCGGCTGGAAACCCGCGATCTGAAAGCCATGGGAGGACTCCACCCGAAGATGCCCGTCACCTCCACCACTTCGCTGATGGCTTCCCTCTCCATCTCGGGGGTGCCGCCTTTCAACGGCTTCTTCAGCAAACTGATCATCATTATTGCAGCCATCTACGGTAAATTCTACCTGCTGGCGGTGCTGGCCATCCTGGTGAGCATCATCACCCTGGGGTACTTCCTGAAATTCCAGCGGTTCGCCTTCTTTAACAAGACCGCTGTGGCAGCCATTGAAAAAGTGCGGGAAGTGCCCTTTGCCATGTCGGCCAGCATGATCTTTCTGGCAGTGCTGTGCCTGGCCATGAGCCTGCTGGCGGTCCCCTCGGTCCGAGAGCTGGTGCTTCAGCCTGCCCTCGATGTCCTGATGCAACCCGACAGCTATTCACCCATTCTTACCGGACCCTGATATGAGAACACTGACACTTTTCATACTCACCTTTCTGTTCTGGCTGTTGCTTACCTACGATCTCTCGCTGGTGAATCTGGCTGTGGGAGCGGCTGCGGCCCTGATCACCGCTCTGTTGTTCACCCGGTACTTCTTCCGGAGCGGATCGAAGTTCGTTCAGCCCGTCCGTTATTTCTGGCTCCTGGTCTATCTCTTCATCTTTACGTGGGAGTGCATCAAGGCCAATTTCGATGTGGCCTACCGGGTGCTCCATCCGGCCATGCCCATTAAACCGGGGATCGTGCGGGTGAAGCTGGAGATTCGTTCACCGTTTGCACGGACCATGCTGGCCAATTCCGTTACCATGACCCCGGGAACCATCTCCGTGGATATTGTCGGCGATGATCTGTTTGTCCACTGGATCTATGTCAGCACGGAGGATCCGGCCCAGTACAGCCGAAAGATCGTCGGCCGTTTTGAGAACTACATTAAAAAGATCTTTGAATAATGGAAGCGCTCGAGATCCTTCTCTATATACAGATAGCCCTGGCCGGTTTTTGCCTGTTCAGGGTGATTCGCGGACCCTCCATTGCCGACCGGATGGTGGGCATCGACATCTTCGGGATCCTGGTGGTGGGGATCTGCGCCATCCTGGCCATCCAGACCCGGCGGACCTTTATCCTGGATATCGGCATCGCATGGATCATTCTCAGTTTTATCGGAACCCTGACGCTCGCCAAGTACCTGAGCGGAAAAAAACTCAATGAATAGTATGATAGCTCTCATTCTGATATGTATCGGCGTTCTGTTCAATCTTTTCGGCTGTATCGGATTGATCAGGCTTCCGGATGTATATAACCGGCTGCAGTCGGCCACCAAGTGCGTCACCCTGGGCACCTGCAGCATTCTGGTGGGGGTGGCGGTCCACTTCGGCCTGGCGGAGGTGGGAGTGAAGGCCCTGGTGGCCATCCCCCTGCTGTTTTTCGGGGCCACAGTGGCTGCCCACGCCCTGGCCAGAGGCGCCTACCAGGCGGGGGTCCGGCTGGGTGACAAAAGTGTGAAGGACGACTATAAAGAAGCGGTAAAATGAAATATCCGAAGATCAGAGAGTTGAAAGAGGCCGTGGTCTCCCTTTTCACACCGGCCTATACTACTTCTTACCCGGCAAAGCCCCACACTCCTTTCGAAAACTTCCGGGGAAAACCCGAGGTCAGCGACGAAGGATGCGTGGGATGCGAAACCTGCGCCAATGTGTGTCCGCCCAATGCCATCACCTTCCGGGATGACCGGGAGAAGGGGATCCGGGTGATCACCAGGGATTACGGGAAATGCATTTTCTGCGGGATGTGTGAACAGCACTGCATCACCGGTAAAGGCGTGAAACTTTCCGATAAGATCTTCGATCTGGCTATTTTTGAAAGGGATCGTGTGGTGGAGACCCAGGAGAAAAAACTGGTCATCTGCAAACATTGCAACGCCATCATCACCACCGAAGAGCATATCCGGTACATGCATGATAAACTGGGCCCCAAGGCGTTCTCTTCCCTGATGAACCTGAATATGCTGAACGAGAAACTCAAAGGGGTCTCCGATTCGGGCACCGACGTGGAGGTGAGGGACGGGCTCAAGCGGAAGGATATGTTCAATATCATCTGTCCCAATTGCCTGAGATCGGTGCTTGTGCAATATATTTAACAGACCGTGCCGGATCTGACCGAAATATTGCATCACTCCGATGACCTCCTTGTGGTGGGGGTCGGCAATGTCCTGAGAAGCGACGACGGGGTGGGTGTATATATCGGCAGGCATCTTCTTCCCGGTGAGGGGAAAAGGGTCCTTTTGGTGGAAGTAAGCCTGGAGAACTATATCGGGAAGATCCTTTCCATGAATCCCGGGGTGCTCCTTCTTATCGATTGCATGGATCTGGCGGCTGAGCCGGGTTCTTTCCGGATCATGGAACCCTCCCGGATACAGGACCTCACCTTCCATACTCACAATATCTCGCTGAACAAGCTGGGGGGATTCTTTCCGTTTCCGACCTATGTGCTGGGGATCCAGCCCGCAAGCGTGGATTTCGGGGAGGAGCTTTCACCGCCGGTTCTCCGGACCGCTCAATATTTGATACGAACGATCAATCGACCAAATCCCAAAGCCATGTCCAACAACTACTACTGCCCCATCTGCAAAAGCAACATGAATATCGGGAGCTCCCTGGTATTCTCCGCAAAATCGCCCGATAATGAGAAAGGGCTGATCTTTCTCGATACCGAGCTGGGAAGCTATACCCGGACCACCCATCCCGAATTCAGACTCCACGAGGGAATGGAATACAAATTCTATTGCCCGGTCTGCCATGCCAAGCTGAACAAGGAGGACCATCCCAACCTGGTACGGGTCGAAATGACCGATGAGAAAAACAGGGAGTATGAGATCAACATCTCCAACATCATCGGGGAACACTGCACCTACCAGATCGAGGAGAAGGAGGTGAAGGCCTACGGTCCGCATGCCGAACGCTACCGCAAGTACCTGGATGTTCCGGCCGAATACCGGAAGTATATTTAACCTCCGGGTTCACACTGCAGGGAAGTTCACCCGGCAGACCGCCTGAGTTGCATCAGCAGATCCGCGGAAGCTGCTCCCCGCTGATCATCTCCACAATCCGCTCGCTTCCGAGAACCGTTCTCATTTTCAGAAGACCGGGATGATCGCCGTTCACTCTTCCGATGGGGACCGCCCCGCGCCCCTCGGGGAAGGAGCGGAGGACCTTCAGGATGGCCTGTTCATCCTGCTCCGGAGCGATAATCAGCACTTTTCCCTCGTTGGCGATGTAGAGCGGATCGAATCCCAGGATCTCACAGGCACCCCGCACACTTTCTCCCACGGGAAGCCGGTCTTCGAAAAGGGTCATGCCGGTCCCCGATGCATCGCAGATCTCGTTCAGTGCACTGGCAACCCCGCCCCGGGTGGGATCCCTCAGGACACGGACCGAGGGACACGCCTCCAGCACCGCACGGATCATATGGTTCAGCGGGGCGGTGTCACTGGTGACCTCCGTGCGGAATTCCAGCCCTTCTCTTCTGGAAAGGATGGCGATCCCGTGATCGGCGATGGGGCCGTTGATGATGATCACGTCGCCCGGCCGGCAGGCGCCGGGCGAGATGGCAGTTCCCGGGATCACTTCTCCGATGCCGGAGGTGTTGATGTAGACCCCGTCGCCTTTCCCTTTTTCTACCACCTTGGTATCGCCGGTCACTATCTGCACTCCGGATCTTTCCGCCGCACGCCCGACGGATTTCACGATCTCCCAGAGCTCTTCCAGTGGGAGGCCCTCCTCCAGGATGAAGGAGAGGGAGAGGTATCCGGGAACGGCTCCGCAGCAGGCCAGATCGTTGACGGTGCCGTTCACCGCCAGATCGCCGATGTTCCCTCCCGGAAAGAACAATGGCGTTACCACGAACGAATCGGTGGTGAACGCCAGATGCTCCCGGGGAATGTGCAGGAACGCCCCGTCGTGTCCCCTGCGGAGATAATTATTGCTCAGTGCGGCGTAGAACATCCGTTCGATCAGATCTTTCGAGAGTCTTCCCCCTCCGCCGTGGGCCAGAAGCACCCGGTCATAATCCGATTTCGGGATGGGACAGGACAGTTCATATGGAGATCGTTCGGTCATCTGGGTTTACAGGTTTTGTTCAGGCTGTACGGGCGTACCTGAAGTAGGCGGCGCAGGCGCCCTCCGGGCTGACCATGGGAGCCCCCAGCGGTTTTTCAGGTCTGCAGAGCGTTCCGAAGGCGGGACATTCAACGGGCTTTTTCCTCCCCGAAAGAATCTCCCCGGCGATGCACGGACCGCTCTCTTCGGTATGGCTGTCACTCAGGCTGTATTTTTTACGTGCATTGAATGCATCGTACTCCGGTTTCAGGTCGAGCCCGCTTTCCGGAATGATTCCCATCCCCCGCCAGGTGCGGTCCGTGGTCCGGAACACCTTCTCCATCATCTTTCGGGCGGCTGTATTCCCCTCCTTTCTGACGGCCCTGGGATAGGCGTTCTTCACCCCGGTCTCCCCCTCCTCCAGCATCCGTACCGTGGTCTCGATCCCCAGGAGCAGGTCCACCGGCTCGAACCCCGTGACCGCCATGGGGATCCCAAACTCTTCGGCAATGGGGATGTACTGCTCATACCCCATGATGGTACAGACATGACCGGCGGCCAGGAACCCGTCGATGGAGTGGTCCGGTGCCGACAACAGGGCCCGGATGGCCGGGGGAACCAGCACATGGGCCGCCAGCACCGAGTAGTTGGACAGCTGTTTCTTAGCGGCCTCCAGCACCGCCAGCGCCACGGCCGGGGCGGTGGTTTCGAATCCCACTGCAAAAAAGACCACCTCTCTGCCGGGATCCTTTGCGGCCAGGGAAACGGAATCGAGCGGGGAGTATACGGTCCGGATGTCGGCCCCCTGCGCTTTTGCCGAAAGCAGGTCCTCCCCGGTTCCGGGCACCCGCAGCATATCCCCGAAGGAGGCCAGGGTCACCTGCTGCTCCCGGGCCAGCCGGATGGCCATATCGATCAGCGAAACAGGGGTGACGCAGACCGGACAGCCCGGCCCGTGGATCAGGGTGATGGGGCGGGGCAACAGTTGATGGAGCCCGTATTTCATGATCGAATGGGTCTGCCCGCCACAGATCTCCATGATGTTCCATGGACGGGTCACCCGGCCCGAGATCTGCCGGATCAGGTTTTCGGCCAGCTCACGGTCCCTGTATTCATCCAGGTGTTTCATAGGGATTTATTCGGTCCGACCGGCATTCAGATCCCCCATCTCCCGGAGGGCATTCAGGGTGAACAGGGCATCCTTTTCGTCGATGGTGTTCAAGGCCGTCCCGGCATGGGCCAGGATGTAATCACCCACGTTCACCTCCTCCAGCCACTGAACGGAGATCTCACGGACGATCTCCCCGAACTGCACCTGCGCCATCTTCCGGTCAGGATCCGACCGGTCGATGGAGATGACCTTTCCGGGAACGGCTAAACACATAGCGATCAGGAATCTTTCACTAAATATATGGGAAACTCTGGATTTTGCCAATTAAACGTGTTAGCTTGTGGCTGGCACCCATGAATAGAGAACCAGTAACCACTTTCAGGATCGGGATCAGCGGAATGGTGCAGGGTGTCGGGTTCAGGCCGTTCATCTACCGGCTGGCCCGGCAGCTCGGCATCTCCGGATGGGTCGAAAACCGGAACGACGGGGTCACCATTGTCTTCAATGCCACGCCCGAACTGGCGGAGCGATTCCGGCAATCGATCACCGGATCCTCTCCCGATGCGGCCGATATTGACCGGATCGACCTGGAGCCTGCGCCTGCACAGACATTCTCCGGATTTGAGATCAGGAGCAGTTCCGATCTCTCCCCGGAGATCACCGAGATCAGTCCCGACATCGCCGTCTGCCGGGAGTGCCTTCAGGATATGAAGGTCCAGCCTCACCGGTCCGGTTATCCCTTTGTCAACTGTACCCGCTGCGGTCCGCGGTTTACCATCATCCGTGACCTGCCGTACGACAGGGCATCTACCACCATGGACAGATTCCGGATGTGCGAAACCTGCCGATCCGAGTATGAAGAGGTGTCCGACCGCCGGTTCCATGCACAGCCTGTGGCGTGTAACCGGTGCGGACCTTCGTACACACTGATGACTCCGGGGGGAACCGTCCGCGATCTGAGCCGGATCCTGGCGCGACTTGGCATAGAGCTGAAGGAGGGCGGCATATTTGCAGTCAAAGGCATGGGCGGCTACCACCTGATGTGCGATGCCTTCCATGAGGAGGCGGTTCTGCGTTTGAGAGCCATTAAGGAGAGGGACGGGAAGCCGTTCGCCCTGATGGCGCGGTCGCCCGAAGCGGCCCGTTCGCTGGTGGATATGAGCAGGGAGGAGCAGGAGATGCTGGAGTCCTGGAGGCGGCCCATCGTGCTTCTAAAAACCGACAGGCAGATGACCCCGGGACTGGCCGACGGTCTTTCCACCCTGGGGATCATGCTGCCCTACATGCCGTTTCACCACCTGCTCTTTCAGGAGATGAGCACCGATGCGGTGGTGCTCACCAGCTGCAACCGGTCGGAGGAGCCCCTGATGAAGGAGGATGAACAGGTACTGGAGCATTTCGGGAAGAAGGTGGACGGGGTTCTGACCTACAACCGGGAGATCTTCAACCGGTGCGATGACCCGGTGGGTATGGTGGTGAACGGAAAGACGCGGCTGGTCAGGCGGGCCAGAGGGTATGTACCGGCACCGCTGCGCACCGACATGGAGACAGAGGGTATCTTTGCAGCGGGAGCCGAGCTGGTCAACTCCTTTGCACTGGGAAAAGGGAGGAGTGTTTTCATGAGCCAGTACATCGGCGACCTGAAGAACTGGGCAACTTTCCGGTTTTACCGGGAGACCTATGAGCGTTTCTGCCGGATGTTCCGTTTCCGCCCCGCGGTGGTGGCCCATGACCTGCATCCCGACTATTTCTCCACCCGGTTTGCCATGGAGCTGGCACAGCGGGAGCCCGGTATCCGGCTGATCCCCGTTCAGCACCATCACGCCCATATAGCGTCGGTCATGCTGGAGCACAGGCTCGGCGGAGAGGTGATCGGATTCAGTCTGGACGGCATGGGCCTGGGGGACGACGGAACGCTCTGGGGAGCGGAGGCGCTGATTGGCAGCCTGAGCGGGTACCGGCGCAGGTTTCATTTCGAGTATGTGCCTCTGCCGGGCGGAGACCGGGCCAGCACGGAGCCCTGGAGAATGGCTGTTTCCTATCTGTATCACTACCGGGGAGAGGGATTCCGGGATCTTCCGCTGCCGGTATTGACAGAGGCCGGGCCTGACCAGCTGGATCTTTTGGTACAGATGATCAGGCAGAAAGTGAACTCCCCCCTGATCTCCAGTGCGGGACGGTTATTCGATGCGGTCTCGGCTTTGCTGGGGCTCGTTTACAGGAGCAGCTACCAGGCCGAGGCTCCCATGAAACTGGAGTCCCTGGCCGATCCTTCCGAAAACTCCTCCTACCCCTTCGAGATCCGTCAGGAGGAGGTCTGCTTCAGACCCATGTTCGCCCGGATCCTTCAGGATCTGGAACAGCGGGTGCCTGCTTCGCGGATCTCGGCCAGGTTCCACCATACCCTGGTGCGGGCAGTGGTGGAGATGGCATTGAAAATCAGGGAGGAGACCTCCATAAATCGGGTCATTCTTTCGGGCGGAAGCTATCAAAATCGTATATTGGTATTCGAGACCGAACGGCAGTTGCAGGACCACGGATTCCGGGTATCCGGCCCCGGAGAGATCCCAGTCAACGACCAGGGAATAGCCGCCGGTCAGCTGGCGGTTGCAGCGAACATATTGAAAATGAATTAATTTGCTTATGCACGAAATGTCCATAGCGCTCGGTATTATCGATCTGGCCATGGAGTATGCAGAGAGGGAAGGGGCGGAGAAGGTGCTGGAGCTGGAGCTGGATATCGGTACCCACTCGGGGGTGGAGATCGGTGCGCTTCGGTCGGCCATGGAGATCGCCGTCAGGGATACGCTCCTGGAACATTCACTCCTCAGGGTGAATGAGATCAGGGCCGTGGCCGAATGCGCGGAGTGCGGGACTACCTTCGAGGTGGAGGATCCGGTGCAACATTGCCCGCAATGCGGCGCCCGGAGCACCCGGATCAGGAGAGGAAAGGAGATGCAATTGAAATCGTTACTGGTGGAGTAAAAAAACAGGATTACTATGTGCGATACATGCGGATGCGGAACGCCCGGAGACCAGGTGCAGATCAGGAAACCGGGGCAAACTTCGGAGGAGGAGCATGGCCATTCCCACGACCACGCCCACGATCACGGCCACAGCCATTCCCATGACCACGCCCATTCCCATGATCCTGGGGATCATGACCATTCCCATGACCATTCCCATGACCACGCCCACGCCCACGCCCACGATCATGCTCACGGACATTATCATGACGATGCCCATTCCCGCGATCATGGCAGCGAGGCCGGCGGGCGGAGGCTGATCCGGGTGGAGGCCGATCTTCTGGAGCAGAACAACCTGATGGCGAACCGCAACATCGGCTATTTCGAGGCCCTCGGCATCTTTGCCATCAACCTGATGAGCTCCCCCGGTTCCGGCAAGACCACCTTGCTGGTCAGGACCATCAGGGAATTGAATAACTCTGCCAAAATTTCGGTGATCGAGGGCGATCAGCAGACCATGAATGATGCGGAGCAGATCCATGCCACCGGCGTGCCGGTGGTCCAGGTGAATACCGGCAACGGCTGCCACCTGGATGCTTCGATGATCCGGCGGGCGGTGAAGGATCTGGAACCCGAAAAGGAAAGTATCCTGTTCATCGAAAATGTGGGGAACCTGGTCTGCCCCTCTCTGTTCGACCTCGGGGAGCGCAGGCGGGTGGTGATCGTCAGCGTTACCGAAGGCGAGGACAAGCCCCTGAAATATCCCACCATGTTCGAGCGGGCCGATCTCTGCATCTACAATAAGACAGACCTTCTGCCCCATCTCGAATTCGACCTCGAACGATCCATGGAGTATGCCCGGCAGGTGAACCCGGCCCTGCAATTCCTGAGATTATCCGCCAAAACGGGAGAGGGATTGAGAGAGTGGATCCAATGGATCCTGGAGGAGAGGCAGAGGTTTTAAGCTGTCCTGTCTGCACCGGCCTGCATTATGGAACTGATGTTTTTCAGGTCTGTCTTCTGCATCACCTCCATGGCTGCCTGGTATCCGGTCTCATACATTTCCCGTCCCCTGGCGACCTCGAAAAGTCCAAACCGGTCGAGTCCCTCCGGTTCAATGAAGATGGTCATCTCCTTTTTTTTCTCCTGAATTTTCGAGGCGATGCTTAACTGGAACGACCGGAGGGCCATCTGGAAAATTCCTTTGGGCTCTTCTCTGGTGCCGACAGGATTTACATAGGCCCCGATCAGTTGATTGCTGAGGCCGGCAAGCGGCTGCACCGGAAAGTTATCTGTAATGCCACCGTCAATGTAGTAGCTGCTGCCGATCTTCTGGGGCCTGAACAGCACAGGTATACTGCAGGAAGCCAGAATAGCCCCGATCAGGTCTCCCCGGTGCAAATATTCAGTTTTCCCGGTACCGTAGTTGGTCACTGTGACCCATAAGGGTTTTTCCAGACGATCGAAGGTTTCACTTTTCAAATGCTCCCGGAGCATTTCCTTCAACCCCCTCATCTCCATAAAACCGGATCTCGGAGCAGAAAGCCGCACCAGTCCGAAGAGTCTCCTCCGGCTGAAAATCTCCAGGATCTCCCCGGGCGCATAGCCATCACAGTAAAGTGCTCCCACAATGGAACCTGCACTGACCCCTGACACGGCATCGGGATATATCTTCAATTCATGAAGGGCCTGAAGGATGCCGATGTGCGCAAAACCACGGGCAGCCCCGCCACTCAGAATGAGTCCCGTTTCATAAGGCAGCCTTCGATCGGGTCTGTTGAAAAGGGTCCACTTCTTCATTTTCCAGATTGATTGGAGATTTGAATAATCCCGGCAAAAGCTATTCCATTGATTAAAGGAAGTGTCAATCTGGCATGGTGATATCCATTCCGGATGGTTCAAAACCTGATGTCCCCGTTTCCGTAAATATTCCTGTTTTCGTCGCTGGGACACCCTGGCCGGGTTTTACAAGGTGTTGGCGAAGT
>CAZOHA010000023.1:10531-59779 GCA_964579515.1 uncultured Bacteroides sp. | reverse complement strand
CTGGACGGGACTCGAACCCGCGACCTCCGGCGTGACAGGCCGGCATTCTAACCAAACTGAACTACCAGACCGTTAAAATGCGGAGCAAAAATAGGTGAATTTTCCGATCCCGCAAAGGAAACTATCAAATTATTTTTGCCCGACCAGTTTCAGCATCTCGCAGCCTGCCAGCAGGTAAGCGCCGGTGGCGTAGACCTGCCACTGGTCTTCATAGAAGGGGTAGGGATCGCCGGCCACCTGCTGGACGAAGCCCAGCCGGCCCCATTCGTTCACATTTCCGCAGAGGGCCTTCCAGGCACGTTCCACGGCAGGCCGGTACATCCCGTCCAGCAAACCGTTGTTGATCCCCCAGGCCAGAGCAAAGGTGAAAAAGGAAGAACCGCTGCTCTCCCCCTGATCCAGGTATTCAGGGTCCACCAGGCTCACTCTCCAGAGACCGTCCTCGTCCTGGAGCCGCAGCAGCTTGTGGGCCATCTCCAGGTACTGCTGTTCGAATTTAGGCCGGTTGGGGTAGTCAGGCGGCATGTCTTCCAGCAGCCGGCAGATGCCTGCGATGACCCATCCGTTCCCGCGCGACCAGAAGATCTTCGTGCCGTTCTCCGAACGCACGCCGATGTAGCGATCATCGCGGTAATAGAGCGAATCCTCACCGGAATAGAGGTAGTCGCTGGTCTTCCACCACTGGGTGTCGGCATACACCAGATAACGGAGGTCGCCGGTCGCCTTCGACATGGAGATAAAGGAGGGCGGGGCCATGAAGAGGGCGTCGCACCAGGTCCACCACTCGAACCGGGCGGGATTGCCCTCAAACCGGACATCGGTCAGCTCTTCATAGTTCCTGGCCAGGTGAATATCCATGGCCCAGCGGGCCTTGTCGATAAATTCTGAATCTCCCCGTTCCCGGTAAAGATCGGCCCATACATCGGTAATTGTCAGCCGGTCGGCATGGAAGATATCGTCCAGCGGTTCCCAGCCCACCTGATCGCCCACGTTGATCATCTCATTGGCATATCGGGCATCGCCCGTGGTCTGGTAAAGGCGCATGAGTCCGGTATAGAAGGCCCCGTAGAGCCAGTCCAGCTGTTTCTTTTCGAAATCCTCACCCGGAAGCGGATGGGCCAGCTGCCAGTCGGCCGCCCGGATCATCAGATCGGTGATCCCCTTTTCCGAAAGCGGGTCGGTCACCTCCGGAGAGGGGATGCCCATTTTAATGGCTGTTTTGAAGCGGGCCTCAAACGGCAGATGGTACCTGCGGGCAAGCATGCCCGGATAGGCGTAGTGAAGGTACTGAGTGTTCTGCATCCAGAGCAGCTGGAGAGGATTGCCTTCTCCGGCTCCCCTCACCGCAAAGGGCCGTACATTATCCTTGGCAGACCCGCGGGTGACCTCCTCCACACTCCATGTTCTGCCCCCGTTGCCGGTGGTCCATTTCTCAATTTCGAACACCGTGTCCCGCTTCACCGAGAGGTAGGCCACCGAAGGATCCTCGTGATCGAGGACGATCCCTCCTGAGTAGTTGACCTCCGGCTCCTCCTCCCCTTCCAGGGTGTGAGGGAACCAGGCCCCTGAATTCACCAGGGTGTGGTTGTTCCATTTCTCTCCGTCCCACCGGGCATATTCATACAGATGATTCCTCTCGTCAGGGAACCGGGCATAGACCAGCACTGGAAGGCCCTCCCCGTCGGTTGCCACATCCCAGATCCACGCCCTCTGGTCGGTGTGAGTGGCATCATACACCACATCCATCTCTCTGGGCTCATGAGGTTCGGTTCCCTCATCCCTGATCTTCTCCCCGTTAGCCCGGTAAAAGGACCCGCCCCGATAATACATGTAGTAGATACTGTTCTGCGGTTCCTTCCGGGGGTGCCCGTCGGTCAGGGCAATGTCGATCCGGTCGGTGCCGTCGGAGCTGACCTTCACATAGGGACGGCGGACGGAGTAGGTCCGTTCGGGAAGACAGAGGATCTTTCCATCCGACCAGGTCTCTCCGTTATCCTCCGAGGTGGAATAGGTGGGTTTACCGTCGATCCCCCTCCAGAACAGGAAGATACGGCCGTTTTCTGCGGAAAGCTTCACAGGATTGGTGTAGGTATAGCTCTCGTTCCCGTGCTCCAGCTGTGCGGGGTCGTTCAGCTTCAGTAACCGGCCCTCTTCCCACTGGGTGATATCCTCCGGCCGGGAGGCCCGGACAAAGTACAATCCTTCGGGTCCGCCGTGGCTGTTGAAAAAGACCATCAGTCGGCCCGTTTCATCCACCAGAATGGAGGGATTGTCGTGGTCGTCAATCTCCAGATTGTCGTAAATGATGGTGGAAGTGATCGCTCCTTCTGAGTGATCATAGTATCCCACATGCACATCGCCGAAATTATCGATCCATCCGGCATAGGTGCGCCGGTGCTCCCCTTCGTAATAGACCGCCCGGGGATCGGAGAACCAGCACCAGGCTCCGTTGAAGGTAAAAGACCGGTAGGATTCGGAATGGATCCCGGCATCGGGGTCAGTTTTGGTCCGGACAAACTTTTGTGCAAAGAGGGTGCCTGTGATGATCCAGGCGGCCATAAGGGCCAGCACGGCCCGGTAAGTTGATTTCATAAGATGCAGTGATTTCACATCCTGAAGATAGCAAATCGACCGGAATTTCATTCTTCCCTACTCCCGGTGGATGGGTCATATGATGAAAATAAACAGCACCAAAAGTGCCATCAGTACGATGAAGAGCACAATCTCCAGTCCCTTCCATCCGCCGGTTCGCTTATACTCTCTCATATCGCTCTCCAAAAATAGAGACGGGCAGACAGTGGAGGGTCTGCTACTTTGTTCAAAAGGTAAAGCAGATTAATTGCGATGGAGGCCTATTTCATGTACTCCTTGGGCGACACGGAGTACATTTCGCTGAAACAGGTGGAGAAGTACTTCGGATTATTGAAACCAACCGCATAAGCCACCTCCGAGATGTTATAGTTGCCCTTTTTCAGCAACCTTGCGGCCACTTTCAGGCGGATGGTCCTGACATAAATGTTGACGGTCATCCCGGTCAGGCTCTTCAGTTTCTTGTAGAGATTTCCCTTGCTCATTCCCAGCTCACCGGCAATGCGATCGCCCGAAAGTTCAGTGTCATCGATGTTCTCCTCCACGAGCTTAACGAACTTCTCCAGAAAACCCTGATCGATCTCGCTGATCCTGACATTCTCCGGAATATAGCTGGAAGCGCGCATGAACTTATCGGCAAGCTGTTTCCTGCTCTCAAGGATATTCCTGATCTTCAGCTTCAGGACTTCGGATTTGAAGGGCTTGGTAATGTAGTCATCGGCCCCCTGTTCCAGACCGCTCATCTGGCTTTCGGAAGTGTTTTTGGCGGTCAGCAGTATGACCGGGATATGGCTGGTGAGCTCATCATTTTTGATGATCCTGCAAAATTCGATTCCATCCATCTCCGGCATCATCACATCACTCAGAATCAGGTCGGGAAGTTGTTCCTTTACCAGTTCGAGTCCGTCATTTCCGTCTTTTGCCAGAACCACCCGGTAGTGGCCGCTGAGCTCATTGTAAAGGAATTTCTGCATATCCAGGTTGTCCTCCACCACCAGGATCCTTGGAAACATCTCCCCCACCAGTGAATGGTCAGCCCGGACCTCCGTACTGTACTCATAGGTTTCCAGCATCGATTCAATATACTCCATGGTCAGGTCTTTCTCGGGCTCTACCAGGATCTCCTCCTCCGAATAGGAGTCCGCACCGAACGGAATCAGCACCTCGAACCGGGTGCCTCCTTCCGGGAGATTTAATGCGCGGATCTTCCCGTGATGATACTCCACCAGATCGCGGGAAAGAGACAGGCCGATCCCCGTACTGATCCTGCCCGACTGGTGCTTTCCGGTGATCTGATAGAACCGGTCGAAGATATGCGGCAGATGCTCATCAGGAATCCCCGGACCGCTATCGGTGACTATCGTTCTGACCCATTCCTGTTCTCCCTCCCGGTGCAGTGAGGTACCGAATTCGACCCGTCCTTCCCGGGGAGCATATTTGAAAGCGTTGGAGAGAAGGTTATAAAAGATCTTTTCCAGCTTGTCGGCATCGAAACAGGCCATAATAACCTCCGGTTTGGCCCTGAAAACAAAATCGATCTGTTTTTTTTCGGCATAGGGGAGAAACAGTTCGTAGATCGAATGGAGGTAATGTGCCAGGTCATCTTCCGCCACACGGAGACGCAAATTTCCCGTCTCCACCTGCCGGATCTCCAGAAGCTGGTTGATCAGCTTGAACAACCTTCTCTGGTTCCGGTACATGATCTCCAGCTCCTGCCGGATGGAGGGGTGATCCTCAAAATCCTTGCTCCCCAGGAGTTTTTCAGTGGGTCCCATGATCAGTGTGAGCGGGGTACGGAATTCGTGCGATATGTTGGTAAAGAATTTCAGCTTCTGTTCGTCCGACTCATGCAGCTTCCGGGCCATCTGCTGGATTTTAGCGTTCTGTTCCTCCAGACGGGCGTTCTGTTCACGCAGATCATCCCGTTGCTGGGCGATCTTGGCGCTCTGCTTCACGATCTCCTCCTGCTTGCTCTCCAGCTGCCGGTTCGCCTCCTTCAGGTCATGGGTCCTCTCCTCCACCTGCACGGCCAGTGTCTTTTTCTGGGATTCCAGCATCCCGGTGCGGATGCGCAGGATCGCCAGGAAGATCAGAAGGATCGCCAAGGCCACCACCAGTTTGAACCACAGGGTCTGCCAGAAGGGAGGCAACACTTCAATAGTCAACCCGGTGGGCAGGTTCGACCAGTTCCCGTCGCTGTTGGTACTGGCAACCAGGAGGGTGTATGCTCCACTGGGCAGATTGGTATAGCTGACGAACCGCTGCCCGGCATCCACCTCGTTCCAGTTCTCTTCAAATCCATCCAGCATATACCGGTAGCGGATCTTATTGGGGGCCGCATAATCGAGGGAAGTGAATTCAAACCCGAGGAAGCGTTCCTTATGGGTCAGGGTGATCTGGTCAGTGAAGGAGACCGAACGATTTAATATCACTCTTCCGTTGATAGTATCACCCGGCATTACAGTATTTCCCGAGAGGCTGAATCCGGTGATCACCACCGGCGCATCGTAGGAGGGTTTTTCCTGGATATCTTCAGGTTTGAAGTATGTGATACCGTTGGTCCCGCCAAAATAGAGCGTCCCCTCTTTATTTTTAAAAAATGCACCTTCATTGTGTTCATTTCCCACCAGACCGTCCTCCCTGGTATAAACATTGACCCGTTCGGTGACCGGATTGAACTCGGCCAGTCCCCGGTTGGTGCTCAACCAGAGATTCCCCACCTTGTCCTCCAGGATCCCGTGGACGGTATTGCTGGGCAGGCCCTCCTTCATGGTATAGGCGGTAAACCTTCCGGTGGACCTGTCAAAACGGTTCAATCCGCCGTTTTGAGTACCGACCCACAGGATATCCTCCCCGAAGATCTGCGGTTCGAGAATGCATTTCACCCGGTTGTTGGAGATCGATCCGGGATCATCGGGATCGCTCACATAATGTTTGAATCTTCCTGTACGGGGATCGAAGCGGTTCAATCCGCTGTAGAGCGTTCCGATCCAGAGGATCCCTTCCGAATCCTCCAGAATATCCTGGATATGGGTGTCGTTGGTGCCCGAGGGATCACCGGTGGATACCACCGGGAACCTTTCGAACGAGAGCCCGTCCTCCCTGAGCCTCGTCAGTCCCTCACCGGCAGCCCCGAAATAGACCTGGCGGCCGGAGGTGACGCAAATAGTTCGCAGAGACCAGAGATGAAAGGCGTTGGGATCCGCATCATTCAGGTGAAAATTGAGGAACCGGTCCTTCTCCGGGTCGTACAGGCTCACTTTATAATCAAAGGCTCCCATCCAGATCCTTCCGTCGTAGTGCGGTTCCATCGCCCCGATGAGCGCTGCCGCCAGCCGGTCGGAGTATTCATAGGTGATGCCGCGTTTCAGGTTTTTTTGATTGTTAAAAGTCCGAAGCGAGCCATCCTTCAGGTCGATCCGGTTCAGTTCCGTTTTGGTTCCGATATAGAGGTGCAGGTTGTCATCCTCATAGATGGAATAGACTTCGCTGTCGGTGATATAAAGTCCCCGTTCCCGGTGACTGTCGATGGTGTGAAATTGCCTGGCATTCAGATCCACCATATAGAGGCCCTGTTTTTCCGACCCGATCCAGATAAGCCCGTTCCTGGTTTCACGGATAAACATGATTTTCTTCCCCCCGTAAGAGTAAGGATCTTCAGGATCGCCCCGGAAAATCACCACATCTCCCAGGTCCGGTTCATACCGGAACAGGTTCTTTTCCACGAAAGAGTCCGACCCCGCCCAGATATGACCTTTGGAATCCTCCATCAGCTGAAAGATCTTGATACCCCGGGTGGCAGGCACCAGCTCCTCCCGGAATCCCTCGGTACCTGAATAGATCCGGTAGAGGCCATGTTCGGTCGCTACCAGCATGTCTCCGGGAGAGGTCCGGATAACATCATATATGGTCGGTTCCTCATTGGGATTCAGAGGTTTACTGATCAGATAGTCGATCCGCATCGAATCGGTGCACGGATGGGTGATAATATTCAGTCCGTCCTGGGTAGTTCCCACCCACAGGGAGCCGTCGGGATGGGGAAAGACCACACTGGTCGTGTTATTGAAGAGTGGCTCGTCCCTTCCCGTGTCGTAGAGGCACCGCACCACCAGGCCGCTTTCGGGATCCAGCCTGTTCAGACCATTCCTGGTCCCTATCCACAGGAAACCGTCCCGGCCCTCGGTGATCACCACCACCTGGTCGCTGCTCAGGGTGGCCGGATCGTCCGGGTCATGCCGCCATACCCGGAATGAATCCTTCTCTCTGTCGTAGAGATTGAGCCCCCGGTCGGTCCCTATCCACAACCTTCCTCCGGAATCCTCAAAGACATTCCTGCCGGCCAGCGGGGTCCCCTGTGCAGGCCTGGTACTCGAAATGAAGCCCGGACGGCCGGGATCGGACTCATACCGATGAAAGGTTTCAGTCATCGGATCATAACGTTCCAATCCCGATCCGGAATACCAGATCCAGAGCTGATTGTGCCTGTCGATGTATTGATGCCGTATCCAGCTGTCGGAAGGAGTCCGGTCGGACGGACCCTGGAAATAGGTCCTGAACTGATATCCGTCATACCGGTTCAGGCCGTCCTGGGTCCCGAACCACAGAAACCCCAGGCTGTCTTCGGCCATGGAAGTCACCAGGCTGTGGGACAGTCCCTCATCCACCCCCAGGTGTTGGAACCTGAACTCGGCCGGCTGACCGGTCAGGACAGCCTGGAATCCGGCCAGCACCCACACGAAAATCCACCCTGGATTCCTCTTCATTCCCGCTGGTGCAATTGTCAACGGGTAAAGATATAAATTTACCGTTTAACCAGGACGGTCTGAACCGGTGCCATGGAAGGCCGGTCCGGAAAGATGATCCTGCAGATGTAGATCCCCGCCGGAAGCGAATCTCCGCCCGCCGGCGAGGGATTCAGTTCCATTCCGGTTCTTCCGGCCGGAACCGAAAAAGGTCCCCTGATGTAACGGGTCCGTCCCATCAGATCGACCAGCTGCACTAATGCTTCCGTTTGAGCTGGCAGAGAAAAACTCAACCTGAGCCGGTCGCTGAAAGGATTGGGCCGGATCTCCGGCATTAGGGTCCATTGTTCATCCCCGGTTGAAGTAACCGGAGCGACCACTGTAAACCGGATGGTATCGGAAGTGCCGGTCTTTCCGTAGAGGTCGGTGGCCGAGACGTGGATCAGATGATCTCCTGCATCCAGCGGGGGTAAAACGAAAGGTGGTACTTCGGGTTCCGGATCCATTGCCTCCAGGTCCAGGTGGAAAGTATGTGAGCGCACCCCTCCGGTGGTGTCCAGGAGAATAAAATCGACAGTGATCTCACTGGTATCCGGAAACTCGGCGCCCGGGGCCGGGGAAAGGATCTCGATGCGGGGAGCATCGTTGACCACCACGGCGGTGAATGAACCCTCATGGTTTCCGTCCCGGGAAAGAGCGCTGACCGGGGTGCTTCCCTCCGATAGTCCTTCCAGGTAGCCGTAGCTGTTCACTACGGCCACTTCCGGATCGGCCGGAGAATAGATCAATTTACCATCGGAAGCATCGGCCGGAGTCAGGGTGACCGGAGGTATGACGGCACCGCCCAGCGCCACCCGCAGCGTATCGGGAAAGGAGAAACCCTGAAGAGGCACCGGAATCCCCTCCACCACCCGGGTTCCCAGGATGGAATCGGGAATGGGGCCCTTGTCGATCCCGGGTCCCCGGAAAGATACCTCCAGTGAAGCGCCTCCTCCTTTCTCGAAGTACAGCACCTCGATCTGGTGGCTGCCTTTATCGAGCTCCATGATTCCGCCCTGTTCCACGGCTGCATGGAGTCCGTCGTTATCCACCACCAGTTCTCCCTCCAGGTAGAGCATACTGCCATCGTCGGAGGTGGTGAAAAACTGATAGGTGCCGGCCGTATCGAGGGTGATCTCCCCGAAGAACCTGAATCCGAAATAATCCTCCACAATGGCAGGTGACAGTTCGAAATTGGGAAGACGGCCAGAACTGACCGGTGAAAGGGTATTGAAGTCAGGGATCCGGTCCCACTCTCCTTCGAAATACTGGTAATGGATCCCGGATGAAAACCCTCCCCCTTCCGTCACCGTAACCCGGCAGGTGTCGGTCAGACCCATCGATTCGCTCAATGCCACCACGCTGGTGGTTCCCAGGCTCAGCGCGGTCAGGGTCCCGCCGGCATCCACGCGGGCCACCTCATCATCGAGGGATTTCCAGAACACCCGCTTATTGCTCGTTTCGGCGGGCTGAAGAGCGGCCTTCAGTTCTGTCCGTCCCCACAGGCCGATCTCCAGATCATGATAGTTCAGGTTCATATCGCGGGGCAGGATGGTGGTACAATCCTCACAGATCCATTCCATATAATTCAGGGTGAGTCCCCCGTTGTCGAATTGCAGCACCAGCTCCTGTTCGCCCTCCTCCAGGAGTATCCCCTCCGAAATATGATCCCCGAACGGATACCAGCCGATAGCGGGCAGATGAACGGTGGCCGCCACTCTGTCACCCTGCCTGACGGTAACCGATGGTGCACTCCCTCCCGCAGTATACCGGAACCGGATCCTGTACATGTTCGTTTCGGGTACGTAAACGGTGTATTTCAGCCATTCACCCGCCTGGATGGCGGTGACATGGTAGGCGGAGGCCCCTTCGTCGTAAGATGACCCCACATCCACATCCTCGTTCCGGTAAACCTCCTCCTCGTTCCCGGGTGTCCCGTCGTGATAGGCAACACCCTCTCCACCGTAATCGAAGTGTTCGGCTTCGATCAGCACGGGCAGAATACATGGTTCCCCTGCGTAGGGCCCCCCGGGCCTGGGTGGAAGGACCGTGATCCGGACGGTATCGGAATACCCGCCCTGGTCGGTGATAATGATTACCAGCGAGGCTCCCTCCGCGACCGCCTCCACCCGGCCCGATTCATTGACCAGTGCCACACTGTCGGCCGTGGAAACGAAGGTCACCTCCCGGTCAGCAGCTTCGGACGGGAAAATCTCATAACCCGGGCTGAAGTATTCACCGGCATGGATCTCCAGCTCTTTTTTTTTGAAACTCACCCCGGCCACCAGGGGCACCGCAAGGAGCTCCGTACTCACCGAGGAGGCATATCCTTCCCCGAAAAGGACGATGGCCTTCAGCTGGTTGTAGAGCGGACCGAGGCTGTCGATCCGGAACTGATAGGGCGGTTGCAGATCCGTTTCCAGTGGGTGCCCGTTCAAAAGCAGGGTCACCTGCTCCACCGAAGGACCGGTGATCCCCGAGACATCCACTGTCAGATCCAGACCCTCTCCCTGGGCCAGTGTATCAATTCCGCCGGGGAGAATGATCTCTGCCTGGTAATTATGAGCGATGGTGATTTCAGGCCCCTGGGTCAACGCCTCCGCTCCGTCGGAATCCTTTGCCACCGCTTTCAGAGTATAAACCCCAGCCGGAAGCTCCATGACCGGAATACGGATACCGAACGAACCGCCGGTCGAAATGGCCACCGGATGATGGTCCAGGTAGTAAAAAACCCGGTCGACCCGCCGGTCATCGTCCACGCTCACCTCCACGATCAGCGAATCGGACTCATCGATGACACTTGCGTCAACGGGTGAAACAATGGTGATCCGGGGGGGCTGATTGGGGGAGAAGGGCACCGTGGTGTCGGAGGAGAGAAAACCATAGGAGCTGGCCGCAGGAGCGTTGGTCTGGTGGACGGTGAACTCTCCGTCCAGTACCGAGTAGGGGCTGTCGAACCAGAATTCAGAAACAGGCCACTCATAGCGGTCGGGATAGGAGCGGATCTTCGCGAAATCGGCATCCCAGGGTCCCTGACCGTTATCGCCGTTAAAATGGTCCCCGTTCCGCAACGGTCCGTAAGGCACCAGTCCTGGGACTGTCTCATCCTCACCGTCTTTGTCATAGCGGGAATCGAGGTGGAGCATCCGTCTGGGATAACGATCGCCCAGTCCGGTTATCCAGCTCATATTCAAGGGGTTATTACCCAGGAAATAGTCTGCGGTCGTATGCATGTAATCGAGAAATTCCTGTTTCTCCGCACCCTCCGCAACGTGCTGTGCGAACATCGGGGCGATCATCACCGGAGTGGTGGTGGACCCGACGACCGCCGGACGGTTCCAGGAATATCCCATCCGGGCACTCCGTTTGCCGGCCGGTTCCAGGAATTCGGAACGGGCGTAGTTGATCGTTGCTGCCACCAGCCTGTCCCTAAGCTCCGTATCCATATTGGCATGCTCCGGGGAGGTGATGTAGGACCAGACCGCCTTGGTCTGATTGTAGTCTCCTCCCGAAAGACCCGCTGCCTCCGATCCGACCCGGTTGAGGCGGATCACCTCCTGCTGGTAACTCTCCAGGCCGGTGAGCTTGTAGAGACTGGCAGCCGCGTACATCCGGAGATCTTCGGTGTTTGCACCCTTGACCCGGATATCGCCTCCAAGCTCGTGGTTACCTTCTGCCCACAGGTAGGCTGCCTCCGCTTCCGCCAGAAGTGACGCGGTGGAATCGGCGATACCGGCCAGTTCAAGGCAACAGGCATATTGTGCCGCCAATCCCGCAAACAGGTAGGCGGTCTGGGGATCGGCGCCGCATACATACCAGGGCCGGTTGTCCTCGTACGACGGGGAGGATGCCGGCTTTTTGTTGAAATCCGAGTTGACCCTGCCTCCCGGCACCGAACCGTCGGGTTGCTGGTTCCTCCGGAAATAGTGGATCAGCCAGCCCGCCTCATCGAGTATGTCCGGGATCCCGTTCCCGCTCTCGGGGATCTGCAGTTCATTGTCGCCGAAATTTTGGGGAGCCAGTTCGAAAGTTGCCAGTAAAAAATAGGGGACGTCGGTGTGGTGCACATACCCGTCCCAGTCGCCTGCATCGTGGTACCATCCCCAGCCCCAATCGGCGATCTGACCCGTCACATGATCAAGGATATCCTTCTCGGAGGTGCTTCCCTCTCCCGATTTCACCGAAGGCCAGGTGGAGTGGTATAACTCCGTGATTCCGTCGGCGGGGTGATGGTCCCTGGGCCGGGCCCACTTTCCGGCAAAGGCAGGCTCCTTGGCGATGCCTGCCCGCTGATAGTAGAGTCCCCGGATGGTGTGGTAATACGGCTCCCTGTAGATATTCTCATCGATCCGGAAGGGAAAACTTCGTCCCACCCCCTCCACCACCAGCCGGTATTCACCCGGGGTGGTAAATGAGGAGAAGTCCACCTCCCACACATCGGAACCATAGACATTGTTTGTGGTTCCCCACGATCCGGGCGATCCGGAATCCTGCTCCTCCTCCCCCAGACCCCTTCTTCTGCCGGTCACCGTTCCCTGAAAGGCCAGGGAACCGTCGGCGGCATCCACCAGGTAGAAGGAGTTGCCGTCGAGGAACTGAAGATCGACGGGCCCGAAGTCCCCCGCCCAGTGAGCCAGGTAAGCGTATTTCACCGGACTGGAGGGCTTGTAGCCGTGCTGATTCACATGGATCAGCTCGCTGAACTGGGCGAATTCGTTGTACTCGAAACGTACCTCGTCCAGGTTGGCGGCCAGCTCCCCCATCCAGAGAGTGTAGGTCAACCCCCTCTTCAACTCATGTGGCAGTTCCAGGTAGATCCAGTGTTCCGATACATATTCGTTGTCACAGATGCTCCCGGTCCACCTGCAGCTGTCCGAAATGGCCGTGGGTTTGCTTTTCCGGCCGGAGCGGACCGGCCGTTCCCCGCTGAAGTAATCCGGGTCATCACTGCTGTATATCCGGTAGGCCAGAAGATGGACGGCCCGCTCCAGGTCCAGGGGATCCGCTACCACCACATCCTCCTCCCCCTCCTGGTGATATCCGTGGTAGTGCACCGTTCCGTCGTCGAAATGGAGGGCGATCACCCGGGGTGTCAGTGGAATGACTTCCACCAGATCGGAAGCCGCAGCCGGGAAGGGGACCAGCCACAGCCATGCGGCTGCAGCGGAAACAATAAGGTTCCTTTTCATATGGCCGGTATCATTATCGGTTCCGGGAACCGGTCACTTTTTAACGAAGGAGAGGACGGCAGTTCCCTCTGTTGTGCTGATCTTCAGGAGATAGATCCCTTTCTCCAATCCGGAGAGTTCCAGTGTAAGATCACTGCCGGAGACCGGGCCTGACAGACATTCCCTGCCCGAAAGATCGGTGACAGAGAGTCGGCGGGCACCCGGAGGCAGCCCCCTGAGGTGCAGTGCCTCGCCGGCCGGATTGGGAAAGATCCGGATCCCCTGCAGATTTTCTTCTTCCACATTCACATTGCAGTCGGTACCCTGGTTGCTGATAGTGATGGTCACTTCGTCGTAAACCTCCGGATTATCCCAGGCTTCGGCCCGGACAGTGATGGTGCCGTTACCTGCACAGGTACCCGATCCCTGCACCTCGAATCCCCAGGGCTTCAGCCCGTGGATCACCTCCACACCATGGGTGTCGACACTCCATTTCACTGCATCGGAAAGAACATTCTCCGGTTCCACGTCGGTAAGCAGGATCTTTTTCTCGTTACCGGTGATATCGAAGATCTCCGTGTTATAGGCATATATCGAGACAGAAGAGGCCGACACATAGTCGTAATAACCCATCTCCACCTCTTTTACCGGACCGGTGTCGCCGCCAAACCTCAGGATCACCATGCTGTGCCGGGGAACCTCCACCAGCAGGCTGTCGCTCATGGTCACCTGCATCGAGTCGATCACCGTCTCCCGGGTGCTGAAATCACTCCCGGTGATCACATATTTCATTCCCGATTCGGGTGCCGTCAGGGCGAGGTCATCGGGAATATCCACCTGCACGGTGTAGTCGTTCTCGAAATCCCTGCTCAGCAACAGAAGTGTAAAACCCCGGTCGTCCGCATAGGCATGGCTTCCCACCGGATCGAGTCCGGAGGCCGGAGCGGGTGCGCCCGATTTCACATCGGTGCGCAGAACATTTCCCTTGCAGAACCGGTTGTAGAACCTGGCCGTATGGAACAGGGGCAGTTTTTTATAATCCTGGGCCGGCACGGTCATGCTCCACTGTCCGCCGGTCAGATGGAACAAAGTGGGGATGACCCCTCCCCTTTCCACCACCGAGGCATAGTAGTCGGTCTGCACGATCGCCTGTCCCAGTCTCCCGTAATAGCTGGGGGTGGTCATATTGGCTTCATACATATAGGTGGGCTTGAATTCTCCGCTTGCCTCCAGGATCACATCCATGGTCTCTTCGAGACCTTTCAGGTTGCGGGCCATTTCGGCCAGGCCGTTCCGGTAGTAATCCAGTTCACTCTCGCCCGGATCGATCTCGGGCGAATAGCTCAGGTTGCCCCCCAGATACCCGCTGACCGCCAGCCAGTCCACCTCTCCGCTGTCTCCCCGGAGCAGGGATTCATGGAGTCCGTAGCTGTCGGTGGGCACCGGCCTGCGTCCGCTGTATACCAGGGTGATCTTTTCGGGATCGTAGTACCCGGAGGAACGTATCAGACGGGCCATCTGCCTGCACCACTCCCCATAGGCGGCATAATCGGTCCCGATCTGTGCATTGTGACTGGTCCCGCCCCAGACTTCGTTGCCGAACTCCAGGATCAGGCCGCGGCTCTCCTGCAACAACGGCTCGGCATACCCTTCACCGGCCCGGATGGCCCCGTAGGGTGAGTCGGCCGGACCTGCCAGGTATTCCAGGAAGTTCAGGAAGGTGGCCGGCTCGGTCCGCCAGTCGGTCGAATTCTCCACCCCGCAGGTAATGATGGTGAAACCGTTGATCTCATTGCAGAAATCCATGAACCGTGCGAAGGTCATCGGCTTTCCCGATCCGATATAATCCTCGAAACTCAGCGGATTGGCGGTAAGGGCTCCCCAGCGAACACCTGCGGCGCCCAGCTCCCTGATCAGGTCGCTCTGCTCAGATACGTTCAGGAATTCTCCGGATTTATAATCCGGGTTCACCCCCAGCCCTTCGCTGCGTCCGATGGTCTCGAAATATACCCCTACCCTGGCTTTTTTATCGGTCAGAGAGGTATCGTCCGGATCGAACCTTGCCGTAGATACCACCAGGGTGTCGCTTTTCCCCGATACGTTCATTCCGGCATCGACCGACTCCACCGAAATCTGATATTCAGTCTCCGGCATCAGACCGGTAATGGTCAGCACCTCTTCAAATACCAGCTCCCAGGTATTGTAAAGGACACCGTCCACATACACGTTATAACCCCTGATCTCTGTTTCACCGTCTGCGGCTCCGCTCCAGGAGACCTCCAGCGAAAGGTCGGAGATCACACTGACATGAGGCATGGTGGGCGGAAGCGGGGGTGTTTCGTCCGTTTCATAAGTGGTGGTGCAGAGGATCCCGCTTTCCATCGACTCATTGCCCGCCCTGTCGATCGAAGTGACCGTCATACAGTAACGGGTGCCCGGTGTGAGTCCGGTGACAATCAGCTCTGTTCCCCGGATAAGTGAGTCCAGGTAAGGCCATCCGTTCACATATACCAGGTACCCCGCCACCTCTCCGTTATCGGTCGATTCCGACCAGCTGATGCGGAGGTCGCTGATCCCGGTGTTCACCAGGGTGAAGTTCCCGGGCCGGGTCGGTTTTTCCACATCGTAAACGTGGGCCAGGTAATCGCCGGGGATATACTCCTTCTGGATACCCGGTCCCTCCCACTGTATGCCTCCCATGGGGGTATGGATATTCCACTGGGTTCCGTAAAGTGCATAGGTCTTTCCGGCCTCCAGGGATACCGGAGCCGACATCCACTCCTTGTTGGCCGAAGAGGTCCCGATGCGTCCGTCGGAGGGGGAAAAGATGATCACCTCCGCATTGCTGAACTCCGTACCAGAGCTGATAGCCAGATTGCACTGATCGCCCGCGATCATATAGAACGTGTAATCACCCGAGGCCGGGGGGACCAGGTAGCCCTTGAAAAAGGCGGTGAAGAAATCGGTTCCCGTACAGGGCGGTGAGTCGATACATTCACCGTACACCGAGAGTTCAAGGGAGGGAAGATCGATCTGGTCATAGGGTGCCTCTCCGTCGGCGGCGATCATACTGAATGCCGGGTTGGAACTCAACGGGGTGATCCTCTGCCAGAAGACGATGTCGTGGATCTCAAAATTGATCCCCGGATTGCTGTAATGGTCGATGGTCACATCGAACGAAGCGAGGGCAGTGCCGTCCCCGTCACTGGCTTCCACCTGGAGTGTGACCGTTCCTGTGCTCCCTTTCTCGGAGACACGGACCACGGCAAATGTGTGACCGGCAGTATGGTTCACTCCGTTCACCCGCAGCAGGGAAGTATCTGAGGAGGTGACCGTAAAGGTGAACTCCTGGTCGATCCCCTCATCTCCGTCATTCACGCCGGGGATCAGAAGAACGTTTTCTCCAGAATTGACGAAAATGGTATCATCCGGTGGATTTCCGATCGAGGGTGCGGTCTGTCCGTTCACCATCCCCCCCAGAAATATCAGGATGGCCGGAATAAGATAGGATCGTTTCATGGCTGGCAGCAAAGTAGTTGTTAATTATGGTGTGATCAATATTTTCACGGTTTCGGTACGGTCGGAAAGGACCAGCTGCAGGATATGGATCCCGGCAGTCCCCATTCCCCGGTTGATCGGTTCCATGGAAAGACCGGTCCTGTTCAGGCCGCTGTTCCCGGGAAGATCCTCCCAGGACCCGGCCAGCCTCCCGTCGATGGAATAGAGCCTGGCGCTGACCCGGGTGGGGCTCTCCAGGTAGTAGGCCATATGAATTCTTCCGGTGGAGGGATCGGCACGGGCGGTCAGCTGTGCCGGTGTGGAGGTAAACTGTGCCTCTCCGGTGTAGAAATCGACGAATTCCCCTTCATACAGCCGGCAGGCTCCCCGGTGGGTGCCGAACCAGACCGATCCGTCGGTATCCAAAGCGATGGCATAAACCGTATCGCTGATCAGACCCTCCTGCCTGGTATAGGAGGTCCAGGTATCATCCTTCAAACGGGAGACTCCTCCCCGGGTGCCGAACCACATCCCGCCTTCCGGATCTTCGGCAATGGCAAGGACATCGTTCTGGACCAGTCCTTCTGCCGTCGAATAGAGAGACCAGTTCTGTTTGGCTTCATATCCGGTGTGAAGCTCCACGCCCGCATCGGTGCCGAACCACTGGTCGTTCACCCCTCCCACCTCCACGCTCCGGATATTTCCGGAAAATGGAGTAACGCCGTATTCGCTGGTCCACCGGGAAGCACCGGTGATCCCGTCCACATCGGAAACAAACCGGCCGATCCCGCCTTCCGCAGCAATGTAAAGGGTATCATTATAAATATCCAGCTGCCTGATGGGAGCATCGACCAGACTGCCCGGATAATCCTCATAGGTGAGGGTGCCCGTATCCCAGTCCCGCATCCAGGTGATCCCCGAGGCCGACCCGAAAAATTTGCGCCGGTGGGAATCGATGGCGATGCCGGTGACGCTGTCATCCAGCAAACCGTCCTCTGTAGAATAACTGGTGGCGCCTGTCACTCCGTCCGGTGTCACATCGAGCAGTGCCACTCCTGCAGAAGTGGCGACCCATAACTGACGGCCCGGATCGGTCTCCTCCATGGCCAGAGCGAGCACCTGGTCAGAGGGCAGATAGTTGGATTCATTGTAGTATGTCCAGCGGGGAGCATCGTACCTGCGCACTCCCCGGCTGGTGGCAAACCATTTCACTCCCTGATGGTCCACATAGATCGCCCGGACCACCACCGGATCACCTGCGGCTCTCCATTCACCTGCAGGACGGCGGTTTCCTGCAGCTACGGAAATACAGGTGCATAGCAGGAACGACCAGATATATCTGGCCGTACGATATGATCTCCGGCTGCCCATTAACGTCTGGTCAGGATCATGGAATGCTCCTCTTCGCCTGCCCGGAGCCTGAGAATATAATGGCCTGATGGCTGATCACCCATCTCCAGGGTGAAGGACCCGAATCCACCTGACATTCGGGCATCGGGCAATGAGACCACTTGTTTCCCGGCCAGGTCGAACAATTGGATCGTGACCGCACCTGTATACCCTGAGCCGAGCTCCACTTCTGCCTGAAGCAGATCCGAAAAAGGATTGGGATAGCAACGGATGGGGCTCTCCGGCCACCTGTCTGTTCCTGTTCCGATGACCGAACGGGTCACCCTGAAGGTCACCACGGCCTCAAACTCCCCGTCGCCGGCTGTTACTGTCACCTCCGCCTCACCTTCAAACTGTTCGGTGGCAATCACCTTCAACGCCGCATCCCCGGTCGTGAAAGTAAGCTCTGTATGATCACAATCCGCGCTGAAATCCAGCGTATCGCTGTCGGGATCATAAAAGACCTCGTACAGATTGCTGTGCACCACCAGTTCGGTTCCCGTTTCGGTGATCTCGAAATCGGCGATCGAACCGGCGACTTCCACCGCATGATTCAGGGATGTGCCATCGTTCACCAGTCTCACCGAACCGTAGCCGTCGGCATTCTTCCAGTGGTCGTTATAGGCGTCGGCGGGCACCCATACCGAACCGAAGAAGTTGTCCCGTTCCGTACCGGGTGTGTCGTTGTCGCAGTAAGCCAGGCTCATTCCCATCTCCTTACCCCCTTCCAGGATCTCCCTGGATGCCTCCGGATCGGAGTGATCGTAGGTGTCGTTGTGGACCTTCATGGAGAACTCATAGATGAACCGGTTCCCGGACCGTTTCATGGTGAGTTCAGGGAAATGACCGGCATAGTCCACAATGGTCTTGTCGCCCCAGCCGGTTCCGTCGATGTCGCAGGCCACCACACCGGTGGTGGTCTCCCCGTCGGCCGGAGCATTCACCGCCAGGTGATAGGAGAATGCGTTCTCGCTGTTGGGCCCCAGGTCCGGGTTGTCATCGAACACATGGAATCCGCCCGACCTGTCCTCATCGAGGAATACCTCCACGATATCGAAGTTGGGGTATCCGTCCCCCGGATAGACATACCCGTCGACAAAAGCATCATCGGTGATCTCCACCAGAAAATAGACCAGGTTCTCCGATTCCGACCAGCTCACCTTGAAGCGACCGAAAAAGTCGGAGGAATCGATCTGCTCCCCGTAATTGATCCAGGTCTGGTCGATATGGTACCACCGGGCCTCCTCCCAGCAGGCATCCGAGGCCTCCCCGTCGATCACGGGCGGAGTATCCGCCTCCCGTGCCAGCAGTGTGTTTTGAACAAGGGATTTCTCGGTGGATACCAGTTCGATGCCGTAGTCGTATCCCAGATTCCTGGAATACTGACGGTCCACCTCATTGTTCCAGTGTTCGTGCACTCCCATGCTTCCCATGGGGGTCCCGTCGCCTTCCGGGTCGTATGTGAATCCCTCGGGCCAGTTGGCCTGGTCGGCAGCCTGGTGCAGATGATCATCCACTCCGCCGTACCATGGCCGGTCCTTACCGGGGCCCAGAGGATCATTGAACTCGGTCTTCAGAAAATCAAAACATACCGACTCCAGTGCCACGGCATCCTGTGAGGCGAAAATGGAGTTGGGCCAGTCTCCGTTGAACGGCGGAATACTCCATTTCACCGGCTGATCGGTGGCTTCGGGTCCCCCCCATAAGCCCTCGACAATAAAAAGCAGTGTATTTCCGCCAATCTGATCGTGTCCCATGATATCGGTGAGTACCCTGTACATGCCGTATTCGGTCCGGTAAGGTTTGTCGTTATCGCTGCTGACCAGTCCTGTATGAAGGTGCTCGGCACTGTTTCTGGAATGGGATCCGAAGTGGTTCTTGGCAGTCAGCGTGACACCCGCACGGGCATGGGCCTTGAGGGTGGCCAGATTGATCAGGTAATCGGCTTCCTGCATCTCCCGGTAAAGATAATCGATTCCGGCCGATGGCATGGCCTCACCCTCGTCAGACCAGCGAATGGCCGGTTCAGATGCTTCGGTGATCAGGGTCCTGCCCAGGTCTGTGTGAGATTTATCCACATAATTCACATCCGGGAACACAGACACCATCTGGTCGTAGATATCCTTAAAGATATGAGCGATAGGATCTCCCACCAGGATATTCTCCTGGGGAATGCCGTAATGATTGACCAGCTGGTCCAGAAGGCTGATGGTCATGGCAGCCGAAGTCTCGGCTATTCCATAATTGTTCAGCTGCCACGTTTTCTCCGTAAGTCTTTCCAGGGTATTGCCGTTGGTCAGCCATCCCCCGGAACCCATGTTCATTTTAATAAAAATGATCTCTCCCGTCTGGTAATCCACCGGGCCTTTCCCCTTCCGGCTGTTGAAATCCTCGAACAGCATTTTCCAGGCATTGACCACGTTATAGGTGCCTGTCAGGTTCTCCACCAAATCCTCCATCATCCGGTTGATCACCTCCTGGTCGCTGTTCTTTGCCAGAAAATAACCGTCCTCACCACGGACCGGATCATTGAACTGATTGGTGCAGTTTTCATCGGTGGCATCCGGGTCCCAGGCCCATACCACCCTGCCGGGAAAAACACCCCGCTCCTCCCCCATGGGCTGGTTGGGCGGGAAATCACCGGGTTCCGCCGTATATTCAGCAGCAATGGCCCGGTCCGAAAAAAAATTGGAAGTGACGGCAAACACCACTACGGCACCCAGGAAAGCTGCCGCTGCCATCAGGTAACGGGTGCGGTGAAAGAATACTCTGGCGCGCCTGAAAAGCAACGCCGAACCTGTCAGGGACAGAAGGTATATCACGAAGCTTGACATGAAGGGTGCAGCTGCCTTCATGCAGGGATATCCTGCCCGGGAGGGCTTCGGGATCACCCGTATGAGGAACCAGATGGTGGAAGCGATCCCGATCACAAAGAAGGTGGTCTTGTATGGGATCCGGATGCTCCGCAGCCTCTGGTAGAGCCGGCTGAATCGTTTCGGAATGTCTTGTTCTGTTTTCATTGATTGAGTAGTTAATGTTTCATACAGCTTGTATGGTGGCGCTGAAAAGCCGGCAACGGTCCGGGTTGCCCGGTTTCCGGACCAGGGTAAAATTAGCATTTCCGGATGAAAGTTTCACCGGACCTGTTTCGACAGCACCCTTTCCGGGATCGAGTTGCACTTCTCTGGACGACCCGGGCAGGATCAGACGGTAATACTGGGGCAGGTCCCCTTCCAGTTCGTAACGGATCGACAGGCGGTAGGCTCCTTCTTCGTCGACCCGGATGCTGTAACTGGCCGAATCGCCGGGATTTTCAAAAACAATATAATTGGAGGCGGAATGAACGGTGCCGGTCGTTTTCAGGGGCGCATAGAGCAGGATCTCATAATGTTTGTCCGGATCCCTCCCTGCCAGGAAAACCGGCATTCCAAAGGCATGGGGCTCTTCCAGCACCGAACCGTACCACTGCTGCAGCCGCTCTTCCAATGACAGGAGCAGCGTGGGCAACGAGTCCGCCAGATTGCGGGACTCCCGGGGGTCCTCCGACAGGTCCAGCAGTACACGCCCTTCGGAGTCGGTACGGATGGTTCCGCCGGCGGGACCCGGATTCCTCAAGAGCTTATAGCGTTCCCCTCTCACTCCAATGATTTGATGTTCATAAGCCAGGGCATCTCCGTTGGCATGTTTCCAGGGCCTGTACTCATCCTTCACGCCCTCCGGGCTCCACGGCCTGTCGGTGGGAGGCCAGCCCGGATTCGCATAGAGAAACGAATATTTCTCCTCCGGGGTTGCACCGGGATCCTTCAGGAGGGGCATCAGGCTTTGACCGTCGAGATGCAATGAATCGAGCGAGACTGGTGCAACCCCAGCCAGCTCTGCGATGGTCGGGAACAGATCGGTCACATCGGCCAGATGTTCGGTGAGGCCGGGCTGAAAGGATCCTTTCCAGCGGACAAACAGCGGAGAGCGTATACCGTTTTCCCAGATATTCCCTTTGTGACCCCTCATTCCGCTCACATAACGGATCTCCCTGTCGCGCGGGGTGAGCTGTCCGTTCAGTATGGCCGGTCCGTTATCGCTCATGAACAGGACCACCGTGTTTTCCTCCAGACCCAGCTCCTCCAGGGTCGACAGCAGACGTCCGATGTGGTGATCCATATGGGTGACCATCCCGTAAAGGGTGGCCAGCTTCTCCGAAAGGCCCGCCTCCAGGTAGGGCCGGATATACTCTTCCGGGGCATCCAGGGGAGCGTGACAGGTCAGATAGGGAATATAGGCGAAAAAGGGATCCTGCCTGTGATCCCCGATAAACCGGATCGCTTTGTCGGTCAGGACCCGGGTGACCCATCCTTCGGTCTGTTCGGGATGGCCGTTAAGCAGGCCCCGGTTGTTCCTGTACTGATAAAGCCTGGCCATGAAAGCCTCCTCAAAACCCCTCTGCCATGGAAAATACCCTTCGGTTTTCCCGGAGTGCCACTTTCCCCACATCCCGGTGGCATAACCCGCTTTCTGCAATGTTTCGGCCAGGGTGGTTTCGTCCAGGTGAAGAAAATCCTTTCCCCCGTGTACATGGGAAACCCCGGTGCGGAGGAAATGCCTGCCGGTAAGCAGGGAGGCCCTGGTAGTGGCGCAGACCGGAGTGACCAGAAACTGACCGAAACATACCGATTCACCCGCCAGCCGGTCCAGATGGGGGGTGCGGATCCGTTCGTTCCCGTGAAACCCCAGGTCATCCCGGCCCAGGTCATCTGCCACGATCAGCAAAACATTGGGTCCGGAACGGGAATTCCCGTCTTCGGGATACCTGTTGCCGGAATCTCCTGCTTCCCCGCGACTCCCCCCGGAACATCCCGAAAGAAAGGCCAGCAAAAGGATACAGCTCGCCGCTCTCCCGATTTCCTTCATCATCCCCTTGCTCATTTCCGTCAAAAATGTGGAAATAACCGTCGATAAACGTTCATTCCCTGCTAAAATGGGTCTTCTATTTTCACCTCCAGGTCGAGCTCAAGTTCACCCAGACGGCCCTTTGGCCGGACATTGCAGGGTACTCCTTCAGGCACCGACACTTTCACCACCAGCCGTTCCCCGCTGATCCGCCAGTCCACTCCCACCATCCCCGCCGGATGGGGGACCTTCCCGCGGGCCCATTGCAACGTCTCTGAACGGGGTTCAATATCGATCCGGCCCGGATCGAAGGGCCCGGTGAATCCCAGCTGGACCCCCAGCACTTCCGTAGAGAGAAAAAAGGTGGGATGGCCGCTCCATGCATGGCTCGCCGTTCCCTGACCGCCGCCCCTCTCCCCGCCGATGTCGAAGTTCTCCCAGGAGGTATCGTCGCCCTGATGGATCATCCTGGACCAGTACTGGACCATGAAACGCTCGGCAATATCCTCCCTCCCTTCCCGGTAGAGGGCCGAAAAAAGGTAGAAGCTCCCGTAGGGAGTGATCTTCCGGTTGCGGGTCTCCTCGCCGATATCCTTCAGCTCCGGCTCCAGTAGTTCCAGGATCTCCGCCTTGCGGTCCGCCGGAACAACCCCGAAAAGCAACGGATATACACTGGAGATGGGGTAATGATGATCAATGGGCTCCGCCTCCCTGAATCCGTCGCGGTACAATCCTTTCTGTTCATCCCAGTGGAAGCGGTTGATCACTTCCGACAGCCGGTCGGCCTCACGGAGGTAGAGCAGCGAATCCTCCGTGATGCCCAGTTTCCCGGCCAGATCCGACATGACCCGGAAGCTTCCGGCCAGCAGGGCCTGGTAGGCGGTCAGGTCGGCATCCTTATCGATGCGGGTCCACTCGATGAATACCCGGTCGGTGGGGAAGGTGCCCATCTCACTGCGCCGCTGCAGGATATGCTGCATCAGGGAATGGTAATTGGGATAGAGCCTCTCCAGGAACTCCCGGTCGCCGGTGATCCGGTAATACCAGTCCAGTTCCACCAGGGTCTTCAGCACGAAATCGTTCAGGCCCTCCTGCTGGCCGTCGATCATGTTGGCACGGTACATATCCTGGAAAAGCATCAGGGAGCGTTTCATCAGTCTGGAATCCCCGGAGGTGGCCAGGGTGATGGCATACTCGGGCAGAGCGTCCCCGGCATAAAGGCCTCGCTCGCGGAATGGTGTGTCGGTGTAGGAATCCTCCGAGCAGACGCGGAGGGTCCTCCATCCCAGCTCCCAGATCCGGTCCAGCATCGGGTTGGAACACTCGAACCACCCCTTTTTCCGGAACGGATAGACCTGTTCCACCACTCCGGTCTTCACCAGACAGGCGGGCCGGGTTCCCGGATCGATCCTGACCTGCAGGTACCTGACCCCGTAAGGTTTGAAGGTTTCGTAGCGCCTGAATCCATTGCCTGATATGAATCTGGCCCCCGAATTCACCTGGTATCGCTTGTACAGAAAGGGCAGCCCCAGGCTGTTCAGGTCCTCGCTCCAGCCCAGATCCACCACCGCTCCCCGGGATGCCTCCAGTTCCACGAAGATTCTTCCCAGCTGCTTGCCCCCCATATCGAAAATAAAGGTGCGGGGCTCCTCCGCCTCCAGCCGGGACACCTGGTAGTCGTTGGTCTTCAGATTGTTCTCCAGGTCCAACCGCCTCCAGACCAATTCCCTGGCGGGATTGGCCCCGTATTCGGGATCGGTCATGGCTTCCCAGCCGAACCGTTCATCGGCCATGATGGCCTCCCCGTCGGCCGGGGGGCTGTTTCCGGGGTCGTAGAACGGTGCTCCTTCCGGGTGAGGTCCGGAGGTAAGCATGAAGGGTCCCCCGCTCATCCGGCGGTAAGGGGAAAGCACCAGACCCGCCTCCCGGGGGACGGCCATGTAAAAATCCCATCCGCCCCAGATAACCGTATAACTGATGAAGAAAAAATTCCATCCCTTCTTCAGATCCAGGAAACGGTTCTGGCGGACCGGGTTGCCCGGTTCCGCTCCGGAGACCGGTATCGGGCCCTTGCCGTTCAGAAAGTACTCCCCCCAGAAAAGACCTGCTTCCACCTGCTGGTTTTCCGGAGAATAGATATGGGTGCAGGCGTACATGGGGTAGCCTGTTCCGTATTGCTGCCTGGTCTCATCGGGTGTCTTGACAAAGAAGGTATAGAGCTCCTCCTCCTGCCGGTCCCTGTAGATCCCCAGAAGTTCCAGGGGGATCCGCTCATCCTGTGTAAGAAAAGGAATCGTCCGGGGAGTGAGCCTGCCCCAGTGATCCTGGCCGGCAATCTCCACCGGATCGCTCCAGTCGCTGTCGTCGAAGCGTGCCAGATTCCAGTCTGCAGGCTGCCGGCGGCCGTCGAATATCTCCATGGGTCCGCAGGCAAAGGAGAACCGGAGGGCCTGATGATCGAACCCGCCGGAGGCCTGCATCCTCCAATTTCCGGGAGTCTTCAGGGAGATCGTCCTGCCGCCCGTCACCACCTCCCCCCAGGCAATCATCCCGCCGATACTCAGGGGGACCTGAAAGGAGACCGTTCCGTTGGTAAGTACCTCCACCGCCACCACGTTGTCCCCCTCCTGCAGGTAGGGAAGAAGATCGTAGGTGTCATATTCCGGATGACCGGTATAGAACCGGGAGGGCCCGAACTGAATGTGCGTCCCGTTCACGTAGAGATGGTAACGGGAATCGGCGAACAGGTGAAGATCGGCCCGGGTGGCCGGACCGGTCAGTTCGAAACTCCTGCGAAAGAGCACCGTCTGCTGCCTCCCCTCTCCTTCCGGGTCTTTCCATACGAAACGGGCCGGGTGGTCCTGAGCAATCAATCCGCTTACCAGCAGGATCCCGGTCAGTGTCAGCATCAATAATTTTCTCCGTGTTTGATTCCTTTTCCTGTTCATGGTTCGAATATCCGTTGCAGTTCGCTCCCCGGTTCCTCTCCCACGTCGCGCGGTTCACAGAACCAGATCAGTTTTCCGGTGAGGTTGAGCCCTTCCGGCACCTCGCCGGCCCGGGGATGGGTGACCATAAAGCGTTCCAGCATTACCTGCTGCAGGCTGTCGACCATTCCCGTGTGCTCCTCCCGGTAGGCCAGGTTGGTGGTTTCCCGGGAATCGTTTTTCAAATCGTAGAGGCTGTGATGAACCCCGGAAGGACCGTAACCGGTGGCATAGCCCAGGCCCAGATCCCTTTTACCGGTAGTGAAAACATATTTCCACTGCCTGGAAGCTACCATGGCCATGTTGTCCTCCAGGTATTCGGCAAATACATAATTTCCACCTTTTTCCTCTGCCCCGGAGAGCAGTGGCAACAGGCTTTCACCCTGCAACCCTTCATACTCCGGGATCCCCAGGGCCTCATAAAGTGTGGGCACCAGGTCCACAAATTCCACCGGCTCCTCCACCACCCTGCCGGGCCGGTAGCCTTTTCCCCTGAACAGCAGGGGTGCCTGGACCGACTCGGCCCACATGGTGTGTTTCTCGAACCTGCCGTGCTCGTTCAGCAGGTAACCTTGATCGCTCAGGTAGACCACCAGCGTCCGGTCGTCCAGTCCCGACCGCTCCAGCTCATCGAGGATCAATCCCACGTTCTTGTCCATATACTCCACCGAGGTGTAATAAGAGGCGATAATCCCCCGGCGCTCCTGATCGGTCAGATGGCGGAAAATCTCCGGGATCCACCGTTCATCTTCCGCACCTCCCTGTGCCAGAGGCACTTCATCGGGTGAGTACCTGCCGGCATACTCCACCGGGAAACTGAACGGTGCGTGGGGTTCATGGAAGGCGAGCCAGAGAAAGAACCTGGAACCGGAGTGGTTGCGGATAAAATCAATGGCCCTTCCCGCCAGCCAGGTGCCCTGGCTGTCCTTATCCCGGTAGGGTGCCGGCAGCACCGGAGCATTTTTCTGCCACGCGGTATTCTCTTCATGGGTTGCATTGGCACGGGTAGGCAGGTCCGGCGGCAAAGGTTCGGGAGGATGTTGCCTCAGATGATTGCGCCAGTGCGCGGCGGTAATCACAGTATCGAACCCGAAATCGGGCCACCGGTCCCAGTAGTTGTAATAGATCCAGTCGTTCCAGTGGGTCTTACCGACCATGGCTGTAGCAAAACCATGTTCCCTGAGATGCTCCGCCACAGTGTAGTTCCGGGTGTCGTTGAACGGGGTGAACAGAAGGGTTACCCCCGTGGCGTGCGGATACCGGCCGGTGAGCAGTGACTGGCGGGAGGCGGAGCAGATGGGCGCATTGGAATAGGCGTTCTCGAACCGGACGCCCTCCCTGGCAATCCGGTCGATGTTGGGTGTCCTGATGATGGTATTTCCGTAACACCCGGCAGCGGTGATGGAGTGGTCATCCGAGATGATCACCACCACATGGTCGAACGCCTGGTTTCCGGCAGGTTCCCGCCCGCAGGAAACCAGTAAAACCATGCCGGCAGCCAGACAGAACGACCCCTTCATGAAGATTCCTTTCCAGAGAACGATGATTGTTTTCATTTGCCGGAGATTTATCAAGGTAGAATTAATCGGCCGGTTCGATCCGGGAACCTGCTTTTTCCGGATAGAGGTACCGGATCCACTGGATCACCCGTCCGGGCCAGGTGGACAGATGGCCCTCCCCTATGGCAAGAGAATATCCATGCCCGCCGTAGGGATAGATGTGAAGTTCAGATTCGATCCCGTGGCGCCTGAGCGCCTTATAATAGGCCAGGCTGTTCTCCACGGGCACGCTGCGGTCATCGCCTGAATGGATCAGAATGGCCGGGGGGGTGGATGCGGTTACCTGAAGCTCACTGGAGAACCGGCTGACCAGATCCCCGGGAGGGGCCTCCCCCAGCAGGGCCTTTCGCGAACCGGTATGGGTGAAATCCTCCGTAAAGGAGATCACCGGGTATATCAGCACGGAGAAATCGGGCCTGCAGCTGACCCTCTCCACCGGATCGGATGCCGACAGGTCGCCTCCGTCAAATTGGGTGGATAGCGTGGAAGCCAGGTGTCCCCCGGCCGAGAATCCCATAATTCCGATCCGGTCCGGATGAATGCTCCACTCGCCGGCATGGTACCTGACCAGCCTCATGGCCCTGCGGGCATCGGTAATGGGCGAAAGGTGCGGAACGATGTTGCCGGAGGTACCCGGCAGACGGTATTTCAGCACGAAGGCGGCGATTCCGCGGGAATTCAGCCAGCGGGCGATGTCGGTTCCCTCCCAGTCATAGGCCAGTATCCGGTACCCTCCCCCCGGGCAGATCACCACGGCCTCCCCGGTGGCATTTTTCCTGGAGGGTAAAAATACCGCCATATCGGGCTTCTGCACATTCCGCACCCGGACGATATCCGAGGTGTCCCAGACGGTCACCTCCCCGGTCTCCCGGTAGTTGGGGGGATCTCCTTCCCAGAGGGGAAGGATCTGGTTCTGGGCCGTGGTGGCCGTCACGGAAAGGGCTATCGTGAAGAGCATCCCTCCCATTCTTCTGAGATATCTGACTTGATTCATAGGTATATTTTTTAGTGACCATCCGATCCATCATCCGGCTGACGACACCTCTCTCCGGATCAGCAGGGCGGCCCGTTTTGCTTCAAAGGGACAGGAGATGGCACTTTCCGTATCCCAATCCATGGTCCGTTCTTCTTCACGGCCGCTCTCCACATCGATCCAGGTGAAGGTGTACCGGGCTGCAGGTATGGACAGCCGCAGCTTCTGCCCGGAGAGTTTTTCCAGGAACAGAAGGTACACCTCCCCCCCGCTGGCCAGCCCGGTCTGTACCACCTCCTGCCCGGCCGCTTCAGCAATGGCGGTGCTGACATCCATCCGGTGGAAAGGAACCCGGTCCATGGTGCCTGCCAGGATGGCCAGTTTTTTCCTGAACACCGGTCCACCCCATCCGGGATTGGCAGCCGGGATCTCCCAGGTTCCCGACTCATACCCCGCGGTAAAGGAGTAGTCGAGGTTGTTGTATAGTCCCCCGCCGGAAAGCATAAACCGCCAGGCCTGATCGATGAACAGCGCATCCTTTTGCGGCATGAAGCCGGTCTCGTCGAGACCGATCACCCTGCCTGTGTTCAGGTTTTCCAGTACAGCAAAAGGGTGGGCATAATGGAAATTGAGCACCGAGATCGCTTCTGGGACCGGATCGACCCGATGTCCGAAATTGCAGATGTTCTGGGCGATCACGTGCCGATTGCTCAGGGAAGACTCTTCATCCCTGATCACCCCGGCCACCCAACGCTGCCACTCCATGGAGGCGTGGTTGGCCAAAACCACCTGTTTCTGCCAGGAACGCCGGTAGACCAGAGTATCGTCCTGGTTCACCCATGCTGCCAGGTTGGGATGGTCGGCCCACGGCTCGTTCTGGATCTCGAAAAACAGATTTCCGAATCCATTCAGCGATCGCACCATCTTCCGGATGAAACGCTCCTGAAAAGGAAGCAGGGTGCCACTGAAAAGGGTGTGCACTTTCCGGTAGTCCTCCGGCCCGGCCGACTGGATATTGTTTCGGGGATTCATGGGACTCAGCACCCAGGCGCTCTCTGCATAGATGGAGGAAAACAGAGTCACCTCCACCATGATCCCCTGCTCCTCCGCCTCGGCCATGAACTGACCGAGCCTCTCAAAATAGGCGGGATTGAACTGTTTCAGGTCGTATTTCCCCTCAACGCTGATCCAGGGGGAGAGATATTTCCCCGGCAGAGGGGCAAGGGTGTTCTTCTCGATCCCGAAAATATTCTCCACCGGTTCGATATAGGTGCCTGTGAATATCCGGGTATAGTTGAAGCCTTCCTCCCGGAGCGTCTTCAGGTATTCTCTGAAGTCAAAATCGAGGTTCAGCAGCGCCCCGTAATGCTCCGCAGAAGTGATCAGAGCCACCGGCTCCCCGTCATATTCAAAATAGCGCGGATTCTCCGGGTGGAGTTTCAGGACCGCCGGTCCGCTCCGGTCCGGATGCGCCGTATCTCCGGGAGCCCGGTCCGCATTCCCGCAGGAGGTCAGAATGGCCATCACTGCCGTTATCATGGAAAGGCTGGTAGATTTCATATCAGTCGGTTTTTATCAGGTAGATCGTATGGCGGGAATCGCTTTCAAGCAAAAGGTCGCGCCCATTGAGCGATGGTTCCGTCCGGACCCAGTCTCCTTCCAGGAGATGCATCCGATCGATCCGAAGGTCACTGAATCCGGAAGCCAGTTCCAGGATCACGCGTCCTCCGGCAGGAAAATAGACCAGGTAATCGCTGCCGGGAACGGCCCTGCAGTAAGCCTCATTCTCGGTTCGCTCTTTCAGCAGATCGTTGCGGGGGGCGGCGCTGAAGAAATCGATCCGGTCGGTGGCCCTCCGGAGCCCCCGTATGGCCATCCGGGCCGTGTCGCTCAGTCCGAGTCCCGAGGTGGGACGGTGAAAACGGATGGCTGCCGATCCGAACAGGGTACTTCGCACCACCTTCTCGATACCGTCGTGGGTCCCTCCCCCGTGCCGTCCGCCGGTGGCCCCGTAGGTTTTTACGTTGTGGACCGGCCGCAGGTTCCCCGCCCGCTCGAGACGCTCGATCTGGCGCAATCCGTTGGTCCAGTGGGTCTCTCCGCGCTGATGGTTATTCTGGGAGATCTCTACGAACGAGTAGGTTTCCGGGTGATCGAAACTCTCCCTGTGGGAGATATGATCCAGGTCCCACGGATCCCACATTTCGGTCACATGGACGGTCTTCCCCTGCCCGGCGGCCATCTTCCGGATGTAACCGGACCAGAATTTGCCCCAGAGCGAAGTGACGGAGGTCTCGTTGTCGATGCAATAAAAGATATGATCATAGGCGAGGGAATAGGAGAGCAACCTGTCGACGAACCGCTGCTGGAACTCCAGGACCGGCATGTTGTTGTCGTGTGCCGGAATCGACCAGAAAAAGGGGTTGTCGCAGTAGACCGGGTGAGTATCCACCTTTTCGGGGAGTTTGGTCCGGTAGGAGGAATAGTTGATGTTCCGGACCGGATTGAACGGATTCCGGTCCCAGTTCTCCCGGTAAAAGTCAAAGGTTGCCCAAACCTCGATCTGCACGAAGATCTTCCGCTCATGGGTCATCCGCAAAAAATCACTGAACCTCCGCCAGTACTCCTCGTTCCAGCGATGAAGATCGTACAGTCCCGATTCGGGATCGGTCCCGAAGGGCCAGACGTTACCGCTGTCACGGCTCGACATGGTGTTCCTCACATAGTTGCCTCCCACTTTGGCCAGCAGGTCCAGCTGGTCCTCCACCCCGGGCATCTGGAACAGGTTGTCTTCGTCCGATCCGCCCAGCAGAAGGACAGGCAGGCCGTGATACTCCCAGTAACGGGGATTATTCTCACTGACCCTGAGGGCCGCGGATGACTGGCCCAGCAGGCCGGTCAAACCGGCTGTGAGCAGACAGAACAGGAATAGAAAGAACCGGTTCATAGGTCAAAAAGCTTAAAGTTAGTTACACGATTCACATAAAGGTATCGTATTTTCATCAATTGTTCCCAGGTGTTTGAAATTCGGCCGACAGCCCTTAAATTGCCAATCAGACCCCGGAACAGACTTCGCAACAGACCGTATTTATGGAAATAACTGCCAAAGAATCCCGGCAAAAAAAGGCCCTCTGCATCACCATGACCCTGCTGAGGGTCGCCATCGGATGGCACTTCCTTTACGAGGGCCTCACCAAGCTGTTCAACCCGCAGTGGTCAGCGGCAGGCTATCTGCAAAGTGCCACCGGACCGCTGGCAGGGCTCTACCACGCCCTGGCCGCCAATGAAACTGTCCTGGCCCTGGTCAACATCCTCAACACCTGGGGACTGGTACTGATAGGGCTGGGGCTTTTCCTGGGGTTCTTTACCAGGCTGGCGCAGATGGCGGGAATCGTCCTTCTGACCCTTTATTACCTGTCCCATCCGCCCGTATTCTCCGAGCCCGGCTTTTTCAGGGAAGGTTCCTACTTCATTATCAGCAAGGATTTCCTGGAGATCATGGCACTGGTGGTGCTGATGTTTATTCCCACCGGCAGGTTTCTGGGGCTCGACGGACTGATGGACCTGCGCCGGCGCCGGCACATCCACCGGATGGATCACGGTCAGCCGGAAGGTGCCGAGCAGCGGGCCAGTATCCGGCAGATCGAGCGCCGGGAGGCCCTCAAACACCTGGCCACCCTGCCCTTTCTGGGAGCGGTGGTTTACGGGGCCATCCGCAGGACCCGAATGAGCAGCCTGGAGGAACAGAACCTGGTGGATGCCTCCTCGGGAGCCACCGAACAGTTCGTACAGAAGGTCATGGCAGGATCCGACCGGCTGGCAATGAAGGATCTGAAAGGCAAGCTGTTCACCGAAGAGACCAGCCGGCTGAAAGGTACCCTTCCCACCGGATTCCTGGGCCGGATGGAATCCTCCAGACTGATCCTGGGAGGCAACCTGCTCAGCGGATATGTCCACTCCCGCGACCTGATCTATGTCTCATCGCTGGTGCTGAACTATCACCAGAAGGACCGGATCTTCCGGACACTGATGCTGGCCGAGCAGAGCGGGGTCGACACGCTCCTCTCCAACCCGGTGGTGATGCCGCTGATGGAGGAGTACTGGAAAGAGGGATACGGAAAGATCCAGTTTATCAGCGATATGGCCGGACTCGATTACTCCGACTGGAAGAACGGCCCCAGAGCCATGGACTGGCACCAGTACCAGGATATAGTGAAGGGTGCCATCGACAGCGGGGCCACCGCCGGATACGTGCAGGGGGAGACGGCCGATTTCTACATCGAACATGGGCAACCCGAAAGATTGGTGAAAATCATGGACATCATGCGCGAGAACGGCCTTCCGGTGGGTATCGGGGCCCACAAGATTCAAACCATCCGGCGCTGCGTGGAACTGGGGCTGGAGACCGATTTCTGGATGAAAACCCTTCATACCCACGACTACTGGTCGGCCAAACATCCCACCTGGCACGATAACATGTACTGCTTCGATCCCGCGGAGACCATCCGGTTCATGGAGAATCTGGAAGAACCGTGGATCGCCTTCAAGACCCTGGCGGCGGGCGCCATCCGTCCCGAGGAAGCCTTCCGGTACGCCTTCCGGAGCGGTGCCGATTTCATCTGTGTGGGCATGTACGACTTCCAGATCATCGACGATGTGAACATCACCCTGAACGCCCTTCAGCAGACGGGAGACCGCACAAGGCCATGGAGAGCATAAAATATTTGCAGAACGGAGTGGCCATGTTCAGCCGGCTCTGATGCGGAGGATCGGGGCAGGCTCTGATGCTTCGGGTCAGGGCCGCCGGCGATTTCAGTCGAAGTAATTCTCCGCCCTGCTGCGGCGCATCTCGCCGCTTAACTTTTCGATCACTGCCCCATTGTCAGGATCGACCGCAATGTTCACATTTTCCCCGGGATCCACCCGGTGGTCGTAGAGCATCCGGGCATAGGCACTGTCAGCATCTGTAATCCATTCCGTATAAAAATAGTTCCCCCGGATGGTGGTAATGCCGGCAAACCACTGGGATACGGCCACCCCGTCTCCTTCTGCTCCCGGTTCGTAGAGCATCTCCCTGAAGCTGCGCCCCTGAAGATGATCCGGAAGCTCGAGTCCCGTCAGCTCGCAGAGGGTGGGGTAAATGTCCACGAATTCCACAATTTCGTCGGTGGCCGGTACCTGTTCTTTCCCGGGTACCTTCAGGATCAGTGGAGTATGCAGCGAGGTCTCGTAGTTGCAGTGCTTGCACCAGAGCCCGTGTTCCCGCAGATTCCAGCCGTGGTCTCCCCAGAGGACCACCAGGGTATTCTCATCCAGGCCGAGTATCTCCAGCTCATCCAGTATCTTTCCGATCTGGGCGTCGGTATAGCTCACGCAGGCGTAATAGCCGTGGATCAGATCCAGGGCCATGCTGTCGGAGACCCGGCCGATTTTGGGTATCCCTGCATAGGCTCGCAGTTCTCCGGAATTATGCAGTGATTCGGGAGGGGCGTTCTCCGGTGGTTCATCGTTTTCGGGCAACCTCACCTTCCCCTCGTAGGGCTTCCAGTACTTTTCCGGGGCATTGAACGGAAGATGGGGCTTCAGAAATCCGGCAGTCAGGAAGAAAGGACGGTCCATCCCGCTCAGCCGCCTCAGATCCCGGATCACCTTTTCCGCCGTCTTTCCATCCTTGTAGGCAGTGTCCGGCACCGCAGCTCTTTCAAAGGGAGGACCCCTGTGGTCGGCGGCGCTGTCCATGGCTGCATTCTCCGGCAGCACATAATCGCGCCAGGATCCGCTGGCCGAAGGGGGATCCCATATCTCATCCCAGCTCTGCACCGCATCGTCGGAATGATGGAAGATCTTCCCGTTGCTGATGGTGTAATATCCGTTGTTCCGGAAATGCTCCGGCAGGGTGGTGATCCCCGGTGCATCTTCGTCGGCCCGGGCATAGTAATACAGAAACCGGTGCCGGGCGGGCCGTAGGCCGGTCATCAGGCTGGCACGGGAGGCCCCGCAAACGGGTATGTTGCAGTATGAGCGGGTGAACATGGTGCCTTCGGCGGCCAGCCGGTCGATATTCGGTGAAGCGATGTGGTCCGCTCCGTAGCATCCCAGTTCGGGACGCAGGTCGTCCACGGCGATAAACAGGACGTTGGGTTTTGCGGCAGAGCTGCTCTCCGGATTCTGTTGGCATGATACCAGCAAAACAGGAAGCAAAATGACCGCCAACGCAAGGATTCTGCCGGTTATTTCATTGATGGCAGCCTTAAAGATAGCCATGAAGTAAGTTGTTGGTTTAGCGATTTCTAAAATAGGTATATTATGTTTACCCCTTGTCCATGTGAAATGGAAAAATTCACTTTATTTGTCAGACAGGACCCCATTGTGAATGAAGATTGCCCGTTTACATCTCATTGCGTTCCTTGTAACGCTTCTTCTGACCGGTTGCGGAACGGATCCTAAGGAACTGATGGAACAATTTGACCGTCTCGAAGAGGAGCCGGAAAACACCTATGGGTTGATCTATGCCACTGCTGCCTGGCTCTCCACGACCGGGTCCGTTGATCCGGAGGAGGCCATCCCCCTTCTGAACCGAATGATCGCACTGGGATACCCTGCCGAAGCCCGGTACAGTATTGACAACCTGGAAGCCAACGGGATCCGTTCTGCCGACCTGACCGCTTTGCGGGGACTCTGCTACCAGAACGAGCTGCAACCCGGCCTGGCGCTGGCCGAGTACCGGAAGGCCCTTGAAATGGATCCGGACAATGAAAAGATCCGAACCCTGATCAGGAATGTCCATGAATCCGCCAATACGGAAGCAGAGACGGAAGATCTCCTGGCCAGAGCATCCTCTCTTCTGGAGCAGCAACGCTACGATGCTTCGGAAAGGATGCTGGACCGGATCCTGCAGCAGGATGAACTTTCCCACAGAGCCTTGTTCATGAAGGGCCTGATCAGGCTGCAAAATAGTTCCTACGATTCGGCTGCCTACTTTATGGAATTCGCACGGAGCATTGAAAAACTGCCGGAATATGAGGAGTACTTCGGCAGGATCGCCCTGGTGCAGGAGGGAGAGGAGATGATCGTCCGGAACCCTGCCACGTTCAGGGGATACCTGCAGAAATCTCAGGGACTGGCAGCCATGGAGCTTTATGATGAAGCGCACCGTCAACTGGACCGGGGGCTCCAGGTCCTCCCGGGTAATGTGAACCTGATCCTGGCCAAAGCGCTGGTATGGATGCAGGCGGGAAAACCGGAGAATGCCCGCCAGTACCTCTGGGAACAGGAGCAACGGGGAGTGAAGATCGATCCGGCACTGAAGGAACGGGTTCTGCAAACTCAAAACTGATGTATATCCTGGGAATATCCGCATATTATCACGATGCCGCCGCCACTCTTCTGAGGGACGGGGAGATCGTGGCAGCCGCTCAGGAGGAGCGGTTCACCAGGAAAAAGCATGATGCGGGATTCCCTGTGAATGCCATCCGGTACTGTCTGGAGGAAGAGGGCATCGAGCTTTCAGCGTTGGGCCAGGTGGTTTTCTATGACAAGCCCCTGCTTAAATTCGAACGGCTGCTGGAGACCTACTACCATTTTGCCCCGAGGGGACTGATCTCCTTCGTGACCGCGATCCCGGTTTGGGTCAGCGAGAAATTGTTCCTGAAAAGGAATATCCGGAAAGCGTTGCAGTCGATCGGTGAATACCGGGAGGAGGATCAGCAACTGCTCTTTCCCGAGCACCATCTCTCCCATGCAGCCAGCGCATTCTTCCCCTCCCCTTTCGAGGAGGCGGTGATCGTCACCCTCGACGGGGTGGGCGAATGGGCCACTGCCTCCATCTGCCTGGGCAGTGGGAACCGAATCCGTATTCTGAAAGAGCTCAGATTTCCCCATTCGGTCGGATTACTCTACTCCGCTTTCACCTATTACCTGGGATTCAGGGTCAATTCGGGAGAGTACAAGCTGATGGGGCTGGCCCCTTATGGAAATCCGGAATCGGAGCAGGTGGAGCGGTTTAAAAAAATCATCACCTCCGAGCTCATGCAGATCGGAGAGGACGGATCGGTCTGGCTGAACAAGAAATACTTCCGTTATGCCACCGGGCTGAGGATGACATGGAACCGCAAATGGGCCTCGTTGTTCGGAATCGCCCGGAGAAAAGAGGACTCCCCCATCGAACAGACCCACTGCAACCTGGCCCTGGCCATTCAACAGGTGACCGAGGAAGTGGTCCTGCGAATGGCCAGGCATGCCCGAAGCCTGACCGAAACAGAAGAACAGGCTGCCCACCTCTGCCTGGCGGGAGGAGTGGCGCTGAACTGCGTGGCCAACGGTAAACTCCACCGGACAGGACTGTTTAGGAAGATCTTTGTCCAGCCTGCGGCGGGTGACGCCGGGGGATCGCTCGGTGCAGCCCTGGCGGTGCACCACATTTACAACCGGAACCAGCGTGTACCCGTTCCCGGCGATGCCATGAAAGGCGCCTATCTGGGTCCATCGTTCGGTTCGGCAGCGATCCGGAGAATGGTCAACCGGTTTGGAGCGGTGGCGGAGGAGATCCGGGAACCTTCCGGGCTCAGCGAGAGAACGGCCCGGCTCATCGCCAAAGGTCACGTGGTGGGATGGTTCCAGGGCCGGATGGAATTCGGGCCCAGGGCCCTGGGGAACCGGAGCATCCTGGCGGATGCCAGAAGTCCGGACATGCAAAAGAAACTCAATCTGAAAGTGAAATTCAGAGAAGGGTTCCGGCCCTTCGCCCCTGCCGTGCTGTTCGAAGAGGCAGGACATTATTTCGAATTCAGCGACCCATCACCCTACATGCTGATGGTTGCCAGGGTAAACGGAGAACGACTGAAACCATTGCCTCCGGATTATTACGACCTTTCCTATATGGAGCGGCTCTATGTGGAAAGGAGCGACCTGCCTGCCGTCACCCACGTGGATTACTCGGCCCGCCTGCAGACCGTGCACCCGGAGACCAATCCCCGTTTCTGGCAACTGATCAGCGATTTCAATACCCTCACCGGGTGTCCGGTGATCATCAACACCAGTTTCAATGTTCGCGGGGAGCCGGTGGTATGCACACCTGAAGATGCCTACCGGTGCTTTATGCGCACCGAAATGGATTACCTGGTGGCCGGGGATTTTCTGTTCGATAAGAAGGAGCAGCCCCGCTGGGAGGAGAAGGACTGGCATAAAAAACTAGGTAAAGACTAAATAGAGATGCTGAAAGATCTGTGGAATTTCATCAGGCATCGGAGAGCATGGTGGCTGCTTCCGGTCATTTTCTTCATTCTTGTGATCGGGGTACTGCTGGTACTTGGAGGAGGCAGTGCGCTGGCACCCTTCATCTACACGCTGTTCTGAAACCTGTGAAGGGAAAATGACATGAAATTGTGAAACTGCCAAGCGAACCTGAAATACAGACCGGATGAAACAACCTGACACCCCGGTAAAAGTCAGAGAGACACTGCTGGTGATCGTACTGGGATTTCTGGTGCTGCACCTGATCTTCGAAAAAGATTGGATGATCTATACCTCACTGGTTGCGGGGATCGCAGGAATGGTCTCCCTGCGACTGAACCGGTGGATCCACCTTTTCTGGTTCTTTCTGGGAGAGAAACTGGGATTTGTGGTGGGAAAGGTGGTGCTGGGAATCGTCTACCTGGTGGTGCTTCTCCCCATGAGCTTTCTTGCCAGGATCTTCCGAAAGGATCTGATGAACCTCCGCGCTCCAGGAAAACCGGCTTTCACCGAACGGGACCATGAATACAATCCGGATGATTTTATAGATATGTGGTAAAGTAAAGGAACCCATGCGAAGAACTTTTGTTCGGATCATACTTTCACTTATCATAGTGGCGGGTCTGGACCTGGGCAGCGGCCTGCTGCTGATCCCGGAGGATTTCAACTCGTTCCGGGCCTCTCATTACTATTATCACCACGGACTGATGCCCAACCAGGAAACTCTGGCATCCTGGGGGGCACTGATCTATCCCATGAGGACCAACTCGCTGGGGATGATCGATTCGGCGGTCTGCCGGGTCGACCCCGTCAGCGAAAATCACCGGATCCTCATCCTGGGGGACTCCCATTCCGAAGGGGTGGGTGTCCCCTACGAAAAGACTTTTGCCGGACGACTGGCCTCCTCGCTCAAAGATCACCGCATGGAGGTCCTCAATGCTTCTGCAGTCAGCTACAGTCAGAAAATCGAATACCTGAAGGCGCGGTTCCTGATCGAACAGGAGGGACTGCAAGTGGATGAGATTCTTGTACTGGTCGATATTTCAGATATCCAGAACGAACTGGTGTACGAGAATTTCCAACCTGCAGAAAAGAGCGGTGCAGGAAATTGGCTCTACCGGCTGGTGAACAGGTTGAGGAACATTTCACTGACCACCTACCTGGTGGATGCCGTCCGGACAGAGAGGCAACGGGAGGATTTCTTCCGCAGCATCGAGACTTTTTACGAAGACGCCAGGCAGCAGGGGCACACCAGTATGTGGGAGCTCTACTCGGGATTCTTCAGCCATTTCGATAACGAGGTTCTGCTCTCCAATCCCCAGTTCCACGGCATGGGTTCCTGGATGGAAGATCCCGATTTCAGGGAGCTGGCGATAAAAGGGATCACTATGGGACAGGAACAGATCAGCAGACTGCAGGAGATGTGCCGGGAGCGGGGAATCCGGCTCACCCTTTCGGTTCACCCCTGGCACCCCCAGATCAGAAACGCGGAGACTAGCGACGCCTATGTGGCGGAGTGGGAAACTTTTGCGCGTTCGGAGGGCATCCCGTTTTTGAACCTTTATCCCCTCTTTATCAACGAGGAACCGCCCGAAACAGTGATCCGGAAATACTACATCCAGAACGACAACCACTGGAACGAATTCGGGCATGCACGGGTGGCGGATTACCTCCGGGGTTATTTCCTCGGGAAAAAAAGATGACCGGGTAAACACCCGGCCATCTTCTAAACCCTGCTATGAAAAGAAATCTACTCCCTGCTCTCAGTTGGCAGCCACCACATTGATCTCGACGGACTGCACATCCTGATCCACGGTCTCACCCCAATCGCCATAACTGGTGGCCACCAGGGTGAAGGTATAGGTACCCTCGAGGCCATAAGCAGAAAGGACCACCGAATCGGTCCCCACCTCAAAGCTCCTTCCGAAACCGTCGGGCCAGGAGGATTCTTCGTTGTTGCCCTTGAAATAGGTGAGGAACTCACCCTCGGCCTCGGAAGTGTAGATGGTGAATCCCTCATTGGTGGCAAGGGTATTGTTCTGAATATTGGTAGTGAATTCCGCAGAAGCCGGCAACGGATCCTCTGTGTTACAGGAGGCCAGCAGCAGGGCGGCAAACACGGCTGTCAGCAAAATATACTTTTTCATGGTCGGTCTGTTTTTGATTACCATCCGGGATTCTGTTCAAGTTCACCATTGTTCACATCGATCTCCCCGATGGGAATGGGCAGGTATTCATGTTTGCCCACCTGAAAAATTCCCTCTCCGAGGATCTCATCCCAGTCGATTCCCCAGGCCGGATCAAAGCTCCAGCGCACCAGATCGAACCAGCGCACGGTCTCCAGTGCCAGTTCGATGTCACGCTCATGGATGATGGCTTCCGGGGTAAGTGTGCCAACCGGAGGCATGTCCACCCTCCTCCGCACTTCGTTCAGCGCATCCAGTCCCGAACCATCATCTCCCAGAAGGTACATCACTTCGGCGTACATCAGCAGCACATCGGCATACCGGATCACGTTCCGGTTCACCGGATCGTTGTTGGGCGCCCTTGCCACATCCGAATACTGCGGGAAGTAGTATTTCTTCAGCCCGAATGCCACACTGGGCTGATCGGGATAATCGAGTCCCCTCGAAGAAGCGATCCTCTTGGTGTTAATGAAAGAGTTGAATTTCTTATAGTACGAGTTGGCCGGATCGATGTGCATGGTATCATTGTCCATATAGCAGGTGGCATACGCCCTGGGATCCCGCTCGAACCCTGCCGGTGCTCCGACGGTCTCACAGGCATAGAACCAGTCGGGATGCACCTCGTGGTTCTTGTAGCTGCTGCTGTGTACCGAGAACCACTGGCTGTTCATGGAACCGCTCCACTGCCATCCCGGCAGCCATCCGTTGCTGAACCTCACATCGGAAAATTGCACCTCCCAGATTGATTCAATATTGTTTTCGGAAGGATAACTGTTATTCTCCGATTGAAGATCCAGATAGGAGGTGTTGGACAGCAGGGCATAGAGATAATCCTTTCGCGTCTTGGGAGCCCTGGGCTGCACCAGTTCATACTCACCCGAATTCATCACATCCAGGAAAGCGTCCCTTGCAGTGGCAAGGTCGGCCTGGGCATCACCGCTCCCCTGGTTTCCTTCTTTGGCGTAATAGTGGTAATACTTATAGAGCATGGCCTTCCCCAGAAGGGCACTGGCACCCCCCGAGGTCACCCGTCCCAGGTCCTCATCGGCATATTCTGATTTTTCCGGCAGATTGGGAATGGCAAACGCCAGGTCCTCTTCAATCTGATCCCAGAACTGGATCGGATCTCCGTTGGAGAAATTCTCGTTGTAGTCCACCGGGAAATCCACCTCATCATAGTATACCGGACGGTTATAGATCGTGACCAGGTAGAAATAGTACATGGCCCGGAGTGCCCGTGCCTCAGCCTCGATCTGCAACCGTTCCTCCTCCTTGAATCCCTCGATCTCTCCGGCATCCTGAAGTTTTCGGATGAGCTGGGAGGTGCGGAAAAGACCGAAATAGCAGTCGAGGTAAAGCTGCCCGTTATCACCGTTGCTGGAGTTCATCACCGCCAGCCGGTCACGCCCTTCCGTTTCGAAAAGGATCCGGTCCTCCCAGGTTCCGAAGATGAACTGAAACCGCAGCCCGAACATCCCCCTTCCTGCCATTGGCGAATAACAAGAGTTCAGTGCCAGCTGAAAATCGTTCCCGGTCTGGTAGAAACTCCCCTCGGTGAGCTGGTTCTTGTTCTCCACCTCCAGGAAGTCTTCTGTGCATCCTGCACCGGTCAATAGGATGGCCAGGGTCAGGATCTTAATTATATATGTTTTCATAACCTTCAAATCTTTAGATCATTACCATTAGAAGTCCACCTGAATTCCGGCTGTCAGCACCCGGGGCAGCGGGTAGGAACCGCCGTCGGATCCCACGTTCATGGGAGTCCCCGAGGTGGGTGCCTCCGGATCACGTCCCCGGTAATCGGTGATGGTCAGAATATTAACCGCACTCACATAGATCCTCGCCCGGGAGAGGCCAATGCGCTGAGCGGTTCTCACCGGCAGGGAATAACCCAGCTGCACGTCTTTCAGTCTGAGGAATGAGGCATCCTCCACCCACCAGGTGGAGATCCGGTCGTTCTGGTTGGTGTTGGCCAGGTCGGCCCTCACATACTGGGTCGAGGGGCGCCCTTCCCGGTAGTAATTCTCTGAATAGGCCACCGTCTTGTTGTGGTTGATATCCTGGCTCACAAAGCTTTCGATCCCCGAAAGCTGGGAATTGAACACCTCCACATTCTGTGCTCCGTACCAGTACATGTTCAGGTCGAAACTCTTATAGTAAAGATTCACATTCAGCGAATAGATGAAGTCGGGGATCGGCTTTCCGATAATGGTCCGGTCCTGATCGTTGATCACCCCGTCCAGGTTCAGGTCGGTGAATTTCAGGTCCCCCGGTTCGGGCTCCCCGGAACTGGGAACAGCGTGAAGATAGTTCCCGTCGCCGTCAAAATCATCCGGAGTGACGATTCGCTCGGCAATCCATCCATAGAGCGATCCTACCGTATTCCCCACCCGGGCGATGTTGTTGCCATCGGTATACTCCTCCGGAAGATCGATCACTTCATTTTTAATGGTGGTCAGGATCCCGGTGATCTCGTAGTTGAAATCCCCTTCCATATCGCGGAACGAGGCGTTGAACTCGAATCCGCGGTTCTGGATATTCCCCAGGTTTACGAAGGGGGTCCCGATCCGGCCGAATACATCCGATACCGACCGGCGGACGATCAGGTTATCGGTGGTCTTGATATAGTATTCGACGGTACCCGAAAGGCGGTTCCGAAACAGGCTCACATCCGCCCCGATATTGGTCATGGCCGAGGATTCCCACTGGATCAGTTCGTTACCGAACTCATTCAGCACGTTCAGTGCGGGGGCCACCTGCTGATTGACCCCGAACACAGGTGAGAACTGATCGAACGGACTCAGCAGGGCTTCATACCGGAAGTTCCCGATATTGGAAAAACCGGTCATACCGTATCCCACCCGGAGCTTCAGCATATCGATGGCATCCACATTTTGTAGCAGATCTTCATTCAGCTTCCATGCAGCCGAAGCCGACGGGAAGGTCCCCCAGCGGTTACCCGGTCCGAACCGGGAGTTCCCGTCGCGACGGATACTGGCGGTCAGCAGATATTTCCCGCTGTAATCGTAAATCAGCCGTCCCAGGTAAGAGGTCCAGCGCACCGGGGTATAGTACCCGCTCAGGTTGGGTTCAAATCCCTCCTGCCGGTAGTTGCTGTTGTGGATAGTGTTCAGGTTCTCGTATTCGAAACCGGATACGGCCACATTGGAACTGTAATTGTTGCGGGTCCGTGCATGGTGCACTCCGGTCAGCGTGAAATTATGATCGCCGAAAGAATGGCTCAAAGTCAGCTGGTTCTCGATGGAGAGGGTCAGATTCTCTTCAAAATTCTCGTCCAGAGTCGACTGGGGCCGTTCCCTGACCCCCGATTCAAACGAAGGGAACCAGTTCCGTTCATGGATAAAAGTGCCGTCGGCCGAGGGGGTCACCTTGTACCTGAGCCAGTCGAACGGGGTAAGTTCCAGATAGATACTACCCAGGAACGAATTGTAGTTGGTCCTCAGATCGGCTATATCCAGAGGAGCCCTGGGATTGGGCTTGTCGTTCCCGCCGGTGTTGAGTGCCTGGATGGTGTCGCCGCCGTCGATGAACTCGAACGGGATCTGCGGACCTTCGTATCCTCCCTTGTTATCCTCGTTGAACACCCGCATCAGCGGTGAGGTGATCAGAGGGGTGCTCCAGGCTCCGCCCTGGTGCGTTCCGGGATCGTAGCGGGTCGATCGGGTAACGGTAAAAGACTCTCCGATCCTGATGTACTTACCGATCTCGAAGTCGGAGTTGGCCCTGAAATTGTATCGGGTCGAGGAGGTGCTTCGGAGGATCCCCTCCTCGTCCAGGATATTAGCGGAGATGGCATAATTGCTTGCCTCTCCCCCGCCGGAGACACTCAGGTAGTAGTTCTGAGTATATCCCCTCCGGGTGATCTCCTCCTGCCAGTCGGTTCCCTTCTCCCAGCCGTCACCGTAGTAAAGCTGTCTGAAACGGTCCGAATAGGCCGCATTGGGTTCGATCCCGAAGTCCTCGTATATCTGGTTGTAAAACGCCGAGTACTGGTCTGCATTCATTACATCATACTGTTCGGGGACCAGGTTCATGCTCCCGAATGCCGAGAAGGAGACCCTGGGTTTCCCCTGGCTGCCCCTTTTGGTGGTGATGATCACCACCCCGTTGGCTCCGTCGGCTCCGTAAATGGCCGCCGCAGAGGCGTCCTTGAGCACCTGGAACGATTCGATGTCGTTGGGATTAATATCATTGATACCCGCTCCCACCACTCCATCTACCACATAGAGCGGATTGGGGTCCTGGTTGATGGATCCGATCCCCCGGATCCGTATCTTCACACCCCCGCCGGGGCTTCCCGACTGGGTGACCATCACTCCCGAGGCGCGTCCCTGGATGGCCCGGCTCAGATCGGGGGAAGGGGTCCTGGCCAGTTCCTCGGCAGTGACCACGGCCACCGATCCGGTGAGGTCCTCCTTTTTAACCGTCCCATAACCGATCACCACCACCTCGTCCAGAGCCTGGACATCTTCACGGAGGATGACATCGATCTCGGTCCGGTCGCCCACCTCCACCTCCTGGGTGAGGTACCCGATATAGGAGAAGACCAGGACCGCATCGGGACCGGGGACCTGGATGGTGTAATTCCCTTCCAGGTTGGTAATGGCGCCGGTGGTTGTCCCTTTCACCACCACATTGGCACCCGGCACCCCCTGTCCGTCGGCTGCATCGGCCACTGTTCCGGTCACCGTTTGCTGCGCCAGGAGCGCCTGGCCGGACAGAACGAGAAAACCGGCCAACAGCAGACTGATATTCAAAAGCTTTCTTAATCGTTGATGTTTCATGTTCAGTGGAGTTTTGGTTAGTTGTCCTGCCGGCGCAACTGAAAAATTCAAAAAAAGGGACACACAGGGCATCCCTTTTTTTGAATGTGAGAGTTTTTACATGAGGTTACTTGATCACTTTGAATCCAACAGGCTCACCTGCCAGTTTCACCAGGTAAACCCCATCGACCAGGTCACTGATATTGATCTGTCCGGAAGCCTTCTCCACAAACTTCACCAGAGAGCCGGTGATGCTGTATACCTTCACATCGGTCGGCTGCTCGAGTCCCTTGAAGTTCAGGAAGTCATTGAACACATAAACGGAAATATCGCTGGTATACCGGTTGTTGATACCCACCACGCCGATCTCCTCCTCGGAAAGAGTCAGATGACCGCTGTAATAGTTGGAAGCGTATCCGTTGTTCTTGTCGGCTGCCCAGAAATATTCCACCTTATTGTCTCCTTCAGTCCCTCCAACCAGTGAGTTGGACTTCACATCGAAGGCAAAGGTCTCTCCCACCTGGATGGCGTTGTAGTCGCCCTCCAGGTCGGTGGGATCGGCCGGGTACCCCAGGGCACCGTCGAACGACATCACCATCACCGCACGGATCACCCCGTCGGTGGCATCCCAGAAGTGCGAGGCCTGGGCCAATCCCAGAAGGCCATGTTCATTGGCACCCCAGTTGGCCGAGAAATATCCCCTGCCGCCGGTCTGGTCCACTCTGCTCAGACCAACCGAACCGGCGTATTCACTGACCGCACCGTCCTTAAAGACGGCCTTCCCGCCACCCAGCTCCACGATCCGGGCATAAGCCATGTTCTGGTATGCTACAATAGCTTCAGCGGCGCTGTCGGATGCAGCCACAAAGCTGGGCTCGTGGCGTACCGGGGAGGTGGGCTGTGCCATGATTTCAAAGGAGAGGGAACCGGCATCGGCCTGGCTGTTCACATCCCAGTATTTCAGAAGCACATAGAAGTTGGCTCCATCGTGCACCCCTTTCCAGGCAGCACCGAACGAGGGATTTTCACCACCCAGGTCGAACAGGTCGCCGGCCACCCCGTTGGAGGTGAGGTTGGCCACCGCCATGGAGTCACCCAGAATGCTCCAGGTGGCATCGAATCCTGCCACATCGGCCACGGGGGTCCAGGCACCGGGAGCCTTTTTAATGGTCACCTCGGGATTTTCATAGGGATTATCAGCATAACCCGTAACATCCGCATAGTCGGGCTCGTTGTTCCAGTTCACCCAGGATACCCCCGAGAAGGTGGTTTCCCCGGCAGGTTCTTCACTGCCCTTCAGGATCAGGTGGCCGCTGTAATAGTTGGAGGCGTATCCGTTGTTCTTGTCGGCTGCCCAGAAATATTCCACCTTGTTGTCTCCTTCAGTCCCTCCAACCAGTGAGTTGGACTTCACATCGAAGGCGATGGTATCGCCCACTTCAACAGCCATATATTCTCCTTCCAGATTGGCGGGATCGGACGGGTACCCCAGGGCACCGTCGAAGGACATCACCATCACCGCGCGGATCACCCCGTCGGTGGCATCCCAGAAGTGCGAGGCCTGGGCCAGGCCCAGAAGGCCATGTTCATTGGCACCCCAGTCGGCCGAGAAGTATCCCCTGCCGCCGGTCTGGTCCACTCTGCTCAGACCGACCGAACCGGCGTATTCACTGACCGCACCGTCCTTAAAGACGGCCTTCCCGCCACCCAGCTCCACGATCCGGGCATAAGCCATGTTCTGGTAGGCTACCACAGCAGCTTCGGTACTGTCCGATGCGGCCAAAAAGGTGGGTTCGTGGCGTACCGGGGAGGTGGGCTGGGCCATGATTTCAAAGGAGAGAGAACCGGCGTCGGCCTGGCTGTTCACATCCCAGTATTTCAAAAGGATGTACAGGTTGGCCCCGTCATGCACGGCCTTCCAGGCGGCACCGAAAGAGGGGGTTTCGCTTCCCAGGTCGAACAGGTCGCCGGCAACTCCGTTGGAGGTCAGATTGGCCACCGCCAAGGAATCGCCCAGGATTCCCCAGGTGGCATCGAATCCTGCCACATCGGCCACCGGGGTCCACCCGTCGGGGGCCTGGATCACCTCGACCACCGGATTGTCGTAGGGATTATCGGCATATCCCGTAACATCTGCGTAGTCGGGCTCATTGTTCCAGTTAACCCAGGATACGCCGGAGAACGTCTGCCCGTAAGCCGTAAGGGCAACCGCCGCCAGCATAAGAATAGTAACAAATCTTCTCATAAGAATGATTTTTAGTTAGACAATGGATTTTTCAGTCCATCAAACATATTCATAACCCCACGGAGCGAGGTCAGGTATTTTAATCGATAGGTATACTATTTTTTTTCCTCCGGGAGAGAAGCAACCGCCCGGAAGCAACAGCAACCGGGCGGCAGGAAACAACAGACTTACCTGTGTGAATCTGTGGATGCAGCTATTTCGGTCCCTCCTGTGTAAATCGGGTGCTGATCTCATATTTGCCCGAACCTGTCACCGCTTTGACCAGGCCGTCCTCCACCGTATAATCGATTTCCGACTGCCCGATCCCGGTTCCTTTGATGATAATATCCTCCGGGGTTCCGGGAATGGAGATGGTGGCTGTGGTATTGGCAGGCACTTCCACCTCCATCTGAAGTTTCTCTCCTTCCAGTTCCCATCCCGATACGATCGTTCCATACATCGATTCATGGGTGGCCCTTGCATAGGTGAGCCCGCCTCCGGGACGCGGATGAATAAGGATGTGCCGGTATCCGGGCTGTTCGGGATCGATCCCGATTCCGGCGGCCACCTCATAGAGCCATTTTCCGATGGCACCGTAGGCGTAATGGTTGAAGGAGTTCATCCCCGGATTCTGAAACGTGGAATCGGGCTTCTGTCCGTCCCACCGCTCCCAGATGGTGGTGGCCCCCATGGTAACCGGATAGAGCCACGAAGGGTATTCCTTCCGGTTCAGCAGCAGGTAGGCCAGGTCGTTCCGCCCCTGTTCGGTCAGTGTGAGAGAGATCAGGGGGGTTCCCAGGAACCCGGTGGTGATATGACCGAACTGCTCCACATCCCCGGCCAGGTGTGAGGCGGCTTTCCCGGCGGTCTCCCCGTCGAGCAGATCGAACGCCAGGGCCAGGGTATAGGCGGTCTGTGTATGGGAAACCAGCCGTCCGTTGGGGGTGACATACTCCCGGTTGAACGCCTCCTTCACCCGTTCGGAAAGCTCCCGGTACCTCTCCGCATCCCCGGGCTTTCCGAGGAGGGAAGCCACCCTGGATACAATGGAGGAGGAGTATGCATAATAGGCGGTGGCGATCAGGTCCTTGGTGGTATAGGCCCCCATATAGTCCGACCGGTCGGAATGAAACGCCAGCCAGTCGCCGAAATGGTGATCCCGCTCCTGCCAGATATAATCGTCTCCGGCGTGCTCCTGCATGAAACCGATCCATCGTTGCATGCTCTCGTACTGCTGCTCCAGAATCCGGGTGTCGCCGTAGTTCAGGTAGACCACCCACGGGATCACCACTCCCGCGTCGGCCCAGCCGGTGGCTCCGGCTCCGCCCAGGATATCGGGAACCACATGGGGGATCCCTCCGTCCTCCTTCTGGTCGGCCGCCAGATCCTTCAGCCATTTGGTATAGAAGGTGGCCGCATCCACATTGAAACAGGCGGTGGGTGCAAACACCTGTGCATCTCCGGTCCATCCCAATCGCTCGTCCCTCTGCGGACAATCGGTGGGTACATCCAGGAAGTTGCCCTTCAGGCCCCATACAATGTTGTGCTGAAGCTGATTGATCAGACTGTCGGAACAGGTGAAACTCCCTGCCGGTTTCATATCGGAATGGATCACCATCCCGCGGACCTTATCGGGGGTCAGTTCTCCCGGGTAACCTTCCACCATGACATAGCGAAAACCCTGGAAAGTGAAATGGGGTTCGAAGACCTCCTCCCCTCCCCCTCTCAGGAAACAGGTATTGGTGGCTTCCGCCGAGCGGAGGTTGTCGTAGTACATATTCCCCTCCTTGTCGAGCACCTCGGCATGGCGGAGCACGATCCGGTCCCCTTCATTCCCCGATACTCTTATACGCACCCATCCCACCATGTTCTGTCCCATGTCGATCATCCAGCCTTCGTCGTTCTTTTTCACCCAGAGCGGTTCCAGCTCATCGACAATGCGCACGGGCGGCCCTTCGGGAGCGATCAGAGTCTCCGTGGTATGCTCCGCCACCTTCACCTCCGTCCAGCCGGAATCATCGAAGCCCGGACTGCTCCAGCCCGGCATCTCCCTGCGGGCATCATAAACCTCCCCGTTATAAATGTCTGATTCGAGGATCGGTCCCGTGGCGGCTTTCCATCCTTCACCGGTGGTTATCACATCCCCGCTCCCGTCGGTGTAGGTCAGATGCAGCTCGGCGATTGCCGCCAGCTCCTCTCCCCAGATATTCCGGTTATCGACCCAGCCCAGGTTCCCGCGGAACCAGCCGTCGCCCAGGATCACCCCCATGGCATTCTCTCCGGTCTTTATCAGGTCGGTCACATCGTAAGTCTGGTACTGCAGCCGGGTGTCGTAGCTGGTCCACCCGGGAGTGAACTCCTGGTCCCCCACTCTTTTGCCATTGATCTCGGCCCGGTAAAGCCCGTGGCTGCTGATATAGAGGCGGGCGCTTTCCACCTCCCCCGTCAGCCTGAATTCATTCCTGAGGTAGGGACTGGGTTGGGAAACTTTGGGATCCTCCTCCCATGCCGGGGAGATCCAGCGGGCGGTCCACCGGGCATCGCCCATAAATGCCGTCTCCCAGAATGCAGGTTCGCTCCATTTACTCCTGTTCCCGTGGTTGTCCCATACCCTCACCTGCCAGTATACTCTCTGGAACGAGGAGAGTGATGGCCCCTGATAGGGAATCTGAATACTGTTGGAGGTGTTCACCCGGCCGGTTTCCCCGAGCAGTCTTCTGCCCCGTTCCAGGTCCTTTTCGGTCAGTGCGGTGCGGATCTCATAGGATTCCTGCATGGAATTCATCTCCTCCGATTCCAGGACCCAGCTCAGCCTGGGCCTTGGCTGTTCGATCCCCACCGGATCGTTTTTGTATTCCGTTTTCAGCCCGGTTACGGAAAGCTGACCCCATAAAGCGTTACATCCGGTCATCAGAACGATGAGGGAAATAAAACGTCGGTAGTTTTTCATGATGATAGTTTTAGCAGACCCAATTTAAACATTTTTGCGGGTTAG
>CAZOHA010000023.1:0-10431 GCA_964579515.1 uncultured Bacteroides sp. | reverse complement strand
GCACTCTCCGCAAACCCGAGCCGGTGGGCCACGGCCCTCAGGGTATCGCCCGGATCCACCTCGATGGATCCGGTGTAGAGCAGCCAGTGTTCGCTTCCGAATCCGTCGTCGTTCCGCTGATAGGCCAGAGAGGCTCCTTCGGTTTCACAGGAAAGGGTTACCCTGCCGCGGTCGTAACCGAAACGGGGTGGTAGGGTGACCGGCTGGGTTCCGCCGGGCCACATGCTCAGGAACAGCTCCTTTTCGGTGGAGTACTTCACCCCCTGATCACCGGTCTCCCCGATCCACCGGTCCAGCTCCCTGCTCAACCGGTCCAGGGTCTGGCGGTATTCAGGATCACCGGCCAGGTTATGCAGTTCATAGGGATCGTTCTCCAGATCGTAGAGCTCCTCGGGCTGCTTGCCGGACCGGAACCAGTACATCTGCTCCCTGTTCAGGGTACCCTCCTCCCTTCTCCGGATCAGCTCCTGCATGGTATTCATCTGTTTCCTGAACCCCAGGTCCATATAGGCTCCCAGGTCGGGCCGGTAATTCCGCACATACCGGAAGCGCCGGTCTCTTACCGCCCTCCGGCAGTCGAACCACTCGTCCATCCGGTCCCGGGCGCTGAACACGTGGGTTCTGGGAGCTTCTTTCTGCCTGCCCAGGAAGGCCTGACCCTGCATATACCCGGGGATTCTGACACCTGCCAGGGAAAGAATGGTGGGGGGGATGTCCACAAAGCTGCAAAGATCCTCCACCACACTGCCGCCATCTGACCGGCCGGGCATCCGCACGATGAAAGGGACCCTGGTCCCGCTTTCCAGCAGCTCCCTTTTTCCCCGTGGCAGGGGTCCCCCGTGATCGGAGTAAAAAATAATGATGGTCTTCTCCAGCAGCCCGTCCTCCTCCAGCTGAGCGATGATCTCCCCCACCTCGCGGTCCATAATTGTGTTATTGCTGTGCATCCGGGCGATATCCCTCCTGATCAGGGGGGTATCGGGATAATAGGGAGGAACCTCCACGCTGTCGGGATGGATGATCCACGGCTCATGCTCCCAAGCCCACACCTGTGATTCATGGCTGCGGATAAAATTGAAGATCGAAAAGAACGGCATGCCTTCCGGACCGTTCCTCCAGTGGGCGGTCCGGCCCGATTCGTCCCAGGCGGCACGGGGTGCGGTGAACTGGTAGTCCTCCTTGGCATTGTTGGTGCAGTAATACCCTGCTTCACGCAGATATTCTGTAAAGCACCTGACGTAAGAAGGAGGAGTGCACTCGTAGGGCGGAATCTGCAGCGAATCGGGCACATTCTCCACCCTGCGGCGGTTGGTGGTGCGCATGTTATTTCCCCCGATACTGGTAGGGTACATTCCGGTGATCAGCGCATTCCTGCTGGGAGCGCACACCCCGGAGACCGAATACATCCGGGTGAACCGGATCCCCTCTTCCGCCAGCCGGTCGAGGTGGGGAGTGAGGGCTACCGGATCGCCATAGCAACCCAGATAGGGGCTGATATCCTCACATACCAGGCAGAGAATATTGGGTGGATCTCCCACACGATGGTCCTGGCCTCCCCGGCAGGAGGAAAGCGCCAGGGCACAGGACAGCGTCAGGACCAGAAGAGGGGGACAAAGCCGGCGCTTCACAATTCGGAAAGATATAGGGATCATGGTCATGGGGTCTCTTGACGGATGCATCTGACAGAAAACTGATTCAGCTTCAGATAATACCATCCGATGTAAATATTCCTGTATTTGGGAGGCTGCTCATACCAGTATCCGTCCAGCTGGGCGAACCAGGCGCGCCGGTCATTGTACGGTGTGGAGGTCCAGAAAAGTGCCCAGTCGCCCATGCGGTGGAATCCCTCCCCATTGCCGGCCCCTGCCGGAAGTGCGGTGAATCCGGTCTCGTTATTGCCGTCCCATGGGATGGCATCTTCCGGGGAGGCCTTGATCCTCTGACCCGCCTCCTTCTCTCCCAGAAAAGCGGAGAGCTCTTCCCAGTCCTCCCTGGCAGGCAACCGCCACCCTTCAGGACACACCTTCCGGGACTCCTCCCAGGTGTAAAGCGCCCCGTATTTTTCGCACATCAGGGGATCGTTCTCATAACAGACGCCGGCACCCCGGTAACGGAGGTTCTCGGCCATCCACAGCTGGTCCCCGATCTTCACGATCCGGTAAATCTCTCCGTCCCTGGGATCGGTAAGGCTGGTATCCTGCTGGGCCATCACATGCTGCCCGGCCCATCCTGCAGCGAGGATCGGCAGCAGATAGAGAATTTTTTTGAACCGCAACCGTAGTGCGCTCATTCCAAAATATTTATTCCAGTGAAAAAATCTCCGATTCGGTGCGGCTGCTCTCCATCTCCTGAACCAGCTCTTCCACCAGTGCGGGATATTCCTCCGCCAGATTGGTGGTTTCTCCGGGATCGCCGGCCAGGTCGTACAACTCCAGGGTACCGGGCGGATGACTGATGACCCGGTTCTGAACCAGCTTCCAGTCGCCCATCCGGATCGCCCGGGCACCTCCCCTCTCCAGGAACTCCCAGTAAAGCTTTTCATGTTCAGGCTGGTCCTTCTGAAGCAGCGCCGGCAGGTATGAAATCCCATCCAATCCTTCAGGCACAGCCACACCGGCCAGTTCACAGGCCGTGGGCAGAAAATCCCAGAAGGCGCTGAGATGATCACTGCGGCTTCCCGGCTCGATCCTCCCTTCCCAGCAGGCCAGCAGCGGGACCCTGATCCCTCCCTCATAAAGATACCTCTTCCCGCCGCGGAAAGGACCGTTGGAGTCGAAGTAGCGGGTGAAATCGCGGTCGGGCATGGGACCGTTGTCGCTGGTGAAAAGGACCACCGTGCGCTCATCCAGTTCCAGTTCTTTCAACAGTTCCATGATCCTTCCCACATCCCTGTCCATGCGGGTGATCATGGCCGCGTACCCCTTTCGCTCCTTCGGCCATTCCCTGTCGGCGTAGATCCCGTGACCGGGCACCTCCTGCCTTTCCCCCACCGGTGCCTCCCCGTTGTCGTGGGGAATGGTGAACGGAAGGTAGAGGAAAAAGGGGCCGTTACGGTTTTCCCGGATGAAGCGCAGCGCCTCCCGGACCATCAGGTCGTGGGAGTAATCCTTCTGCACGGTGGAATAGCTGCCCAGCCCTTTGTGCCAGAGGGTATCAGGCAGATACACCACTTCATTGCCGAGGTATTCCCGCTCCCCGTTCCTGAGCAGATATTCGGGGTAATAGTTATGGGCCAGCACCTGGTCCAGGTAACCATAATAGAAATCGAATCCCTGCTTCAGGGGATCTCCCGAAGAACCCTCAATTCCCAGCCCCCACTTTCCGATCATGGCAGTGGTGTAACCGGCCTCCCTGAGGAGCTCGGCCACCGTCACCGTCTCGTCCGATATGGGCCACTGGCCCGAGGGCTCGGCCTGCCGGTTCCCCCTGACCTCGGCATGGCCCATATGGTAACCGGTCATCAGCGCACAGCGGGAGGGGGCACAGACGGTGTTGCCCGCATAGTGCCGGGTAAATAGCATGCCCCGGGAGGCCAGTTGATCGATATTCGGTGTCCGGATCACCTCCTGCCCGTAGCATCCCAGGTCCCCGATACCCAGATCGTCGGCCATGATAAAAATAATGTTGGGCGCATCTGCCTCCTGCTGCGGAGCGGAACAGGTCCGAACCAATGACATGCATATGGATACGGAGATCAGAAAGAGTACCTGTCTCATGAACTGTGGTTTTGTGGACCTGCTAATATAATGAAACCGGAGGGCGAATCCTTCTGTTCAATGGCGAATCGGTAAGCTATTTTAAAAGATGGGTAGGATAGTTTAATCTCCCCTTTCCGCAACCGGAGGGAGGTATCCCAGGGAGACCAGGAACCGGTCCGCTTCCTCCAGGGTTTTGGTGTAATGATCCCCCCTGCCGTAATTGAAGAAACCATGTCCGGCTCCCTGGTATAAAAACAGGTCGCAACGGCTTCCCACCCGCTCCATCACCCTGCAGTAATACTCGGCTGTCTCCACCGGGATCAACCGGTCTTCGGTCCCCAGGAAAATGACAGTGGGAGGCGCTCCCTTCCGGATATTGTGCAGGGGAGAAAAATCCTTATACTCCGGTCCGATCCGTTCGTATCCGTAACCGCCGGGGCCGTTGTCGATAACCGGATTGAACAGGACGAGCGCATCGGGGACCGGGCTGACTTCCGGTGGATCGGTCGATTCGTTGTAAGATTCGGTCAGTGCGGCGGCAGCAGCCAGATGCCCTCCTGCCGATCCGCCCGATGCCACCACCTTTTCCGGATCGATATGGAACCTGGTTGCATGCTCTCTCAGAAAGCGTATGGCCGACCTTGCATCCTTCAGGGATTCAAGCGGAGTGGTCCCGTGACGGGAACAGGTCCGGTAATCGGCCAGGAAACATACCATTCCCCGTTCCGAGAAATGGCGGGCATGATGCACAAAATGGGACCGGTCCCCGTTGATCCACCCCCCTCCAAAAAAGAAGATCATGGCCGGACAGGCCGAAATACGGGATGGGATAAACCCTATCTTTGTGATAAAACAGATAACCATGAAACGACGTCATTTCCTCAGGGGAGTCGGAATGGGCTCCGCCGCGATGGCTGCACGGCCCGTCATGCCGGCATCAGGCCCGCAGGATGTTCCCACACTTCCGGAATACCGTTACGGCGAGATCCGTTCCATGGAGGATGTGTATACAGACGGGGGACTGGTGATGCTCCGGATTGAACTGGAGAGGTCCCTGGGCGAAATGGCGGATGATCCCGGCAAGTTTTTCCAGGTAAAAAATGGGCGCCTCGAGCGGATCCGCGGCTGGTTTGCAGACCGGGTCTTCGTACTCTGGCTGAAAGATGCCACGGCGGATACTGAAATAGCGTTCCGCGGGCGAAAAGGAACCCGGTTCAGACTGGCAGAACTGATCAGGGCAAAGGAGATCACTGCCACCCCGGAGGCGATCCGGGGCCGGAGCGGACCGGTGGTTGCCCGGATGAATTTTCTGCTCGACCGGGAGACCGGGGAGATCGATCTGTCGGAAATCGGCGTCGCAGAGCCTGGTGATCAGTACAGTTTCGTGGCGATGGCCGATCCGCAGGGAGGCTTCCCGGACGACAGCGAGGGACTGAAAACACGGATGAAGATCCACAACGCATTCATCGAAGAGAGCGTCCGCCTGGCCAACCAGCTCGACTTCCAGCCCCTGTTCCATATGGTGATCGGGGATGTGTGCGACGACTGGGGATACGAGAATGACCTGGCACAGATGAACCGGTTCCTCTCCAGGCTCCGGTCACCGGTCCTTTACGGGATCGGGAACCATGAAACACTGCTCAGGTCGGTCTTCGAGCCCGGCTACCACATGGAGCCCTTCCATCACTACCTGGCGGCCCAGAAAGCGATGAACGGACTGGAAAAACTGCTTTACTCCTTCAATGCCGGCCGGTGGCATTATGTGGTCTGGCCCGATCCGCTACGGGACCGGTTCTGGGAGACCCACCCGCACTATTTCGACTGGCTGGAACGAGACCTGGAGAAACACCGCCACCGCCCCACCATGGTCTTCCAGCATGTACCTTCCCACCCCATCGGCATCTCCCCCCATATCAACTATGCCGAATCGGTGGAGGTGAAACGGACCTTTCTGGAGATCCTGGCCCGGCATGGAAATGTGAAGGTGGTACTGAGCGGACATGTGCATATCCCTCTGAAAGCCTCCATGAAGACGGCTGTCTCCTACAAGGGGATCCGGCTGATCAGTCTGCCGGCAGCCGGCTACCGCCCCAGGGCCTTCGGGGAGGAGGATTATTACGGCGGGCCCAGCCAGGGGATCGCACTGGTCCACATCCGGGACGACCAGGCACAGATCCAGTTCAAAACAGTGACCGGGGAACTGTTCGATTACCCCGGCCAGCTCCCTCCTTTCGACGAAACCTCATTCCCGCTATGGCTGCAACACCCCTGGGAACTCCCCGCCGCCCCCCATTTCCGCAACGGCGATTTCAGCAAAGGGCTGGAAAGCTGGGCCAGGCGATACCTGTACATGGAGGATTCCGGTCCTTCCAATGTATGCGAGGTCCGGAACGCTCCCGGCCTGTCCTCTTCCTCCGCCCTCTATCTGTACAACAGGTGCCGCGGATACAGGGCCCCCGGACAGGACCGGCTTCCCCAGGACATGAACCGCATCTGCCAGGCAATCAGCGTCGACCCCGGCAGCACTCCTTTTATCAGTTTCCGCTATCTGGTCGATGCAACCTATTTCGATCCGGGCTCCTTTACCGGAGGTTTTGTCTGGATCGAGGGGTTCGCCGGAAGCCAGAAAACCTTCAACATGATGTATTCGGCCGGAAAGATCTGGGTGAACATCGGGGGGAAGTACAGCCTGACCAGGGAGTTCCCCTTTATCCAGATGGAGCTGCCCTCGGAACCCGGTACCTGGCACCTGGCCGAACTGAACCCGGCCGCCGATTACGACCGGGCTGCCAGAGAAGACCCCGCTGCCAGAGAAGACCCGGCCGCCGATTACGACCGGGCGGGACGCGAAATAAACTTCCGGAATCTCGGCACCGACCGTCTGGTGGTCCATCTGGGGGTCTGGCACATCAACGACGGGAAGGAGCAGCCGTTCGGGATCTGGTTCACCGACCTGTCGGTGACCGGTGAAGCGGAGTACCTCAGCCGGATCGACGGCCAAGAGACGGGACCCAAGCCGAAGGCGGACGAGTGGTGGAGGAACAAGCTGTGGCCGTCGGCCAACATCGCTGGCGAGCACCGCTATATTATAGCCACACAGGATCCGAAAGAGCGATGATCCCGCGGCCATAAAATAATCATTTACGGAGCGATGAAATCTCCGGGAGTCGGTCCGTAAATCAGTACCTGGCTCACATCGACCCGGTACCCGGGGGCCGGATTGGTCCAGATCAGTTCTACCTCATGGGATCCGTTCTCCAGGTTGAACCCCCAGGTAACATCGTGCCTCCTGGTGCGGAACCGTGTGGGAAGCACTGCGGTTTCATGCAGGTTCCCATCCACACGGACCTCCACAGTCAGGTCCAAGAACTCCTCAACCCCTTCCAGCTTCCGTGCCCCGCCTTTCACTACAAAACCCTTGCCCTCGAAACTGAAGCGGTGTCCGGTCCTCCCCTCTTCCAGCCGTCCCTGACCGCCCATGCGGTTACCGATGAGACCCACCGGATAATGCCCCTCAAAGCCCTGCTCAAAGGCTACGGCCTCCGGTTCCTGGAGAGGGATGGTCAACTGAGTCTCCCCGGCTGTACCCCCGTTTCGTTCGATCATTCCCAGGGCCTGCCGGAAACTCATCTCGTAGGTATCAGCCAGAGAGATGGTGGTATACCGGAAATCCATCTCCTCCACCCGGCCGAGCCCCGCCTTCCATTCATCCGGGATCCGGTCGTATCCGAGAATCGTCCCCAGGATGCCCCCGGCGCTGGCCGGATTGCAATCGGAATCCTGGCCGCATCGGGTGCTGATATCCAGTGTCCTGCCGAAATCCCCCCCGCCGTAAAGCATACCGATCACGATATAGGCGGCATTGACCTTGGCATCGATGTTAAAGGGCCGGAACACTCCGTCGGGACAACCGATATCCGAAGACCACCTCTTTTCCACCTCGAACCACGTCCGTTTCCAGTCGTCCGGGAACTCAGCATGCCAGCGGATGACATCGTGAATGCACTGGAAAAACAGGCTCTCTTCCGGAATGGTCCGCAGGGCTTCCGATACGATGAACCCGATATCATCCGAATAAAAAGAGAGGGAATACATGGCCGCCACATATACCCCGCCGTACCATCCGTCTCCGTAATTCATGATGTGACCCACCCGGTCGCAGATTTCCGACGCTGAATTGACCATCCCGGGATTCATCAGGCCGGCAAAATCGGCCTCGATCTGAAAATCGATGTCTTCCGAATGAGGATTGTTCTCCCAGTAACCGGTGGCCGGTGGTTCCATCCCGCTGAGGATGTTGTAACGGGCTGCCTGGTTGGCATGCCACAGCATATACTCCGCTTCGGCAAAAGCCCGGGCATGGGAAGTGGCGGGAGCATCCAGTCCCTCCCTCTCGAACACATCCACGAAAGTCAGATCCATATAGATGTCGTCGTAAAGGCCGGGGGCGTTCAGATACCACCATTCCATCAGCGAATCGTTCCATGGGATGGGAACATAATCCTGGATCATGGTTCCGTTAAAGTTGAATTCCGTGGGACCACCGTAGGTGCATCCGATCACCTGTCCGGCCCAGCCCCCCTTGATCTTGTCGAGCATCACCTCCCTGGAAATTTCAAAGCTTTCAGGGTATTGAGATTCAGAGTGGGGATCCCTCCCGTTCTCGCCGCTGCAGGAACTCATCAGAAGAACCAGGACAAAAGCAAAGATGGCCAGGTGTGCATGGGAATAAGTCAGCCGTTTTTTCATGACATTCAGATATGAGGTTATTTCGATTGCTCTTCCAGAAAATAGTCGGTCTCTTCCCTCCGCGGGATGGAACTCTGGGCCCCCAGTTTCCGGACCGAAAGGGCTGCGGCGGCATGGGCCGACCGTACCGCATCCCTGAGGGAATAACCTTCAGCCAGAGAAACAGCCAGCTGACCGTTGAACACATCCCCGGCCGCGGTGGTGTCGACCGCGTCCACCGGGAACCCGGGCACCAGTTCGCGGATCTCCTCCTTAGGACAGGAGATAAAAGCACCCCTCGAACCGAGGGTGACGATGACCGTTCCTATACCGCTGCCGTGCAATACATCGGCAGCCCTGCCGGCCTCCTCCGTTCCGGTGACCGTGATCCCGGTCAGCTTTTCTGCCTCCGTTTCATTGGGAGTGATAATGTCCACACCGGAAAGGATCTCCGGAGGTAACACTGCTGCCGGTGCCGGATTCAGGATCACCCGGGTCTGGAATTCCCGGCACAGCTCCACAGCCTTCTGAACGGTGGGAAGGGGGGTCTCCAGCTGGACCAGCATCATGGAAGCCTCGTCGAATGCCTCCTCTGCATCATCCAGGTCGGCAGGCAGCAGTTCGGCATTGGCACCCGGCGCCACCACAATGGAATTCTCGCCCTTGTCTGAAATGGTGATCATGGCCACCCCTGAAGGCGCCTTTTTGACGATCTTGATATTCTCTGTGTGGATATTGTCGAGCCGGTAACCTTTCAAAGCCTCTGTGCCGTAAGAATCGTCACCCACCGATGCGATGAACATCACATCGCCCCCAGCCCTGGCAGCCGCCACCGCCTGGTTGGCCCCTTTCCCTCCGGGAAATGTCTGGAATTCACCTCCCAGAACGGTTTCGCCGGGCCGGGGTATTTCGGGCACCTGAATAATCAGGTCGGTATTGGAACTTCCTACTACCAATATCTTTTCCATCCTGTGGTCCGTTTTGAGATTTTACATTGTCAGATCACCCGCGCGGCGATGATCATTCCGAGGCCGGTGAGAAAAAACAGGAACATGGCTGCCAGAAGTCCCCTCAACCCTTCGGCCTTCCCAAACTCCTTCCATATGAAGACCCCCCAGAGCGCCGCGATCAGCGTTGCCCCCTGGCCGAGTCCGTAGGAGATGGCATATCCGGCCTGTTCAGAGGCAATAATACTGAAACTCATTCCCAGCGACCAGATCACCCCTCCCAGGATCCCGATCAGATGGAGCCTGGTATCCCCTTTGCGGAAATAATCGGAATAGGTGGCTCTTTCGCCCGAAACCGGCCTGTACATAAAAAAGGAGTTCCAGATAAAGTTGGAGAGCAGCAGACCCAGCGAGAAAAAGACCACCGCCGTATAAGGGGTCAGTTTTCCTGCCTCGGGCTGAGCAAAGTCGGCCGACATGGAGGAAGCCACGAAACGGTAGAAGAATCCCATCAGGACTCCGCCCAGGACGGAGATCACAATGCCTTTGGCGGTGCTCTCTCCCCTTCCGCCACTGTGCCTGCGGTACGCCACCGCGTCGAGAATAATAGCTATTACCACCAGTGCGACCCCGATAAACAGAATCAGTGGATTGCCCAGGGGGGTGGCGATGTAGTTGACCACCACCCCGATCACCAGGGCGAGCCCGATCCCGATGGGAAAGGCCACCGCCATCCCGGCGATGTTGATGGCCACCACGATCAACAGGTTGGCGATATTGAACACGGCCCCTCCCAGCATGGCCGAACCGATGGCCCTGCCATCGGCCTGACCCACATCGGCGAGAAAACTTCTCCCTTCATCCCCGATACTGCCCATGGTGAAGGCCAGGATCAGCGCCAGGATCAGCACCCCCAGGGCATAGTCCCAGTAAAAGAGCTGGAAAGCCCACTTCTTGGAGGCCAGTTTCTGGGTATTGGCCCATGAACCCCAGCAGAGCATGGTGATCACACACATGAGCACCGCTACGAAATAAGACTGAATAATAACCATGGTAGT
>CAZOHA010000022.1:21027-61097 GCA_964579515.1 uncultured Bacteroides sp. | reverse complement strand
ATCCGTAATTACCCGGGGGATCCAGCTGGGCCGCACCGATATTGAGGTCGGCCGTAGAGCGGATCACATTTCCCACTGTGATCCCGTTGGGATTCAACTCCCCGCGCATGGGGTGTTTGTGGGTATTGCCGTTCACTTTCACCCTTCCGCCTTCCGAACCTTCCAGGCCGGAGTAGTTGTACATGATCAGGTAGGGCTGACCGGGATCGGAGGTATATGAGGGGTCGGTGAAGACATCCTGTCCGCTTCCGTCGGGTAGGTTCCCGTTAATGTAGGCGATGACAAAGACCGAATCCTGGTCCGGGCTGGAGGTGGTATCGTATTCGAAGCGCAATTCATAGGCATGCTGCATGCCGGTGGAATCCTTGGTGATCTCCGGAACGTGCGACCACGCATTCCAGTGTTTCCTTTTGCAGACCAGCGTTTTGTTATGGTCCTTGTCCCACATGTTTCGGGTGGAACGGTCGTAATCGGCCACCACGAAGATGGCAAGACCGGTACCTCCATCCAGCGGATCGTCGTCCGGTATCCTCAGGAAGTTCCGGAGATCAAAATGAACCCAGGGATGTCCGTTCAGCCTGTCGGTACGAAAGGTAGGTCCGGGCTGACCGGGCCTCCCCTTTTCAGCCACATATCCGTAGCCGGATACATCGGACCAGGAGGTCACCTCGTCCATATCGTCCAGTCCCAGGTCGTGTGCCCTTAGCCAGAGGACATTCAGGGGCTGCCCATCCTCCACCTCATCCTCATTTCCCCCGACACCGCCAGGTCCCAGCTGCGCCCAGCTCCATGCCGGAACCATGATGCAAAATAGAAACGTGATCACTCTCATATCCAATCTTTTTGCCGGTTCGCGTTATGCAATAGATTCCGGGCCGGAATCCCTCCGGAGACCGGCCCGTTGAATCTATCCTAACCAAAACAAACTAACTAACGCTTTACCAGCGGTTTTACTGCATAATAGTCATCAATCCGGATCTCCACGAAATAGGTCCCGGGCTCCAGATCGCCTGTCCGGATCTGGCAGGAATAGGTAAAGCCAGCCTTCCGGTCGGAAAACCGCTTCAGCTCCCGGCCTGTATAATCAAGCACCCGGATGGCCAGCGGCCCTTCGATGGTCTCACCGAAACGGAGCTGCACCAGCCCATCTGCCGGATTGGGATACACTTCCAGACTGTAGGAGAGGTCGTGCTCCTTCAGTCCGGTGCCGCTTCCGTCCATATAAGCCAGCGTATAGATCCCCGATCGCAGGTCTTCCCCTTCAAGGTTGAAAACCAGCGAACGGAAAACCTTCCTGGGCATGATATCCAGCATGGTATAGGGGTCTTCAGGTGTGGCTTTATAAGCCACCCGGTAGTTCTGGACCGTCTCCATGACCAGTCCGGCCTCGATAAAGTCGAAGGTTACGGCGGCATCCACCTCTCCCATCTTCTTTAATTTCCAGGCCCTTCCCCAGCGGGAGGCGCCTTCGATCTCACCGCTAACCATCTCGAAACCAGCTCCGTCATGGGCTGCGAACAGATACTCTTTCGGGGCATCCAGCGATTCATTGAGCGCTTCGATGGCCAGGGCACTGGAAATACTTCTGGCGTGGATCTTGTCATCCCCCATCTCATTGCCGATCCCCACCAGTTCATGAACATAAAGCGTGTCGTCGTAATACTTGGCCGAATCGATGGGCAGGCCGTATTTCAATGACAGATAATTCTCAATGATAAACACATGGGTGTGCCAGAGTGAACCTTTATAGACAATCACCTCGGCCAGGGCCCCCTCCAGGAAGCTCTCTTCGGTACAGGTGGGACAGGCATCATCCTTATCCGGGTTATCCCCGAAAGCTCCCGGGGGATCTAACTGGGCCGCACCCAGCCAGAGATCCTTGGGGGAGTTGATCACATTCCCAATGGTGATGGGGTTGGGATTCCCCTCATACCGCCGGTTGGTCATGGTCCCGTTGATCCGCACAAACGCCCCGTAAGAATCGGGGTGGCTGGTGTAGGCCCATGAGATCAGGTAGGGCACTTCGATGTTCCCCGTGTTGGCAGGTGTGGGAAAAACGTCGGAACCGGCACCATCGGGCAGGTTCCCGTTCAAAAACGCGGTAATATTGGCCGAATCGGTATCCGGATTGGCCTTGTCGGCTTCGTCCCAGCGGATCTCATAGGCGTGCTGCAGCCCTGCGGCATCCATGGATATCTCCGGGATATGCGACCAGGCGTTCCAGTGGGCCCGTTTGGTGACCAGGTTGGAGCTTGTCCCGTATTTTTCCACTTTGAACGAGTCTCTCTTGGCCACCACGAAAATCCCCAGGCCTTCGCCACCGTCCAGTGCATCATGGTCGGCCACCCTCAGATAGTTGACGCCGGCAAAGTGCACCCACGGATATCCGTTGATCCGGTCGGTCTGGTAGGTGATGCCATCCGCTCCGCTCAGTCCGGTTGCGGCAGAATGGACATATCCCGACACATCACCCCACTGAGTTACCTGGTCGCCATCCGAAAGCGAAAGATCGTGTGCTCTGAGCCACAGGCTGTTGACGGGCTGTCCTTCATCAATGTCATCCTCGTAGCCTCCCACGCCTCCGGGACCTGTCTGGGCGGAAAGTCCGCCGGTCATCGCGGTCACCGCAAGGAGCACCGGCATCCATCTGTGTAGCATTTTCTTCATAGTTATTGGTTTATTGTTAGAATTCATTCTATCAAACATTTCACACAGGTTCTTCCCCCGCTGTGTTCAAGTTCCAGAAGGTAGTACCCGCGGGGAGCGGTAAGATTCAGCGTAAAGGAGGCTGTATTTTCGGGTAAGGAGGCAGGGTAAATTCCATGCACCTCTCTTCCGGACATATCCAGCAATCGCATCCCAAGAGTAGCCAGATGGCCAGGATTCAAAACCGTTACCTGTCCATTGGAAGGATTGGGATATACCCTGAAATCAGTGCTCGTGCTAAGGTTTTGGTGCACGCCTGTGGAAGGTGCCCTCTGGGCCACCGTGTAGTAGCCTTCCCGGAGACCGGAACCGGTCCAGTTAAACTGAAGGGCACCGAACCGGGCCCTTCCCTGAAGACCGGTGGGTTCGAACGGCTCGTCCGGCGTGGCACGATACAGCAGGGTAAATTCGTTGTTCTTGTTGAGCACCACTCCTGCTTCAATGAAGTTAATGGTCATTTCCAGGTCGGTATTCCCGGTCGGTTCTATTTTCCAGATACGGCTCCACCGCTCCTGCCAGCCAGCGGGTAGATCGGTATCCACCCAATGGATCTCCACACCGTTATCGGCCATCCAGAAAAACTGGCCGGCCGAATCGATGGCCCCTTCGGCGGCTTCCAGGGTAACGATCCCGTTACTGGAGGCGTAGTGGATATCGGTTCCGTTATGAGATCCGACCGCCAGAAGATTGGAACGGCAGATCGTGTCTGAATACCGCAGGAAAGAGCCAATCTCCAGCTGGTACTTCGCAGCCAGGTAGTTCTCCACGATCACCATCTCGGTGGTATCGAGACCGCACCGGTAAAGGATCATCTCCCCCATGTTGCCCACCAGGAAATCGCCTACCGGACCCGGATCCCCCTCCAGCTGAGGCTCATATTTGCCGGCCCCGATGGTCACATCGTTGTCGTAATCCTCCAGCGGACCCGTCCCTTCTACATTGGTATTGGGATTGGGTTTTGCATCCTGGGTGTTCTCCCCGTTCACACGTATGGCGGACACACTGCCGGTATAGTTATAGTTAACCAGGTATACCTGTGAAGTGTCTCCGTATATGGCACCGGTCTCCACCTTGTTATCGGGAAGGTTCCCGTTTACATGGGCCATGACATACTGGCTTTCCTCCCTTCCGTGAAAATCCAGGTTGAAAGAGTATTGGCAGGTCTCCTTGGAGAGACCTCCTCCCCAGAGGTTCCAGTGGTTTCGCTTGGTGATCAGTTTCATTCCTGCACCCCCATCGATGGCCTGTGGTTGCATAACCACGAAGGCGGTGATGCCGGGCCCCCCGTCCAGGTTAGTCTTCTCTTCCACTTTGAACCATTCACCCCCTGAAAACTGAACACAGGGAGCTCCTTTAAGACCGCCTTCCAGGAAGACCGGACCATCCGGATCTCCCTTCACGGCATCGTGACCGTTGCCACTCAGGTCATACCAGGTGTTGATGCGTGATCCGTCTGAAAGTCTCAGTTCATCGGCCCTCAACCACAACACCAGTTCGGGCTGGCCGGGTTCACTGTCGTTCTCGTATCCCACTCCACCGGGTCCGAACTGTCCCTGAAGGGGCAGTGCAATCAGTAACAACAACAGGCTGATAAGCCTGATCGAATCCCGTTCCATAATAAAGAAAGTAAAAATGGAAACCACACGGCCCTGTGGCCATGTGGCTTCCAAAATGAAAAGAAAACTACTCAATGACCAGCTTGGAGATCACCACTTCGGATCCGCTCCTCAGTTTGAGGAAGTAGACCCCGTGGAACTCATCGCTCAGTTCAATGACATTTTCCGTATCCAGCAGCTCTTTTTCAAGAACCGTCCGCCCGGTCATATCCACCACACTCAGGGCCACGCCTGACCTTCTGAGGGCGATGGTAAACCTGCCGTCGGACGGATTCGGATAGATAGAGATATGTTCAGCGTCAAATGCCGCCACATTCACACTGTTGCAGGCATCCACGATGGCCTGCAGCGCGGCTACATCGGCCAGTTCGGTGGAATCTTCCACACTGGATTTGTAGCAGTCGAGATTCTCGGCCAGGGCATCGGTGGCGCCCACAGCAGCCATCAACTCCACGGAGAGGTTGGTGGCATCACTGAAAGAAGCCATATCGGCCACTGCGGCCCAGTTGGCGCCATCGACGATTCCCTGGAGGGAAGCGTCACAGTTCTCGATGGTATCGACATCGAATACCGCCATCTGATAGTAGTCGACCAGCAGCACTTCGAAGGTGTTGACAATGCCCAGCTCGGTGAGCATCCCGATGGTCAGGTTGGCTGCGTCATTGGTTCCGGGCATTTCGCGGACCATGGCACAGGTGGCCGTTGCATCGAGGACCGACTGGATCGCCGCCTTATCGGCCAGGTCACCGGCGGCCGCGATGGCCTCCTTGTATTCCTCCAGGTACTTGCCGTCATAGGTCAGGTTCGCCTTCTCGAGCAGCTCGGTGGTCAGTGCACTGGCATCACCGGCAGTGGCCATGGCCTGGATAAGGGCAATGGCTGAAGCTTCCTCGGCGACGTTCACCTCATCGACCAGCGCCTGGATCTTGGCGGTGGCATCCACCTCGGTTCCGGCACTTCCCGCCACTGAATCCTGGTAGGCCACCAGGTTGGCTGCATTGACGGTGGCCAGATCGACTCCGGCTGCCACCAGGTCGTTTCCGGTCATTGAGGAGGCGTCATCCGCTTCGGCAAATCCGACGATCTTATCGATGGCCAGCTGCAGGTTGGCTGCATCCACGATGGCCTGCAGGGCTGCCAGGTCGGCCACGCCGTCGGCAGCTTCCACTCCGGCACGATAGGTTTCAAAATGGGCCACATCCCAGATCATGCCGGTGGCACCTGCGGCTTCCAGCTGTTCTTTGGTGAGCATGGAAGCATCGCTGGCCACAGCCATGTCATTGATGGCAGCCAGGGCATTCGCTGCCTCGGCTACATCGCCGGCCACATTGGCCGCATCGAGGATGGCGTTCAGTGCAGCCGCATCCTCCACGGTGTCGGCAGCAGCCACTCCCTCCTTGTAGTACTCCAGGTACATGAAGTTGATGATCGATTCGTCCGCACCGGCCAGTTTCAGCATCTGGAACGTGAGCATGGAAGCGTCGGATGCATCGGCCATGGCATCGATGGAATCGATGGCACTCTGGGGAATCTGGGTTTCTGCCAGGGCGTTGGCAGCTGCCAGAAGCCCGTTCAGGTCGGCGGTATCCTTAACCTCGGCAGCCAGTTCGACCGCTCCCTTATAAATCTCAAGATAAAGCAGGCTCTGGATGATGTTGGCAGGATCGGCTCCGGCATCCTTGATCAGCTGGAAAGTCAGGTCGGTGGCATCATTCCCGGCCGCCATGGCATCGATCTCGGCCAGGGCCACATTGACGTTCCCCTGGTCGATGATGGCCTGGAGGGCCGCCACATCGGCCACACCCGTGGTATCGGGATTCTCCATCACATCCCTGTAGGCCTGCAGGTTGCCGTCCACCACGTTGTTCATGCCCGTAATAGCCAGGTGGAACAGTTCAAGCGCCGTGGCGTCATTGGCTGCTGCCAGACCGTCGATAATGGCGATGGTGGCATCCGATTCCTGCTGGTTCACATCCTCCACCAGCTCCTGCACGGAGGAGATGTAGGGAAGTGTGGCTGCCGTGGAGTCGGCCACCGCCGCTTTGTAGGCATCCAGGTTGAATTCGATTACTGAAGCCCCCAGCTCGTTCAGCATCTCCAGGGTGAGAGCGGAAGCGTCATCCGAATCGGCATATCCCTGGATCATTGCGAGAGTGCTGGCCGGATCCTGGGTCATCTCGTACACCCCGTTGGCCTGGCCGGTCACATAGATGGAAGGCAGGGCCGGGAAAAGGGAGTAGGAGCCGGGAACATCGTTGTTCACGATCTCCGTCGCACCGGTGGCCGGATCCACCACCTTCACTGTTCCGTTATCACTGACCCAGATCAGGCCCGCCGCGAAGAACAGATCCAGAGGTGCCGAAAAGCCAGTGGCAAATACCGATGCGGTGGTTCCGTCCATCTTATAAATGTTATGATATCTGGAACTTCCCACGTAAACATTGCCGTCAGCGTCGACGCATATCCCCCGGTTGTCCCTGAACTGTGCCTGGGCCAGTGGAGTGTCGGAGGTGACTTCTCCCCTGCTTCCGGGCACACCCGCATAGGTGTAGATCATTCCGGTGCCCATATCCACCCAGCGGATGCAGTAGTTGTTCTTGTCATTGATGTAAAGTATGCTTTCGTCGGCATTGAAGGCCATTCCCTCGGGCTGGTTCAGTTTAGCCTCCGTGGCGGCGATACTGTCCACGTAACCGCCGGAACCGCCGGTGCCGGCAACCACTTCCACTATGCCTTCCGACACATCGATCTTGTAGATCACGTGATGGACCCGGTCGGAAGCATAGATATCGCCGTTGCTGTCGAGGATCATCTCGTTGATCTCCCCGAACTGCGCCGTATCGAGAGCGCCTCCGCCATTGAACCCGGATTCGCCTTCCACGCCGCCGTACACACTGGTGGTGCCGTCGTCGGCCAGTTTGACGATGACCGAGGTGTTGGCGTCAAAGAAATAGACGTCGGTCCCCCAGGCCACTACCCCGCGGGCATTCACATCCAGCAGGGTCCCCAGAAGTCCGTCACTGGGCAACGGGGGCTCCGGTGCCGGTGCCGTACCCGTTACCACCGAGATCGTGTTGGTGGTCATGTCCACCTTGCGGATCAGCTGGGCTGTACGCTCGGTGATGATCATGTTCCCGTCGGGATCGAAATCGGTCCCGATGGGACGAAGCAGGATGGCCTCGCCGGCCGGACCGTCGTTTCCTGTAAGGGCATCACCCGATTCATTGGTGCCGGCAAATTTGGTGATCAGTCCGGTCTTCAGATCCACCTTTCGGACAACGTTTGCCTGATGGTCACCGAAGTATACCGCGGTGTTCGTAGGATCCACCGAGATGTCGTGCGGCTGTTTCAGCTGGGCATCCACGGCCAGTCCGCCGTCGCCCGAGTAGCCCCATCCGCCGTTCCCTGCCAGCAGGGAACGGACCATGGTCTGGAGGTTGAACTTGTGTACCCGCTTTTGCTGGGTACAAACATAGAGCCATTCAACCCCGGTATCGGGATCTTTTACATAGTCGATCCCGAAAGGTTCGCGGGTATCCTTCTCATAACCGAGGCCGGTGGTTCCGTCATCGGCGCGCACCCCGGTTCCCATCAGGATCCGGGCGGTCATTCCGACCATATCCAGTTCCAACACCTGGTGGTTGTTCAGTGCGTTGACGAACAACTTGGTGTCGTCCTCATTGAACACCAGTCCGGCCGCATGAAAACTCATCTCCTTGAACGGAAGGGAGACATCCACCGGGGTATGGCTGGTAAAGGATCCGTTACCGGCGATGTGGGTGAGGGTCTTGGTGGCCTCATCGACCATGAGCACCCGGGAATCGGTCGAGAAGTAGACATTGTTCTGATTGTCAAAGGCCACTCCATAAATCCGGTCGCCCACGGTGGCGTTGACCGCGGGACCGCCCAAACCTGTGGTTTCGGAGCCCCTTGCCACCAGGTTGACCATTTCATCTTCGCTGGCATCCCAGTAGATGAGTCCTCCGTTGAAATAGTCGGCCCAGGCGATATCCCCGTTGGGGGCCACCGCCATGGGACCGGCAGCACCAATCTCCAGGGTGGAGGCAGTGGCAGCAGTTGCCGGATAGGAGGGCTCGATGGGAGACCCTCCCGCGATCCTGGTGGAGGTCCACTGTCCGAACGAGATCGCCGATGCCATCAGCAGGCTGAGCGATAGTCCCAGGACCCGGTTACGTAAAGCTTTCTTTTTCATAAGGTAGTTTTTAGTGAATAATGAATAAATAATTGAAACACAGATAATCCGTTACCGTTTCCGGTAAGTTTTCGTATAGAGGGTATCATATGAACTGCTTCCGAACGAATAGGAAAGGCTGATTTCATCGGCACTCTGACCAACTATGGTCCACAGGATCGAGTTGGTGGAATTATGCGGATCCGACGGGTGGTAGAACATCACCGAGGTCACATCGGGCTTCTCCCCCTCCGGATTCACGGTCAACATCACCGCCCACCGTCCGTGGGTGAGCGGCATGTTTTCCACCTCCAGCAGGACACCGTTCAGCAGGCTGTCGGCATCGGCCGAAATGGCAAAGGAATCCACCCCGGCCTTGCTGCTGAAATAGATCGCTTCGTTCCAGTTTTCGATCAGCTCCAGGGTATCGTACCAGACGGTCCGGTTCCGGTCGTCCACCACCGTGTTGCCCAGCGAATCTTTCAGAGCCAGGGCGTACTCTTTCTGAAGGGTGACCCCTTCCCAGATCCCGACGATGCCCGAATCGCCAGCAGGAATCCTCTCACTGAAGGGCTGCTCGAACTGGTCCGTGCAGGATCCGCCAAGCAGAATAAGGCTTATAATGATAATCATCTGTTTTATCATGGCTTCGACTGGATTATCTGAAGTAATACTTCTGGATTGTACTGAGATTCGTTGGTGGGGATCGCAAAGGGCCAGATATTGCTGTCCCACTCCAGCTCTCCGGGGCCGGTATGCAGCAGGTCGAATCCCGGATTGAAACTGGGCACCACATCCCTGTCGCCGATACCAATCCGGGTTCCGTCCGCAGCTCCCAGTCTCAGCTCCTCCCAGATCCGGTATTTTTCCAGCCACATCTCTCTGGCACGCTCCCTGATGATATCTTCCACCAGGTTTCCGGTGTCATCGGACGATCCTGTATAGTCGGAAAGCCCGGCTCTGTTTCGTATGGCATTCAGGTCGGCGATGGCATCGGACGTGTTTCCCAGCCGGGCATTGGCCTCGGCCCGCATCAGCAGGAAGGTCCCGGAGCGGAACCAGAGGATGTTGGGCCCGTGGGCACTGTTGCTCACCTTCTGGAACTTCAGAGGCCACCAGTAGGTGTTGCCGTCTTCCGAGGAGACGATCACGTCGATGAGCTCTCGGTACCTCAGATCGTTATCGGTGTCGAAATTCACATAATCGATAAATGCCTGGCTCATCCGGTAGATCCCCTGGTTGCCGTTGACAACGAAATCGGCTCTCGACTGACTGGCATCCACCGCCGGGGGTACGAACAGTCCGTGGCGCTGGTTCTTGTCGGCCCGTGTGGGGCTGGTTCCGCAGTCGGCCGCCCAGGAGAAGATCACCTCGATCCCGCGGCTGGGGCCGTACCATTCGTTTTCGTACCGGTAGTAGATCTCGGCAGGAAACCCGCTCCATTCATCTTCTTCCTCAAACCGGGCCAGCGGATACCTGGACGGGTTTCCCGGGGTTCCTCCAAGCAGTTCATTGATCACCGGGATCACCGCTTCGAAATCGTTCATCTGGAAAAGCACCTCTGCCTTCTGAGCCCTTGCGAAATCACGGTGGAAACGGTTGGTTCCGTAGGTTTCGGGATGGACCGCCGGATCGTACTCCTCGGGAAGGAGCTGGATGGCCCTGTCGCAGTCTTCCAGAAGAAAGCGGTAGGAATCTTCCACCGTCTCCCTGGTCTTGTATCCGTCCTCCACCGACTGGATCGGTTCGCGGCGGTATAGCCACGCTTTCTGTTTCAGGGTGGAACTGTGGTATTGTTTTCCGAACTGTTTGGTATACTGGAAATTGATCACTGCGCGCATGGCGTATGCCTCCCCCAGGAGGAGCTGACCGAGGACCTCCCAGTCGGGATCATTTTCATATTCTCCCGATTCGAGCCTCTCGATAATGGAGTTGGCGATGTTCTCCCCGTTGCTGGCATATTGCAGGATCCGGGTGTGGTCATCCCAGTTGTTGATGTTGTTCCTTCGCCTGTAGAATTGTTTACCCAGGCTGTTTTCGAAGAGGTTGTAGTTCGGTTCGTAGGGAGCCACGAAATCGCCCAGACAGGCGGCCATGATAAACGGACTGGACCCAAGGCCATTGCCGTTGAATCCGAGGGTGACCGCATACGCTCCGTTCATCAGTTTGTCCATCTCCGACACCGCTATCCAGTAATCATCGATGGTGGTGCTTCCTTCCAGTTCCGGCTCGTCCAGGTAATCTTCGAACACATTTTCACAGGAATGTAGCATCAGCATCAGCATCGAGGCGATCCCGGTTGTTCTGATTATGTGGTTCATTTGACTCATGTTTTGCATCTGACTAAAAACCAATGTCCGCACCCAACACGAAAGTCAGGGCCATCGGTTTCACAAATCCCCTCACTCCCGGACTGATGTTATCGGTGGCTCCCCAGGTGGCCTCCGGTTCGATCCCCGGCCATTTCGTCCAGATCCAGGTATTCTGGGCCTTGGCGAAGATCCTCAGCCGGTCGAGCCTGGCCGGTGCCACCCACTCGGCCGGCAGGTCGTAGGCCAGGGTGATATCCCTGAGGCGGATATAGGAGGCGTTGTGGAGGTACCGGGAATGGTCCCTTCCGGCCATGGGAGAATCGAGCATCAGGGGGATATCGGTGGGATTCTCCGCGGTCCAGCCGTTGAGCAGCACCGGGGAGGCATTCTTGGTGGAACTGATATAGGACTGGGTTTTCTCCATGCTATCGTAGAACCAGTTTCCGAACTGGTATACGAACAAAAAGGAGAATTCCACTCCCCGGTAGCTGAAGGTGTTGGTCAGACCCCCATAGAAATCGGGGTAGGGAGATTTATCGGGATCGATCACTTTATGGGGCGCGTAGGCCCCGTCGAGCATGGTGCTGGCATCGATCAGATTCCCCGAAAGGTGATCGATGTAGGCCGCTGCGGGATTGGTCAGATAATCGACTGGATCGACCTCGTAGATCAGCTCATGGCCCAGTACCGGGTCCACTCCGGCCCACTGTACCAGGTAATAGGCTCCCAGGGGCTGTCCTTCCACGGCGATGTTGGTGTCATCGACGATGTTGTGGGCATTGTTGGAGAGTTTCAGAACCTCCGACCGCTGGAAGGAGATGTTGAAATCGGTGGCCCATTTGAAACCGCCCCCCAGGCCCTCCACGTTCACCGAATTCAGGGTGAATTCCCATCCCCGGAACTTAAGTGAACCCACGTTCTGGGTGATGCTGGAGTTCCAGTACCCGTGGAACTGACCGATCCGGTAGGTAAGCAGCAGGTCCTCCGAAAGCTTGTCAAAATAATCGACGGTCAGATTGATCCGCCCTCGGAACATGGCCAGATCGAGCCCGATATCGGTCTGCTTGGTGGTCTCCCACTGGAGAGTGGAATTCCCAATGTTGTTGTAACTCTCTCCGCGGTAGCCTCCGTAATTGAACCAGGTCAGCGAGGTTCCCAGGTACTGGAAATCCCCGCCGGTCTCGGCATTACCCACCTCACCCCAGCTGGCACGCAACCGCCCCAGGTAAAGGAAGGGCAGCAGCTCTTTCAGAAAATCCTCTTCGGTGAAGATCCAGCTGGCCGAAACCCCCGGGAAATCCCCCCATCTCCGGTCGGGCCCGAACCTGGAGGAACCGTCGACCCGGTAGGAGGCCTCCAGGAAGTATTTATCGGCATAGGAGTAGTTCAGCCTTCCCAGGCCCGAGGCGAACCTGCGGCTCCCCCATCCCGAGGCGACCCGTTCGATCCGGTCATAGAACCCGTTGCTGTGCTGAAACGAGGTGTTGGCCACCTGCTCCTGAAAGGTGGTCCCCGACCCTCCGTAGCCGCTCAGGAAGTTGAATCCTCCCAGGGCACTGATCCGGTGTTCTCCCAGAGAAATGCTATAGGTTACCGTGTTGTTGGAGTTCCAGGTGTGGCTTTCCCCCTTGCGGACGGTGGTCATCCCGTCCCCGCCGCCGGAGCCGGTGCCGAAGGGATTGATGTAGGGATGCTTCCACCCCTCCGAACCGCTTACCCGGTAGTCGCTCTGCCATTCGGTCCGGAAAACCAGCCGTTCCAGGGGCTCGAATTCCAGGTAGACGGAGTTGAGGAAATTGAGCTGCTCGCTGAAATCGGCCGAATAGGTGGCTTCGGCCAGCGGATTGGGGATCTCCTCGTATTTGAACCAGAAGCGGTCGGGATTGGTGGGAGAGTAAACCGGGTAGATGGGCAGTGCTCCCTGCTGAGCGGTGGAGTATCCCACCATAATGTTCTGTGGATCGGGCAGACGGATGTTCCCGGAGACATTGATCCCGGCGCGCAGCATTTCGTTGAATTCATGCCTCACATTAAGCCGGGCATTGATCCGCTGTTCGTCCCCGGAACCCAGGTAGCCGTTGTCGTTCCGGTAGAGCACCGAGGTGTAGAAGGTGGTGCTTTCCGATCCGCCGCTGGCATTGATGGAAAGGCGGTCGAATGCACCGTGGTCGTCCAGGACCATCCCCAGCCAGTCGGTTTCGTAATAGGTGGCTTCATACAGCAAATCACCGGATACGGGATCGCGCCGGTCGAAGGAATAGAACCCGTCGCGGCCGTCGGAAGGATTGGAAAACGGAGCAGCATCCCCGTACCGGTTGGTGGCCGCTGTGGTGTAGGCCTCCCTCCACTGATCGGCATTCATCAGTGGGATATCGGTGGTGGAAGGCATCAGGAACCCGTGCTGGTAATTCACGTTGACCTGGGTCCTTCCGGCCTGGCCCTGCCGGGTGGTGATCAGGATCACCCCGTTGGAGGCCCTGGAGCCGTAAAGGACCGAGGCGGCTGCGTCTTTCAGTACCGAGATCGACTCGATGTCCTCCTGGTTGATATCGTTCAGCCCCAGGCTGGTGGGCATTCCGTCCACCACCACCAGCGGGGCGCTTCCCGATCGCAACGAGGTGACTCCCCGGATCCGGATGGATGCGTTCCGTCCGTCGGGGGAGTTCCCGATATCCAGTCCGGCGCTCCGGCCCGTCAGTCCCGAAATCACCGAGGTGTTCACGTTGCTCTTCACCACCTCCTGGTCGATGTTGGCGATGGCCCCCGATATCTCTCTTCTGGTCTTGGTTCCGTAGGCCACCACCTGTACCTCATCCAGTTTCAGGTAATCGGTCTGCATCATCACGGTCACCCTGCCGCCGGTCACCTCGACCCTCTGGGAGGCGAAACCCACTGATCGTACGATCAGGTGTGACCCCTGTTGAACGGTGATCCGAAAGGTGCCGTCCAGGTCGGTAACGGTACCGTTCATGGTTCCCTCCTCCAGAATGGTGGCACCGATCACCGCCTCGCCCGCCTCATCCACCACGGTCCCGGTGACCTCCATCTCCTGGGCACTGGAAACGGCGGAGAGGCTGAACAGGGCGCATAACAGCAAAAGGGTCGATCTGAACATGTTCAGCGAGCGTTCCCCCCGGTTCCTGTCTTTTTTTTGCATCGTCATGGCTAGTAGAGTTCAGGCATTGGAAAAATAAGTGCAGGGTCGTCCCATGCCACTGTCTGGTCGCGGTCACCCCGGGGCAGCATGCCGCCGGGAAGCTCTCCGAGCGCCCCGAGGCGCAGCAGGTCCCAGTACCGGTTTTTCTCCATGAAAAGTTCCCTGGCGCGCTCCCGGACGATTTCTCCGATCAGCTCCTGCCCTCCGCCCCCGCCGAAGGGATCCAGGTCGGCACGTTCACGTACGTAATCGAGATCCTGCAGCGCATCGGATTCGCTGCCCAGCCTGGCGTTGCATTCTGCGCGCATCAGAAAGAACTCTGCACTGCGGTACCAGAGGACATTCAGGTTCCTCACGGCGAATTTCACGGGCCAGTACCAGTAGTTGAACTCTTCATCCTCCAGCTCGTCCATGAAATTAAAGAACCTGGAGTCCACATAATCCCAGTCAAAATCCCAGATAAAAGATTCGCTGAGAACGAACCAGCCGGTCCCCTGCTCTCCCAGCTTGCTCCTGCCCTGCTCCTCCCCGTATTTGGGAGTGAAAATATACGCCCAGGAGTTCCTGCCTTCATTGGGCCCGTATCCTTCCGAACTTCCGTAGAAGTCGAAGATGATCTCCTGGTTCGGTGCCACAGCTTTGTCATCGCCGACCGTATCGATCCCGACCAGATAGGGACCTACCGGTCCGTCACTTTTGTTGCCCATGACCGATTTATTCAGATCCTTCATTTCCGAAAGCGGATATTTGGTCGACTCTCCCGGGACGGGACCCAGCAACTGGTCCACCGCGGCTTTTGCACCTGAAAAATCGTTTTTCTGGAAAAGCACCTTGGCTTTCAGGGCGGTGGCCACATCCTGACTGAATTTCCTGCTTTTCCAGTAATAATCGGACTGATAGACGAAGGTGGGGCCGTATTCGGCATATACCTGGTCCCACCGGACGGGCAGCAGGTTTTCGGCCATTTCAATATCCCCGAGCAGCCTGCCGTAGGTCTCCTCCACACTGATCCGCCCTGCGGGGAAGTCATCCCTGACGTATACCGGCGACAGCGGATAGTAATTGCCCGGGTCGTTTCCTGCCGTGGAGGGGTCGTACTGTTTGGACGCCAGCTTAACGATCTCGAAGTTGGCCATGGCCCGGATCAGGTAGGCCTCCCCCCTCATCCGTTCATGGTTGTACAGAAAGTCGGGGTCACTCTCCAGGGAGCCGTTTTCCAGGGCATCGATCACCATATTGGCATTGTTGATGGCCCTTGAGGCGTATTTGATCATCTTGAATGCGGGAGAGTTTTGGCTTCCTGCCGCCACCTGGTGGTCGTAAAGCAGGCGGATTTCGGGATCGATCTCATCCTCGTGGGCGGGATACGGGGCGACCAGGTCGCTGCCGAGGGCTGCGATGAGGAAGGGTGAACCGGCAAGACCCTCTCCCTGGTATCCCAGCAGGGTGGCATATGCCCCGTTCAGCAGCCTTTCCAGGTCGGTGACCGTGGTGAAATACCCTTCGGTGGTGATCAGCGGTTCGGTCTCGGTCCCGGCGATCCACTCTTCACAGGAGAAAAGGGAAAGCGAGAGGAAAGCAGTCAGAACTATCCGGGTCATATGGCGCGTGCGAAAATCCATGGTTGCATCCCAGTTAAAAGGTGAGTTGAATTCCGAACATCACGGTCCGGGGCTGAGGCGGTTCAAAAGTGAGCACTCCGGCATCGAGAGGTGACATGGAGTGGTAATTACTGTGCAGCCCGTTGGGATCATAGCCCGGGAATTGCGACCAGGTCATCAGGTTGGCGGCTGACACATAGATCCGGGTCTGTTCCATGTAGACCCGTTTACTCCACGAGGAAGGTAAGGTGTACCCCAGGCCCACCTGCTGCAACCTCAGGAAGGAGGCGTCGTGCAGGTACCGGTCGGTGACCCGTTGGCGCATCCGGGTCTCATACAGCAGAGGTGTTCCGGTGGGTGCCTGGCCGGTCCAGCCGCCGGTGAGCCCGGAAATTCCTGTGCTGGCCGATCCTATGTAGCTGAGCGACTGTTCCCCCAGATCGAGGAGGTAGTGCCCTCTCTTCATGGTTAGCAGCACACTCAGGTCAAAGCCTCTGAAGGAGAGCTGAGAGCGGAGCCCTCCGTACAGGGTGGGGAACGGGGTCTTACCGGGCTGGTAAATGGCATGGGAATCGAACTCCGCATCGGTGAGCACCTCCCCGTCGATGGCTTCTCCTGTCTCCGCGTCCCGGATCAGCTCATGGCCGGTGGCCGGATCGACTCCCGCCCATTCGGCAAGGTAATATCCTCCCAGCGTTTCCCCCGGGACCCCCCTGGTAAAGTATCCCTCCACGTGATCGATTCCTTCGGGTAGTGTGTTCAGGACGGTCCTGGCGGTGGTCAGGTGCAAACCGAGGTCCCAGACGAGGCCGGTCTCGCTCCGGACAAGCTCTCCCGCAACGGCCAGTTCCAGCCCGGTGACCTGCAGTTCTCCGTTGTTTTCCCACAGCAGGGTGTTTTCATATCCGTACAGGATGCTGATGGGTATATACTGGAGCAAATCGCTGACGGTGTTCATGAAATAGTTGGCCTCGAGACCGAAACGGTCGTCAAGCCATCCCGTTTTCAGTCCGGCGTTCACCTGTGTAACGGCTTCCGGACCCAGCATACGGTTGGCCATATTCACGGGAACCACTGCAGGATAGAGCCCGTACCGGTAGTAGCCGTCGGTGAGTACGTTCGGATCGTCGTAGTAGCCTTCGGTCATGGAACTCAGGTGAGTGAAATTCCCGATCTGGGCATTTCCCACGATCCCGTAACTGGCATGCAGGGAGGCCGCGCTCAGCTGATCGATCCCCGCAGCGAACGACTCCTTTTTCATATTCCATTCCACACCACCGGCCGGGGCCAGGAACCAGCGGCGGTCGGGCCCGAACCTGCTGGATGCATCCCCCCTGATGGTAAAATTGGCTGAGTATTTCCCCCTGAAGGAGTAGCGGACCTTTCCGTACAGGGATGCCCAGCGGCTGTTGGCGAGCCACACCCCCACCTGACGCAACTGGTTCGATTCACCGTTGGAATGGACAAATGCAAGGGTCATTCCCGGGTTGTACAGCTGATTGGCATCCCAGCTGTAATTCTCCAGGGAAAACCCTGCGAGGGTCCCCAAAGTATGATTGTTCCATTTCCGGTCGAATGCCAGGTACTGATTGCTGCTCCAGTTGGAACGGTCGGAGCGGTTGATGATCAGCAGGCCGTTTTCCGCCGGTGCCACGAACGGATGCTGGTAGTCCTCATGGAGAAAATGCTGGAAATCCCAGCTCCAGTCACTCCGGAACATGAGCCCCTCGATGAATTCGAACTGAAGGAATGCCTTGTTAAAGGTGCGGTATCCGCCGCTCCGGTTCCAGGAGTAACGGTTCAGTGCCTCGATGTTGACAGGGTGATCCTGGCTATACCAGTACATGTCGGGATCGTTGGGGGACCACACCGGATACACGGGGAGTGCCGTGGTATGAGCCGTTTCGAACCATGCCCTGTCGTTGATATCCCTGATCTTGGAGGCCAGGTAGATGTTCAGACCCAGCCGAAGCCTCCGGTTGGCCTGGTGTTCGATTTTTACCCTGGCACCGGCCCTCTGATATTTGCCGCTGAATAACAGGCCCGCTTCATCTCTGAAGCCGCCCGATATATAATATATGGTGCGGTCATCCCCTCCTGACACATCGAAATTCACCATGTGAAAGGTTCCCCGGTTCCACATATTTCCGTACCAGTCGGTATCCGAGAGGTTAGGCTGAAAAGTCTCACCGGTGATGGTGTCGGTGTAAGGTTCCGAATAGAATCCGTCATAGGTGTGGAGCGCCACCGGAGAGGGACCGTCAGCGGCAGGGTAGGAATTCTCCCATGCGCGGTTGAGAACTTCCGTAAACTGGGGACCAGTGAGCAGATCCAGCTTCCCGGGTGAATCGGTCAGACCGAACCGGTAGTGGATGTTCACCCTGTTCTCCCCGGGGGATCCGTTTTTTGTCCGGATCAGGAGTACTCCGTTGGCAGCCCTCGATCCAAAGATGGCCGAGGCTGCCGCATCCTTCAGGATGGTGACCGATTCGATATCCCGGGGATCGATCTCACTGAGTCCCGAGAAGCGGTAACCGGCCGCATCGAAGGTGGCGTTCTCGAAAGGAACCCCGTCGATCACGATCAGAGGTTCGGTCCCCGCAAAGAGGGTGTTGACCCCCCGGATATTCATCCTTACAAAACCTCCGGGAACTCCGACGGAAGAGGTTTCCAGACCGGGCACCATGCCGTCGAAACCGGCTGTGACGTCCATGTAAGGCAAAGAAGAGAGCCTGTCTGCGGACAGGGTTGAATGAACTCCGGAAAAGGTGCCTTCGGGGCTGCTCCAGTATTCCCGGTTGCCAACTTCAGTGACAGCGCTGTCGCCGTCCTGAGAAAGAGTGGATTCTTCCTGGGCATGAATGGGGATGAACAGCAGGACTGCGCCGATGACCGTCTTCACCAGCCGTAGAGTTCTTCTCATGTCAGTAGCAGTAGGTAAACCAGTTTAAAAATATTTAAGCATACGACCAATCGTGTGTACATACGTTCCAAACTACCCCGTATAATATTCCAGGCGGGAGACAGGTGTCAGTATGGGTGTCTCGATGAACGGGTAAAATTGTATTTTCAGGGAACCGGTATTTCACCCTCCCGGTATTTCTTGTTACTTTAATGCATCAAAATCTGCGCTATGTGTACCACTCGATTCACTCCCAAAAGTTTTGTTTCTGCCCTTTGTTGTATTCTCGCTTGGGCCGTCCTCTCCCTTTCCTCCTGCCTTTCGAAGGGCGAAGAGAGAGAGACCTCAGCGGAAAAGACCTCCGATTACGAGGATTTTGTCATTCACCGGGGGACCAACATCAGCCACTGGCTTTCACAGAGTGACCGGAGGGGGGAGGAACGTGCCTCGTTCTTCACCCGGGAGGATATCGGTCTGATCGACAGTCTGGGCTATGACCATATCCGCCTCCCTGTGGATGAGGAGCAGCTCTGGACCATCGACGGGGAAAAGGATGCCGAAGCCTTCCGGCTTTTGCACCGGGCCCTGGACTGGGCCGGTGAGGCTGGCCTCCGGGTCATACTGGACCTGCATATCGTCCGGTCGCACCACTTCAACAGGGATCCCAAACCTCTCTGGACCGATCCTGCGGCCAGGGAGCAGTTCCTCTCCCTCTGGAAGGATCTTTCGGAAGAACTCGGGGATTATCCGAACGGCTTTCTGGCCTATGAGATCCTGAATGAGGCTGTGGCCGACGATCCGGAGGACTGGAACAATCTTCTCCGGCAGGCCTACCGGTTAATCAGGCAGATGGAGCCCGAACGGGTGCTTTTCATCGGCTCCAACCGCTGGCAATCGACCGATACCTTCGATGAGCTCTGGGTGCCGGAAGGGGATCCCCATATTTACCTGAGTTTCCATTTCTACCATCCCATGGTCGTTACTCACTATCGTGCCGGATGGACCAAAGTGGGTGAATATGAAGGCCCGGTCAGTTATCCCGGGCAACTGGTGCCGGAGGAGGAGATTGCCCGCCTGCCTTCCGATCTGGCAAAGGCGGTGCTGTGGGCCGATTCAGGGACGTTCGGACAAAACACCATGAGAGAACTGATACAGGAGCCTCTCCGGGTGGCTTCCGGAGCCGGGCTCCCCCTCTATTGCGGCGAATGGGGTGCACTTCCCACTCTCCCTCCGGGGGACCGGTTACACTGGTACCGCGATCTGAAGGAGGTACTGGAGCAGAATCAGATTGCCTGGGCACACTGGGATTACAAAGGGGGGTTCGGGATCGTGGACCGTGAAGGGAACCTTAGGCAACCTCTGATCGATGTGCTTCTTCATCCTTAAATTCCTGGACCATGAACCCAAACCGAAGGGACTTCCTTAAAAGGGTCTCCGCGGGTGCACTTGCATCCGGATTCCTCCCGGGGTGGACATCCATTGCCGACGGTGCGCCACGATCCGTTTCCGGCGATGTATTGCCCGAACCGTCCCAGAGAAGATGGATGGAACTGAAATTCGGGATGTTCATCCATTTCGGCATCAACACCTATTACGATATGGAGTGGAGCGACGGAACACTCGATATTTCCGTGTTCAACCCCGTGGGACTGGATACGGACCGCTGGTGTGAAGTGGCCAGAGAAGCGGGGATGAACTATGTGGTACTGGTGACCAAACACCACGACGGGTTTTGCCTCTGGCCAAGCAACCATACCGGTTACAGTGTAAAGAACACGCCCTATGGGAAAGATGTGGTGGGGATGCTGGCCCGGTCGGCTGAGAAATACGGGCTCAAGCTGGGTCTCTACTATTCTCTCTGGGATGCGAACCATCCGCTGCATGACACGGATGAGAACGGTTTCGTCCAGTTCATGAAGGCGCAGCTCACCGAGCTGCTCACCGGTTACGGCGAACTGGCGGAGCTCTGGTTCGACGGATTCTGGAAAAAACAGCAGTCGGGCTGGCAGACACCGGATGGCGAACACACCCCCCCCGGGGATTTCGTTGCGGCCTGGAGGATGGAGGGGGCCTACCGCTGGCAGATGGATCATCTCTACCAGTTCATCAAGGAGTTGCAGCCCGGATGCATGGTGATGAACAATGCCACGGGTCGCTATCCGGGAGTACCTCTGCACCCTGTGGATGTGACCAGCGGGGAGAAGGCCCTCGCGGAGAGGGAGTACCAAAAGGTATGGAAATGGCTGGGCAGGGAGCGGTATTTCCCCATGCAGATCGAGGCAACCCTGTCGGTGAAAGGAAATGAACGGTTTCCAAAGGGCAACTGGTTCTGGCATGAATGGGATCATTCGGTGGCCTCGCTCCAGCAGGTGATACAATGGCTGACGCTGGCCGGGAAGCTGGATGCCAACCTGCTGCTCAACTGCGGACCCGATGTCAACGGCAGATTACGCCCGGAGGATGAAGGGGTGCTCACTCAGATCGGCAAACATACCCGGAAGATTCATTGAAATGCAACCGCGTTTTTCGGCAGGGATCCGGCCAAATGATCCGGGCCGGCGGAACCGCCTGCTGGCCGATCAGTTGGACACCAGCTGATTGGCACCCACCGGTACATCGATGGTGGCCATGACGGCCAGTGCCATCAGTCCCATTGACCCCGGCCAGATGTTAAGACTACGTTAAATCCTGGATTTTTTCTATCTTCATCCTTGCATGGAGGGTGGAATTATGACCGGGTCCCGAATCATTTTATTCCTTCTTATTCAAACACTTTGCTGTCTCATTATCAGGGGACAGCAGCACTTTTACTTTGAGCATCTGACCGTCAATGAGGGCCTCAGCCAGAATACAGTCAACCGGGTGTTCAAGGACAGTCAGGGATTCATCTGGGTGGCGACCAACGACGGCCTGAACCGATACGATGGTTACAGTTTTTCTACCTACCGGTTCAGGTTCGGCGATTCCACCAGCATCAGCAACAACCGTATCGAGGATATCTGCGAGGATTCCGAAGGGAATCTGTGGGTGGGGACCAGGGGGGGATTGAACCGGTATGACCGGGAAAAGGACCAGTTCGAGCGGATCTCCATTCATGATCCGGGGGAAGGGTCGAATAAGTATAATTTTGTCCGCACCCTGCTGTGTGACCGTAACGGAGACCTCTGGGTCGGCACCATGGGCGGGGGACTTCATCTGATTGCTTCGGGTGAAAGGGAGATCGTAAGGCTGAATCCCTCCACCACGGGCCCCCCTGAAAATATCCTTTCCGATACCGATATTTCCGACATTTACGAAGACCGGCAGGGGCGCATCTGGGTCGCTACCAACACCGATGGGATCAACCTGTATGACCGTGCAGTGAACCGCTTTATCTACCACCCCCTTAACGGTCCTGAATCGGAAATCCCTCTCGAATTCGGAAAAACCCTTTACCAGGACAGCGAGGGGCTGATATGGATCTGCACCCTGGGCGGGGGGATCCATTCCCTGGATCCGGAAACCATGGAGACCCGATGGTTCCACACCAACGATCCAGGACGGTCCCTGAAAAGCGACATTGTAAAGGATGTTCTGGAATACCAGGGCAATCTGTGGATTGCCACGGATGGCGGGGGGGTGCATATTTTCGACAAAGAGTCCGGCATATTCTCCTACCTGCGGCTGGATCCCCTGGACCCGGGGAGTCTCAACACACAGGCGATATACAGTCTGTTTAAAGACGATCAGGATATTCTGTGGGTGGGAACCTTCAATGGTGGGATCAACAAATACGATCCCCGTCTGAGGAAGTTTGAACACTACTCTTCCTTGCCGGGAAGATCAAATGGACTGTCTCATCCGTACGTGTTGTGCTTTGAAGAAGAAAATGAAGGCAGAGTTTTGATCGGCACCGACGGAGGCGGAGTCAATCTGTTCGATCCGGAAACCGGAACATTCGGCCATTTTTTCAACGGGACGGACCGGTCACTCCACAGCCATGTGGTAACCAGTATGCTCCGGGATTCCCGCGACAGGTTATGGATCGGCACCTATTCGGGAGGATTGCACCAGGTCTCGGAGGGTATGGATGTGGTGGCCAGCTACAGGAGCCGGGCGGATGATCCCCTAAGTCTGATCAATGACAACGTTTGGGCGGTCTGTGAGGACAGCACCGGGACTTTCTGGATCGGTACTTCAGAAGGGCTTCAGCGGTTCTGTCCGGATGAGGGTAGTTTTCAGCTGATCCCGAATGAAATCCGGTCGACGGTCCGGTTCCAGGAACGCATCACCTATATCTATCCGGACCGTCGGGGCAAGCTCTGGTTTTGCGGAGCTGAGCTGTTTATTCTCAATCAGGGGAAGGACAGTCTGGTGACCTGTCCTTTCTCCGCCGGAATCCGTCAGCAGATTGCCGATGCTGATTTCAGGTCGGTTTACCAGGATACACAGTTCCGCTACTGGATCTGTACCGAAGGATCCGGTCTGCTCTTCATGGATCCACGGACCGATTCGACCCGGATCATCACCGTTTCTGACGGCCTTCCCAGCAATTCCCTGCACAGGGTCCTGGAAGATTCCGCCGGAAATCTGTGGATCAGCAGTAACGATGGGCTATGCAGGTATTCACCCGGAACAGGAGAGTTCATGAATTATGACCTTTCCGACGGGATGCAGAGCAACCAGTACTCCTACTCTGCCGCCCTGGCCGCCTCTGATGGAACACTCTACTTCGGCGGAGTGAACGGGTTCAACAGATTCCATCCTTTGAAAATCACCAGAAATGACTTTGTGCCCCCGGTGGTGATGACCAACCTGTTGATCTTTAACAATCCCGTAAAGGCGGGCGGCAAGAATTCCCCCCTGGATTCCCATATCAGTGAAACCTCTGAAATTACGCTGAAACACTCCCAGTCGGTGGTCACCTTTGAATTCGCTGCCCTGAATTATACGGCGCCGGACCGGAACCAGTATCAGATCATGATGGAGGGATTCGAAAATGACTGGCGGGATATCGGCACACAGCGAAGTGCCACTTACACCAACCTGGATGCGGGGCGCTATCTATTCAGGGTGAAGGCATCCAATAATGATCTGATCTGGAACCAGGAGGGACTGGCTCTGCAGATCAGGGTACTTCCGCCCTGGTGGAGATCCTGGTACGCTTACCTGGCATATGCGGTTTTGATCGTTTTGATATTGATGTTTTACCGAAGGACCTTTCTCAAGGAGGCCAGGCTGAAACATGAGCTGGAAGTCAAAGAGCTGGAAAATCAGCGGATCGAAGAGCTGAACAACATGGAGCTCCGGTTTTTTACCAATATTTCCCATGAATTCAAAACTCCGCTCACCCTGATCCAGGGCCCTCTGGAACAGATTATTTCCAGAGGGCCTCACGGAGAGCAGCTGGACCGGCATCTCTCCATGATGCGCGCCAATGTAGGCCGCCTGCTGAGGCTGATCAACCAGCTGATGGAGTTCCGGAAAGTGAAGCAAAGCACTTTGGCCCTGAAGGTCCGCCAGGGTGATCTGATCGGTTTTCTGAGGGATATCAAGTCGGTCTTTGATGAACTGGCCGAGGCCCGGGGAATCGAATACCGGTTCCGGTCAGAACTCACTTCGAAAGCGGTATGGTTCGATCCCGACAAGATCGAAAAGATCGTTTTCAATCTGCTCTCCAACGCTTTCAGGAACACTTCCGGAGGAGGAAGGATTGAGCTGTCGGTGTCTCTGGAAAACAGGCCGGAGGATTGCCTTCAGGAAGGGCCTCCGGAAAAGGGATCACTTTCAGAATGCATCCTGGTATCCGTGGAAGATACGGGGACAGGGATTCCCGGGGAGAAGCTGGCTCATATATTCGACCGGTTCTACCAGGTCGAACCGGAGGGAAAATACCGGCCCACCAGCGAAAAAGGGACCGGGATCGGTCTTTCACTCACCAGGGCACTGGTGGAGGCGCACCATGGCCGGATCGTTGCAGAGAGCACACCGGGCAAGGGTTCCTGCTTCTCCTTTGCTATTCCCCTTTCACCGGAGCAGTACAGCGAAACTGAGACGGAGCTGGATCATTCAGGCGAACAACCCTCCGTGACCCTCAGACCTGCGGAGGAAGATGCCACAGGGACCGATGACGGCAGGAAGAGCGGTCCCGATGGAACCGGTTCCACCCGAGGCCTCCTTCCTCCGGTACTGGTGGTGGAGGATGAGGCGGAGGTGAGAGATTTTATTGCCGGGATCCTGTTTAAAGATTTTCACGTATTCACTGCGGCTGACGGGGAGGAGGCCCTCCGGAGGGTCCTGGCGGATCCTCCCGAGATGGTCATCACCGATGTCATGATGCCTGTGATGGACGGGCTGGAACTGACCAACCGGTTGAAGACCGGTGCCAGCACATCCCACATTCCGGTCATCATGCTTACTGCCAGAGGTGAGGAAGGGGACATCATCCGCGGTCTGAAGGAAGGAGCGGACGATTACATCACCAAACCCTTCTGTCCCGGGGAACTGGTCCAGAAATTGCGGAACATCACCGGAACCAGGCAACGGATGTGGGAGAAATTCAACCAGCAGATCCCGGTGGAACCCTCCGAAATCACCGTTACTTCGTTTGATGAACGATTCATGGCCTCCGCGCTTCGGATCGTCGAAGAGCATATCGATGATCCGGAGTTCGACGTCTCGGCACTGGTCCACGAGGTGGGGATGAGCAGGTCGGTTCTCTACCGGAAACTGAAGGCGCTAACGGGGCAGTCGGCCAAGGAATTCATTAACACCATCCGCCTGAAACGTGCCGCTCAATTGCTTTCGAAGAAAAAGCTGAGCATTTCCGAGATCACCTATATGGTCGGATACAACGATCCCCAGTACTTCAGCAAGTGCTTTAAAAAGCAGTTTGGTCAGACTCCTTCCCAATACGCATCCGGAAGCAGCGCCGTGAAGGAGGTTCCATGAACCCCTGGAATAAAAATACCATTCATTTGAATCAGGATTACACGGAGACTGCTGCCGCTTCGCCCTATTTTTATATGAAATCGGGTGAGGATGAAAAAGCGGATCTTCAGAAAGCTTTCAATCACTCGCAGCCAGGCGCTGGAGACATTGCTTCTGCTGCTTATCACTTTGCTGTTGCTTTTTCTCATTTATATCGTATAAATCCCTGATCATCCAGAATCAACCTGATTTTACCAGACCATGAAAAAAACCGATCCGGTCCTTGTCATACCTGTGCTCCTTTCGTTTTTCGTGGTCAGTTTCATTGATCTGGTGGGTACCGGAGTGGATGAACTGAAACAGGATTCAGACACACCCGCCTATGTGCTGCAGTTAATTCCGGTGGTGGCCTTTATCTGGTTTTTTCTTCTTTCGGTGCCGGTGGGTGTCTGGCAGGACCGGAAGGGGAAAAAGAGGGTGCTCAATTTCGGGATCCTGGTCACGGCGGCAGGGCTCCTTACCCCTCTCCTGGGAAATACCCTGCCCGTGATCCTTGCCGCATTTGCCCTGCTGGGGATCGGAAACACCATTCTGCAGGTCTCCGCCAATCCCCTCCTGGTGGATGTGGTCCCTGCCGGAAGGGCCTCCAGCTACCTGAGTTTCTCCCAGTTCATCAAATCGCTGGGGTCCATGACAGGACCCTTTTTCGCAGGGATGATCGGGCCCTGGATAGCACGCTTGCTGGGGGATGAATCGCCCGGGGCGTGGCGGTACGGGCTTTACCTTTTTGCCTTGATATCCCTGTTATCCTGGCTGTGGCTCTCTCTGGTCAGGATCGAGGAGCACAAGCCCGATCGGGAGCCTGCCTCCCTGGGATCCTGCCTGAGGCTGCTGGGTAACCGGTATGTCCTGGGAATGGTGCTGGGAATTTTCCTGGTGGTGGGCATCGATGTGGCCATCAATTCCAACATAGGAACCTATCTTTCGGAGAGACTGGGAGTGGATGAGGAGGCGGCGAAGTATGCCAAATCGGTCTATTTTCTGGCCAAAATGATCGGTACCTTCAGCGGTGCTCTCCTGCTGACCCGGATCGTACCCAGAAAGTTTTTCCTGGGTTCATCCCTGCTGCTGGCTGCTGCGCTTCTGGCCCTGATGTTCACTCCCGGTGAAGGGTCTGCCTGGATTCTCGTTTTTATTGCCAGTCTGGGCGCATCCAATATCTTCCCGCTGATTTTCTCCATTACGGTGGGACGACTGCCCGACCGTTCCAACGAGATCTCCGGCCTGATGATGATGGCCATCTCGGGCGGAGCCCTGATCCCCTTCCTGGTGGGATATTCCATGTCCCTCTTCATCAACGCCGGCATCCTTGTTCTGCTGGGCTGTACGATATACCTGATTATTCTTTCGCTTCGTTCCTGATAATCGGACGAATGAACCTTCTTTGAAAATCCCGCCCATGATGATCACTTTCCGAACCCTGACCATTTTCACAGCGCTCTCTCTGGCACTATGCTCCTGTTCCGGTTCACCGGCGAATGCCGGAGAATCACCCCGGTTGTTCCTCGACAGTTCCACCGTCGACCGTCTGAAGGAGCTGATCCTGGTGCCCGGCACCCACCACCATGAACTGTTTCATTCGATCAAATCCCGTGTCGACGGGGACTTCTATCTGGAGTACGATACGGTCACCAGTGACAGGCACAACTACCTGAGATCTTACGCAGCGGTCGAAAATGCGCTGATCTACCGGCTGACCGATTCGGTGCGCTATGCCCGTCAGGCCTACCAGCTTTTGCATGATATGTATACCAGCGGTCACGAGGGCACTCCCACCATACCCGACCTGGGATCCTGGGAGGAGAAGAAAGCGGGAAGCAAGGCGCTCACTTACGCTTTTCCGGGAATGGCTTACGGTCTCTGCTATGACTGGTGCAGGGACGGGTGGACCGGTGAACAGACCACTTTTGTGAAAGATTCCCTGAGTGCGGGACTGGATGACTGGGAAGCGCTTTTTCGCTGGGAGCTCTACAACATGCCCAACTCCAACTGGGTGTCCGTATGCCGCGGTACCGAGATGGTCATGATGCTGGCGGCCCGGGAGGAGCAGATCCGGGCTGACCGCTATGCCCACATCAAAGAACTTCTCCGGGAACACAACAGCATCGCTTACGGACCCAGCGGTTACAGTTACGAGGGACTGGGGTACATCCATTACGGCGTGCCGTTCGGACTGGCCGCCATGCTGGCTGCAAGAGAAACGGGCGATCACACCCTGGATGTGATGTTTCGGGGGAAGTCTTTCTGGAAAATGGTCATGTACGCTTTCTCCGCCACCCCCGACAGGAAACATGTGATGACCTCGGTTGACAGTGACGGAGCCTTCGGACAGGGACTGTTCGCGCTGCTTTTTCCCACTGTTCCCGGCGATTCGCTCCCCTATTACAAATTTTTCTACGATCGTACCCTGGGGATCGATTCCCCAGGGTCGACCATCGGCAGGTATGAGCAAAACCGGCTGGGGGGAGTCTGGGGGCTGATCCTCTATCCCGATTCAGTGGGGAGCGCCGACCCCTCTCCGGAATTTGATCCGGTGATGGCCGATCATGAGTTCGGGGCCTATTTTTTCCGGAACCGCTGGCAGGACGAAAATGACCTGCTGCTGAGCATGATGGGAAAGTTTGTCCGGCACGATTACAACGGCTGGAACATGGCGGAGAGTTTTAATTTTTCAGCGGTGGCATCTGACACCTACTTTGCCGGTCAGACTGGAAAGAATTATGACCCTGTCCAGGTTTCGGGGCTTCTGGTGGACGGAAAGGCATGGGGGGATCACAAGAAACCCCACCGGGACACCGGCGGACTGCTCTCTTACAGTTCCTCCGACAGCGGGGCCTACCTGGTGCTGGACGGCGGGGAAAAATACCGTAATCTGGGCCTCGATATGGCCCATCGCCATTTTCACGTGGCTTTCCTGGGCGACACCGCCGCCATGATCACCACTCTCGATACGGTATCCTCGGCACTACCCCGTTCTCTGCGCTGGCAGCTGAATGTGGGAAGAAGAGATACACAGGGCGATGTACAGGTTTCACTCCTGAACGAGGAGGGTCTGCCCTGCTTTATTCTCCACGGGAACAACGGTTCTTTCCTGAAGGGCTGGTACATGACCCCTTCCGAAACCGGGTTCTCGGGGAGCGACCCGTTGTTTCTGGAACCGGAGGCCTCCACGGGAAAGCGGATGATGGTGGGAATGTGGCTCGGGAGGGGAAATCCCCCCGTGGTGTCGCGCGTGGTTCGCGCAGGAGGGGATATTCATCTCTACCTGGACAATTCCCAATCGATCCATCTTCTGGATGACCGGATTCATTACAATGCGGAAGCCTCCGTCACCGGAACAAACACTCCCGGTGCAGCGGCAATGAACACCCGGATCTACCCGAACCCGGCCGACACCTTCACCAGGGTCAGCGCGGTTCCGGAATTTCAGAAGCTGGAGCTTTATGATCTTCATGGGAGGCTGCATATCACCCAGAAATCCCCCCTGCTCGATCTTCACGGATACCCCCGGGGCCTTTACCTGGTCAGGATCATTTCTGCAGGCGGCAGTGCACTGGAAAGACTGGTCATAGAGTGATCCGGTTCGAGCCCGGTGCGAGCTGTTGCTGCTTTCCTTTCCAGTGATAGGTCCCATCCACCCCTTCCGGGAGAAGGATGGTTCCTTCCGAACGGCCGGAGCTGAACCGGAGCTCCAGGCTGATCCTCCCCCCGGGATGCGGAACCACACAGGTAAGGCTGCTGGCGTTGCCTGGATGCGGCCGGACAATGACACTGGAGAAGCCGGGACTTTGGGGCCGGATCCCCGCCACCGTGGCATAAAGGTGGTAATTGGGGCTGGCCCCCCATCCATGGCACTCGGAACGGCTCTCCGGGCCTGTCTCCGGCCAGGTGGTCACCCCTGCCCGGATCATTTCCTTCCACGGTTCCAGCCACTGCAGGTAATGATCCCCCCGTCCGGACCGGTCCAGTGCTTCCGACATGTAAAACCTCCAGTATATGCTGCTGCCCACCATTCCGCCGGAACCGTCCAGGATGATTTTCATGATATCCCCGGCCATCTCTCCCGCGGCCCCCGTAATAATAGCCAGGGTATTGGCATGGACCGACCAGGAGTCCATTTCCGGGGTATCGGCGAATAATCCTTTCTTTCTGTGGAAATAGAGTTCGGGAATCCTTTCCATCAGCTGACCGGCCCTTTTCCGGTACTTCCATTCAAGCTCGGGATCCCCGGCGAAGGCTTCCAGCCGGGCGGCCCACTGCAGGCCCAGCAATACGTGAAGGTCCACAATGGAAGAGTAGCCTTCGCTGTCAAAAGGCGCCTCACCACTGCGATGGGTCCAGTCGACGAAATTATGGTAACCGGGACGGGAGATGGTTCCGTCGGCACGCGCCCTTCGGAGGAAATAGTCCATCAGGTACCGGACCACCGGTAACTGGGAAGCCACAAAGGCGGAGTCACCCTTGAACATCATATAGTCGTGGAGCATTCCGATCCAGTAGATATTGTAATTGGGAATGTAATAGGTGGAATTGGTGGGATAGCGAGCCGAGATGAAACCCTCTCCGTTCAGCGACCAGGAGAATTGTTCGATGGCGTTTTTCGCCAGCCGGGCGTCTCCGAAATGGAGATAGGCGGCCAGTGCCTGGATGCGGGTATCTCCCGGGAACTGACTCTCCTCATAATAGGGACAATCCATGAAAGACTCGTGGGCGCACAAACGCAGTGTGCGGTCGCCGATCTCCAGGATCCTGGCAATCGTGTCAGCGTCCGTTTGCGGGATTCCCCCCAACTTCAGATCCGCCCGCTGCTCGAAGGGATAGGTGGAGAGGTGGCTGAAGAAATCCTCCAGGACCAGGGCTTCTGATCCGGTCTCCACCGTGAGTTCCACATACCGGAAGGCCCTCCACCAGAACGGTTTGTAGACCTGTCCTCCCGAGCCCGCCGGCATATACCGGTCCTCGTATCCCAGAAATGATTTCCCTTCGATCACGTTCCGGTTCCCCTTGATCCGGTTGTTTCCTGAATCCAGCACCGGCGCTTCCACATACTTCAGCCGCACCAGGGCTCCTTCCCCGCCGCTCAGGTGAATTTCCGGATAAGCAGTGGTTTCGGCTCCCTGATCAAAGACCAGTCTCACTCTTGAATGGGGCGGGATGCGAAGCGGTGCGTCTCCCCGCAGCAAACCTTCCCCGTCCTTCACCGGCAACCCTTCGGCCAGCTGCAACGCCCGGAAACGCTGTTTAACGATCTGTTCATGAGGGAGGGTCCTCGGCGTCAGCTTCCACCGGCTGGCCCAGGTACAGGTCCGGGCAAAGGCGGTCTCGACCACTTTCGCCTCTTTCCACGATCCGTCCGGAAATCCGGGCAATTCCCACCCCCAATGATAGGTCCGTCCGTCGACCTGCTCGCGCGATCCTCCCCCGTAGTAGCCTTTCAGCTGGCTCCGGTCCACCAGGGCCGCAGTGTAGGACGGATCGGGGATGGCCTTCCAGCCGTTTCCGGAGTTGAGGGAACGGAACCGGCGGTCCCCTGCAGCCAGAAGGAATGCCGTCTGCACGGAAAGCTGGTAATCGGGTGGGCGCGAGCCGTAGTTCAGCACCTCCGCGGCGATCACGTTCTTACCCATCCTGAGGAAGGGCGCGATATCGGTGGTTTCATAATACCAGTGATCGAGGTCCCCCAGCTGCGGTCCCCGGGTGACCTGGTGACCATTCACGAAGAGCCGGTAGCGGTTGTCTGCACTGGTGTGCACCGTAAGAGATCCGGGAAGGGTGTCCAGTTCAAAGCCTTTACGGAACCGGTGTACGGAGTACTCCTTCCAGGGACCCTCCTGGCTGGTGATCCAGCGGGCGGGCCACACCTGGTCGAGTTTTTCAGGCTGCGCCGCAGCCGAAGCCGAAGCCGCTGCCAGTATCAGGATGATACATACGGCTTTCCGGTGATTGTTTTCAACAGTGGATTCCATTCGGCTTTCTCTGATTACAGTTCATCCAGCTCCAGATGCTCTTCGAGACGGTCATAGATCTCCCGTGCGGGGGGAGTCAGCTGATCCCTGGTCATGGGAACCTGCTCCATGATGTCGTTCCGCAGATCAAAGAATGAGCCGTCCCTGTAGAGTTTGAATTCCCTGTCCTGGACGAACGTGTTGCGGAACTGATTCACCCAGTCTCCCCACCGGGGATCGTAATGGACCCTGACGTGGTCCCGTTCCTCATATCTCTCCCCCTTGAGCAGCGGGAGAAAACTGTACCCGTCGCTCTGAACCTCCCTGCCCGTCAACCCTGCCAGGGTGGAGAAAAAGTCGCTGAATTCAATCAAGCCCTGAAAGTAACTTCCCTGCTTGATCTGAGCCGGCCATTCGATCAGCAGCGGGACCCGCACCCCGTCGCTGATGGTCATGCCCTTGGCACCCCGGACCGTCCGGTCGACGGTCCGGCTGAATATCCGTTGGTCGGTACCGTTGTCTGCAGTAAATATCAGGATCGTGTTCCGTCGAATTCCGTGTTCTTCCAGGCGGTCCCTGATTTTCCCGACCAGCTTGTCGGTGTAGGCCATCATATCGCGGAAATGGGCGGTGTCTCTTTCATAGCGGGCTGCCGGATCGCTCCACTCCTCCGAATCGGGCGTGGGAACAAAAGGTTCGTGAACCAGAACCATGGGATAGTAGATGAAGAAGGGGTTTTGATGGTTTCTGTCTATAAAATCAAGGATATAATTACAAAAGATATCGGGACCGTAATCATCTGGACCGGTCTCCAGGACCTTTCCATTCTGCTCGATCAGCGGATCAGCGAACCGTTCACCTTCGGAACGCTGACGTGTCAGCTGCCACAGGCAGTACTCCTGGAATCCCATATGAAGCGGACGGTCGTGATTACCCCAGTCGGGGAACTGCTCCTTGTAGGCCAGACCGTTCAGCTGCCACTTGCCGCTGATGCAGGTCCTGTACCCTGCTTCCTTCATCAGGGTCCCCATGTTGAGCCAGGACGTGTCGAGGCGTCCGAAATGGGTGTAGTTCCGCTGATTGGAAAGACCGGTCATCAGTTTCACCCTGGAAGGGGTGCAGAGGGGTTGTGCGATGCAGTGGCTTACCACCAATCCTTCCTCCGCCATCCGGTCGAGGTGGGGAGTGTGGTACGAGGTTCCTCCGTAGGCACTCAGGCATTCGGCCCCCATGTCGTCGGCCATGATCAGGATCACATGGGGCGGATCCGGATGGCAGGAAAGAAGGGCCAGGGAGAATGTGAAAGATGAAAGGAGCAAAAGAACTGATTTCATAAAGGGTGAACGAATTAAATCATTAGTTTTAGGTGACCATCGCCCGTAAACCTATGCATTTTTCACGTATTCTCCTTCCCTTTTGCGCTTCATTCGCGTGGACGGTGATCTCCTGTGCCTCCGGTACCTGTGAGGATGAGGAAACAGGCTTCCGGCAGCGGTCCGCACTCCTGCAAAAAACGATTGCCGATGAGTACCGTCCTCCTTCCATGGATATCGGCGATCCGGAGAAATATTACTGGCCCAAAGCCATGGCACGGATGGAGCAGTACGGAGTGGAGGATTCCATGGCCAACGAGTGGATCCTGCAATTGAGCGATCATTCTCCTTTCCACTTCACCATGGTGGGAATGGCGAGGATACTCCACCGGTATGCCGGCGCACCCGGCCTGGAGGCGAGCCGCACAAAGATCCTGAAACGGGCTTTCGAACGGGTCGACAGTCACAATCCATGGACCGGTGAAGGCACGGAGAACCATACCCATATGGCCCGCTGCAGCGGTTACCTGCATGCTCAGGCAGCTCTGGAGTACCCCGGTATTTTTCCCGATGCCCGTGAGAAGATGGATCTGATGAAGCAGTGGATCATGGAGTGGTCCCGGAAGATGTACAGGTATGGGACCGGAGAGTTCAATTCCAGTATTTACCAGGCCTATTCGGTGATCAGCTGGCTGAACCTCTACGATTTTGCCCGTGACCGGGAGGTGCGCCTGGCTGCCAGGGCCGTGCTGGATTATTTTGCCGCCGAGACCGCCCTTCACTACAGCTGGGGTACTACCGGAGGCAGCGAGATGCGGGGCTCCGGGGCGCAAAACAGCAACCGGAATGCCACCAACTACCTGGCCTGGTTGTGGTTCGGGGAGGGAACCCGGGAGCCGGTTTTCGGCATTTCCGGGAACCAGTACATCCAGTCTATCCATGCGATCACCAGCCAGTACCGTCCTCCTTCGCAGGTGGTGGACCTGGCCCGGAAGCAGAAGTCCTCAGAATCCTGGTACAGAGGAAGCAAACCGGAATACCTTTTTGCCCATCCCTCCTATGTGAAACAGTTCTTTTTCGTGGAAGCGGATCATACCCTTGGAAGTTGCATCAGTCCCTACGGGGGCTGGACCGGCACCACCTTCCAGATGGTCAACTGGAAACTGGTGATCAGGCCGGATCCGGGAGAGCTGCCTCTGGAGGTGGGGGGCAACGGCCGCTATTTCGACGAGTGGTCGGGCAAGTCCACCAATCCCTTCACCCAGGTCTTCCAGCACCGGAACACTCTCATTCAGTTAACCCTTACCCCGGCCAATGCCCGTGAGATACAGAAGGTGATCATCTCCACCGTGGAAGAGTGGAAACGGCTCTGGAAAAGGGATTTCGACCGTCGGTTTCCGCAGGAGGCACATAAGGGAAAGAGCTATCAGATCATCAATTACGTGGACAGGATCGCCGGTGAGAACCAGAGTTATATCAACTTGCCGGATCAGATCCGTACGGTCCGGCGCGGGGATCTCTTCTGTGTGGAGATCGGCAGAAGCTGCCTGGCCATCCGCCTCATCGGGCATCCGGCGAAGGGAGAACCCCTGCAGGTAGAGGGCAAAACAGCCCGGGGGCGTCGATTCCTGATCGCTGAAGAGGCTCCCGGCCGGCTCTGCGGACTGGTACTGGAGGTTCATCCCCAGCGTGATTTTTCATGTCTGGAGTGTTTTGCGGATCAGGTGGAGGAGCATACCCGGTTGGACCTGTCCCGGGCAAATACCGACCATCTGGTCCGGTACACCAACCTGGGAGGAGACCTTTTAGAGATGCAATATGTGACGGGCGGATCGTTTTCGGAAGCCACCGTCGACTGGGGATTCGGCCCGGTCACACCCCGGGTGTCCCTGCACTCCCCGCCCTTTTTTCAACCCGACTGGCCTTCCGGGCCAGGGTATGGCAGGGTCCCCCGGGTGAAGGTGAACGGATCAGAGGTCGATTTCGCTGTTTCCTGGCCGGTGTTTGACGGACCCGGGATGCGGTTGAAAGAAGGGATACTGGAGATAGGGAATCGGACCGCCGATAGCGGCGATCCCGGGGTTTCCGGCGATCCCGGTGAGATCTACCGGGTCGATTATTCCGGCCGCCTTCCGAGGTTTTCCAGCTAGTTCTGCCCGGTGCCGGGGGCTCACTGTTTCACGAAGGGGATCGTCCGCCGGAGACCCTCCACGGAGATCCTCAGAAAATAGGCTCCCGGTTCCAGTGAGGATACATCGATGGTCACCTGCATGTCCTGAAGCTGCTTTTGTTCCTTTCTGACCGATACCACCCTTCCGCCCGGGTCCAGTATCTCCATCACGACCTCACCCCGGCAGGAGTGGCGGAGCTCCACTAGGAAGCGGGAGGTGGCCGGATTGGGAAAGAGCCGGATCTCCTCCCCCGTTCCGGGATCACCGGAAGCATGGGAGAGCACCTGACCGTATACGGTGACCGGTGTTCCATTCACCCATCCCGCCAGATCCACCAGATAGGGATCGCTGCCTCCTCCCTCCACCGGGGTGAACAGCAGCCGGATCACGGGTTCCCCCACCGGAATCCCGCCGGGATGGAACAGGCTCACCATGGCCAGGGAATCGGCGGAATGAAAGGCAACGTAGGTTCCCGGATCCGATTCCACTCCGGCCAGTTCGAACCAGCTGACCGCACCTTTCAGCGGGAGGATTTCCGAAATTACAAAATTCAGATCCAGGGAGGTGGCCTGCAACTGGCCGGAGAGGGATACCGGAATCCTGACCGTATCTCCGCCGGCGTTGTACTGAGCCTTTCCCATGAGAATGGAATCGGTTTCCGAAGGGGGGCGATCCCGCATATCCAGCGATCCGTCCAGATCACCCAGCGCGATACCGTAGATGGTGGTCTTCTTATATACCGGGTAGGGATTCCCGGGAGTATATCCTACCGATACCAGCGGCCCCAGGCCGGGGAGCCGGTGGCTGGAAAAGCCCTCCCCGTCATCGTCCGGATAGCCGCCGGAGATCCTGGTTTTCTTATTGAATTTGTTCCAGATGCTGTCCATGAAGACGAAATCGGCAGAAAAGGAGGATTGTTTCAACACGGACCTGTCCATTACCATGCGGACATCACTGCTGTCGACCACTCCGTCCAGATTCACATCCGCGGCCGAAATCAGGAATACATCGGGCCGGAAGGAGGGATCTTCGGAGGCGATCCGGTGTACCAGCAGGGCGTCCGCCCCGTTCAGGTAGCTCTGAACCGGTTGTTTACCGGGATACTGGGAATCATTCTGAAATTTGACCTCCAATCCTGCCAGCGGAAACGTCGAGCGGAGCCGGAATCCACCGGAAGCATCGATCGCAGTTTCCCACCCGGAAGCCGCACTGTCCGCATCATAGTCCACCGCCCGGGCGAACCGGATCTCTTCCAAAGCGTCCTTCCCCAGTGGGATTCCTTCGTTCCAGCTCTTCACCACCCCGTTCAGTATGGTGTCCCCACCGGGTTCAAAAGGGGCGTAATCCCGGTGTTCGTAGTTGATCCAGTGGATGGCCATCTCCGTATTGATATGCCAGAACCGGTCGGGCACATAGAAGGGATCGGCATCCTGGTAAAGCCAGACCAGCTCCTCAGGGAGCTCTGCCTGGTCCATGAGCACTTCACTCTCGGAGGTGGTGAGCGTGCCCCACGACTCTTTCTGCAGAATCAGTTCCACGGGCCCTTCCCGGGCGATCTCTCCTTCCGGGATCCGGCCGGAGGCCGCATGCCGGATGAATTCGGCGATATAGGCACCGGTAAAGGGTCTCCATATGCTGTGGCCCTCTTCCATGGTGGGTTCCACGATATGGCTGATGGTATGGCCCATGGCCCTCCAGGCGAGTACTTCCGCCCTGGAATCGTTCCAACCCTGCTCCGGGGTGGGTTCAAATTTGTCGATCCTGGCACTGACAGCCAGCCATGGAATGCCGATGATCGTGGCATCGGGATCGGCCCAGCCGGGTGCCGAAATCCCTCCGGTTTTGTAGTGGACCACCCCGAAGGTGCGTTCCGGATTCCACCAGGCCAGGTTCCTGCAGAAGGTGATACCGGCCGAATGGCCGAATGTAAGCCAGGGGGCATGCTCGATTTCGGGCTTACCGCTACGGAGAGCAAAATCCCGAAGTACCCGGAGAAGGACCGTGTCGTGCCCGTCCTGCGGATGGAAACCCATGATTCCGCCAAGATAGTAGTCGCCCTGGGCCTCCCCGTAGAAGAACAGCAGGGCCAGGTCCTGTTCGGCACAGACGTTGCGGATGGAGGAGTCGTTGTTGAACTCGAACTCGTTCCTGACCATAGTGGTCATGACCAGTCCCCGGATATCCCTTTCCATGTCGGGGATCCAGATGCCGGCGTACTCTTCCCTGGTTTCGGCCCTGTTGCTGTTGTAGATCCGGTAGCTGGTGGTGTAGGTGAAATCGATGCCCTGGGAAGAAAGGGGTGCTGCAGAAACGGAATAAACTGAAAGTACAAGGAGGAAGAGATGTCCCGGTTTCATGGTCGTCAGGGATTGGTGAGGCTACAACACCACTAAATTAGGAAATTACCTCCTATCCACCCGGCAGAATCGGTCCGTAGGACCATGAAAATCGTACCGTAGCTGAGATTTTTTTTATCCCCGGTTGAACGATTCCTGCTCCTTGTTTCGGTCCGGTTTACCTGCCTTGGCAAATGGCCGGGCTGCCATCAAGGCGTGGGGTGACGGCACCTATGTCGGTTTCAACGTTGTCCGCGTGAAATCATATCCGGATCTACAGGGATTTCCACGCTATCTATGTGAACAGTCAGGCACGGCCGGGTGCCGACCATTTCGTGGACCTTCCGTGTGAAAGGGTCAGGGTCCTGGACAACCTGACCGAGCGGAGCGGGAACAAAGTCATAGGTCTGAACGGAGAGGGCAATGAGATCCGGGGTAACAGGCATGCGCTCCCGGGCCAGGGGATCCTGGAGGATTAGGCCGGCAGCGAAGTGGAGGATAACCACGGATTCTGCCTTGTCGTCGGAGATTGATTGGTTCTCCCTGAAAAAATCACGATCTTAGTGACGGAATGACCCATATAATTATCCTGAAAGAACAATCCATGAAACAAATCCATCCCCTGCCCCGGGCCGCTTCGGGGCCTCGATCCTTTTTTACTCTGATCATCCTCTGGTTCATCCCCGGACTTCTACTCCCGCAGGATACGGAAATCCGGTACCTGTCCGGGACCGGCTTCGACCGTACCGAAGAGTGGGAGTTCTACTGCACGGCGGGAAGGAAAAGCGGGGAGTGGACCACCATTGAAGTTCCGTCCTGCTGGGAGCAGCAGGGTTTCGGGGAGTATCACTACGGGCACGTGCCGTTCGAAGAGCGGCTGAAAGAGGAGGGCCACTACCGGCATCGCTTCAGCGTTCCCGCTGCCTGGGAAGGGAGGAGTGTGGAGATCGTGTTCGAGGGGGTGATGACCGACTGCCGGGTAAAGGTGAACGGACGCCAGGCCGGGGCGGTCCACCAGGGTGCCTTCTACCGGTTCAGCTATGATGTATCCGACCTGCTTTTGTACGGCAGGGAGAACACCCTGGAGGTGTTCGTAAAGAAGTTTTCCGACAACATGTCAGTCAACCATGCCGAAAGAAAGGCCGACTACTGGATCTTCGGCGGGATCTTCCGGCCGGTCTACCTGCAGGCCAAACCGGCCGAGCATATCCGGCGAGTGGCAGTCGATGCCCGCGCCGACGGGGCCTTCCGGGCCGAGGTTCACACGCCGGAACTGAAAGAGGCGGTCTCTGTGGAAGTGGTGGTCTCTTCCACGGACGGACCGGAACAGGGACGGATCACCGGGAATACCAGAGGCGGGGAAATCCACCGGCTGGAGGGGAAGATCCCCGGGGTAGTGGCATGGAATCCGGAATTCCCCGTTCTTTACAGGGCCGAGTTCCGCCTGCTGGACCGGAGCGGAAAATTGTTGCACCGCCACAGAGAAACCATCGGTTTCCGGACCGTGGAGGTGCGGGCCGAAGACGGGATTTACGTAAACGGCCAACGGATCAGGTTCAGGGGAGTAAACCGCCATTCGTTCCATCCGGACCACGGGCGCACCTCTTCCAGAGCGCTCAGTATCGAGGTGGTGAACCTGATCAAGGATATGAATATGAATGCGGTGAGAATGTCCCACTATCCGCCCGACAAACATTTCCTGGAGGTGTGCGACTCGCTGGGACTCTTCGTGCTGGATGAGCTGGCCGGATGGCAGGATCCGCCTTACGATTCGGTGGTGGGAAGGAAATTGCTGGGGGAGATGATCGCCAGGGATGTGAACCATCCCTCGGTAGTGATGTGGAACAACGGCAACGAGGGGGGATGGAACACCGCCTATGATGCCGATTTCAGGGAGCTGGACATTCAGAAGCGGGAAGTGACCCATCCCTGGGCGGTGATGGGAAAGACCAATACGGCCCACTACGTGGATTACGACCACCTGTCGATGGACCACTTCGCCCCGCGGAAGATCTTTTTTCCCACCGAACTGCTGCACGGTCTGTATGACGGGGGCCATGGGGCCGGACTGGAGGACTACTGGCTGAGGCTCGGGAACCATCCCCTGTCGGCCGGCTGTTTCCTGTGGGTATATGCCGACGAGGCAGTGAAAAGAACCGACACCGGCGAGCTGGATACGGACGGGAATCATGCTCCCGACGGGATCGTGGGACCTTACCATGAAAAAGAGGGCAGTTTTTTTACCATCCGGCAGATCTGGTCGCCGGTCCACCTGGAGGACAGGTATATCACCGAACGATTCGACGGCATCTTCCGGGTAGAGAACCGATTTCACTACACTCGCCTGGATCAGTGCACCTTCCGGTACCACTGGATCGATCTTCCGGGGCCGGATCATATGGGATCCCACAAGCCGGATGAGATCGAATCGGGGCGCATCATCGACTTCGGTGTTCCCGGGGTGGATCCGCTGTCTCCCGGCCAATGGGGGAAGCTGGCCGTTCCTCTGACGGAAGGATGGCAGCAGGCTGATGTGCTGACCCTCGAGGCGGTCGATCCGCACGGCAGGCTGATCCACCTCTGGAGCTGGCCCGTGAAGCGTCCGCAGAAGGTCGCCTCGGAACTGCTTGCTGCTGAACCGGGTTTGTTGGGTTCAGAAGGGAACACAAAGGCTGCCGGGGTGGATGTATCGGAAAAAGGAACCGTGCTGGAGATGGCGGCCGGGGGAGTGACTGTGGAGTTGTCCAGGGAGACCGGCAGGCTGATCGGCGTGGTAGGCTCCGGAAAGGCTGTACCGCTTTCCGATGGACCCCTGTTCCGGGAAGACGGACCCGAAATGGAATCTTTCAG